>CAZPYA010000027.1:0-51085 GCA_964590255.1 uncultured bacterium
CGCACCAATCAAACCAAACTCAGACATGTGTTTGCAGGTGAGCGAAAGTCCTGATCATATAACCACTCGGGGCACTGTCCGAATGCCATACGCTGCCCGATTGACTCGGACGCATATTCGCAGAGCTCGGTTTGCGAATCGGTGTAACAACTCGGGTAATCGGTGAAACCATCACTTTCGATCAGATCGAGGCCGACGAGAAGGTATTCTTCACCATCATGCATCATTGCCAGAGCATGCTCAATGAATGATGCGTCGATGATGCCACGTAGTGGAAGCGGGTGGTTGCGCATCACGATGATAGAGGTTCGCGGTTGCAGTTGATCGATCCGCTGCTCAAATTGCTGAAACGAAATCATGAATTCCCATGATTTTGCGCCGCCGCAGTTCGGGTAGCGAATGAGCAGCAGAATTTCACCTTCGGTCTCGATCCAATATCGAACTGCGGCACGAAAAGACGGGTCATATGACGAAATACGTGCCATCATCTCCTCCGTATACCATGAGGACTATCTCCAAGTCCTTGCACACAGGTAGCCATTTCGCCAGCCTCGCGTGCCACGGCGGGCACGCGCTACATTGCTCGTGAGTAAACATCCCATCCGGTTCATTCTCACGGACGCGGCTTGCTACGTGGCGCCGCTACTGAGAACTTCAACGAACGTGACCGCTTTTTTTAATACACCCCATACGTCCGAAACGCCCGGCACATTGCCGCCGTCTTCTCTGGCGGGTGCTGCACAGCGTCGGGACTGCTGTAGGCCATGCTCACTAGACCGCCGTTATGGCCGCCGAGGGTGGCGATCATGCGGCAGACGTAGGCCTCGATGTCGGCGAGGGAACCGTGCACCATCGTCTGCTGGATATCCACCGGGCACCAGAAGGCCAGCCGGCCGCCGATGCGGGCGTCCAGCGCTTCCAGCCCCATGTTTTCCTGCTGGTCCATCTGGATGACGGTGAGGCCGGCGTCGGCGAAGGTCGGCAATAGCTCGAGGGTGCAGCCGCAGGAGTGCATCCACACGTCGAGGCCGAGTTGGTGCGCCAGCGCCCAGTTTTCGCGGTAGTGCGGCAGGAAAACCTCCTCAAAGAGGGCCGGGCTCACCATCAGCCGGTCCTGCAAGCCCCAGTCGTCATAGCCCATCACGCCGTCGCAGCCGATCTCCGCCAGCCGGCGCATGGACGCCCGCTGCGCCGCCGCCATCCGCCCGATGAGCGCGGCGAGCGCCTCCGGCGCCTCGTAATAGGCCGCAAACATGCGCTCAAGGCCCATGATGTTGTGCGTGCCCTCGTGCAGCGAGTTGAACGGCAGCACGCCCAGGCAATATTTCGGATTGTCGGAGGCGTCGTTCGTCCGGATCGTCTCTGCGGCGCCGGTGAAATATTCCGGCCGGTGCATCTCCGGGAAGGCGTAGTCCGTCTGGCGGGCGATGTCGGAAATGGGCCATGCCATCGCCTCGCCGAAACTGCCGCCGCCCATCGTCTCCCAGGTGACGCCCCAGGCATCCACGCGGCGCCGGCGGCCATCGGGCAGGTCGGTCCACGGCTCGCGGTCGCCCGGGCGGGGCAGCCACAGCCAGAGGAGATCGTTCTCGCCGCCGTCCGGCAGAAAATGCGGCAGCCGGTCCGGCCCCTGGAAATGGATGGCGCGCCACACGCGCTCGCGTGATATCATAACTGGTTCCTTCCACGCGCCCCTTCACCCCCCTAACCCCCTCTCCCCGAGGAGAGGGGGTTAGGGGGGTGAGGGGGCGCGCTGTTTCTGCCGGCATTGTACCCGCCCGGCCCCCGTCCGGCAAGCGGCCGGCGGTATTCAGACTCTTTCCAGAAATCGCTTGACGGTACTGTACTCGAGCGGTAGTATTAACGTAACGGCTGCTGGCCGTCCTTCCATTCACCGTTCCCTCGCCAAACGGCGAACAACCGCATAACACCCACATTACCGTCAGGAAGGAGCATTGTCATGTCACGTATCGTTCTTGCCCTCGTAGTGAGCCTGCTCTGTGCCGCTGCCTGGGCCGTCGAGTTCCAGGCCATCGGCTTCGAGAGCATCGGCATGGGCGGCGCCGGCGTCGCCAGCGCCCGCGGCTCGATGGCCGGGTATTACAACCCGGCGCTGTTGGCCGCCAGCCCGAACCTGGTGGACATCGTGCCCGGCATCGGCATCGGCGTGCGCGAGTTCAACCTCTCCGAGAACATCGACCGCCTGGCGGGTGCCGGCCTCGACACCCTCTTCTCCGATCTGGCCGCGGCCGCCCCGGGCGGCGCCGCTCCAGCCGGGGTGAACCAGCGCGCGAAAGACGTGCAGTCGAGCATTCAGGCGCTCTCCGGCGGCAACAACTCCGTCGGCCTGATGCCCACCGGCACGCTGGGCATCCAGGTGCGCAATATCGCGCTGGGCGTCTACCTCACCACCGACGCCGGCGCCCAGGCCATGGTGGACGCCGCCCGCACCGACTTCATCATCAAGCGCACCGTGGGCGGCGTGGACGTGTATGCGAAATACGACCCGACCACCAACACCTACGCGGTGTCCGATGCCGCGACGTACAACGCGACGTCGCTGGAATATGCCATCGACCCCACGCACCGCACCACCTACCTGAAACTCGACGGCCTGGCGACGATGGAAGTGCCCATCAGCTACGCCCGCCGCATTCCGGTGCCGGTGGGCACGCTGGCCATCGGCGCGTCGGTGAAGCCGATGCAGGGCATCACCTACCACCGCGACGTGCAGATCAACACCGAGTCCGGCGATATCAGCGACCAGTTGGAGAACAACGATAAGCAGAGCTCGACCATCGGATTCGACTTCGGCGCGCTGTATATCCCGCCGGTGGTGCGCAACGTCCGCTTCGGCCTGGTCGGTAAAAACCTGAACAACCCGAAATTCGAGACGACCACCGGCGCCGATATGGAAGCCAGCGCCATGTGGCGCGCGGGCATGGCGATGGAGCTGACCAGTCTGCTCACCATGGCCGCCGACATCGACCTGACGAAAAACGAACGCTTCGACGGCACCACGTCGCAATACGTGGGCGGCGGCGTCAACTTCCACCCGCTGGGCATCCTGTCGCTGCGCGCCGGCGCACTGAAGAACATGAGCAACAACCGCGACGGCCTCATCTACACCGCCGGCATCGGGCTGGGCTTCAAAATGCTGCAGTTCGACCTGGCCGCGCAGATGGCCTCAAAAAGCGGTGAATATGATGGCGGCTCCATCCCGCGCTACGCCCGCGTGAACCTCGCGCTGGTGTCCCGCTGGTAAGCATTCCGTCGCATCTCTGACCAAATGCGTGCTCCCGGCCATCGTTCCATACGGGCCGGGAGCACGCGCGTGTTTGGTCAGGCCGGCGGCTTACGCAAACCAGTCGATCATCGCCACCTGTTGGAAGGGCAGCGACGCGCCCTCGTCTTCCTCCTCGGTCACGTCCTCCTCATCTCGGGTCGGCTCCGGTGTTTTCGGCGGACATCCGGTAATCATGAATACCATGGCACCCAACATCATCAGCAGCAACCATAAACGCATCGGATGCTCCTTTCCCCTGATACGCGTGTCTCGCAAGGCGAGACCAAGATACTGGTGCGATGCGGCGTGGGAGCGGTGTCGGAGCCGGCGTGCAGGACCGGCGGCATCGCTCCGGTGGGCATCAGCGTGCAATTTCGCCGCGTCAGCGCCGGCCCCTGCCGGAACAGGCAGAAATTCGCGGACGATTGTCTGTCTCGTCGCATATCGGTAGTCATGTGTCGCGTCCCGATGGTACAATATAGCCATGCCGACTGCGTATACTCCGGGATTACAGGTGACGGATCACGCGGTGATCCGCAAGGTGCGGCGCTTGCCGCTCAAGGGTGACGTGCTGGTGGCGGCCAGCCAGCGGGTGGGGGCCACGGACATCGTGGCGCACGCGCTGCTGCCGGGCATCATCACCGCCGTGCGTGCCGCCGACCAACTCGGCGTCTCGCCCGACGAATTGCTGCGCCTGCTGAAGAAGCGCGAGGGCGATGCCGTCGACAAGGGCGAGGTGCTGGCGGAGACGAAGGGCTTTTTCGGCCTTTTCGGCGCGAAACTGACCGCGCCCATCAGCGGCGTCATTGAATACATCAGCGCCGTCACCGGCACGCTGGGCCTGCGCGAGCCGCCGGCGCCGCTGAACCTGACCGCCTACATTGCCGGCACGGTGGACGAAGTGATGCCCGAGGAAGGCGTGGTCATTGCCACCGAAGGCGCGCTGGTACAGGGCATCTTCGGCGTGGGCGGCGAGCGGCATGGCGCGCTGCTGACGGTGAGTCCCGGCCCCGATGTCCCATTGGACGACGCGCAACTCACCGAGGCTGTCGCCGGGCGTGTGCTGCTGGCCGGCGCCAGCGTGAACGTGGCGCAGATTCGCCGCGCGGCCGAGCTGGGCGCCGTGGCCATTATCGCCGGCGCAGTGAGCGACGCCGTGCTGCGCGCCTACCTGGGCTACGACATTGGCGTGGCCATCACCGGCCAGGAAGACGTGCCGGCCACCGTCATCCTCACCGAGGGTTTTGGTCAATTGCCCATGGCCGATCGCACCTACGCGCTGCTCAACCGGCTGCAGGGTCAACAAGCCTCGGTGAACGGCGCCACGCAGATTCGCGCCGGCGTCATCCGCCCGGAGATCATCGTGCCGCACGCCGGCGCCGCCCCCGCGCAGGCCGCCGACGCGGGGGAAAACGAGCTGCGCATCGGCAGTCGCGTCCGCCTCATCCGCGAGCCATTCTTCGGCCGCTTCGCCACCGTCACCGCCCTCCCCGCCGAGTTACACACCATCGAAACCGAAGCCCGCGTGCGCGTGGCGGAGATTGACCTGGACGGCGACATCGTCGTGGTGCCGCGGACGAATGTGGAAATTATCAAAGAGTAAGCGAACTTCATCTTCACACCAGACTCGTATAGGATCGATAGCATGTCAGTTTACCTCGGCCTCGACATCGGCGGCACGAAGTGCATGGTGGCGGCGGCGACGGCGGGGGGGGAGATCCTCGCCCGCGTGCGCGAAGATACGCCCGCTGGATTGCAGGATGGTCTCGACCTGCTGCACGACATGATCGCGCGGGTGGCGGGCGATGAACCCATCGCCGGCATTGGCGCGGCCATCGGCGGGCCGCTGGACGTCGCCACCGGCGTCGTCTCGCCGCTGCACCAGTCGGCGTGGCGCAACGTGGCGCTGAAGGCGATGATGGAGGCGCGCTACGACTGCCCCTTCGTGGTGGATGTGGATACCAACGTCGCCGCGTTGGCCGAGTATCGGCGGGAAACGACGCCGGCGGACCGCTTCCTCTACATGACGGTGAGCACCGGCATCGGCGGCGGTTTCATCGTCGATGGGCACCTGTACCGCGGCGCGGGGGGCGCCCACCCGGAGATCGGCCACCAGTCCATCCCCTTCCGCTGCGCCTATCCCGAGCGCGTGGCCTGCGAGTGCGGCGCCCCCGACTGCCTGGAGGCGCTGGCCTCCGGCAACGGCATCCGCCGCGTCTACGGCAAGCCCGCCGAACAGCTCACCGACGACGAATGGGCGGAAGTCGCCTACAATCTGGGCCAGGCGCTGCGCAACCTCGCCACCATCTACGCGCCGCGGGTCATCGCCCTCGGCGGCGGCGTGGCCGTGGGCGGCGGCGCCCGCCTGCTGAACGGCATCCGCGTCACCATGGCCACCCACGCCCGCCTCGTGCCCCTCCCCGAGGTGCGCATCAGCACGCTGGACTACGACACGGCGCTGCAGGGGGCGATCAGCGTGGCGATATACGGGTTGTAGTTAACTATAGAAAGAGATTATCATGGAATTTCTCATCCGCCGCGTTGATGATGAATGGTTCGATTTTCCGGCAAGCCAGTTTGCGGATGTGCTGCATCCGCTGTCATACCCCTATCAACCGGATGAAGGTTGGGGCGATTACCGCATCATGGTGAGTGGCGTCGCGATTGCTTTCTCATTTGAAGACCCGGGTATACAGGTGAACTTTGAAGGAAGCATTGCGCCTGAGATCGCCAGAGGCATCGTCGCCGAAATCGTGCAGAATATCCAGCAACGCACCGGGCAAATCGGATGGATCGTCGAGCTGTAACTGCATGCTACGCGTTTCTTCCCTTACCGACACCCATTGCCACCTCAATGACCCCGTCTTCGACGGCCGGGTCGTGGAGGTGCTTGTCCGGGCGCGGGATGCGGGCGTGGGGATGGTGGTTGTGCCGGGGTGGGATGAGGCGAGCAGTCGGCGCGCGCTGGCGTTGGCGGACGCCTACCCGGAGATTTGCCCCGCGGTGGGGCTGCATCCGTGGATGGTGACGGCGGGCGCCGATCTCGGCTGGGTGCGGGTGCTGGCCTCACAGGCGATCGCCATCGGGGAGATCGGGCTGGACGGCGCTGTGGACGTGCCGCTGGACGCGCAAATCCCCATCTTCCGCGCGCAGCTCGCGTTGGCGGTGGCGCACAACCTCCCGACGCTCATCCACTGTCGCAAGGCCTGGGAGCCGCTGCTCGCCTGCCTGCGCGACTACCCCGGCCTGCGCGGCGTGCTGCACGCCTTCAATGGCAGCGCCGAGGTGATGCGGGAATGTCTGGCGATGGGCCTGTATGTCGCCTTCGGCGGCGGCGTCACCCGCCCCAACAACCGCCGCGCCCACCAGGCCGCCGCGGCCGCCCCCGCCGACCGCCTGCTGCTGGAAACCGACGCCCCTTCCATCGGCATGGAGGGCATTCCCCCTGCCGCGGTGGAACCAAAGGACATCACCCGCGTGCTGACGCGCCTGGCGGAATTGCGCGGGGAGGATCACACGGTACTGGGGCAGCAGGTCACTCGGAGCGTGGCACAATTATTCAACGTGCCAGGGCTTCCAGCGCGGTGAGCCACTGGTTGAAATGATGACATTGCGCGCGTATGCGATCCAGGCCAATCCGTTGAACAATCAAGTAGCCGAGTATAACCTTATTATATCCAGGCCGGATCGCAAGGATCCGTCGCGATGGCGCACCGCTCGGTGTATCGTTTATCTCTTCCGGCGCAGTTTCGATGCAACGGATCGGTTCAGGATTCGTCGGTTGTATCATGTCCAGCAGCACGTCGATATCAGAATATAATAACGCTTCAAATTCGTGCATCTGAATGTAGGGTCGGAATCGTGTCGCGTGGAACGAAGTTCCCATTGCGTCAACAATATCATGACCAAGCGCGTTTTCAATTGCTGATGCTTTCGCCCCTGAATCGCGAAGCCGCCGAGCGTCTTCGCAACCGGGCCAGTCACTTGGCATGGCGTAGTAATCAAACATGGTGGTGCAGATTACGGCTGGATCGGTTTTTAATACAGCTAATATGTCACCTTTTGCGCGGGGATACGGACCGACACCTCCCTTATGCCCAGGCTTACCGACAAGCCTGGCATCCATCCAGATGCCAAACTGTCCCAGATACGGCGCTAATATTTCGCGCACAAACCGTTGTTCCGTAACGCCTTCGACCACCGCGATCACCCTACTCATGCTGCGGTCCTCCGCCGAGCACATTTTTAATCCAGAGCTCACCCAGTGTATAATCTTGCGACAACCATTGCGCCAATACGGGTTCATCGAGGCGTCTAAATGTTGATGACCCATTGCTGCGCTCGACTACAACAATATGCTCGGGTTCAAAGGAGGTAACCAACGCCGCGGATTGTGTCGAGAGAATCAGTTGCATGCGCTCGGTTGCTTGTAAAATGAGACCGCTGACGATCTCCAGGGCTTGGGGATGCAATCCCAATTCCGGTTCGTCGATGATTATTGTCGATGGTGGATCTGGCTGTAAAAGCGTCGTCGCAAGAGCGATAAAGCGTAGCGTACCGTCTGAAAACTGTGCCGGCTGAAATGGGTAGTCACTGTTGACCTGGTGCCACTCGAGCGCGACGAGTTCGTCGCCGGCGACTTGTTGAGGCCGAAAAAGGAAATCGGAAAAAAACGGCGCTACAAGGCGCACCGTATCACGAATCATGGCATAAGCATCAGCATGCTGGTCGCGCAATCGCAGGAGAAACGCCGATAAGTTTGATGCGTCCGGACGAAGATACGCATTATCACGTATAGAGCAGGTACGCCGGATGCCAGACGACGCGCTGGTATCATGAAAGTGGTAAACTACCCACCGCGAAATGGCATCGACAATATATGCGCTGATACGTTGATTCTGATCTTGTGTTAACTGTTCTTTTAACACAGACTCGAATTGGCCGGAACCTATTGAGCGATTGACTGAACGCAGACGTCCTTCATCACCATCGAATAGAATGCGCTCATCACGAAAGACCAATTTGTTATCGACAGTAGGCGTAAGGGTGAAATCGTACCCATTATGGCCAAATCGTAGCCGGCCGGTGAGCGCTTCCGTCTGCTTCGGCCCGAGGAATAACTGGGCATCTGCCCCACCATGTGTATTCACCCAATATTGGAGACGACCTTCGATCATCTCATGCAGCATGGAGAAGAAACCGATAAAATTGCTTTTACCTGAACCGTTCGCGCCGATGAGCACGTTGAGGCGACCCAGCGGAAATGCATCTAGCTGGCGGATTGAACGAAATCCTGATATGGAGAATTGACTGATCTGTATAGGCATGAGAATAGTCCTCTCACATCACCGACATGCTGGCGCATGTATGGATGGATACGCTCACTCCCCTTGTTCGGTATTCGAGAGATGCTCTCCTTCTTTGGCAGAGAGCTAGATCACCGTCCCCGACGGAATCACCATATTCTTCGGCACGATGACGATGCCGTCGCGGACGTAGTAGCAGTCGCCGTCTTCGTCGGGCTTGCCGGCGTGGTCGGTGATAACGACATCGTCGCCCATGCAGACATTTTTATCGATGATGGCGCAGCAGATGTGGCAGTTGCGGCCGATGCCGCGCGAGGGGACGTTTGGGTCGCAGACATCATCATCGTCGATGAGCATGGCGTTCGTCGTGATGCGGCAACTTGTCGCCAGGCCGTAGGCGTCCTGCCCCAGCACCACCACGTGGTCCAGCACGCTGCCGCGGCGGATGGCGGAGCGGATGCCGATGACTGAGTGGAGAATCTTCGCCTGCCGGATGAAGCATCCCTCGCTGATGATGCTGTGAACCAACTCCACCTCGTCCAGCTTGTTATTGGGCAGAAAGCGCGGGTGGGTGAAGACCGGCTGCAGCTCGTTGTAAAATTCGAAGGGCGGCCGCCACGAGGTCATCGCCATGTTCGCTTCGAAGAAGAGGCGGATCGTTCCCACGTCTTCCCAGTAGCCGGCGAAGGGATGCACATACACGTTCAGTTGCTGCACGCACATGGGGATGACGTGCTTGCCGAAGTCCTGCATGTCATTCGCCAGCGCCCAGCGCAGGTTATCTTTCGAGAAGACGTAGATGCCCATGGAGGCCAGCACCACCGGGCCTTCCACCCGCACCCCCAACGGCGCCAGCGCTTCGCCGGGCACGATCAAATCCCGCATCTGCTCGGGCGAGGGTTTTTCCACGAAGTCGACCACCCGGTAATTGGCGTCCACCTTCATCACCCCCAGGCCGCCGGCCTCTTCCGGCCGCTTCGGGGTGACGGCGATGGTCACGTCGGCATTCAGCCGCTCATGGGTGATTAAGATGTCGCGGAAATCCATGCGGTAGAGCTGGTCGCCGGAGAGGATCAGCACATGTTCGAAGGCCGGGTCGTTGAGATGCCACATGTTGCGCCGCACCGCGTACGCCGTGCCCTGATACCAACCGGTGTTGCGCGGGCTCTGCTCGGCGGCGAGGATATCCACGAAGCCGTGCGAGGTGAAGTCCAGCCGGTACGACTGCTGGATATGCCGGTGCAGCGAGTGACTGTTGTACTGGGTCAGTACGAAGATATTGGTGATCGCCGAGTTGAGACAATTGCTGATCGGGATATCTACCAGGCGGTATTTCCCCATGAACGGCACCGCCGGTTTGGCGCGGTCCTTCGTCAACGGAAACAGGCGGGTGCCCGCGCCTCCGCCCAGGATCAATGCATACACGCGCCGGGGATCGATCACAACAGGTGCCTCCAACAATGCAGATATACAGACTCTGTCCTGTTATTGTACCACAAAACAGCGCTCCCCCCTCCTTGGGGGGAGCGCGTATGGTGGCATCGTCGTGAAATTTACGATTGCCGCTGGGCGAGCGCGCCGTCCACCCACCAGGCGGGGTCGATGGTGGGGAAGATGCCGTCGCGGCGCTCGCAAGTGGCCAGGTATTCCCAGTCGGCGGCGTCCAGCGTGCCGGTGGCGGCATACTGGCGCACCATGCCGGCCAGCCGGGTGAAGACGTCGCGGTGCTCCTGCAGGCGCATCTCGGCGTAGTCGCGGGCGCTCCAGGTAGAGATGAGGAACTGCCAGTCGGAGGACTCCAGCAGCAGCAGCTCGCGCGCCGTCTGCTTCAACAGACGCTGCAAGCCCGGCTCCTCGCGGTGCGCGTATTCGCGCGCCAGCTCCCGCATCGTCTCCTCCGCCTTATACACTTCTTTCCACGTCCAGGCGGTCCATTCGTTCATCCAGATCCAGTGGAAGCCGCCCTGCCCCCACGAGCCTTCCGGCAGCGCCACGCCCACCGTCGGCGGGTACGCTTCCAGGTAATCGCCGGCGGTGCACATGTTCACTTTGCCGCCCTGGTGCAGGCGCTTCAGCGTGCGGTACATCCAGCGCGGGCCTTCGTACCACCAGTGGCCAAACAGCTCGGTGTCGTATGGCGCGGTGAGGAACGCCGGCGCGCCTTCCTGCTGGTTTTCCGCCAGCAGTGTCTCCACCAGCCAGGCGAAGTGCTCCGAGTTCGTCTCCAGGCGCTCTTCCACGTCTTCCGGATAATAGATCTTCTTGTCGGCCAGGTCGGCCTGCGCCGACGTGACTTTCCAGTAGCGCAGCCCGCCCGGATAATGCTTCTTGTGGAAGTCCAGGTAGTTGCCGTCGCCGGGATAGCCGTGATCGCCGCTCCACACCTGCAGGCCGGTGTGCTCCTCGCGGGTGTAAAAACTCACCGCCGGGCCGTCATACTTGCCGCTGGCGTAATACGGGCGATAGGGTGAGTGGTCGAAATGCTCCGGTTCGCCGCTGGCCGGATTGTGCGACTGCTCCCACAGCGCCTTCAGCGCGCCGAACCGCTCCACGTAGACGCCCTGGGTGGTGCCGCCCATCAGCAGGTGGGTATCGACCACGAAGTATTTAATGTCGTTTTCGGAGAGGATTTCCTCGATGCCGGCGCGCAGCACCGGCTGCTGCGTGCCCGCGCCTTCGATAGGCGACTTCCACTTGTATGACGGGCGGTAGGCGCACTCGGGCAACCAGATGCCGCGCGGAGCGCGGCCGTAATTGCGCGTGTAGCTCTCCACCCCGGCGCGCACCTGGGCGCGCACGCAGGTATCGTCGCCCAACAGCGGCAGGTAGCCGTGAGTGGCGGCGCAGGTGATCACCTCGACATGCCCCGCATCCTGCAGTTCGCGGAAGGCATTTGGGATATCCTTATGATACATGTCGTGGAAGCGCTCGCGGATGCCAGTGTATTCGTCGCGCCAGCGGTAGGCAAGCTGCTCCAGCAGTGTCTCTTTCTGTTGGCGGAACTCGCGGGCGTTCTCGATAGCCGCGTCAATGCGGTGCGCCAGGTAGTCGTCGAATCCGGCGACGAAACTCGGGTCGCGCAGTTGCTCGGTGAGCACCGGGGTCATCCCCAGCGTCACCCGCGGCGAAATGCCCTCTTCCACCAGCGTGGTGAACGCGTCCAGCAGCGGCAGATAGCATTCGCTGGCGGCCTCGAAGATCCAATCCATGCCATGCGGCCATACGCCGTGCGACAGCACATACGGCAAATGGCCGTGCAAGATAAAACTAAATGAGCCCACCGGCTTCTCTGTGGTCATGCAATCACTCCTCTCCATCTGCGCCAACAACGGCGCCCGGCAAGGCACCTTACCATATCCGGACACCCGGCGCAAGGGAACGCGGCGGTCGCGTGTCCAGCGCATCACACGCGAGCGCTTCCCTCCTTACAGTATACGCCGCTTTTTTGCCGGGAAAAGTCTTGCAGGTAAAATAATGCGCAAAATCACGATCGGGTAATCTGGTGCCGGCGTGCGAAAATATGGCTCTACCACCCCCGATCAGGGGGCAGTTCCCAGCCGTTGTTCGCTATACCGTGAACAGCTATCGATCAGCAGATAAATGGTGACTGTGACGCATGACGCGAGTCCAGCCCAGGGTAGCGCCGACGCCGTCGCCCGTAATTCGTGACTGTCTCCATGTATCCGCCCAGGATGCCGGGGCCAATCCATCCCCTCTCATCTGCCCCAGCCTACCCCTTCGCCGCCGCAAACACCAGCACGGCCCCGCCGAAGATGCCGGCGTCGTCGCCGAGGGCGGCGGGGACGATCCGCGCGGTGGTGGCGGGCACCATGCGCGCGCGCCAGTTCACCGTGCGGTGGATGTGGCCGAAAAGCAGGTCGCCGGCCTGGCTGATACCGCCGCCGATGATGACGACTTCCGGGTTGTAAAGCTGGATGAGGTTGGCCACGCCGATGCCCACCCACATGCCGGTCTCCTCCAGCACCTCGCGGGCGAGGGTATCGCCGTTTTGCGCCGCCTGGGCGATGGCCTGCGGGGTGATGGCGTCCACGTCGAATTGCGTCAGGTCGCCGAGGGTGCTGGCGCGGCCGGTTTGCAGCAGGCGGATGGCGCGTTCGATGATGGCGTCGCGCCCAGCCATCGCCTCCCAGCAGCCCTGATTGCCGCAGCCGCACAGGCGGCCGTTGGGCGCCACGGTCATGTGGCCGACCTCGGCGAAGCCTTCGCAGGCGCCGAGCATCAGGTTGCCCTTCGCGATGAGGCTGCCGCCGATGCCGGTGCCCAGGGTGATCATCACCACCCACTGATACCCCTTGCCGGCGCCGAAGTAATACTCGCCCATGCTGGCGGTCTTCACGTCGTTGCGCATGTAGCACGCCACCTGGAAATACTCTTCCAACGGGGGCAGCAGCGACACGTTCGTCCAGCCGCCGGCGAAATTCGGCGAGTAGTAGACCAGGCCTTCGTCGGAGTTATGCCGTCCCGGCACGCCGAAGCCGATGCCCATCAGGTCGGCGCGGGTCACCCCGGCGTTGGCCATCGCCTCTTCAATCGCCTCGCGGATCATCAGCAGGGTGACGTCGACGCCTTCCATCGCCCGCGTCTCCCGTCGGCCTTCCTTGCCCAGCTTCTCGCCCGTGGGGGTAATCACCCCGGCGCGCACATTGGTGCCGCCCACGTCCACGCCCACCGCCACCGTGCCGTTTATGTTCGGCGCAATCATCACCATATCGGACATACCTCCTCGGAATCGGATGATCTATTCGCCCACGGCGACGCGATTCCCTGCAACTGCGCCGCGGCGAGAAGGCATCCGCCGGCCGATGGCGAATGATACCAAAGAGATGCTGATGTTTCTCCTCTACAACCTGGTGCTGCTGCTGCTCAGCCCGGTGGCGCTGCTGGCGCTGCTGTGGCGGCTGGTGGCCCACGGCAAGTCGCGGGCGGGCTTCCTCGAACGCCTGGGCATCATCCGCCGGCAGAAGCTGACGGTCGACGGCCCGCGCATCTGGCTGCACGCCGTGTCAGTGGGCGAGACGGTGGCGGCCAAGCCGATTTGGGAGGCGCTGCTGGCGATGCTGCCCGGATGGGCGCTCTACCATTCTACCACCACCCCCACCGGACAGGCGCAGGCCCAGCGCACCGTGGGCGACCGCGGCACGCTGCTCTATTTCCCCTTCGACTACCTGCCGTGCGCCTGGGCGGCGCTGCGCGCGGTGCGCCCGGCGCTGGTGGTGCTGGTGGAAACCGAGCTATGGCCGAATTTCCTCATGGCAGCCAAGCTGCAAGGGTGCCGGGTGATGCTCGCCAACGGCATCGTCTCCGACCGCTCGCTGCGTGGCGCGGCGAAGTTCGGCCCCCTCTACCGCTGGATGCTCGGCAACATCGACTGCTGCTGCATGCAGTCGCAGGAGGACGCCGAGCGCATCATCCGCCTGGGCGCCGACCCCGACCGTGTGACGGTGGTGGGCAACACCAAATTCGACCAGGTGCTCACCGCGGTGCCGCTGGGCGAGCAGGTGACGCTGCGCAACGCGCTGGGACTGAAGCGCGATGAGCCGTGCATCGTCGCCGGCAGCACCCACCCCGGCGAGGAAGAGATCGTGCTACAGGCCTTCCGCCAGGTGAAGATCGCCCTGCCGAAGGTGCGGCTGATCATCGCCCCACGCCACATCGACCGCGCGCAGGCGGTGGAAGAGCTGGCGGTGGCGCACGGCTTCGCCGTCGCCCGCCGCAGCAAACTCGCCACCACCCCCCCGCCGCCCGACGCCGTGATCATCCTCGACACCATCGGCGAGCTGGCCCGCGCCTACGCCCTCTGCGGCGCCGCCTTCGTCGGCGGCAGCCTGGCACCCATCGGCGGCCACAACCTGCTGGAGCCGCTGGGACTGGGTAAGGCCGTCGTCTTCGGTCCGCACATGCACAAAACCCGCGACATCACCGCCATCACCCTCGACGCCGGCGTCGGCTTCCAAATCGACACCGCCGACGCCCTCGCCGCCCGCTGGATCGAGCTGATGAGCAACAGCCGCCTCAGGAGAAAGCTTGCCGAGAAGGCCAAAGGGGTATTCGCGCAGCATAGCGGGGCGGCGGAACGCTGCGCTGTGATCGCCCGCAAGATGATGGAGTTGGACCACGACCTTCCCGTCCCCCCAGTTGATGCCGAACTGCCCGCCGTGGAGGAGTGACGCGATGCCGAAACAGGATTTCATGCTGGAAGTCATCGACGGGATTCCCGGGTTCGGGTATGCCTGCCTGCGGGGATTGCTGACGGTCGCCTCCGGTCTCTACCGCATCGGCATGACCATCGACATGGTCGCCGGCGGTACGACGAAGCTGCCCGTCGAGGTGATCAGCATCGGCAACCTGTCGGTGGGCGGCACGGGGAAGACGCTGGCAGTGCTGAAGCTGGCGCGCGAGCTGACGGCGGCGGGCAAGAAGGTGGCCATCCTCAGCCGCGGCTATGGCCGGCGCTCGCAGGACGCGGTGGCGGTGGTATCCACCGAGGACAGCGTGCGCATGACCCCGGCGGAGGCGGGCGACGAGCCGTCGCTGCTGGCGACGAGCCTGCCCGGCGTGCCGGTGCTGGTGGGCAAAAACCGCCGCGTCACCGGGCGCTACGCCATCGAGCATTTCCACCCCGACGTGCTGCTGCTCGACGACGGCTTCCAGTACTGGCGGCTGCACAAGGACCGCGAGATCGTGCTGCTGGACGCGCTGCAGCCCACCCCGCGCGAGCACCTGCTGCCCCGCGGCCTTTTCCGCGTGCCTTGGTCGCACCTGCGCCGCGCCAGTGAGGTCTGGATCACCCACGCCGATCTCGCCACCCCGTCGCGCCTGGCCCACCTGCAGGGGCGCATCGCCCATTACGCGCCGGGCGTGGCCGTGCGCTACACCGCCCACCGCCCGCTGTACCTGCGCGACCGCGACGGCGCCCAGCACGACCTGGAGCTACTGAAGGGCCGCACGGTGTTGGCGCTGTCCGGCCTGGGCAACCCCATGCAGTTCGAGCAGATGCTCGGTAAACTCGGCGCCAGGGTCACCCCCTGCCGCTTCCGCGACCACCACCCCTACGCCCCCGCCGACATCCTCGCCATCCAGCAGCAGCTCGCTGCCGACATGCTCCTCGTCACCACCCCCAAAGACGCCATCCGCCTCCCCCACAACTGCCCAATGCCCGTACTGGTCGCCGAGGTAGAGTTGGCCGAAGTGACCCTGCCGCCGCCGGCCGGGAAACGGTAGGCGCCGCCGCATTGACCACCGGCGATCTCGTCTCTATAGTGGATGCAGCAAGGGGGAACACCATGCACTACACGGTCATTTTCGAACGCGAAGAGGACGGCGGCTACCATGCGTCCGTGCCGGTGCTGCCGGGCTGCCACAGCCAGGGCGACGACCTGGACGACGCCGTGGCCAACATCAAGGAAGCCATCAGCGTCTACCTCGAAAGTTTAAAAGCCCACGGCCAGCCCATGCCCGCCGAAGACCTGGTGATCAAACCCATTGAGGTCGCGGCATAAATTCATCCCCTCTCTTGATTTTCAATGTGGATATTACCGCCAAGGTACTACGGTGGATTACGATAACAACCCGGTTCATGGAGGTCCGCTGTGAAGAGTTACCGTGCCCCGGCAGGATGGATCGTGAAATACTACATGGCCATCGGCATCTATCTGCTGATGGTAGCGGGTATGATCGCCGCTGGCATTAGATATTTCATGTATCCACCGATCTCGACTTCAGGAACACTACTCGAAAAGATAATGCTGGCGCTGCTCGGTGGTTTTTACATGGTAGTCATCGGCCGGCAAATATCACTCCTTGTAAACCAGAGCTACCGGGTCTTGATCGATGATGCGGGCATCCGCAGCGTTCACGCATTCCGCACGAGCCGATTCCAAGCCATTCAACGAATCGAGCGGCAACGACCATACCCACGATCACCGCGAAAGCCGGCAGAGCGTCTCCAACTTACAACACCGGCCGGTGTCCATACGCTCGTGCTGGATGTTGCGCAGGTCGATGCCTTTCTCGGCGATGTGCGGCGCGTGAACCCCGACGTGGAAATCGTAGGTTTCGATACGGTCTTCAACGCGCCACCGCATGCTGGAGAGTTGCCGTGGCAGGTGGAGATTATTCGTCGGTATCCCATTTTTATGACCGTGGCGTCAGGAATCATGGCACTGTTGTTTCTGCCGTTCTCGCTTGGCGCCGCGGCGCAGAGCGTAATGAGTCTGATTACTCTGACACATCAATGGCAGTGGGGAACACTGCTCATCGCTGTCGGATGCCTAGTTCCCGCCAGCGGAGTCGTCGTCTTGACCCGCGACTTTCTGCGGATGCGCGAGGTGCCACGAGAGATGCAACTCACGAATGATGCAGTAGGCATGCGCACGGGCAAAGGCCGAGTGACTATTCCACTCACGGCCATCCGCGCGATCACCGCACAGCGCATGGGCAGCCAGCTCTGGATCGCCGTCGCCCATGACTGCAACGGCCGCGTTGGTCGCTTCATGTTCCCGACCCTCATTCTCCCCGACGCCACCACCTTCATCGCCACCCTCCATACATTGAACCCCGCTATCACCCTTGATGGCTTCCACGGCACGCCGTAACCCCTCTCCGGCCGCCGAAAGCCGACCGCCTGCACCGCCCCCCATGCGCAAACGCCGGGCGCACGGCTACCACCCCATACGGTCCCAGCTACGCCGCCGCCCCCGGTCGGTGTGACCGGGGGCGGTTGGAGGACGCGGCGCTGGCCGAGGCGTTACGCCGACATCGGCAGCGGTTCTGGCTGCTGGTCGCCGTAGAGGATCGCCTTCACCTCTTCTGAGTTCAGCGACTCTTTGACGAGCAGCGCGGCCACGATGGCTTTCACCTGCGGGCTCTGCTTGCGGATGGTATCTTTGGCGCGCGTGTAGCACTCCTCGATGATCCGCTGCACTTCTGAGTCGATGCGCTCGGCGGTTTCTTCCGAATAGTCGCGGTCTTCCATAATGTCGCGACCGAGGAAGACCTGCGACTGCCGTTTGCCCAGCACCCGCGGGCCGAGCAGATCGCTCATCCCGTATTCCATCACCATGGCGCGGGCGATGGCCGTGCTGCGCTGCAGGTCGTTGTGCGCGCCGGTGGTCACCTCGCCGTAGAAGAGATCTTCCGCGGCGCGGCCGCCGAGCATCACGGTGATGTTGTCCATCAGCTCCGTGCGCGTGGTCAGGTATTTGTCCTCCGTCGGCAGGCTCAGGGTATACCCCAGCGCCTGGCCGCGCGGCAGGATGCTGACTTTGTGCAGCGGATCCGCATGCTCGAGCATCTCGGCGAGCAGCGCGTGTCCCACTTCATGGTAGGCGATGATGCCTTTCTCCTTTTCGGAGATGAGCCGGCTCTTGCGTTCCGGCCCGGCAATCACGCGGTCAATGGCGCTCTCCAGGTCGACCATCTCGATGCGCGTTTTGCTGGTGCGCGCGGCGATGAGCGCGGCCTCGTTAAGCATGTTGGCGAGGTCGGCGCCGGAGAAGCCCGGCGTGCGGCACGCCAGCACGTCCATCGACACGTCTTCGGCAATCGGCTTGCCGCGGGCATGCACGCCCAGGATGGCCTTGCGGCCATTCAGGTCGGCAAGGTCCACGGTCACGCGGCGGTCAAAGCGGCCCGGGCGCAGCAGCGCCGGGTCCAGCACGTCCGGCCGGTTGGTGGCGGCGATGAGAATGACGCCGCTGTTCGCTTCGAAGCCGTCCATCTCCACCAGGAGCTGGTTCAGCGTCTGCTCGCGCTCGTCATGCCCGCCGCCGAAGCCCGCGAAGCGCTGCCGGCCCACCGCATCGATCTCGTCGATGAAGATGATGCACGGTTTGTGCGCCTTCGCCTGCTCGAAGAGGTCGCGCACGCGGGAGGCGCCCACGCCCACGAACATCTCCACGAAGTCCGACCCGCTGATATGGAAGAACGGGACGCCGGCTTCGCCGGCCACCGCCCGCGCCAGCAGGGTTTTGCCCGATCCCGGAGGGCCGAGCAGCAGCACGCCCTTGGGGATGCGCGCGCCGAGCGTGGCGTATTTCTTGGGATTCTTCAAGAAGTCCACGATCTCCGACAGTTCGAGTTTCGCTTCTTCCACGCCCGCCACGTCGTCAAAGGTGACGCGCGCGGTGTTGCCGGTGGTGCGCTTGGCGCGGCTGCGCCCGAAGGCCATCGCCTGGCCGCCGCCGGACTGCGCCTGGCGCATGATGAAGAGCCAGAAGCCGACGAAGAGCACCAGCATGATCACCACGCTGACGACATTCACCATCAGCCCTTCGGAGATGCCAGGCTGCTTCACGTCGAAGGTCACCGACGGCGCCTTCTCGTTGGGCTTGGCCGCCGGCTTCTTCGCCAGTTCGGCCTGCGCGGCGGTGAGCGTGGACATCAGCGTCTGCTGGTCCGCCACCCAGTAGGTGCGGTAATGCTTGCCCGAGCGCAGGTCGCCGCTGAGCTGCGTGCCCTGGATCTCCACCGTCTGGATGTCTCCGGCGCGCAGCTTTGTCACGAAATCAGAGGTCTTTACGGATTCCGTCTTGCGCGGGTTGTTCACGGACAAAAACCAGGAGATGGCAATCCCCACCACCACCATGAATATTATAAATCGCGAATACTTGGCCAATACTTATCCTCCTTCACCCGACGGCACGGCCGTGGCCGACCGCGGCATGCCCATTATAGCATAATCCGCACCAGCGAAACACCTGTTCGGTGGTCACTTGCAAAAATCGCGCAGAATTTTTTTGCGCGTCCCCCGATGCCGTCGCCGGCACGGCTCAGTATGCCCCGTTTCCCGGACGATTATACGCCGGCACGCTCACGGCAGCACCACCGCGCCCATGGGCAGCGTCTCGCCGACCCAGGCCTGAATCTCTTCCACCTGGCCCACCGTGACGATGACCCGGCCCGAGTTGGCGCGGAAGATGGCGAAGTCGTAGCGTCCTTCCTTATTACGGTTCTGGCGGGTACGGCGGGTGCGGAAGGCGGAGCCGCGCAGGAGATTCACGAAGATTTCGCCTTCGTGCATCACGGTGGTGGTGGGCGGCGACAGCCAGTCCACCTCGAGCCGCTGCAGCAGCAGCAGGTATGGCTCCGCCTGCCACGCGGCCAGCCAGCGCTCGTGCGCCGGCGTCGGCCCCACCAGCCGCAGCATGTCCAGCCGCATGTCCGTTTCGAAAAACGTCCACGTCTCTTCTACCGCGTACGGATAACTGTCCACCCGGATGATCGCGCCGGGCGCCAGATCGAGCATCATAGTTCGCTCCTCCACGCGTCCCCGCACTCCGGTCCCACTCCTCGAAGCGAGGGGAGCACGATGGTCGCGGACGCACGCTCTGAGCTTACCGCATTCGGGCCGGCATGGCAATCGCCTGCGCCGAACCAACGGGAAAAATAGACGGGGGAACATGGGGCGTGCCGCCCACGTTACTGGCCTTTCCCGCCTTTGGGATCAGCCACGCCGTCCACGTTAGAGCGCGCGCCGGGGCCGCCCTGGTAGTGGCGCAGCACCTGCGCGGGGGTGAAGCAGCGGTCATGGATGGCCGCCAGATAAAAAGTGCCCAGGTACGGGTAGCTGCCCAGGGTGGCATTGCCCAGCAGCAGCGGCGCCGCCGCGTTCCACTCCGCCGGGTTCCAGTCGAAGGCGCGCTCGCCCACCAGCGCCCCATCGCGGTATACACGGGTGGTAGCGCCATCCCAGGTGAGCACCCAGTGGTGCAGGCTGGTGCGGAACTGCGGGCCGATGACATAGTTGCGGACGTCGCCATGGGACAGCGCCTGGCCGCGCAGCACCAGGAAGGGCGTATAGGAGCGGTGCGCGAGGATGAAGTTGGGCGTAAACGCCTTCTCTTCCCAGGCGAGGATGACCCCCGTCCACACCTGGTTGGGCGGCGGATACAGCGAGTCGGTGGACAACCACAGCTCCAGGGTGATGGTGCGCGTGGCGGCCAGCGTGATGAGTTTCGCGCCGGCGTCTGGCGCGCGCAGCGCGGGACCGCCGCGGTAGGCCAGCCCGCGCTCGGCCTGCCAGGCGGCGACGCTGGTGGGCGCGATGGTCATGTCGGCGGCTGGTTTCACCGGGCTGCGGTCATGGATCACCTTGCCCGTTCCCTCGTCGAAACGATACAGCACCAGCGCGCGGCTGTCGTCGCGCTCCAGCGCGGGATTGAAGACCAGGCCGAAGAGATGAAAGCCGGGTGATTGCAGCGCGCCGTCGACGCCGTTGACCTGGTACCAGTGCTCGCCCAGCGTCGCCGGGGTGAAGATGAGGCGGCTGCCGCGCACGGCGGGAGGCGCGCTGCCGGGCGGGGCCACGAGCGGGCGCACCTGCAGCGCCGCAGGCCGGCCGCTGGTCGAGCACAGGCCGGGGAAGTCCAGCGTCACCGGCGTGCCGATGTCGAACCACTCGCGGTAGTCCGGCGCGTCCAGCGCCACCCGCGGCTCGGTGCGCGGCCGCGGCGGGTTGGCGAAAAGCAGCCGCGCCCGCGCCACCATGATGCCGTTGTCCGTAGTCCAGATGGCGGGCACGCCCTCGGCGATGGGCTGCGAATCGGTGTAGGTGACCACCGGCGCGCCTTCCACCCACATTTCCACCGTGGCGCCGCGCTTGCGCAGTTCCACATTATACCAGGCGCGGTGGCCAACGTCGGTGTAGGGCCAGCCGGTGAAGACGTTGTCGCGACCGCCGACTTCCACCCCGTTGCGCAGTAGCACCGCGCGGCGGGTCGGCTTGCCATTGGCGTCCGGCGCGCCGCACACGGCGGTGTAACCGGTTCGCGGGTTCTGCCCGTCGCCGCAGATGGTCAGGCACAGGTCGCGATAATGCTGTTCCAGGTAGATGTGCGTCTCGCGCGGGAACTCCATCTTCGGGGCGATGAAGGCCTCCACCGTTTGGTCACCGGCGAAGCGTTTCTTGTGCCACAGCACGGCGTCGCCGCGGCTCCACCCACCCAGGAACGACCATTCCGGCGAGCAGGCCCAGCGCACGGTGGGCGCCCAGGCGCCATCCGCAATCCAATCCGACGGCGCCTCGGCAAAGGTGTAGTCCAGCACGTGGCGACCGAGCACGATAGGATCCGCCACGTTCGCGTAGGCGCCCTCGGCGCGGTAGCCGGGCCGGCGGCCGGCGGCCGGCGCGTCGACCGTCGCCGCCACCATCGTCTCGCCGTCGATTTCCAGCCGCAGGCGCGCGCCATCGCGCCAGAAGCGCACCGCGTAGCGTTCGCCGGGCGCCATCGTCTGGCCGACTTCCTGCGCCAGGCGCGTCCCGTCGCGGTAAATCGCATAGGTGGTGCGGCCCTTCGCGTCCGGCTCGATGGTGGCGCGGTAGCCGCTGGCGATGGCGCGGCCGTCGGTGTCCAGCGCCAGCCACAGCCGGCCCGCGCCGGCGGCCGGGGTGACGGCCAGCGACAGGCGGTGGTCGCCGAAGAATTCCTGGCGGTGGATGAACTCGCCCGGCCCCTGCGCGCGCCAGTCGGTGCGCGATTCCCATTCGCCCTGGGCCATGGCGTCATTCTTGATGCGCTGCGCCACCGCCACCTGCTGCTCCTCGTAGAGCAGGTCGGTGTTCAGCGTGCGGCCGTAGGCGGTGACGTCGTCGAAGGTCGCCCCCGCCGCGCCTTCGGCATACAGGCCGATGCCGCCGCGCCAGAGGTCGAGGCCGGATACCGCCAGCCGCTCGTAGCCGTCCACCAGCACGCGCACTTCGCCCAGGCTGGTGCTCACCGTCAGGCGCGCCCACTGCTCGGGCAGATAGCCGCCGGGCACGGTTTTCACCGGCGTCAGCGCGCCGCCCTCCAGCACGTACAGGCCCAGTTGATTCCCGCGCGGGCCGCGGTCGCCGGCGGGGCTCCAGCGCACTACCAGCGCGCGGTCGCCCGCCGCGTTCACCGCCAACCCCACCGCGCCGGCGGAGGGCGGCTGGATGGCGGCGGAGAGCGTATAGTCTTCCCACGCCGGCCGGCCGGCGACGCACAGCGCGTATGAAGGACGAGAGTCCTCTCGGGCCACGCCCGCCGAGCCGCGCCAGGCGAAGGGGTTTTGCGCGGTCACCGCGTAGGTGAAGCGCCGGGCCGTGCCGCGGGGGTCGTCATCCCAGGCGCTGGCCAGCCGCCAGGCGCCGCGCTGCACCGCCCACGCCCCCGGCTCCTCGGCGGTGCGCATAAAGTTGTCGGCGAAGGCCACCGGCTCCAGCGCGTCCAGCGTCGCGGAGACGATGCGCCAACCGGAAGCCGCCGTGGCCCCGGCCAATTGGCCCCCCGGCCGCGGCGCCGCGCCGGCCCACAGCAGACGGTCGCCGGCGCGCACGCCCAGCCAGTCGCCGCGGCGCATCACCACGGCGTGCAACGCCTCACCGAGGGGCACCGGCAGCGCCGCCGTGCCGAGCGCCTGGCGCTTGCGCCCCGCTACTGTCTCGATGGCCACTTTTCCGCGGGTGAACACTACTCGCGTGTGCGTGCCCGCGTCCTGCCAGTCCAGCAGCAGCGTCACCGCCGCCGCGGACGGCAGTTTGGCCGCCGGCAGCAGTTCCAGCGTCACATCATAGGCCCCCGCGCCCTGGGCGTCGCCAAACGCCCCCGCCGGCGCCGCCCACCCGGCCGCCAGGCCCAGCAGCGCCCCGAGACACGCAAACACCCGCAGGACTGTCGTATTCCACCCCATGCTCCCGTTAGACACGGGTGTGGTAATAAAGTTTATCAGGAGGTGGGGCCGGGGGGGGGTCTGCGGAGGCGCCGGCATCGTTTCTTTTCTGCCGATGTGCGGGGTACTCGATGTGACGGGGTCTCACGCCTGTCCCTTCGCCTCCGGCTCCCACAGCGCGGCGGCGGTGCGCGGCTCCGGCAGTTTTTTGGTGAGGAGGAAGGTGAGGAGGAGGACGAGGGCAGCGACGAGGAAGAGCGGGTGGTAGCCGACCAGCGGCAGCAGCAGGCCGCCGAGCATGGGCAGCACGATGGCGGGGAGGTTGAGGGCGTTGGCGACGGCGATGTAGGCGGGGCGGTCGTGCTCGGGGGCGATTTCCAGCAGGTAGTTGGTCACCCCCATCCAGGTGCTGCCGAGCAGCGCGCCGTAGCCGAAGAAGGTGGGGGCGAAGATGGCGTAGACCGCCCACGCCGGCACGCCGCTGGCGGCGATGACCCCGCCTATCGTCGCCGCCAGCGGCACCAGCGCGTGCAGCAGCGCCAGCGCGCGTAGCAGCAGGCGGTTGCCGAAGTGATCGCCGAGATGCCCGAGCAGCGCGTTGCCGACGATCATGCCGCCCGTCTGGATGGCGAGGAAGACGCCCACCCCCGGCGCCTCCACCGCGCCGCCCGGCTGCGCCCCGGCGAGCAGGCTGGAGGCGTAGAGGATATACAGCGGCGCGGGCATCACCGCGAAGCCAAAAAGCGCCTGCACCAGCACCAGCAGGCGGAAGCGCCGCGAGCCGCGCAGCAGATTGGGGATGTCTTTCACCAGCGCCCAGGTCGAGTAGCGCTCTTCAGTCGGCGGGCTGGGCGGCTCGCGCAGCAGCGCCAGCGCCAGCGTGGAGACGAGCAGCGCGCCCATCGCCACCAGGAAGATGATGCCGTAGCCGCGCGGGAACGGCAGGGCCGGGTCCTGCAGCAGCGCGCGAATGAAGAACCCGGCGGTGATGCCGAGTCCTCCCCCGACGATATGCATCAACGCGAAGAGGCGGCCACGGCGGGTGGGCGGCACCGTTTTGCCCAGCATGTCCGTCCACGGCACGATGGACAGCCCTTCGCTGACCCAGAATGCGAGGTAGGCCAGCAGCACGGCGGGCACGATGGCCGCCGGCGCGGCGCCGGCGAGCAGCAGCATGGCCGGCCACAGCAGCGCCAGCCGCCCGGGCAGCGTCACCTTCACGTAATAGCCTTTGCGCGTGGGCCGGCCAGACACCAGCGCGGCGGCCAGGAGCTGCGGCAGCGTTTGCCCGCCGTAGCGGATGCTGATGATGAGGCTGGCGAGGAAGGGCGAATCGGAGAGCGTGAGCACGAGCACGGGCAGCACGGTGGTGCTGTCGATGAAGGCGGTGGCAAAGACCCAGGCGGCGGTTTCCACCGTCCAGAGCGAGAAATTGCGGCGGGCGTGGGGCCAGGGGGTGGGCAGGGTCATGGGCCGGTCACAGCGGGTAACTCCGTCTGTGACCGGTGCGGTACGGCATCCGTCGAAGCCGGGGCAGGCAGGCTCGATTCCACAATCTGATAGGTGTAGGCGCGCACCATGCGCGTCCAGCGGCCGTCTTCGCCGGTGAGGTAGACCTCGCTGCGCGCCACGGTGTTGGCGCGGCGGTCGATGACCAGCGCTATCGTCATGTCCTCATCCGGGAAGGTCAGCGTCATGCGCTGCAGCCGCGGGTCGCCGGGCACCGCGGACAACGCCAGCGCGTCTACGCGCCGCGCCAGCAGGTCTTCGCCGAAGAGCAGGCGCATTACCGGGTCGCCGCGCAGCTCGGGCACCACGGTGAGGTCAAGGGGGCCGGAGAAGGGCCGCAGCTCCGTTTCCTGGTCGGGCCGGGCCACGCGCAACTGTTTGCCCTCGGTGGTGATCTGCAGGCCCAACGCGCCGTTTACCGTTGCCGTCACGCTGATGGCCGCCGGTCGGGTGTAGTCCACGTGCCAGCTCAGCGTCGGCGGCTTCTGGTCGCCCATCGCCGGCGACAGCTCGGCGGTCTGCGCGATGTCCACGGTCAGATGCCCCGCCTGCCGGTAGGTCGCCGCCACCTCGCTCAGTACGCGAACCACGCGCGCCTCCGCTTCGGTATACACGCGTGGCGGGTAGCTGAAGCGCTGTACGCGCTCCAGACGCACCGTGCAGCCCTCGCCGGCGGGGGTCACCTGCGCCAGGCGAAAATTGTCTTTCGTGCCGGCGGTGAGGGTCACCGCGCCGGTGGTGGCGTCCGTCTCGCGCAGCGCGGCGGCCCCGAGCACGCCGGCGTAGTAGGTGGTCGTCGCCGCGGCCGCGCGCTCGGAGGTGAAGACCACGCGCACGTAGCGCAGCACGTCGCGCTGCTTGCGGTCGCGCACGCGGTAGGCGAAGCTCTCCTGCGTCCGCGCCGCGCCGACAATCGGCATCTCCAGGTCGGCGGCAGTGGCGGGGACGCGGTGATAGACGACGAAGGTGCCCTGCGCAGTGCGGGCCACCTCGCGGGTGAAGGGCGCGGGGGCGGCCGCGACGGCGGCCAGACCCGCAATAATGATGAGCAGCAGTACAAACAGGCGATGCGACATGATGACTCCGGTCCCATTATGGCATACCGGCGGGTTGCGGGCAAGCGCGATGCCGGCGCTACTGCACACATATTGGCGGTATGATGATCAACGGCAATGACATGCCGGGTTATCGGTCGCCGTGCGGCTATTCGCGCAACCGCGCGAGCAGCCGTGCCGCCGCGGTCGGCTGACCCAGCATGCGATAAAACGACGGAATGGAGGCGAGGAGCCTGGCATGTTCGGGCGTGCCGCGCAGGTGGCGCGCTTCGCGAAGCACGCCGTCGAGATCGCCGGTTAGCAGCAGCGCCGTCGCATATTCCAACCGGTATGCGGCGGGTAGCGCGTCACGCAGGGCCAGCGCGCGCGCATAGCCGGCGCACACGTCGGCCAGCGTCACCGATGACGCGGGATCGTGCTGGGCCAGCAGAAAACGCTGGTGCGCCAGCACCTGCCATGCCTCCGGCAGCAGCGGCGCAAAGCGCGTGGCCGATTCGGCGGCATCCACCGCCTGCTGGTAGTCGCCGTCCAGGGCCGCGGCTTGGGCGGCATACAGACGATAGTCGACGCAATAAGGTTCCACGCGCAGCGCGGTGGTCAACAATGCACGGGCTTCGACGGCGTCCTCCTGCTCCAGCGCGCTGATGATTAGCAGGCGCAACGCATCCGGCTGCCGATCCATGATCGCCAGTGCCTGCCGGGCGGAGCGCTGCATCGCGGCATACGCGTCATATGCGGTATCCGGGTCCGTTGCCAGGTCCATGCGCAGTCGATACGCTTCCGCCAGCAGCGCGTGCGACGCGGCGGTGGGCGGCATGGTGAACCGCGTCACGCGCAGCATATCCGCGATGGCGGCATCCGCCGCGCGCGCCGCCGTGGGTGGCTGGGTGGCCGCCATTTGCCGTCCGTGGGCGACCGCCGCCTGCGCGCGCACGGTCAGCCAGGCGTTGGTGAGGTATACGCCGCTCAGCAGCAGCGCCAGCACGCCCGCGATAACCCCGACTATCCGCGCGGCGGCCGGCCAACGGGGTGTTTCGGGTGCACCGGGTTGCGCGGTGTCGTCCAGGCACGCAGGCAACAGGCCCAGCGCCGTCCAAAAGAGGACGCGCGTCGCGGTATTATCATACGAAAAGAGATGGACCAGCAGGTGCGCGAGCAACAGACCGAATACCCCGAGCAGCAGACCCCCGGCGGGGCCGGCACGCAGGCGCGTAATGCCGACGCGCACGACCACGCCCAACAGGAACAAGCCGGCGGCAAGTCCTATTACGCCGGTTTCGGCGGCCACCTGGATCGGCTCGCAGTGCGGCAGCGACGACCAGTAACCCTGATTGACGGGTCGGCCCAGGTCGCGAATGGTGCTGAACGGCCGATACTGTGGGAAGACATGCGTGGTGGCGCCAGGCCCCCAGCCGGTGAGGGGACGGGCGCGGAAGAGCACCGTCGCGCCCTGGATGGCCAGCAGGCGGGTTTGCACGGTGGCGTCGCGCAGGCCGTGCGTGGTCAGCGCGTGCAGGCGCGCGCGCATGCCGGGGTGCAGCGCGACGGACAGCACGCCGGCCAGCAGCAGTCCGGCGACGGCGAGCCAGGCGCGACGGGGGAAGCGCCACCCCGGCAGGCGGCCGAACAGGGCCATCGCCGCGGCGAGACCTGCCAGCACCGCCAGGCCCAGCAGGGCCCCGCGCGACTGCGTGAGTAGCAGGGCGATGGCCATCACTCCGGTGCTGGCCCAGAGGAGCGGACGCAGCGGCATCGCGCGGTCGCCGGCAAGCGCCACGCCCAGCGGCAGCAGCATGGCGAAATACGCGCCGGCAAACATCGGGTTGCCCAGCGTGCCCGCCAACCGGGTACTCGTCTCTACGGGCGCAATTGGCAGGACGCCCAGCACGTCCAGGATGCCCAGCAGCGCCGCCGTGCCGCCGGCGATCACCAGCCACCAGGCGGCCCACCGGCGCAACGCGGCATCGCCCAGCAGCACGCGCGCCGCCGGATACAACACCAGCACGGACAGCAGATGGGGGAACGCGTCCTCCTGCCAGGGGGGCGCGAGGCATGACAACCACGGATACGCGCCGGCGATGCTGCTGATGCACAACGCCACGACGCAGCCGGCCACCGCCAGGTCCAGCGCATGCCAGCGCATACGCGGCAGAATAGAGAGAGAGGTGAGCAGCAGCAATAGGCCCATGCCGAGTATCGCGAGGATGCGGCGCGGCACATCGCCTTCGGCGACGAGGGCGTCGGCCGATCCGTGATACACCAGCGGCATGAGGACGAGGATCGCGATGAGGGCGATGGCAGCCGGGCGCGCGGGGGGCGCGACGCGTGGCGCGTCGGACGGCGGGGATGATGCTCGGTGGGTGGCACGGTGCATGATCGCATTCTCACACAGGAGACTTGAGAGCGGCGGTTGGTGCGTTCTGTGCGACCAAGGCCCGGATGGGCCGGAGGATTCCTCCGGCCCATCCTATGATCACCTCACTCCGTCGAGGATTCGCTTCGTCCGTGCGGCGCAATGGGCGTCCAGCCCATGAGTCCGGTTTACTTCCACGCGAAGTACAGGGACTTCATGATCGGCGCGTTCTGGACTTTGGTGCTCTTCACGAAAGCGACGAACTTGACCGCGGCGGGGTTGCTGGCACTGTACCACATATACAGCGGACGGGTCATCTGCCACTTGCCATCGCCCACTTGGCCGGCGCCGGTGAAGGAGTAAGAAGCCGCGTCTACGGTAGTGGCATCGACGGCCTTGCGGGAGAATGTCTGCTCCGTGCTGCCGTCGTGCCAGCTCAGGATGGTGACTTTGTTCGGGTCGGCTTCGCCGGCGCCGGTGTAGCCGATGCCGTACGGGTCTTTCGCGACCGCGTCCACAACCTGGGCATTGGTGACGTAGCGCTTGATGTTGCTGCTCATGGACTCATTCTTGTCCTTCGGGCTGGCAGCAAGCACATACTGGGCGACGTATTCGTAGGTGCCGGACTTCGCCAGACCACCGGAACCGGGCTCAACCAGCTCGCGGCCATAGGCATGGATGGTGCCGTCAATCCAGCAGGCGCCATCGTCAGTAGTGGTGGTCTGCGAAGCGCCGGTGCCGAAGATCGCCTGCGCCTTGGCCATGTTGATGACGCCTTTTGCCATGAAGTAGCTGCTCGGGATCTTGCAGTTCTTCGCCACGATGAAGACCATCGCGTCTTTGGCAACCACGGTTTCAGTGCCGGAGGAGCTGGTTTTCTTGCTGGAAGCGCCCAGCACGTCATGGTTGGCGTAGCTGCCGGTCATGCCTGTGCTCCACGCGGACGAACCATGGTAGTTGCCGTTTTCAGCGGAACCGTTACCGGCATTCCACGTGTCGACGCAGCCCTTCATCAGGTCCATCACAGTGGTGGAGCCGCCGCAGAGCAGGTTGTCGGAGTCGTCAACTTCGGAGCCGGACGGCGGGGTCATGCCACCGGCGGTGTTCTTCACCCAGCCGAAGCCGCCGGCCTGGTAGAACGCGCGGTTGACCATGTTGTCCGGATCGTTGAGATCAACTTCGGACGCCTTCGAGCCCATCGATTCGGCATGGCCGTCGGCGAAGGAGAAGTTGATGCTGTGGCGATTCACGGGGTCGCCGATCTGACCGGCGCCGCCACCGACGATGGTGCAGTCCGGGAACATTTTGGAGGTGCCGTCGATGAGGCAGCCGACTTCCGCCGGATTGACCAGCGCGGACTGTTTCACGCCAGTACCATCAGGAAGGACCATCAGGCTGTTGTAGGAGTAACTCACATGGCCTTCACCGTTCTCGTCAGCGGAGCAGGTGAAGAGTTTGCGGTTGCCCACGTATTCTTCGATGTCGCCGGCCCACGCGGCGCCGGGATAGGTGCCGCGGTTGTCCTGCGCGAACATCAGCATCGCGGTGGACAACTGGCGCACGTTGCTCAGACAGGTCGTCTGGCGAGCTTTCGCCTGGGCTTTGGCGAACACGGGGAAGATGATCGCCGCCAGGATCGCGATGATCGCGATGACGACGAGCAACTCGATGAGCGTGAAGCCACGCTCGCGCTGTGAGCGCATAAACATCTGGTTGATCTCCTCTGAAAAACTTTCCTCCGGTAAGATTTTGGCGTATGCCATCCGGAGTCACTCATAGCTTATCAGGCGAATATTAACGCCGGCTCAAGCATGACCAACGTGACTTTAACGGTCAGTATATGAATGGCTAAGGCCAATTTGTCGCTGAGATTGCAGGAAGAAGCAGACGTGTCGACGAAGTTCTAATAATCATCCCGGATCAACAGGGGAGGTGACCCATGGCCGATGACGCACTGTTGCAGATTCTGCGGAATGGCACGGCCGCCTGGAATGCCTGGCGGCGAGCGAACCGCGCGGTGCGCCGACCGGATCTCAGCGGCGTGTCGCTGCGCGGCGCGGCACTGGGCGGGGTTAATTTCACCGGTGTCAACCTCACCGGGGCCGATTTTCGCGGCACCGACCTGCACGGCGCCACCTTTCACGGAGCGCTGCTCATCGAGGCGCACCTGAACGGCGCCGACCTGTCGAAGGCGAATTTCGTCGGCGCCACGCTCATCGATGCGGTGCTCACCGGCGCCGTCGCGCTGCAGGCGAATTTCTCCGGCGCGCTACTCTACAATGTAGTGGCGTGGAAAACCGATCTGCGCCGCGCCCGCTTCACCCGCGCCGACGCCATCGGCAGCGATTTCACGCGCGCGCTGCTCCTCTATGCCGACTGCGGCGAGGCCGACTTCACCCGCACCCGCCTTACCGGCGCCGATCTGCGCTACGCGCTGCTGCGCGGCGCCGTCTTTCGCGAGGCCATCCTACGCGACGCCGACCTGCGCGAATCCCGCGCGGACCATACCGACTTCGCCAACGCCGACCTGGTGCGCGCTGACTGCACCGGCGTCGACCTCACCCGCGCCAACCTCACCGGCGCGGTGATCCAGTATCGCGACGTGCCGGCCTCGATTATTTAATTCGGTTTGTGTATGGTCACTGTCTGGAACAGGGCGGAAGCCTCAATGCCGTTCAAATACGGGCTCTCGACCGCCACGCGCAACCTCTCCCCCAGTCCCCTCCCCTACATGGGGAGGGGAGATGATTAGGTAATATGGCGATGTCATGGGGCTCTCAAACACAGAATTTTATGGCATTGGGGCTTTCGTCCGGTTCCAGACGGTGACCATCCATCCAGCCGGTGTCTTTGGCGCATGCCGCCGTTGCATCCCCGCTACGCCTGTGGTATACTGCTCTGCCGGACTGGTGAGCGTGGCATGCCGCGTGCGCGGGTTCGAGCGTATCATATCGATCGGGCGATCTGTCTCGATCGTGATTGAGGAGAATGACATGAAATCTGGCATCCATCCGGGCTATGTAGTGACGAAAGTGTCCTGCGCCTGCGGCAACAGCTTTGAGACGCGCTCCACCCAGAAAGAGCTGCGCGTGGAAATCTGCGCGGCCTGCCACCCGTTCTACACCGGGCAGCAGAAGATTATGGACATCGCGGGCCGCGTCGAGCGCTTCAACAAGAAGTATGCCAACTTCCGCGAACAGCGTGAAAAAGCCGGAAAGTAGCCCTGTCCCTGTGATATCGGGCCCCTCGTCGCGACCATCCTTGCGCGGGGGGCCTGTGTTTTGGGTATATTGCTCGTGGGCAATTACCACCGCGTCCTCCGCCCCCGGAGAGTCGGCGCGGATATACAAAGGAATGCTATGTCGTCTCGTTCAGCATATGGTGGACAGGCCGTCATCGAAGGCGTGATGATCCGGGGGAAGGCGCACGTGGCCACCGCCTGCCGCAAACCCGATGGAACCATCGTGGTGCAGCGGGGGCTGGTGGATGCCTTCACCCGCCACCCCATCTGGCGGCTGGTCTTTTTGCGCGGCACCCCCGCCCTCGTCGATTCCCTGCGCCTGGGCTATAAAACGCTCATGTGGTCGGCCGACCTGGCGATGGAAGGCGAACCGCAGCAGCCGAAACCGACGCCGCTGGCCTACGCGCTCACCATCGCCTTCTCCATCGCGCTGGCCATCGGGCTGTTTATCCTGCTGCCGTCATGGCTGTCCGGCTTCCTGCCCTTCCATCCGGACAAGGGCGCGTCGGGCAAGCCGCTGCTGGAGCAATTCATCCCCACCGTGCCCACCTTCCTCTACAATATCGCCGAGGGCGTGGGACGCGTGTTGATGCTCATCGGCTACATCCTGGTGGTGGGCCGCTCGAAAGAGGTGCAGCGCGTCTTCGCCTACCACGGCGCCGAGCACAAAGTGGTGAACGGCTACGAGGCCGGCGCCGCGCTGACCGTGGACGCGGTGCGGCCGTATAGCCGCATCCACCCGCGCTGCGGCACCAGCTTCATCTTCCTCTTCTTCGTGGTGGGCATCCTCATGCACGCCGCCTTCGGCTGGCCGGAGAATGTATTCATCCGCTTCGCCTCGCGGCTGCTGATGATCCCCCTCATCGCCGGCGTCGCCTACGAGCTGATCCGCCTGGCCGGACGCTTCCGCCAGAACCTGCTGCTGACGGTGCTCGTCTACCCCGGCATGCTGCTGCAGCGCCTGACCACTGCCGAGCCGAAAGACGACCAGATTGAAGTCGCCCTCGTCTCGCTGCGCACCGTGCTGGAAGACGAAGGGGTGATCGCGCCGCAACCTGTTATCAGTCCTGAGTCCGCGATCCTGAGTTCCGAGTCCGAGGTGATGGAGACTGCCGCGGCGGAAGGACCGGAAGAGTCGACGGTGTAGCCGCTATCGGATTGGAAAATAACAACGCCCCCGTTGCCGAACAGCGGGGGCGTTGTTGCGTGCGGCCGACCGGGGCCTACGCCTCGATCACCACGCTGTCGAGGATGCCGACTGATTCCACCGTCACCGCCAGCACACCATCCGCCCATTCCCAGGTGAGGCCTTCCATGCGCGGGGCCAGGTAGACGCATGTTGGGCGGGAGGGCAGCGCGACGCGCAGCGCGACGGGGCCGACGGGCGGCACTTCTTCCACGATGCTTTGCTGCGGGCCGGTGGGGTGGGCCGAGCCGGTGTTGAAGAGGTGGGCGATGAGCATCGAGCCTTTACGGCGCAGCATGAGCTGCACCCGCGCGGGGGCGTCCAGCTCGACGAGGAAGTCGGGGTCGAGCACGTCCAGCAACTCGCCTACCAGCGCCCGTGTGCGCGGGTAGTGGGTGGCGGCGTAGTGGCTGAAAAAGGCAGCATGGATGGCCAGCACCTGGCCGTGCCCTACCTGGCGCAGGGTGATGACCGGCGCGTCGGTGTCATTGTAGCCGGGTTCCTGCTGCTTCATCACCACGCGCACGGTCTCTGCGCCGTGCAGCGCCACCGGCTGGCGCGGGCCTTTCAGCGTGGTGGCCTCGCGGCCCACCTGCACGTAGAAATAGCCCTCATTCGCCTCGCCCTCCGGCGCCACGCCGGCCAGCTCGCCGAAGTCGGCCGCCACGGTCGCGCCGCTGATGATCACCGTGCCGCCGTATTGCACATAGTCGGCCAGCGCCTGCTTCACGGCATCAGGCAGGTTTGTCTGCTCGGGCACCACTACCAGCGCGTAATCGCTGATGCGCTCGACCAATCCTTCCTCGGAGAGGACGTCCACCTGGCAGCCGTTGTCCAGCAGCGCGTGCAGCGCGCCGTTCACCGGCGCCTGGGCGCCCTGCCAGGCGGCCATGATGACCTCGCCGGCGCGGTTGTAGAAGTGCGACGCCGCGTGCAGCACCGCCGCCTGCGGCACGCTGTCGGTTCCCTGGCACCACGGCTGACGGGCACGGCAGAAGCGCGCCACCTCGGCGAGGGTATCCTGGTGCCAGTTGGTGAGGTGCCCGCTGCGCTGCGGGTTGTCGTAAATCTGGAAGGCGCCGCCCAGCCCGATGACGGAGGCCGCCTCCTGGCACAGATGCGCCGCCGGCTTGAAGGTCCAACCGCCCATGCCGCCCTCGGTGGTGGTGAAGCCCCACGCCATCAGGTTCCAGCTCAGCCCGCGGCTCTCCATGAAGCGCCCCTCGATGAGCGAACTGTTCAGTCCCCATGCCCAGGAGAAGTCGCCGCTGAGGTAGTCGACCGGCACTTTGACCGCGTCCGGTTCGCCCACGGTATACATCCAGTTGCTGCACACCAGGCAACTCGGCTTGCGCGCGTGCACGGCGTCGGTGTATTTCCGCACATGCGCCTCGAACAGCCGGCGGTGGAAGGCCGCCCACTCCGCCCAGTGCGGCGCGTCCGGCGTCGCCGGGATCTCGCTGATACCGGTTTCCGCGGTGAAGGCGCCGGTGCAGCGGTCACAGTAGCAGGCGCGCACCGCCCAGTTCTCGCCGTCCACCCAGAAGCCATCCACGTCGTAGTTGTCGATGAGCTCCAGCAGTTGCGAGATCATCAGCTCGTCGGTGTAGCCACTCAGGTTGCAGGTGCCGCCGGTGACGAAGCCCTCTTTCCCCGCCGGTTCGCCCGGCGGGCCTACCCGCGCCCACTCCGGGTGCAGCGCGATGGCGCGGTTGTCCCACACCCCGGAGTAGTGCATCACCAGCGGCAACCCCAGGTCGCGGGTGACGTCGCGGTGGATGCGCAACGCGTCGTTCACCACCCCCGGCGAGGTGCTGCCCACCGCTGTCGGCCAGCTCGTCCAGCCGGCATGGCCCTTGCAGTCGCACTGCACCCAGTCCGGCCGCACCTTCTCCAACTCGGCGCGCAGGTGCTCATATGTCAGCGCCGCGCCCAGCTCGGTATCCTTCTCGCCGGCGTGCAGGTCATAATGCAGCCCGAAATACACGTCCAGATGCCAGTTCCGCCCCGGTTCGTTCGCATTCCAGGGGGTGGGGTTTTTACGCATGGAGAACTCCTCTGTGTGTCACGCCCCCTCACCCCTGCGCCTCTCCCCGAGGAGAGGGGACGAGCATGCCATCAACCACAACCGATTCCCCTCTCCTCGGGGAGAGGGACCAGGGGTGAGGGGGCGTGACATGATTCTGTTTTCGCCTTTCGGCGAAGGAAGCGGAAACCCTCCCACCAAATACTCGGCGCCCGGGAAATAATCCCGGGCGCCCCTAATCCCTGTTCCCTATTCCCTAAATCGTCGGAGTCGGCCGGTAAGCCGGATTTTGTCGTGGGTGGTTATCTATCTGGGACGGCCGTTGCCGGACGCCTCGTGCGGAACACCCGGATGTCTATGGCGGGCCACCACTCCCCGATTGGGTACGGGGGCATCCCTACTGTTCCTTGCTCCGCGTGGGGTTTGCCAGGCCGACGTGTCACCACGCCGCCGGTGCGCTCTTACCGCACCATTTCACCCTTGCCGTGCGTGATGCACGGCATGCTCGTTCAGGACGAACATCGCACACCGTCAAACGCACCACATCACGGCGGTATTTTTCTGTTGCACTTTCCGTCGGGTCACCCCGCCTCGCCGTTAGCGAGCACACTGCCCTGCGGAGTCCGGACTTTCCTCGCCGATTCACATCAGCGCAACCACCTGGCCGACTCCGAGGGGTATTATACAGGAAAACGTGCGATGGCGGAGCAATTACGCGTCGTCATGAGAGATGGTCACTGTCTGGAACAGGACGAGAGCCCCAATGCCATTATCATAAGCTTGCTCTGCTGACGAGAAAGCCCATCGTGTCGTCATGTTTCCGAATCATCTCCCCTCACCGTGTAGGGGAGGGGGCTGGGGGAGAGGTGAACACGGCGGGAAGAAAATCCTTATTGTAACGGCATTGGGCGGGAGCCCGGCCGAGTATAGGACAGGCTTGATAGAAGGTCGAGCCGGGCTCCCGCCCTGTTCCAGATGGTGACTACGGATCAACCGGTGCAAATTACCGTTCCACCGGTTTCCGTCCCAGCATGCGTTCCAGCGGGCGCTGCACCAGCCTGGTAAACAGCGCCTCACGCGGGGAGATGGGGTCGACAAGGATGGTGAAGAGGCCCAGGCGGTTGCCGCCGAGGATGTCGGTGAAGAGCTGATCGCCGATGACCGCGGTGGTGTCGGGCGTGGTGTCCAGCAGGGCCATGGCGCGGCGAAAGCCATAGGGCAATGGCTTCAGCGCGCGGGTAATCCACGGCAGACTGAGGACATCCGCCACCGACTGCACGCGGCGCGCGGTGGCCGCGTTGCTCACGACGCACGCCCCGATGCCCGCCACCGCCAGCGCCGCCACCCACGCCGCCACGGCGGGGGTCATCTCGCGGCTTTTCCACGGCGTCAGCGTGTTGTCGAGATCGAGCAGCACCCCGCGGATGCCGCGTTCGCGCAGCAGCGTCAGGTCCAATGCCTCGATGGCGGGGAGATGCAGATCGGGATGCAAAATGGGGGGCATGACTACTGCGTCCGATCCAGCAGTACGCCCAGCGGATACTGGGCGCTCATGTCGCTGTCGATCCACTCCATCGACTCCTTGGCCGAGCGGCCCCACCAGGTGGGGCAGGAGGCGAGGATTTCGACGAAGGTGAAGCCTTTGCCGTCGAGTTGGGCCTGGAAGGCGGCGCGCAGCGATTTTTTCGTCGCGTTCACGCCCTTCGGCGAGTTCACCGTCTGGCGGGCGATGTAGGCGGCGCCGTCGAGGGTGGCGAGCATTTCGCTGACGCGGATGGGGTAGCCGGCGAGGCCGGGCGCGCGGCCCAACGGCGAGGTGGAGGTGGGCATGCCCACCAGCGTGGTGGGGGCCATCTGCCCGCCGGTCATGCCGTAGACCGCGTTATTGATGAAGATGGTGGTGAACAGCTCGCCCCGCGCCGCCGCGTGGATAATCTCGGCGATGCCGATGGAGGCCAGGTCGCCGTCGCCCTGGTAGGTGAAGACCACCGCGTCGGGCAGCGTGCGCTTGACGCCGGTGGCCACCGCCGGGGCGCGCCCATGCGACGCCTGGATCATATCCATGTTGAAATAATCGTAGGCAAACACCGCGCAGCCCACCGGGCACACGCCCACCGTGCGCTCCAGCACGCCCATCTCGTTTAGCGTCTCCGCCACCAGGCGGTGGGCGATGCCGTGCGAGCACCCCGCGCAGTAATGCATCGGCGCGTCGCTTAATCCTTCAGTGCGGGCAAAGGTTTTGTTGGTCATGGCTTCTGTTACGGTCATGGTCAGAGTTCCTGTATATCCCGGTCAGGCTGACACCGGCTTCGCCGATGCCACCTCGCGCACCAGTTCGACCGATATTTCCGCGACCGAGGCGCAGACGCGGTGGGCGGCGCCCACGCGGGCGGGGTCGCCGATGCCGATGGCGAACATGCCGCCGGCCAGCGCGGCCTGCACGCCGGCTTCCGCGTCTTCCACCACCACGCAGTGCGCGGGCATCACGCCGATGCGCGCCGCGGCGAGGAGGAAGAGTTCGGGGTCGGGTTTCGCTTGCGCCACCTGGTTGCCGTCCACGATAAACTCAATGAGATCGCGGATGCCCAACCGCTGGATGACGGCGGGCGCGTTCTTGCTGGATGACCCCACCGCCGCCGGGATGCCCGCCGCGCGCAGCGCCCGCAGCAGCGTCTCCGCGCCGGGCAAAAGATCGGCCGGGGTGATCATCTCGATCAACTGCACGTAATCGGCGTTCTTCTCCGTGCAGAAGCGCGCCTGCTCCTCGGCGGAGAAGCGGTCGGCATGCGTGCCCAGCAGCCGCAGCAGCGACTGCTCGCGGTCCACCCCGCGCAGCGCCTCGTTCGCCCGGCGGTCAAACGGCACGCCGATGCGATCCGCCAGCGCCTGCCACGCCCGGTAATGATATTCCGCGGTGTCCACCAGCACACCGTCGAGATCGAAAATGACACCAATCATGAGTCAAAGTCCTCAGTCCATCGTCCCAAGTCCACATGTCCGGGGGCTGTCCCCCGCTGTTGCTCCCGCCCCGAGCAATCAACCCCGCGGAAAAATGGTGACTGCAACCGTTTTCCTAAGTCCAGGACAGGTTTATCGGTTACGCACTCGCAGGAAAACGGTTCCTGTCACCATTTTTCCGCCTGCAGCGCCGGAACCACCCTCTCCTATTATCCTTCCCCCCGTATTACCTGCACCATCGCCGCTGCCACCTCGTCGGGCGTGGGCACCACGCCGCCGGTGCGGCCATAAAAGTGCACCGGGACGTGGCCGTTCACGGCGAGGCGGACGTCTTCCACCATTTGGCCCAGGCTCATCTCCACCGCCAACAGGTGCGGCACGCGGTCGGCGAGGGCGCGCACCTGGGTGGTGGGGAAGGGGAAGAGGGTAATGGGACGGAAGAGGCCCACGGCGATGCCCCGCGCGCGAAGCTGCATCACCGCCGTCTGGCACACGCGCGCGGCGCTGCCGTAGGCGATGAAGACCGCCTGCGCGTCGGCGGGGATATCCTCGGCGTAGCGCACGTCTTCGCCGGCCATGCACTCGTACTTGGCGGCCATGCGCGCGTTGAACGCCTCCAAATCTTCCGGGATGATGTAGAGCGAGTTAACGATGGTGCGGTTGCCCTTGCGCGTGCCGCGCGTGCCCCACGGGTGCGGCGGCGGCACGGGAATGGGCTCGCGGGTGATCGACACCGCCTCCATCATCTGCCCCAGCACGGCGTCGCAGAGGATGAGTACCGGGTTGCGGTATTTGTCGGCCAGGTCGAAGGCGTCGCGGGTCAGGTCATACATCTCCTGCACCGTGCTGGGCGCCAACACCATGGTGCGGTAGTCGCCATGTCCGCCGCCGCGGGTGGCCTGGAAATAATCGGCCTGCGACGGCGCGATATTGCCCAGACCCGGCCCGCCGCGCTGCACGTTCACGATCACCGCCGGCAGCTCGGCCCCGGCGATGTAGGAGATGCCTTCCTGCTTCAGGCTGATACCCGGGCTGCTGGAGGAGGTCATTACCCGCACGCCGGTGGCGGCGGCGCCGTAGACCATGTTGATGGCCGCCACCTCGCTCTCGGCCTGCAAAAACACGCGGCCGTGCTGCGGCATGAGCGCGGAAAGGTACTCGGGAATCTGGTTTTGCGGGGTGATCGGGTAGCCGAAAAACGCCGAACAGCCGGCATCGATGGCGGCGCGGCAAATGGCCTCGTTCCCCTTCATCAGTTGGCGCGTGGTCATAGCTTATGTCTTTTCCGTGGTGGGCGGGGCGTCCTTATACACTTCGATGCAGACATCCGGGCACATGAGGGCGCAGATGCGGCAGCCGGTGCAGCGGTCGGGCGCGGATTGCTCGGCGGGATGCACTCCCCGGCGGTTCATCGACGCGGCCGGGGCCAGCGATTCGCGCGGACAATACTCGATGCAGAGCAGACAGGCCTTGCAGGCCTCTGCGTTGATGGTGACGTATGCCATAGCGTGTGTTCCTGCGGTCCTATTGTAGCAGAAAACGGCGTTCAGCGGAAAGGCGCGACCGGCGACAGGATCGTTGATACTCAGCGGAATGCGCGTCGCCCTCCCGAATACTCGGGAGGGCGACGCGTCCCTGGATGATTAGTGCTCGTAGGCTTGTTGTGGCGCGGGGCCGGGGAAGAGGTTCGGCGGCAGCTCATAATCGAAGATAAAAAATAATTCGGGTGTCTCCGCGGGTTGCGGTTCCGGTTTTTGCTGCTCGTCGACCCACAAGGCCTGGTCCCAAAAAGACCGGCTGTCATCCTCCATTCATCCTCACCTCCTCTCCGGCGTAAATGCGCCTCTATCGGCAAAATCCCGCCATGCCGGCGTCCGGCCGGACCGTCCGGCGACGGCCGGGATTGGTACTCAGGTTATTCCCCCGCCGGCGAGGGATAATCATTAAGATTTGTTAATCTTGGTGGCCCAGCGTATCCATCACCGTATCCACCGAGCCATATTCATGCTCGGGAATGGCCTCTAGCCGGCGCGCCACCTCCTCAGGATATCCTTCCGTGTGCACGAACGCGATCAACTCCCGCTTTGAGGCGGGGTAGTCGGCCCGCATGAGGATGGCATGGATCTCGTGCAGGGTGATATGCATCATCGCTCCTCTTGCCAGCCGGCGATTCCGACGGCACAATATAGCCTATGATAGAAATCCTTCTGGTGGCGACACAGAATCGAGACAAGGCGCGGGAAATCGCGGCGGTGCTGGGCGATCTGCCGGTGCGCGTGGTGACGCTGGCGGACGTGGCGCCGGAGCTGGACATCGCGGAAACCGGCGACACCTTCATGGAAAACGCCCGGCTGAAGGCGCTGGCCGCCGCCCGTGCCACTGGCCTGACGGCGCTGGCCGATGACTCCGGCCTGGCGGTGGACGCGCTGGACGGCGCGCCGGGCGTCTTCTCCAAGCGTTTCGGCCCCACCGACGCGGAACGGAATGAAAAACTGCTCGCGCTGCTGCGCGACGTGCCGGACCACCGCCGCGCCGCGCGCTTCCACTGCGCCGTGGCCATCGCCACCCCCGCCGGCGTGCTGGCGGAGATCGAGGAAACGGTGGACGGCGCCATCACCCGCGCCCCCCGCGGCGCCGACGGCTTCGGCTACGACCCCATCTTCCAACCCACCGGCGAGGCACGCACCACGGCGGAGATGACCCTGGCGGAGAAAAACGCCATCAGCCACCGGGGGAAGGCGTTCCGGAAGGCGGCAGCGTGGCTGCGGGCGCGTCTCGCCGATCATCACGCCTGATCGTCTACGCCGCCCGCGCTTCCGCACGCCTGTAGCGGCCTACCAGCCGGCCTTCCGCCAGGATGTGGCCCTGCATGGCGCGCATCACCTGGTTGCGGGTGGCGCGCGGGGGCAGTTCCAGACGGCAGTCCAGCGCGACAAGGCGGAAGTGGTAGTGGTGCGTCTGCCCGTGCGGCGGGCAGGGGCCGCTGTAGCCGATGGTCAGCGCGCTGTTCACCCCCTGCACCCCGCCCGCGGGCAACGTCTCGCGGATCGGCACGCCTTCCGGCAGCTCTACCGTGTTGGCGGGCAGGTTAAACAGCACCCAGTGGATGAATGGCCCATGCGGGGCATCCGGATCCTCGCAGAACACCACCAGGCTCTCCGCCCCCTCCGGCACGCCGCGCCACGCCAGCGGCGGCGACAGGTTCTCGCCGTCGCAGGTGTGCCGCCGCGCCAGCTCCGCCCCCTCCGTGAGTGCCGAACTCGTTACCTGAAGCGCCATCGTTGTTCCTCCTGTTCGCGAATATGGTACGGCAGGAAGATCAGAACAGGTGGCAGGTTCTCAACAAATTAGTCACGGTACATCCTGTGGACGGACGAGATCCTGTGGAGCCGCGCACGTGCGGCGGTTTGTATGAAATCGGCCACGATGCCGTCGCTCGGCCCTCACCCCCCTCCCCTCTCCCAAGCTTGGGCGAGGGGTGACCGATAGATACCACAGCATGTGTTTCCGATATCGCTCTCACTCCCCTCTCCCAAAATTGGGAGAGGGGTTGGGGGTGAGGGCCGCGCGAAGGGGCCGGAAGTGGAATAGTGCATACCATTGCGCGTGCGCGGCTGGTCATGCGATCACCACCTTCACCCGCGCCGGCCGCGCCGTGCCGTCGATATCATAGGCTTCCACGTCGCGCGCCTTGTCGGGCGCGGGAATAGTGAGGGTGCATTCGGTCATCTCGCCCGGCGCCAACGCGTAGGCCCAGCGCGCGCCATCCGGCAGCAGCATCACGCCTGTGACGGGGATGGCGCCGTCGTTGCGCAGGCCCAGGCGCAGCGTGACGGTTTCCGCAGTCTGCTCCGCGATCTCCATCCGGCTGCGCACCAGCGCGGGCGAATGGTCGGTGATGCCCGCCATGGGCGCGTCGGGTCGCAGGCGGAAATCGCCCCAGGCGGCGTCGACGAAGGCGGATTTCTCCACCGTCACATTGCCGCGCAGCGCCAGCCAGGGTTTGTTCACCGCATCCTCGGGCCAGCCGTAGCGCACCGGCTCGCAGCCGACGCACCGGTTGTCCTCGACGATGTTGCCCTCCGGGGGCACGCCGCCGCCGGCGGCGTAATGCGGGAAGATGGCGGCGATCTCCGGCACCGCCGCCGCCCAGGGCATGGCGTCAATGCGCTCGCGCATCGTCTCGTTCACCATCTTCTGCCAGATCGCGTGGGGGCTGATGCCGCGGGCGTCGAAGCAGACGGCGCCTTTGCAGTCGATGAAGACGTTGTCGTGGATGTGGAAGTCACGCCCGCCGCCCAGCCAGATGGCGTCGCCGCCCCACACCGTGTTGCCGGATATCTCGTGCCCGCTCACGCAGTCGTCCATGTAGATGGCGCTGGTGCCCAGCCCCAGCCCGCCCATGTGGTGGATGAAGTTGTCGCGCACGACATTGCCGCGGAAGGTGTAGTCGCGGCCGGTGTAAATGGCCCCGGCGTCACCCGTCTCCAGGCACACGCGGTAGATCTCGTTTTCCGCGATGGTGAAGTCGTTGCCCCAGTAGAGGATGCCTTTGTGCGGCGCGTCGTGGATGAGGTTGCGCGCGAGGCACATGCCCACGCCGTGGGCGTGCACCCCCGCCTGGTAGGTGCGCGACCAACGGGCGTAGTGATGCAGGTGGCACTGCTCCACCGCGTGGCCCGCCGGGGTCAGCGTCTCGCGGTCGCCGCCGGCGATATCGATGGCGCCGTCGCCGGTGGCGGACACCTCGCACCCATATACCGCATGCCCCGTACCGCCGCGAATGACGATGCCCAGGTTGCCCAGGTTGCGCAGCGCGCACCGCGCGATGCGCACGTCGGTCCCGCCGTCCACCGCGATGCCGCTGCCGCGCCCTGCCTCCAGCGTCAGGCCCTCAATGGTGAGATGTGACGCTCCGTCCACGTGGATCAGCGGTCCCTCCAGCACGGAGACGATGGCTTCCTGCCCCTCCTCCGGCGGCCAGAAGTAGAGCAGGCCGTTGGCCGCGTCGAGGTAATATTCGCCCGGATCAGACAGTTCCTCGAGGATGTTGAGGAAGTAGAAGCGCTGGCCGGGCTTGAAGGCGTATTGCCCGTGCGGCGGCGCGGTGTGGATGGCGCGCGTCGCCGTATCCAGGCTTACCACCCGTTCATAGCTGTTTGCCCAGTCGTAGCACCAGTAGCCATGCACCCACAGGTCCCCGGTGGACGCCCAGCGCGCCGGACGGTCGCCGTCATAGATGAAGCCGCCGCTCAACTCGCCCACGCGCTCGTCCCATTCGCTCGGACGCGGCGCCACCACGTCGGCGATGTGGGTGAATGTCCCCGCCTTCGGCCACTGCGCCACCGTCATCGGCCGCCCGCCGTAAAAAAGTTCCAGGTGCGCCGGGGTGATGGGGCAGTTGAACCCCCGGCGGCTGAAGCGGCCCATGTCCGCCACCCCCGCCGCGCGCAGGTCGGCCACCCGCACGTGCTCTCGCGCCGCCGGGTCCAGCCGCGCCAGCGCCGCGGGGTCGGTCACCGGCCGGAAGTCGCGCACGGGCAGCCCACCCAGCAACCGCGCGTCCGGCGCGCCCCGGTATGTCACCGGCGCGTTCGCGCTGCCGCCGTCCGCCAGGGACAACGTGAAGGTGTCCGCTAGCCAGTAATCTCCCGCCGCCAGCCAAACGGTGGCGCCCGCCGCCGCGCCGCGCAGGGTATCCCGCGCAGCGTCCAGCGAGGCAAAGGGGCGGGCTTCCGAGCCATCGCCACCGGGGGCGGCGGTAGGATTCACATAGAGATGTAACATGGTCAGATCCTCGTGCAGCGATTATTCGATAATCAGCGAGGGATGCCTTCTTCGGTATACGTGCAAATAGTGAGGGGTTGATCCCGGCGTGGTGGGCGGATAGGTCGGATGGGACATATGGAGATTGATAATGCTTCATCATGGGGAAGGAAAATGCGCGTCACCCCGTCACCTCTTCACTTCTTCATCTCCTCATCTTCCCCGTTCTCTGCTACAATACCAGCGCTATGACAGACACACCCGTACGCGTGCGCATTGCGCCTTCCCCGACGGGCGATCCTCATGTGGGGACCGCTTACATCGGGCTGTTCGACTACGCCTTTGCCCGGCACAACGGCGGGCAATTCATAATGCGGCTTGATGACACCGACCGCGAGCGCTTCAAGGAAAGCTCGGCGCACAATATCCTCGAGGCGATGCGCTGGTTGGGCATCTCGCTGGACGAAGGCCCGGAGATCGGCGGCCCGTATGCGCCGTATGTGCAGAGCGAGCGGCTGGCGCTGTATAAGCACTACGCCGACCAGCTCGTGGCCGATGGGCACGCCTACTACTGCTTTTGCACGAAGGAGCGGCTGACGGAGATGCGCGCGGCGCAGGAGGCGGCGAGTGAATCGACGATGTATGACCGCCACTGCCTGGATAGCATGACCGCCGCGGAGCGCGCCCAGCGGGTGCGCGACGGCGAGTCGCATGTCATCCGCATGCAGATGCCGCGCGAGGGCGCCACGTCATTCCGCGATCTCATCCGCGGCGAGGTGAGCTTTGAGAACGCCCTCATCGATGACCAGGTGTTGATGAAAGCCGACGGCTTCCCCACCTACCACATGGCTACGGTGGTGGATGATCACCTGATGGCGATCACCCATATCACCCGCGCCGAGGAGTGGATTTCCAGCACGCCCAAGCACATCACCCTCTTCCGCATGTTCGGCTGGGACGTGCCGCAATACGCGCATTTCCCGCTGTTGCGCAACGCCGACCGCAGCAAGATCAGCAAGCGCCAGGGCCACACCTCGCTGCGCTGGTACCAGGCGGAGGGCATCCTGCCGCAGGCGCTGCTCAATTTCCTCGCACTGCTCGGTTGGTCGCACCCCGAGGAGAAAGAGGTATTCGACCTCAATGAGCTGATCGAAAAATTCACCTTCGACCGCTTCAACACCTCGGGCCCGGTCTTCGACCTGGAGAAGCTGCGCTGGCTCAACGGCGTCTACATCCGCGCGATGGCGGTGGACGCGCTCTACCCGCTGGTGGAGCCGTTCCTCGTCGGGGCGGGCATCTTGCCGGCGCAGCCCGTGCCCGAGGAGCAGGCCTTCGCGAAGCAGTGCATCGCGCTGGAGCAGGAGAAGGTGCGCACGCTGGCCGAGTTCCCCGATCTCGTGGGCTTCATGTTCAACCCGAACTTCCCCTACGACGACGAAGTGGTGACGAAGTGGCTGCGTCCCGCGCCCGAGCACGTGCGCCCGGCGCTGTATAAGCTGGTCGAGCGCATCGAGGCGATGCCCGACGCCGACTTCACCGCCGAGAAGCTGGAAGAGGCCGTCCGCCAGATCGCCGAGGAGCTGGGCGTCGGCGCCGGCAAGGTCATCCACCCCACCCGCGCCGCCCTCAGCGGCCGCGCCAAAGGCCCGTCGCTCTTCCACATGATGGAAGTCCTCGGCAAAGCCGATGTAGCCTACCGCCTGCGGCGCACGCTGGACATGATGAAAGGGGCGTAGGGAATTAACAGGATGAATAGGATGGTCAGGATTATTCCGGCTGACCTCGGCACGTGAAGCGGAATGGTGGAGACAGATTCTGCAAGTGGATGGCTGAAATGGGGACTGTAACGAATTTCCCGACCTTGCGCATGGCACTCGGATATCTGTATTGTCAGGAAATTCGTTGCTGTACCCATTTCCCGCTCTCCGCCGCCGGAGCCATGCAATCCAGCAGGTCTTCCCCCCGCAGGGGAACATCCTAACCATCCTGATCATCCTGTCAATTCATTCCCCAAGGAGGCATAACCCATCTTCTCTGAGTCCTCTGCGGTAAAAAATCATCTTCCCCAATTATTCCGGCACTTCCCTCGCAGAGCAGGACTTTCCCCCGCAGGGGATAAATATCCTAATCCATCCTGACATCCTGTAAATTCGTCCCTCACGGAGGCTAATATGAGCACCGACAACATCACCCTCATCAGCACGCTGGCCGGCTCGCTGCTGGAGGGGTTCTTCCCCGCGGGGTGGGACCTGGCGAAGATCGATGCCTGCTGCAGCCATGCGCCGGAGACGGTGCTGGAGCGGCAGCCGTGGTGGCACGCCGACTTCACCCCCATCCCTTGCGCGTCGCTGGGCGATTTCGACACCATGCTGGGGCACGAGATCGCCATGCAGATTTGCCGCACCCGCGAGGAGGGGAAGAAGCTGGCGCTCATCCTGCCCGTCGGCCCCATGGGCATGTACAAGTGGGCGGTCTACTTCCTCAAGGAATGGGGCGTGAAGTGTGACCACGTCTACGGCTTCAACATGGATGAGTGGAGCGACGGCGACGGCAACACTCTGCCGTCCGACAATCCCGGCGCCTTCCAATACGCCATGGAAGGCGCGTTCTACGGCCCGCTGGGCGAGCTGACGGTGCCGGCTAATCAGCGCCACTTCGCGGTGAAGTCGATGCTGCCCACCTACGCCGAGCGCATCGCCGCGCTGAAGGCCGACGGCGCCGAGTTGCAGGTCATCTTCGGCATCGGCCGCGTCTGCCACATCGCCTTCTGGGAGCCGCACTTCGCCGCCGAATACTGCTGCGCCGACGAATGGCGCAAGCAGACCCACCGACTGGGCGCGAAACTGCACCCGCTCACCATCGAGCAGAACGCTATCACCAGTTTTAAGAGCCGCACCACGCTGGTGCCCTGCCGCGCCAACACCATCGGCCCCGGCCTCTTCCTGCAGGCCGACCGCATCATCGGCGGCGCCGACGGCACCCTGAGCCGCGGCATGCAGTGGCAGGGCATGAGCTTCTGGATGACCCTGCGCTACGGCCCCGACCCGTGGGTGCCCAGCTCCTTCATGCCCACCCTCCCCGGCCGCCTCTTCTTCCTGGATGAGTTGGCGGGGCCGCTGGTGGCGGAGTGTAATTAACATCGAAAACGGAAGCTGTCGCCGGCCCCCTCCCCGAATCGGGCGAGGGGGCACCATACCCGATGACTCCTCCCCTCTCCTCGGGGAGAGGGGCCAGGGGTGAGGGGGCGCACGACAGCACCGCTAACAAATCCTATAGAACTGTCATATTCGCCGGTACCCCCCTCACCCGGTTCGGGGAGGGGCTGGGGGAGGGGTCCGGTGACAGGAAAGGCTGCCATACCACATGAATAGTCGTGAACGCGTCATCGCCACGTTAGATTTCACCGGTCCCGACCGCATCCCGCTGGATTGCTGGATATTGGGACGCGGGTGGAAGGGCCGGGAAGCGGAGATGAGCGCCATCACCGCGCGCTACCCCACCGATTTCGCCGGCCTCTGGTCCGCCAACCCCTACCTGGGCATCGGCACCAACGCCCTGGGCACCTACACTGATGCCTGGGGCTGCGAGTGGCTGAACCTGGATGAGGGCATCATCGGCGAGGTGAAGAAGCCGGTGTTCGCCGACTACGCCGTCATGCGCGGCTTCCAGTGGCCGATGGACTCCCTCGACAGTGGCTGGGATAACGCGGCCGCCCACCTCGACAACAACCGCGACAAGTTCATCATCGGCGGCGGCGGCAACCCCTTCGAGCGCATGCAGTTCCTGCGCGGCACGGAAAACCTGTATATGGACCTGGCGGAGGAGAGCGACGAAGTTTACGAACTGCGCGACCGGCTGCTGGCCTTCTACCGCAAGCTCGTTGAAAAACTGGTCACCTACGACGTCGATGCCATCCAGTTCGCCGACGACTGGGGCAGCCAGCGCGCGCTGCTCATCCACCCCGAGCAATGGCGCAAATTCTACAAACCCGTCTACCGCGAGCTGATGGCCATCGCCCGCGACGCCGGCAAATACGTCTTCTTCCACAGCGACGGCTACATCATCGACATCTACCCCGACCTCATCGAGTGCGGCGTCAACGCCCTCAACTCGCAGGTGTGGTGCATGGGCATCGACACCGTCGCCCCCTTCGCCGGCCAGCTCACCTTCTGGGGCGAGCTCGACCGCCAGAACCTCCTCCCCTACGGCACCCCCGCGCAAATCCGCGCCGCCGCCCACGAGATGAAGACAAAACTCTACCGCAACGGCGGCCTCATCGGCCAGTGCGAAATCGACTACCTCACCTCGCTGGAAAACGTCGAAGCGTTCTTCACCGCGTGGAACGAGTAAACGCGTATAGGAAAAGTCATCACCAGAACCCGTTCGTAGTCAGCCACGCAGCCAGGGCGGAGTGGCCTCCGATGATAGAAACAGTCATCGCTCTGCGTGGCCCACTACAAACAAGTTCTAACAGAACGGATCACTAACATGTGGTACACCGGCAAAGGCGACACCGGCGACACCGCCCTCTTCGGCGGCGGCCGGGTGGCGAAAGACGACCCGCGCATCGAGGCGCTGGGGGCGCTGGATGAGGCGTCCTCTGCCATCGGTGTGGGGCGGGCGTTCGCGGCGCGCCTGGCCAGCCGAGAACTGCTGTTGCGCGTGCAGCGCGAGCTGTCGACGATCATGGCCGAAGTGGGCGCGTCGAAGCCGGACAAACTCTCCACCCGCCTCGAACTAGCGGCCGTGACGGCGCTGGAGGCGGAGATCGACGCCCTGGCCACGCTGGCGCCGCCCTTCGACGGCTTCATCGTGCCCGGCGACACCCCCGGCGGCGCGCTGCTTGATGTCGCGCGCACCGTCGTCCGCCGCGCCGAGCGCCGTGTCGCCCCGCTGGTCCGCGACGGCAAGCTGCAGAACCCCGCCATCCCCGCCTATCTCAACCGCCTCTCCTCCCTCCTCTTTCTCCTTGCCCGGCTGGAGGACGCCACCGCCGGTGGCAGCACGCGGGTAGAGGAATAACAGGACTTTTGCCCCCCACCGCGAAATACTCTCATTATGGCCACGCAACCCATCCCGGTTTCGCTTCCGCTCACCGATGACGCCGTCCGCGCGCTGCGGGCGGGGGACAGCGTGCGGCTGTCCGGCGCGCTGCTCACCGGGCGCGACGCGGCGCATCGGCGGCTGGTGGCGCTGCTGGACGCCGGCGAACCGCTGCCGGTGTCGCTGGCGGGCGAGACGATCTTTTACGTCGGCCCCACCCCCGCACCGCCGGGCCGGCCCATTGGCGCTGCCGGGCCGACGACCTCCGGGCGCATGGACGCTTACGCCCCGCGCCTCATCGCCGCGTGCGGGCTGCGCGGGATGATCGGCAAAGGCATCCGCGCGGAGGCGGTGCGCCGGGCGTGTGTGGAGCACGGCGCCATATACTTCGGGGCCATCGGCGGCCTGGGCGCGCTGCTCGGCTGCTGCGTGACGTCCGCCGAGGTAGTGGCCTACCCCGAGCTGGGACCGGAAGCCATCTACCGCCTCACCGTCGTCGATTTCCCCGCCATCGTCATCAACGATACCGTGGGCGGCGACGCCTATGTGGACGGCCGGGCGCGTTATGCGCGGGAGTAGGCGCATACCCGCCTTGTGAGCCGGGTATGACTCAGGATATAATCTGGTATCGTGGGCGCGAAGTATCGCGCGCGGGGGCATCACCCCCTACAGGAGTCCAGCATGATTCGTTTCTGCCGATTCGGCGTGGGCCTGCTTGTGTGGCTGGTGGCGGCCGTCGCCCTCGCCGCCCCCTGGACGGGCGGGCGCGGCGCGGGCAACCGGGGCTCGTTTTCCGATGTCACCTTCCCTGCCAATCCCTCCGTGGTGTGGAAAGCCTACCTGGGCACCGCCTTCGTCAACATTCCGCCCTCCAATGCGCTGGTCAGCGACGGCGTCATCGTCTGTGCCTATGGCCGCTACCTTTTTGGCTTTACCGTGGAGACGGGCGAGTACCTGTGGCATCAGGAGTTGGCGGAGAATATCCTCGGCGATATCCTGCTGCTGGATGGCCAGGTGATCGTCACCGCGCCCAGCGGCATCATTACCGCTCGCGAGCCGGCCACCGGACGGCAGGTCTGGCGGACGGAATTGTCCGGCGGCATTCGCAACGGCCCCACCGTCACCGATCAGGGGTTGATCTTCACCACCAAAGACGGCACGGTTGAGGGGCTGGAGCGCAAAACCGGCAAGGCGCAGGGCACCACGCGCGTGGGCGGCAAGCTGGAATCCGGCGCGCTGCTCTTCGGCAAATCGCTCATCCTTTGCTACCCGGACGGCCGGGTCATCCGCGTGGATGACGGCGTCATTAAGTGGGACGTGGCGCTGCCGAACTCGCTGGTGTCGCTGACCCCGGTGACCGACGGCAGAACCACCGTGGTGGTGAATACCACGAATACCATCTATGCGTTGAACCCGGCCAGCCGCGAGGCGCCGATCCGGTGGATGCAGGTGCTGCCGGACCGCATGCCCGCGCCGGTGACGCTGGACGGCAACCGCATCTACGTGGCCACCCGCTCGGCGCGGCTGATGTGCCTGGACTTGATGACCGGCAAGCAGGTGTGGACGCGCACCACCTCCGCGAAGAAGGTGGAAAATGGCATCCCGCTCATGGCCGTGCCGATGAGTGGGCCGATTATCATCGGCAAGCAGGTGCTGGTGCGCATGCAGTCCGGGCTGGTGGCGCTGTATGACAAGGAGACCGGCAAGCAGGAGTGGCTGTACCGCATTCGCCCGCCGCACGGCGCGCCGGTGCCGCAGAACAACTACGTAGGCGACCCGGCCATCGACGGCACCGAGGTGTATTTCCCCGGCACCGACGGCAACCTGTACCATCTCTCCACCGCGTCGGTCGATATCGACCCGCCGCAGTTCACCGGTGTCGCCCCGACCGTCTCGGACAAGGGGTTCGTCGACGCGAAGAGCGGGGTGGCGTCCATCGGCGCCACCATCGAGGACGAAGGCTCCGGCCTGCAGCCCTCGCAGGTGACGATGTGGCTGGACGGCAAGGAGCTGACGCCGAATATCCGCTTCGACCCGAAAAAAGGCAACTATTACGTCGCCCTGGACCCGCAGGCGCCGCTGGAGCCGGGCATGCACCGCATGCTCATCACCGCGAAAGATTTCCGCGGCAATGTCGGCACGCTGGCGCAAAATTTCATCATGGGCTCTAAAGACACCGCCGAGCGCGTGCCGGTCATCATCGGTGGCGAAATCCTGCCGCGGCACCTGAAGGTGAAGCCGGGCACCATCGTCAGTTGGACGAATAAGTCCGGCGGGCTGCGCTCCGTGGTGTCTGACACCGGTGAATTCACCTCCGACGCGCAGTATCCGGACGGCATCGCCGACGGCGAGACGTGGGTGTGGATCGTGCCCGATGACATGGATCTCGACACGAATATCTATTATCACGACCGCCTGCGCGGCAAGCCGGGCGACGGCGAGCACTACGGCACCGGCCTCGTCGGCCTCATCGAAGTCGCCGAGCCCGAACCGGAAAAACCCGTCGACGGCGGCCCGGGTGGCCCCGGCATCGCCCCACCCCCGCCCCCGCGATAACGTGGCATCCCGTGCCCCCCGCCGTTCGGCGGGGGGCGCCTTTCTGAATAGGGGACAGCCTCCGGAGGTCATTGCAGCATTCCCCACACGATCACATGCATGGCCAGGAACACGCCGCCGCAAGCCCCCTTCCAGGGGGCGTCGCTCG
>CAZPYA010000027.1:51095-51948 GCA_964590255.1 uncultured bacterium
GATGGCCGGGCGGGGAGTCGACTGCGATATCCGGCATCGGAGATCTGCACTTCCCTCCCTCCGGTGTCCCCTATTTCACGAGGAGCTTAACGATGACCGTGCTGATTCTGGGCGGTACCGGCGCCACTGGTCGAGTGCTGGTGCAGCAGATGCTTGATCGCGGGATCGAGGTCCGGGCCATCGTGCGCGCGCCCGACCGGCTCCCCCAGGAAATACGGGATCATGCGCTGGTGCGCGTCATCCCGGCCGGCATACTGGAGATGGCCGACGCGGAACTCGCCGATGCCGTGCGCGGGTGCGACGCCGTAGCGTCCTGCCTCGGGCACAATTTGACGATGCAGGGGATCTTTGGCCAGCCGCGCAAACTGGTGACATACGCGGTGCAGCGCATCTTTGGGGCCATACAGGCCAACCGTCCCGCGCGCCCCGTCCGTTTCGTGTTGATGAATACCGCCGGCAACAGCAATCGCGATCTATCCGAGCCCCTCTCCGTCGGCGAACGCTGCATGCTGCACCTCATCCGTCGCCTCATCCCGCCGCAGGCCGATAATGAATGCGCCGCCGACTACCTGCGGACGCAGATTCCACATGACGCCGCGCTGGAATGGGTCGTCGTGCGCCCGGACACGCTGACGAATGAAGACGCCGTGACCGATTACGAAGTCGTGCCCTCGCCCACGCGCAGCGCGCTCTTCAACCCCGGCCACACCAGCCGGATCAACGTCGCGCACTGCATGGCAAACTTGCTGACCGACGACGAATCATGGCACACTTGGCGCGGTAAAATGCCGGTGATATACAATCAGGACTTTCGCTCACCTGCAAACACATGTCTGAGTTTGGTTTGATTGGT
>CAZPYA010000028.1:0-51929 GCA_964590255.1 uncultured bacterium
TCGAAATACGGCCTGTGGTCGGCCCCCCTCCCCGACCCTCCCCCCGTGCCTTCCACTGCGCTCCATGCACAGGGGGAGGGAGATAAGATGACGTGCCCCCTCTCCTCGGGGAGGGGGGGCCAGGGGGTGAGGGGGCGTGTAGGCACTCCGGCACTACGCAATAGTCCCCCCTCCCCCTGTGCACGTGAGGGCACGGGGGGAGGGCTGGGGAGGGGGGCCGACCACAGTGACAGGAGGCTTCCATGTCCCTCGCCATGTATGTCCATATGCACTGGGGGTATCGCCACCCCTACGCGGCGCGCACCTGGTCGTTGGATGACTGGCGCGGCTACGCGGAGGGGCTGCGGGCGCTCGGCTACGACATGTTGATGATCTGGCCGATGACCGACTCGATGCCCGACCCGCTGACGCCCAGCGACCGCGCGCACCTGGAGAAGATTCGCGCGATCATCGCCATGCTGCACGAGTTGGGCATGACCGTCCTCATTACCGCCGGGCCGAACTGCCTGGGCAACGACACCGCCGCGCAGTACCCCTTCGAGACGCGCCCCTACTTCGCCAGCGAGCGCAAGATGAACCCCGGCGACCCGGCGGAGATGGCCGTGCTGCTCGACTTCCGCCGCCGCCTGCTGGAAGAATACCTGGGTGAGGCGGACGGCCTGGTGGTCATCGACAGCGATCCCGGCGGCTATATCGACTCGCCGAACCGCGAATTCCTCGCCATCCTCCTCGACCACCTGCGCGTGATGGGCGCCATCAACCCGCGCATGCGCCTGTATTACTGGATGTGGGTGGGCTGGGAGCAGTACAACAAGTCGTGGAAAGCCGCGCGCGACGGCCAGCCAGTGGACTACACCTTCTCGACCGACGACTGCGCCGAGGTCATCGAAGGCCTGCAGGGACATCCCGAGCTCCCCTGGGCGGTGCTCACCTGTACGCCCGAGCAGCACGAATTGGTGCGGCAATACGGCATCGAAGACCGCGCGCTCTTCAATCCCTACGGCGCCATCGAGAGTGAACCGACCTTCCCACTGACGAATTTCGACCCCTTCACCATGAGCACGCGCTTCCGCGAGTACGATCCGAACCTGATGCGGCTCGGTGTCATGGCGAACGGGCAGACGCACGTGGCGCAACTGCCGCACACCTATCTCTTCGCCCATTATGCAAAAGGCGGCACCCGGCGGAACGTCGACCTGAGCACCTTCGCTGACGCCCTCATCCCCGTCTGCGGCCCGCTGCTGGTGGACGCCTGGGAAGCCTTAGGCAGCGACGACCCGGTACGCATGCGAGCCGTCGCCGGTCGCCTGGGTATCTTCCACCGCGCCTCCACCCCCGGCCCCTACGCCGGCCTGCTCTTCGGCGATCCCGAGCGCTACCTGGAAGATTTGGTGCTGCAACTCGCCTTCCTCGCCGATCTCGTCGAGTTCAACCGCACCGGCGCCTTGCCCGTGCTTGGGAAACTCCTCGCCTCCTGGTCCGCATGGCAGGCCCGCACCGGCTACGCCGACGCCTTCATCGGTCCCGTCCGCGACCTCATCGAGCCGCCCCTTCGCGCATTGGACATACCCGCCATCACCGCCGTCTTCGCCGACTGGGACAACTGGCAACACCCCGCCGGCCGCCACGGAATCGTCCCCCGCCTGCTCGACGCCATCGCGGAGATCACCGCAGAGGGGTGACCGGGTGAGATCGTCATCCCCTCTCCCAGCATTGGGAGAGGGACAGGGGTGAGGGCGCGCGCGGGAGCGCGCAACATAATCAGGTTTACTGTTACTGCCACAAACTACAGACGCGGTCATTAATTGCGCATACCGATCACGGCACATGATGATCACCATCCTGCGTGTGGCATCGTCAATGACCGCGTCCCGGAATGACGTCTCAATGTCCGTCTCTGTAGTGGGTCATTTGTCATGACTTCCGCTTTCCCCTCTCCTCGGGGAGAGGGGCAGGGGTGAGGGGGCGCCCGCAGGCGCGCATGATGATTGTCATGACAAATGACCCACTAGAGCTATGCGCAGCAGGAAGCCCACCCCCCCACGTCGTATCTAATCCCGGCAAACCAACCTCAATAACAGGTGAATACGATGGCGAAGACGATCAATGTGGCGGCAGTGGACCTGGGGGCCGAGAGCGGCCGCGTCAGCGTGGGCCGTTTTGACGGCTCGCGGCTGGAGATTTCGGTGATTCACCGCTTTCCCAACCAGTCGGCGAAGCTCAACGGCACGCTGACCTGGAACAGCGTGGGCTGGTTCCTCAACATCCTGGAGGGCCTGCGCATGGCCGGACAGGAGACGAAAGGTGGCATCGCCGCCGTCGGCGTGGATACCTGGGGCGTCGACTTCGGCATCCTCGACGGCACCGGCCAGCTCCTCAGCACGCCCATCCACTACCGCGACAGGCGCACTGAAGGGCTCATCGAGGACGTCACCGCCAATCTGGTCTCGCGCGAGGCGATCTTCGCCCGTACCGGCATAGCCTTCTGGCCGTTCAACACCCTCTTCCAGTTGCACGCCATGGCCAAGGCCAACTTGCCGGCACTGCGCGAGGGCAAAACGCTGCTCTTCACCCCCGACCTCATCCACTACTGGCTGAGCGGCGTGAAGGCCGCCGAGCGCTCTATCGCCAGTACTTCGCAGTGCATGGACGTCAACAGCGACGCCTGGGCCGCCGACCTGCTGGACAAACTGGGCATCCCCACCGGGATCATGCCGCGGATCGTCCCTTCCGGCACCGTGCTGGGCGACCTGCTGCCCGAGATCGCCGAGGAAGTGGGCCTGGCCGGCATGAAGGTCATCACCCCCGCCGCCCACGACACCGCCTCCGCCGTCGCCGCCACGCCGCTTTCCTCGCCCGACGCCGCCTACCTCAGCTCCGGCACCTGGTCGCTACTCGGCATCGAATCGCTCACCCCGGTGGCCTCCGTCGACGCGCTCAACGCCGAGTTCACCAATGAGCGCGGCATCGCCGGCACCTACCGCTTCCTGCAGAATATCATGGGCCTGTGGCTGGTGCAGCAGTCCCGCGCCGCCTGGGCGCGCGACGGCGAGCATTTCGATTATCCCGCCCTGGCCGCCCTCGCCCAGGACGCTCCCGCCTTCCGCGCCTGGATCAATCCCAACGACCTGCGCTTCTACGCCCCGGCGAACATGGTGCAGGAAGTGCGTCAGGCGTGCGCCGATAGCGGCCAGCCCGTGCCGCAAGGCGTGCCCGACGTCATGCGCACCATCCTGGAGAGCCTCGCCTTCACCTACCGCGCCGCCATCGACCGGCTGGAGCGCATCAAGGGCATCCGCATCCCCGCGCTGCACATCATCGGCGGCGGCTCGCAGAACGTCGTCCTCTCCCAGTGGACCGCCAACGCCCTCGGCCGCCCGGTCATCACCGGCCCGGTGGAAGGCACCACCATGGGCAATCTGCTGGTGCAGCTCATGGCTCTCGGCGAGATCAAAGACATCGCGGAAATCCGCCAGGTGGTGCGCAACTCCACCGACGTCGTCACCTACCAGCCGCAAGACGCCGCCGCCTGGGCAGACGCCTACGGACGTTTCACGCAGGCGACAGGACAATAAGCAATTATTAAGAATATGTGATAATATGGAACGTCTCCACAATTGTCGCATTTGAAAGGCATGTCCATGGCGCGCCAGCATTTCGAACAGAAGAACGAGCGGATATACGAGCACTTCATGCAGTTCCTGCACGAACACCCGGAGCGGCTGGGACAGCGGCTGAACCTGTCCTGGAGCAACTGGGGCTTCGGCATGGAGCCGCTGGCGCAGTCCGCCGCGCGTCTGGCCACCTACGGCGTGCAATTCATCGAGTTGCACGGCAACCACTACGGCCCAGACCTGGGCTACGGGGTCGACGAAACGCTGGCCATCCTCAACGATTATCACATCAAGGTAGCGGGCGTCTGCGGCATGTTCTCCGCCGACAACGACCTCTCCAGCAACCGCGCCATCCAGCGCCAGGCCGCCATCGACTACCTCAAGCGCACGGTGCCCTTCACCGCAGCGGTGGGCGGCAGCTACCTGCTGGTGGTGCCCGGCGCCGTCGGCCGCCCCGCCGCCTATGACCAAATGGAATTCGACCGCTCCATCGAGACACTCAGCATTGTCGCCGACCTCTTCACGCAATACAACGTCCGCGCCGCCATCGAGCCGATCCGCGCCGCCGAGGTGAGCTTCTGCCACACCATCGCCGACGCCCGCCACTACATCGCCGCGGTGAAGCACCCCGGCGTGGCGCACATTAACGGCGACGTCTACCACATGCAGAGCGAAGAGAGTCACATCGGCGAGGCGATTCTGGAAGCCAACAGTCGCCTGGTCAACCTGCACTTCGCCGACAGCAACCGCTGCGCCCTCGGCGCCGGCTCGCTCGACGTCGATACCATCATCCGCGCCCTCTACCTCATCGGCTACAACAACCCCGGCCGCTACATCACCTTCGAACCCCTCGGCCCCGGCGGCGACCCGTACCCCGCCATGTACGGCAAAACCGACCCCGCCATCCTCGACAAACTGGTCAAAGACTCCATCACCTACTTCCGCGCCCGCGAAGACGCCGTCCTGCAAGGCGAACGCCGCGAAAGCGTCCGCACCATCGTCACCCGGTAAAAGGGTGTATAGACAGCAGCGAGTCTGGAAGCCGACGCGAGTCGCGCGCGGCTGTTATAGAAACCGCTGTTAACTTAGTTAGCTATACCCCGCGCAGGAGGCGCTATATGAAAACCGGCTTAAAAATCCTGCTGGCACTCATAGTCCTCACCATCGGTGGGATCATCTACCTGCGACAACAGGCCAGTTTACCCTGGCGTGAATCGGATGTGCGGCAAACATGTAAGGAAGCACAGGTTGCGTATCCTACAGGAACGATTTCACATAGCTCTCGTTATGATTATCCTGGTTCGCATGGCGGGTATTTTGTCTTCACGGATACACATGAGGGTATCCAGAGCTGGGTGAAAGCCAGTCCCATACTAAAGAGTGACATACCGACGATCTATTCCAAGGCACACCAGCTCATCGCAGTTGATGGTGACGAACACAGCCGACTGATGGGAACAAGCAAAGAAAGAAACTACTATGGACATGAACTCTATTTCTTTTACCCACGCAAAGAAGGATTATGGTTCCAGCCTCACACCAGAAATGGCATAAAATATGAGACAGGCCATATGCAGCCAGGTGGCACAATCTACATCGACTGGGATACCAATACCGTTTGGGTCGAAGGTATATACGATTAAGCTTTCCGCCAGTCCGTCGATTGACAGCAGCGAGTCTGGAAGCCGACGCGAGTCGCGCCCAAGTTCCCACTGATACACCCGTTGCGCGGCTCTCGCCGGCTTCCAAACTCGCTGCTCTACTTACTCCCCTGGTTCATTCAATGAGAACTGCAAAGCGGGTGGGTTGTCGAGAACAGGGCCGTCACGGTACAATACCACCGACGACACCCCTTCATGGAGCAACGCATGCGAATCGCCCTGGCGCAAATCGACTGCCGACTCGGCAACATACCGGCCAACCTGGACACCCACGCGGCGGCGCTGCGCGAGGCCGGGGCGGCCGGCGCGCACCTGACCCTCTTCCCCGAGCTAAGCCTCACCGGCTACCGCCTGCGCAGCAACATCAACCGCGTCATGCTCTGCGACGCCGAGGTGGAAGACGCCGCCGGCCGGCTGTGCCAGGAAGGGGCGTTCGGCGCAGAGAATTTCTGCGCCTTCGGCTATGTGGAGCTGTCCTCCCGCGACATCGTCTACAACACCACGCTGCTGGTGCAGGGCTGCGCGCCCGCGCCGCTGTTCCACCATCGCAAGGTCTACCTGCCCACCTACGGCATGTTCGAGGAGGAGCGCTACATGCGTCCCGGCGACCGCTTCCGCACGGTGGACGTGGCGCTGGGCGGCGAGACCTGGCGCGTGGGCATCCTCTGCTGCGAGGACGCCTGGCACGATTCTGCCTGGCTGCTGATGCAAGCCCGCGGCGCCGACCTGGTGCTGGTGCCCTCCGCCTCGCCCGGCCGCGGCGTGGAGAGCGAGCGCCTGGGCAGCCAGCAGAGCTGGCACGGCATCCTGCGCACCCAGGCCGAGTTCTGTGGCTGCTATGTGGCCCACTGCAACCGCGTCGGCTTCGAAGACGACATCCATTTCTGGGGCGGCTCAGCCGTCTTTTCGCCGGCCGGCGAGATCATCGCCGAAGCGAAACTGATGGACCCCGACCTGCTCCTCGCCGACCTGGACAAACGCGCCCTCACCCGCGCCCGCACCGCCACCCCGCTGGCCGCCGACGAAAACTGGGACCTGACCATGCGCGAACTGCGACTGGCACGGGAGGAGACGTATTGAACCACGGAGACACGGTGAATACGGAGGAGTAATCACTATTACATCTCCGTTAGGTTCAGAAGCTTGAGCGTAGCAATTAACAGAGCGAGTCTTCGTTTCTCCAGCCCCGGATTTCAATCCGGGGAACCAGAGTTCTCGCGACGTAACAGAGTCGTAGTAATCAGTATATACCAGATTACTGATTACTGATCACTAATTACCGCCTCCACTCGATGGTGAATTGAGTTTCTATGAAAGACCCACGCTACCTACTGAATATCAACCCCGACCTCGTCCGCCGCATCCTGGTGGAAGCCATCCGCCATACCGGCGAGGCGATTCGCGGGAATGCCGTCGGCCGCTGGGTGGTCAACCTTTCCGGCGGGCTCGACTCCGCCATCGTCGCCTTCCTCGCCGCCGAAGCGGTGGGCGCGGAAAACGTGCGTGCGCTGCTGCTGCCCTACCGCACCTCGGTGCCCGCCAGCCGTGAGGACGCCATGCGCGTGGTGGAGGCGCTGGGCATCGATTACATGGTGTGCGAGATAACCGCGGCGGTGGACGGCCTGTATCAGAGCAAGGGGGATAACCCCGACACCGCCAACAAGCGCGCCAAGGGCAACGTGATGGCGCGCATGCGGATGATCTTCGGCTACGAGGAGTGCGAACGCTGGAACGCGCTGATGCTGGGCACCAGCAACAAATCCGAGGCGCTGCTCGGCTACACCACCATCTGGGGCGACAGCGCCAGCGCGCTGAACCTCATCGCCGACCTCTACAAAACCCAGGTGCGCCAGCTTGCCCGCTCCATCGGTGTGCCGCAGGTGATTCTCGACAAAGCCCCCAGCGCCGACCTGGAGCCCAACCAGACGGACGAGAACGACATCGGCTTCAGCTACTACGCGGTGGACAGCGTCATGGTGCGCTTCGTCGATCTCGGCATGCTCCCCGACGAAATCAAGGCCGATCTGTGGGCCACCCAGGGCGACCTGGGCTTCGACTGGAACGCCGCTGTCGACAAACTCTGCGGCGTCGTCACCGAACGCGAAATGCGCCCCGGCCTCATCGACATCATGGAATACAAACGCCGCATGACCCCCATCGTCCCCAAAATCAGCCGCTCCACCATCGAACTCGACTACCGCCCGCCCAAGCAGTGGGGACGGTAGTGAAAATGGGGACTGGCACGAATTATCCAGCAACCGCACCCACTGATGCACCAGCGCACTGATAATTCGTGCCTGTCCCCATTTTCACGGTAGGTCATTTCAACGCGAAATTGACAATGACTACTCCGTTATGTCAATCCCGTTGAGCGTGGCATACTGCCGGGAATGGTCAGTCCACGAAGGTGGACTTCGTTGCTCCAGCCCCGGATTGATGCTGTTTGACGAATTATTTCCGCTTCACCCACCGCGGCAGTCGCTCACACGAGATCCCTTCCCTCTCCTGCTAGGGGAGGGGCAGGGGGAGGGGTCCGCGCGACAGCCGCCGGCGCCAGCATCACCTCGCCACGCAGCTACGCGCCAACAGGCGGCATCGATTCGCAACGCGGCGACAATGAATTACAGACGCGGTCATTGATTGCGCATACCGATCACGGCACATGACGATCACCATCCTGCGTGTGGCATCGTCAATGACCGCGTCCCGGAATGACGTCTCAATGTCCGTCTCTGTAAAGAGCATCAATCCGGGGAACCAGAGTTCTCGCTACATGACGGAGTAATAATGACTGACTACTGATTACTACTCCGTCTCCCCATCACCCGCGCCAACTGCCGGCGCATCGACCACACCCAGAAGCACAGCACCAGCCCGCCCCAGCCGCCGACGAAATAAGAGGTGTGGTGAGCGTACCAGTCAGCGGTGAAGGCGGCGAGTTTTGTGGCGGGGACGAACTTGATGGCGTGCGGGTCGGGATGGCCGGCGCCGTAGATGGCGGCGCACAATGCACTCACCGCCATCACCGCCAGAAGTATACCCAGCGGCTTGACGAGGTGCTTGGGAAAGAACGGCGGCAGGCTGCCCACGCGGGCGACGATGGCCAGCGGCAGCCCGAGGATCGCCCCCATCCACCAGGTGGCGATGACGCCCCACCCCGCCGCCAACAGCGTCAGATTGTGCGAAAACCCGATATCTGGGTGGAATACTGTAAAATACTCCGGGCAGACGCGTACCGTCACCTGGTCATGCACCACCCCGTACCCCACCGCCGCCACAATCGCCATCCCCCAGATTATCACAAACTCCCGCACAGCGAACCTCCTGTCCCCACCCACTCCTACTCGTGCTCTTACTCTTACTCTTACTCGAAAGCCTACAAACTCTCATCCCTCGATCAATCTGGAGGGCGAGACTCCGTCGAGCCACGCGCGGAGGGACCGGATACGATTTCTCACATACCTATGCGCGACTTCCACGGTCAACCGTATGTCGTCAATCGATTGCGTTCCTACGCGCGCGGCTCGACAGAGTCTCGCCCTCCAGATTTCCTAACCCCGAACCCCTAATCCCTAACCCCTAACCCCTATACCAAGGCTGCGTCCACGCCATCGCCGCCCCCGTGCCATACAGCTCGAAGCGCACGTATTCGGCGCCAATATCATCGAAGGAGAACGTCGCCGTGTTGCCCATCGTGCGCGAGAAACACACGCCCCCGTCGCCGACGGCGCGTATTTCCTGCGCGTCCGGCGACGACACGCGCACGGTATTCCCCTCCCGCCCGACGTCGCCGATGGTCACCCCCGTCGAGCAGTAGAACTGCCCCGCGCGCAACGCGCGCAGGATGCCCGCGGCGCTCTCGTCCGTCGTCCGCACCATCATCCACCCGAGCGCGACGTCGCAGGGGGCGTGCGAATCATCATTGGCGAACCCGAGCACGCGCCGTCCCTGCACCAGCAGGTAATCCCACTTGTCGGTGCTGATGGCGTATCCCTGCAACCGCTCGATGACGCCGTTGAAGATCTCGATGCCGTCGTACCCCTCCCGCTCCAGCAGCGCCTCGCGCCGGTAATGCGAAGTGAGCTGCCAGTTCGGGTGGTTGAGAATCAGTAGTGCGTCGGCGCCGGCGTGCCGCGCCAACAACTCCGTCTGGTCGTGAATCTCGATGGCCGCGCGCGGATAGTCGGCGTTCACCGCATACACCCCCGCGTGCTCGCCCATCGCGCTGTTCCACTCGATGCCGGGGATGAGCGTCAACCGCGTGGCCGGCGCCTCGATCATCGACATATGGTCGGACAGCGAAAGGAAATCGTACCCCTTCGCCTCATACATCGCCAGCATTTCCGCCGGCGGCACCACGCTGCACCCGCTGGCGGGGCTGGTGTGGGTATGCAAATTCCCCTGCAGCCAGCGCCCCGCGGCTCGGGCATAGGGATTGGTCCAATTGACGTTCAGCATAGTTACCTAACTTCCGCGCACAGTCCGGTTCCCCTTCTTCACACTGCCGCCAACGGCATGCGCAGCACCAGCACGCGTTCCTTGCACACCGACACCACGACATACAGCCATCCCTCATGCAGCAGCGTGTGCGGGTAGCCATACACCCCGCCTTTATGCATGCCGAGTGTCACCGGTTCGTACACCGTATCCGCGAGGATGGCGTGGTCGGTGAAATGCGCGCCATCCTCGGACAGCGACAGCACCAGCGGATTACGCGCCCACATCGGCTCGGGATCGGAACAACCCACATAGTAGAATCGCCCATCCGGCAGCCGCCCGAAGTGGAACTTCGTCGCGTTGTCGCTGAAATCGGTGGGCCGCGGCACCGACCATGTCGCCCCGTCGTCCGCGCTCTCCGTGGCCCACAGCCGTGCCGTATTGCTGCGCAGCAGCATATGCAGCACGCCGTCATCGGTGGCGAAAAACGATCCCTCGCACAGCACGTTCGGCCAGCCCATGTGCGCCTGCACCGGCCAGATGCTCTCGGAATCGTCCACGTAATCGGGAAAATCGGCCGGGTAAATGCCCGTCATCTGCCATCCGGAGAGCCCGGAAGGATCGTCGGTATACGGAAACGCGGTATTCCCGGCGAGGATCAGCCGCCCGCTCGGGGTGCGCTGCGGTCCATGGTTCGGCACCACCGGCAGCCCCAGGTCGACGGGCTCTGTCCACGCCGCGCCGTCTGTCGTCGTCATCGCCCACAAGCCCGTGCCGACATGCCCGGCATCGCCCACCGTCCGCTCGTCGCCGTTCAACACCTCGCGCCGGTATTCGTACCGCCCGATATACGCCGTCAAACGCTCACCATGCTGGTGAAACCCACCTGCGGTGAGCACCAGCGGTGACGCCTCCCCCGGCTGGCTGTCCAACAGCGGCGCCGGCGCGCTCCAACGCAATCCATCTTCGGAGACCGCCATCAACACCCGCTGCCCCGGCGCGTCCTCGTCACGAATGCCGTTCGACCAGATAGCAACCACCCGCCCCCGAAACGCCGCCAGGTGCGGGTGATGCGAATACGTCCAGCGTTCACCGGGCGTATACACCCAGCGCGCCTCAATCGGCAGCCGCCGGCGCGGCACACTGGTTGATCTCGTATTCGTGATGCCCATCACTCTGACTCCAGTTCCGTCAGCTTCGCCACCTGTTTTACGCTGTGACAATCACAAGCCGCATTGATCAACAACCGATTCCATTGCCTGATCCGTTGCGTCCCTGCAGAGAGACGCCCGGTCGCACGATCGGCAAGTGAGGATTGATGCTCTTTGACGAATGATTGTCGCTTCACCCACCGCGGCAGTCGCTCACACGAGAGAGCTCCCCTCTCCTGCTAGGGGAGGGGCCGGGGGAGGGGTCTGCGCGACCGTCGCCGTATCTAGCATGATGACGCCACGTAGCTTCGTGCACCGAATGGCGGCATCGATTAGCAACGCGGCGCTGATGAATCAAAGAGCATCAATCCCCGCATGAGAGAAGAAATTGCCGCATGTAATAATCACAAAGCATCAACTGGTGGCAACGTGAGGCGTCACGTTTACTGTCCCTGCGCCGGTGCCGCCGCCGTAGGCGCGGCAACCGGCGCGGCCGGCGGCGGCACCGCCTTCAGCACCGGAGCCTTCGGCTTCGGCCCCTTCATCTGCTCTTCATAGCTGTTGGGCGGGATGGGCGTGCCGAACAGCTTCGCCGGATCGCGCAGGAAGACCAGGTAGACGATGATCACCGCCGCCAGCAGCAGCAGCACCGCCAGCATGGGCAGGCGGATGCCCGGCAGCGGCTTGGTGACCACGGGTTTTTCGTCGGAATATGGCATGATTACTGCTCCATCAGTTCGGTAAATGTCGTGTAGTCATAGTGTGCCCCCTCGCCCGCGGCGAAGAAACGCGCCAGCGCCTCCACCGTCTGCCGCCGCTGGTGCAGCAGCACCGCCGTGCCCGGCCGCAGGTGCTGCCGCAGCCGCGCCGCGGTGATCGCCGCCGGGGCGTCCGCGGCGTCGGCGGCGTTGTAGCTCCACCAGCCCAGCCGCATGCCGTGCGCCCGCGCCGCCGCGATCACCGCGTCATTCACCCCGCCCCCCGGCGGGCGCAGCCAGTAGATGGGCTGGTCGGTGAATTGCGTCAGCAGCGCGTCGGCCTGCGCCACCTCGCTCCGCACCCCCGCTGGTGACAGCCGCGTCAGGTTCGGGTAGGGATGCGTGTAGCTGTGGTTGCCGATCTCGTGCCCCCCGCGCGCCAGCCGCGCGGTCAGCTCCGGATACATCATCGCCTCGCGCCCCACCAGGAAAAACGTTCCCCGCGCGCCATGCCGCTCCAGTGTGTCGGCCAGCAGCGGCGCCCACAGGGGGTCCGGGCCGTCATCAAAGGTCAGTGCCACCCGCGCCCCGCCGCCATGCGTCGCCATCCCCCGCCACAGCCGCAACTCCGGCCGCACCGCCGCCCAGTAGACGGCAGTGATGACCAGACTGCAGGCGAGCCACCCTGCCAGCGCCGTCCACCGCGCCCGCCGCCGCTCGATCACGCATGCCTGAATGTCCTGCTGGGTCTGTGCCATACCTTATCCGCTCAATTATTATCCCCACACATCAGTAGTATCAACTTCAGGCCATCGGTAAGCTGGAAATGGGGACTGTAACGAATTTCTCGGTAATGCAGCTACATGACGATCACAGAACTGTTAGAAATTCGTTGCTGTACCCATTTCCCCGATTTACCCACCTGCGGCAACTAAAATATTCTCCAGTCGAGGGCTGTCCCCTATACCGTTCAGATCAGTCTGCGCTATGTCGCGAACGAACCTCGCGATGCCGCCATTTTTCCTTCTGTCCCTCCCCTCCCCATGTAGGGGAGGGGGCTGGGGGAGAGGTTACGCGTGGCGATCAATAATCATTATGTGAACCGTGACGGGTCTGTCCCCCGCCTTTAATTTCACTTCCCATCAAAATACCCCGCATCCAGAAACGCAATCAACCCCAGCAGCCCGCCCCAGTGGTAGAAGCGATCGCTGTTGCCGCGGTCGCAGCCTTCGCCGCTATCGCCGTTGTAGTTCTCGTGCACGTGGCCGTGCTCGCGCCATTCTTTCAGCAGCAGCGCGCGCGACTTCGCCACCAGGTCGGCGGTCGCCCGCGGCAGGTCATACCGGCGCATGCCCATATACACGAGAAAGTTCATCGGCGCCCAGATGCGACCGCGCCAGTAGGAGTTGTCGGGATAGCCGGGATCGTTCCGCATGATCGACGGCAGAATCCACTCGCCCCAGAACTCCTCGGGATTGTAAAAATGCTCCGCCATCATCCGCTCTGTCTGCGCCTGGGTCGGCACGTCGCCCAGCATCGGGTAGAAATTCGTCGGCGACAGGCGCGGGCTCAGCTCGCCGGTGTCGGTGCGGCGGTTTTTGTAGATGCCCGCGGCGTCGTCCCACAGAATCGCCATCTTCGCCGCCACGTCGTCGGCGCGGCCGCGCAGTTCGGCGGCCACGTCGCCGCGCGCCAGCACGTCGGCGATCTCCGCCAGCGCCCGGCAATCCATCACATACATCGCGCTCAAGCCCACGTCCTGCAGCATCAACAGGTGCCGTTCGCTGTCAAAGGGGATGTCGTCATACATCGGCGAATTATCCAGGCCGGACTCCAGCGCCGCGCCGAATCGCTCCCCCACCCCGGTATATTCCCAGTAGTTGCCGGTGATCTGCTCATATGGGTCGGAACCCCAGCAGAGCAGGCCGTCCACCATGCGGTGGTCCACCCACCAGCGGTTCCAGGTGAGCAGCGCGTCAAACAGCTCCTCCAGCAGCCAGCGGTCGCCGAAGCGCCGGTATAGCTCCAACACCACCAGCGCGCCCACCGGCGGCTGCGAGCGGTCATGGCTGGTGCAACCCGACGCCGCCGCGAAGTTGGGGACGAAGCCGCGAAAACTCGCCTCGCGGGTGATCTCGATAGCGTTGGCGTAGGCCAGTTCCTTGTTGTCGATGGCCGCCAGCAACGCCGCGAAGTAGGTGTCCCAGTCAAACAAGACATACCCGCCCCAGCCGATGCTCCAACTGCGGCTCACCGGGCTGATCACGCGGTCCTTCAGTGGGTCGTATATCGTGTCCCACGCCAGGCAGGTCATCACCGGCGCGTAGGTGTCCGCCAGCTCGCCGAAGCCGGCGATGTAGGCTTCGCGCTCCGCCTTCCGCGCGCCGATAATCGCCTCGATCTCCGCCACCGTGCGCGCTTTGCCCGTGGAGACACCCAGCGGCCTGTCCAGCGTCATCGCCAGGTACGGCCCCTGCGCGGCCACGTTCGGCTCGAACACGCCCTCGGCCGTGCCGTAGGCGCGCACCGCCCCGCCCGGCCCTTCGAAGACCAGCACGTCGCCGTCGCGCCGCGCCAGCTCCTCGCGGTTCCACAGGATACCCGCCTCCACCACCAGCGTTGCCGGCTTGCACTGGAACTCAAGCGGCGTCACCAGCAGCACCAGGTCGTCGCCATCGGTGGCACTCTGGATGCGCACCTTCAGCGACATCCACTCCAGCATCAGCTCGGTATAGCGGTCGTCATACGCGCGCGGCCCCGGCGTAATGCGCTCCTCCTGCTCCCCGAACCGTCCAATCAGCGACTCCTTCAAATACCCCCCGCCCATATACTCCTTGATGCCCAAGTTCAGCGCATACCCCTGCGGCAACAGCACATGAGACAACACGCTGGCGCACGTTCCACGTATTCCACCCCCGCGCCAGGCGGGCTTTCAATTCTGCGTATTCAGACATGACGGCCTCCAACACAATCGCTGATAGCATTTTCGCGCTCAACCGCCAGAGTCCTCTCCCCGCCATCCCCCACCAGCAAAGTCCCCCATCCAACCCACCATTCGTCCTCCCTGGGAGCGCGGATTTATAATCCGCACTCCTGGCGCACACCCCTCAATGGGGTGTGCGCCAGGCCGAAGGAGGCACCTGCCAAATGATGTTCTTCTTGTTGAGTAATGCGCACCTCATCCCCCATTCCTCCTCTTCAAATCCCCTGGCCCAGCGCACCGCGCTGGGAACCGTCCCAGATAACAGAAACACGCCCTGCAAGGGCAAAATACCTGATACCACCGAGCCACCTTGCCGTAACAGATGGGCATTCAGTGCCCTTTCCAACCACCAAACAGGATGGTAGAGTATTCAATGACGGCAGGGGTGGCAAGAACAATTCGCACATCCTCACCTATAACTTGCCGAGGAATCCGCCTGGGTACAGGGATGGTTCCCGGTGAATGATTGAGGCATGCTCATATGCTGTGCCGTTATTCAGAGATGGTGCTGGTGACAGGGGGGGTGGTTTGATACGAATGATATTGATAACTCTCGGATCCGCTATCCTGGGCATTCTGCTTGTCGGCCTGCTGTTTCGTCAGTATGCATTAAGTAGTCCTATGTGGAAAAGCGAGGAAGCTACCGGAGAACTGACTCGTACCACGCAGTATGGAGATGTATTCATTGATGCCGTATCTCGTAATATCACGCTGCGAGCAGGCGATAATCCGGAAAAGCAGTTTATTCATCGATTGTATTGGACTTGCAATAAAAAAACGGGAGTGAATTTCCAAAATATACATGGGGTAGAGTGGATTGATGCCAATATAGTCGTTCAGAATAATCAACCAAAATTTATGATGCCAATTCAAGAGTTAGCTAGTGTGAGCAGCATTAACTACTATATTGTCGCTAATGATCGTATTGTCTGGACAAAGCAGAATAACAGACATTATTGTCATATCGACGTGGAGTATGTGAAATGGGTGAAAAAAGGTGAATTGCCTGATCTCATCCCGCTTGGACAAACCTTGCTGGCAACTGGGAATTGGAAATGGTATCACACTTTTGCTCGTTTCCTGGTCAGTAACGGTGACTCTTCAGCATTGGCGATATCGAAACGGTATGCACACAACCAATTTACCGCGCATGAGCTATCTGTTAATCAACATTCACGATATCAGTGTGCTGATATCGTGAGGTATGCCACCGAGTTGTCAAAACAAAAGGTGACAGCTACCGAAGGCAATTACTGAACTACGGAACCACCATCATGTGCACGGCGATAAATACCTCCCAAAGCCCCCTTCCAGGGGGCGTCGCTCGGTAGCCCGACCGTTTACGGCCGGGCGGGTCACCGTGGCAAATATCACATCCGACCTATCCGACCAATCTGACCCTTCACTCTGTCCAACCCTTCTCATCAAGGTTCAGATCACCCCGGAACTTTTCCCCCACCATCCAACTCTAATACATTGTGACTGATACACCCAAACTCCAACCCGACCGGCAACGCCTCCTCATACGGGGGATCGTGCTGGTGTTGTTCGCCTGGATGATCGGCGTGGTGACGCTGGCGCAGCGCCACCTGTCACCGACCTTCGACGAGCAAAACCACGTCACCCGCGGCATCGCCATCCTGCGCACCGGCGATTACCGGCTGATCTATCACCACCCGCCGCTGGCGAATATCCTGCAGGGCCTGCCCGTCGCGTGGCGCGCCGGCACGTCCTTTACCATGAACCCGCAATGGGGCAATCCGCAGGACATCTGGCCCGCCGCGCGGCAGACGATCTGGGAAAAATCGGCCGACGGCGTGGGCATCATCCAACTGGCGCGCGTACCGATGCTGCTCTTCCTGCTGCTGCTGGGCACCGTCGTCTACCTGTGGGCGCGCGACCTGTTCGGCCCATGGGCAGGCGTGCTGGCGCTGGCGCTGGTGGTGCTGGACCCGAACCTGCTGGCGCACGGCGGGCTGGCCACCACCGACCTCGCCGCCGCCGCCACTATCGTGCTAGCGCTGTACCTGCTGCGCCGTTACTTCCTGCAGCCCGGTCGCTGGCGACTCGTCGCGGCGGGCGCGGGCATCGGCCTGGCGATGGCGGCGAAATTCTCCGGGCTCATATTAGTGCCAATCTGTGGTCTGCTGTTGCTGGTTGCGCTGTTCACCGAAAAAGGCCCGTGGTGGCCGCGCTTCTGGCGCGCCGCCGGGCGCTTCGTCGGCTTGCTGTTCATCGCCGGGATGGTCGTGTGGGCCACGTATGGCTTCAAGGTAGAGCCCTTCGGCAGCAAGGCCGGGCGCCCGCTGCCGGCCAATGCCAGCGCCATCGAGCGCATCCCCGTCCCCGCGCTGCAGTACCTGCGCGGCATCAAGGCCGTCGCCAGCGAAGCGGAAGGCCATCGCGCCTACCTGCTGGGCCAGACCGACACCACCGGCAAAGGCTGGTGGTACTACTTCCCGGTGGCTATCGCCGCCAAGACGCCGCTGCCCGAGCTGCTGGCCATCCTCGGCATCCTGGTGCTGCTGGCGCTGCCGCGGGCGCGCGGTGCGCTGGGCTTGTCCGGGCATGAACTGCCCTTCCTGCTCATTCCGGCGGGACTGTATTTAATGGCGGCACTGGGCCTCTTCGGCATCTCGCTGAACCTGGGTATCCGCCACATTCTGCCGCTCTTCCCGCTGCTGCTGGTGCTGGCCGGCGGCTGGGCGGTCGTCGCGCGGCGCCGTGCGGCGCTGGCGAGTCTCCTCATTGTCGGGCTGGCGCTGCAGGCGGCCTCGCTGCTGCGCGCCTTCCCCGATTACCTGTCCTATTTCAACGAGGCCGCCGGCGGCCCAAGCGCGGGCTACCGCATCCTCGTCGATTCCAATTTCGACTGGGGGCAGGATCTCGCCGCGCTGGCCGCATGGCAGCGCCGCACCGGCGTTGACGACCTGCAGTTCAGTTACTTCGGCACCACGCCGCCGGAGGCGGTGGGCCTGCGCTGCCGGCCGGTCGCCGGCTTCGGCATCATGGAAGGCGCGCCGGCGCCCGACCTGACGCACGACGGCTTTCTGGCGATCAGCGCGACAAACTTGATGGGTGGCGCCGCCTACACTGGCGTCGACTACCGACGGCTACACGCGCTGCAGCCCAACGCCGAACGCATCGGCCGGACCATATTTCTCTATCGCCTGCCGATTTCGCCATCAATACCGATAAAATAGAGCAACTTTCTACGGGTGCTGATGTCTATAATATTGATAACCCGTAAAAACAATCGGATGTTGTACGCCTCCAGGAAGGAGGATGGTCTGTCCATACGGAATGATTAGAAGTGCATTTGTTGCAAAACTCAAGGAAAGGGAGTAAAATAGGCTAAAATACTCCCTTTCTACACTCACACCGGAGAGGACCACATGATTCGACTGTCAGCAAAAACCGATTACGCTTTGCGCGCCATGATTGACTTGGCCATGCATCCCGAGGACCGTACCACGCTTCCGGCGATTGCCGAACGCCAGGGTATCCCACGCAAATTCCTGCCCACCGTCCTGCAATCGTTGATTCAGGCTGGCCTTGTACACACCATCCGCGGCTACGGCGGCGGCGTGGAACTAGCGCGCGACGCGGACACAATCTCCGTCCGCCAGATCATCGAGAGCGTCGAAGGACGTCAGCAGCTCTATGATTGCGACGTGCGCAGCAACGACTGTGCGATGATGGAAGACTGCCGCCTGCGCGACCTGCTGCGCAAGGCCGAAACCGCCATGCTGAATGTGCTGGGCGATACCACCCTGGCCGAGCTGGTGCCGGACACCTGCCTGAAGGCCCAACTGACTGAACTGGCCGCAAAATAATCGAGGTAACTGATGACCACGACTCCGCGTGACACCGATGTGCTCGCGGCGCTCGATACCGTTCAGGATCCCGAACTCCATCGCTCCCTTGTCGCCGCGGGTATGATCAAAGACCTGCGCGTCGCCGGGGGAGCGGTGTCGTTCACCCTGGAGCTGACATCGCCCGCCTGCCCCCTGCGCGAATCGCTGCGCCAGGCCGCCGACGACGCCGTGCGCGCCGTGCCCGGCGTCACTGACGTGCAGATCACCGTCACCTCGCGCGTGCCCCGCTCGCTGGACGGCGACCTGCTGCCCGGCGTGAAAAATATCGTCGCCGTGGCCAGCGGCAAGGGCGGCGTGGGCAAATCCACCATCGCCGCCAACCTGGCGGTGGCGCTGGCGCGGGCCGGCGCGCGGGTCGGCCTGCTCGATCTGGACATTTACGGCCCCAGCATCCCCCTGCTCTTCGACGTGCAGGAGCTGCCGGAGATTGACTCGGAACGGCAGAAGATCTACCCCATCGAGCGCCAGGACGTCGCGCTGATGTCACTCGGCTTCCTCATGGACCCGGATCAGCCGGTCATCTGGCGCGGCCCCATGGTCGCCGGCGCCGTACAGCAACTGCTGCGCGATGTCGAGTGGGGCGAGCTGGACTACCTCATTGTCGACCTGCCACCCGGCACCGGCGACGCCCAACTCACCCTGGCACAATCCGTGCCGCTCACCGGCGTGGTCATCGTCACCACCGCCCAGGACGCCGCCCTTACCATCGCCACCAAGGCGCTGGTGATGTTCCGCACCATGAAGGTGCCGGTGCTGGGCATCGTCGAGAACATGAGCGCCTTCCTCTGCCCCGAGTGCGGCGTCGAAACACAGGTCTTCGGCATGCAAGGCGCCGGCGAAACCGCCGCGAAACGCCTGCAAACGCCCTTCCTCGGCCACGTGCCGCTCAACGCCGGCATCGTCGTCGACGGCGATCTGGGCGTCCCCACCGTCGCCGCCCACCCCGACAGCCCGCAAGCCCAGGCCCTCACCACCATCGCCGGCAAAGTCGCCGGCATCGTCAGCGCCGCCGCCGTGCTGAAAGGCACCTGCCGGGAATAACCGTCTCGCAAGGACCGGAGGCCGTAAAATGCTTCAGTCGGGCCTTGACGAAAACGCATTGATGCCCGATAATCTTCATGCTATCACTGATGGCATGAAGAAGGATCCATGCGCTTTTCATTTAGAAATGATGAGCTAGTCGAGTTATTTGAGACAGGCCGCAGTCTCACTCTGCAACCTGCCGTCGTTAAGGCATTTTTCCGTGTCATGGCCCTCATTGCTCAGGCGCGAGACGAACGCGATGTCCGCGCGATCAAAGGCCGCCGCATGGAGCGCCTGCACGGCGACCGCGATGGACAGTATTCAATCCGCCTGAATGACCAATTCCGGCTCATCTTCACGATAGAACGTGACGATGACGGGAATTATCTGCTCATCATTGAGATCGTCGACTACCATTAAGGAGCCAATATGGCACGCAACCACAATCATCTGGTGCCCGCGATTGCTATCCATCCCGGCGAAATTTTGAAAGAGACGCTGGAAGAGCATGGCATGACACAGAAGGAGTTGGCCGAAAAAATCGGGCGACCCTCGCAGCTCATCAGCGGCATCATTAACGGGCATAAAGGCATTACCGCTGAAACTGCCCTCGACCTGGCCGACGCATTCGGCACGAGCCCCGAGTTGTGGATCAATCTCGATAGCTATTACCGGCTTAACCGTGCCCGACAACACCGACAACAACGCAAAGCCGGATAATTCAACAAAAGCAGCCTGCCGACCCCCAGCAGGCTGCTCCCCTATCCCCTATTCCGAGGTATTATAAATCCACGGGAACGCCGCACGGTACACGCTGGAACACCGCCTCAAGCCCCTTTCCAAGGGACGTCGCTCGGTAGCCCGGCCATTCATGACCGGGCGGGCCGGCGCGGTATCGAAACTCTCCCTAACTGTAGCGGGTCGTCACAATGGACATTGATAAGAGAACCTATCGCCATATTTCCGTATTCATTTGTCCGCGCAGGCGGACAACCGGCGCGCAGGCGCCTTGCAGCCGGGACTTCAGTCCCACCATAGGTCACCAAACCATGATACAACGTGACGATCCTATCCCCTATCCCCTATCCCCTACTGCGGCTCCACCGCAATATCGTCCACGTAAAACGCCCCCGCCTCTCCGCTCACCCGGCAGGTAATGTGCGTCGAGGTTATGCCCGGCGGCCAGGTGTATTTCGCGCCCGAGCCTTCCGGCCCGATGGTCGTTTCCAGCGTCTTCCAGCCGTTGGTGAAGCCCTTCGTGTAGAAGGTCCATTCCCACACATCGCCGGCTTTCGTGCGCACATTCTGGGTGATATCGTTCACGCCATACCCGCCGAACTGCCCGAAGACGCCTTCGTCGGCATACACGCTCATGCTGATGCGGTAGACGCGCCCCTCGTCGACGGGAATCTGATACCCGGCGCCGAACACCCCGCCGCCCTTCTCCTTCAGTGTGAACGCCGCGCAGTATTTCCCGGCGTGCGTCACGTCGCCTTTGAACGGGTTGCCCTGGTACAGCGACAGCGTCACCGCGCCGTTCGTACCCGCGGCCAACGGCGCAAGGGTACCCTTTTCAAAATCGCCGTTGTTCGGGAAGAGGTTCTTCGATACCTTCGGCAGCGCGGCGGTAGAGACAGCGGTCTTGCCCCGCGCGCTCACCTTCCCGCCGCTGCCCATCGCCACTAGCACCTCGCTGCCGCGCAGTTGCACCATCCCCGCCATCCCCTCGAAGTGGATGTCGCCTTCGTCGTAGGTGAACGGCGTGTGGCTCAAGAAGACGTAGTCCGTGCCAGCTTCATGCGCCACCTTCACCACCTTGCCGCCGTGCAATATCGTCAGCCGGGGCATCGGCGCCGTCTTCAACCGCGGATACAGCAACACGGTAACGCCGTCGGTGCGGGCCTGGTTGGCGATGATGCCGAGTTGTGTCGTCTCCATGCCGCGCCACTGCCAGTTCGGGAACATGCCGGAGCCGCTGGTGCGCGACTTCGCCTCCGTCTTCACCGGCACGTCGCCGGCGTTGAGGAAGATCACGTCCATATCCACGTCTTCCTTGCCCACCACCCGCGCCGACTTCACGCCGGGCACTACCTCCTGCGCCGTGCACCACAGCCGCCACGTCGCCGGTCCGGCCACTTTCAGGCTGTCGTTGATGACGAAGTAGCACGGCGCGTCCGGCGTGGCGCCCTTCATCATCACGATCTGCCGCGTCCAGGAATCCTTCACCCCGGCGACGTAGTCGAAGCGCGGGGTAGTAACGAAATCGCGCACATACATGATCCCCGACCCGGCCATCGGCGACTCTAGCATGCTGTGGTCGTCCTGCGGGGTATAGCCGTAATAACCGTATTCGTCGGCGAGAATGCGCCCCTTGCCGTATAGCACAATGCTGCCCGAGTCGTTGTCGTAATGCGCGTGATGATCCCCCTGAATCATGTGCAGGTAGGTCTCCCGCGCCGACGGATAATGGTCGCGCAGCACCACGCCCGTTTTCGGGAAGAGCACGCTGGTATATTTCGGTGCTTTCTCCGGCAGCGTCGGATCGGTGAGGATCTTCCGGTACCCGGCAAACGCCGGAAAGAAGCCGCCGATGCCCGCCGAGCCATACATGTTGTTCTGCTGGTATTGCCACTGCATCTCCGCGGAGAACTGCGGGTCTTTCTCCCTGAAGAGATACGCCAGCAGGCCGTATTCGCCGTTCGGCTCGTTCATGTAGGTGTTGCCCACCGCCGGCCGATGGCGGAATCCACCGATGCGCGAGTCCGGCGGTGTGTCGATCTGCGCGAACCAGCGGATGACCGTCTTCAGCTTCGGGTCGGTATACAGCCAGTCGTTGAAGCCGGCGTTATACGCCATCACGTAGAGCGCGAGAATCTGGTCATACGACACCATCGCGTAATGCGGCGCTTCCAGCCAGCCACCGTTGTCGTCCGACCAGGTATTGAGCTGTTCGCGCAGCGCTGTCAGGCCTTCCTTCGCCCAGTCTTTCGCGCTGGGATGGTCGGCGATAAACGCGGCCAGCGACGCCTGATACCCGTAGACGGAGGTGGTCATGTTCGGATTGGCGGCAAAGCCGCGCGCGGTGGACCAGTAGTCCGGCCGCGAGGTGGTGTAGCCAAGGAACGCCGCCAGCGCGCGGATGCGCTCGCGCTGTTCCGGCGTGGTCTGCGGGTTCTCGTAGATCAGGTCCGCGAAGCCCACCGCCGTGCTGATCTCCGACTGGTGATGCGGCGCCGCGCCGAAGGGCAACCCGTCGTCCTGGTCTATCAGATACACGATGGCGTGTTCCAGCATGGTGATGGCCCGTTTCGACATCAGCGCGCCCAACGCTTCATCCCCCGTGGCCAGATACGCGGGGATGGCGTCATCCATATTGTATGAGCTGAGATCGCGTCCGCGGTTGCCAGGGATATAGTCCACGAACTGCTTCGCCATCGCCTGGTACGGCGCCACGTCCTTTACCCCCGCTTTGAAGCGCGCCACGTCTTTTTTCGTCATAAGCAGGCGCGGATGCTCCAGCTTCGACGGCCAGCGCAACACGTAATCCTTGATCATGTCAAGCGGGAAGTGGCCGTATTTCACCAGGTACTTGTACGGGATCGGCGAGGCGACTTCTGTTTTCGGGTCTTTAGTGATCGCCAGCGTCGCGTCCCGGTCGAAGGCGCCGAACATCCACTTCCGCTGCCCGTGCTTCAGCGGCAGGTTGGCGTGTAGGCCGGCGTCGTCCTTCACCACCTTCAGCGCCGGATGCGCCTGCTTGTCCCAGGCAATTTTCGGGTCGACCCAGGCGCCGGCCATGCCCGCCGCCACGGTCAGCAGGTCAGTGTCCTGGTCATTGTAGACGCTGAACGTCGAGCCGCGGCGCACCGACGCGTGCCAGCGCAGCCAGGGTTCCCAGTCGAAGACAAAGCCGTTCGTGATCTTCCACGACAAATTTTTTCCGTAAGGCGCGTCGCCGCTGCGGAAGAAGAGCGTCTCGGCGTTGAAGTTGTCGCTGAGCATCAGCCGGAACTCCGCGCTGGCGTCAACGGCGGACACCTCGTCCACCAGCACCACCGGCTCTCCGTTGAATACGCGGAACCGCATCCGCCAGGTGCCCTTGTCGCCGAAGGTGACGGCGCACGTCGCCTCCGCCACCACCGGGCCACGCGCGGTGATCTTCGCCGCGTATGCCGTCACCGGCGCGTCGCTGATCAACCGCGAGCCGGCAACCCACTTGCCGGAGTTCAGCTTCACGCCCGCGATGGGCCCCTGCCCCTCCGCCGGCGTTTTCGCCAGCCGGATGCCCGTCTTCCCGTTGCTGATAATCAGCTCTTTCGCCGTCTCCTCCACCAGCAAATCGGTGACCGCGTCTGACTTGCCCATTTCCGCGAAACGATAATCGCGGGTGGCCAGCGGCGCCAGGTCCGTCTGAAACGCGATGCGATACACGCCGTCGGCGCCCAGTAGCACCTGGTATGGCGCCGCAATGCCGTCCGGATCGAGCAGCGGCACGCCGGCCTTCGCCTTCTGCACCTGCGGGCCGTTCAGCGGAAACGTGACAAACTCCCGCGTCCACTGGCGGTTCAACTCCTCGCGCAGCGTGAAATCCGGTGCCGCCTGCGCCAGCGCGGCGAGGAAGAGTATGACGATGAGCCACAGCCATCGCGTCATGAGATACCTCTTTCGTTATACCAGATCGCAGGCGTCGGCGGGCATCCAGTGCGCGTCTTCGCCTTCCCACTTCACATTGCAGCCAATGGGATTCGTCATCGGGGTGGTGATCGGCTGGCCGGCGGTCAGCGCAGTCAGCGCCCTGTCCAGATTGTTCACCGTGCTGTTGGCGGCATCGCGCGGGTTATCCACGCCGCGGCCGGTATACACGAGCTTGCGGTCGCCATCAAACACGTAGAAATGCGGCGTACGCAGCGCGCCATACGCCAGCGCGACCTGCTGGCTCTCGTCGCGCAGATACGTCCAGGGGAACTGCTCTGCCTGCATCACCGCAATCATCTGCTTGAACGAGTCCTCGGCGTGTACCAGGATGCTGTTCGCGTTAATGCCCACGAAGCGCACCCCCGCCGCCGCATGCTGCTCCGCCGTGGCGCGAGTAACCGCGTTCGAACCGGTGACGAACGGACAATGGTTGCAGGTGAAGAAGATCACCAGGTATGGCGCATCGGCAAAATCCGCCAGCGAGTAGCACTTGCCATCCGTCGCCGGCAGGCAAAAGTCCGGCGCCATCGCGCCGAGTTGCAGGGTGAAAGACATGAGAACCTCCGCGGAAGATGCTGTTCCCTCAGTTCCGCATCGCCGAGAAGGTTCCTGCCGTTTCTAACGTATATAGAGAAAGCAGGCGGATAGGGGACAGCATCCGAAGGAATTGCAGAATTCCCCAAACGATCACATGAATGGTCAGGAACTCACCGCCGTAAGCCCCCTTCCAGGGGGCGTTGTTCGGTAGCCCGGCCATTGATGGCTGAGCCTTATACACATTTTTCGTCGGCAGCAGGAGTTTTCCTCCTGTTCAAGAATTCACTATGCACGCATCTGTTTGCGGGAGGTGACGGCGTGCCGTGGATCGACGAGGAGTTTGGGGCATTGGCGAGTGGCGATGTGCGCCACACGCACCGGCTGCTGCGCTTGGTGGCGGCGTGGTGGGGGCGCCTCGCCGGCTCGGTGGCGAGGGCGTGCCAGGGGTGGGCGGAGCAAATGGCGGCGTATCGGCTGTTCGCGTCGCCGCGTATCACCCTGGCGGTGATCCTGGCGCCCCATCAGGCGGCGACGCGCGCCCGGGTGCAGGCGGAACCGGTGGTGCTGGATATCCAGGACACCACCGTGCTGGATTATACTGGGAAGCCGATCGCCCGCACGCCGGGGGCGGTAGGCCCGCTCACGTATGACGGGCAACGCGGGCTGCTGGCGCATATACGCCTGCTGGTGACCCCGGACCACCGCCCGCTGGGCGTGGCTCTGGTGACGCTGTGGGCGCGCACGGTGTTGCAGGCGGTGACGCAGACCCGGTCCAACAAACGGCGCCTGCTGGCGGACAAAGAAAGCGCGCGCTGGCTGACGGGATATCAGCAGGCGTGCGCGGTGGCGACAGACGCGCCCGACACGCAGGTGATCAGTATCGCCGACCGGGAAGGGGATCTCTATGAGGTCTACCAGGCGGCCGTCACCGCGGCGGACGCGGCCGACGGGCGGCGGGCGGCCTGGTTGGTCCGGGCCTGCCAGGACCGGGCGGTCATCGTGGGCGACGGGACCCGGACGCGGTCGCTCCGCCTGCAGCTGGCGTTGGCGCCGTGTGTGGGACTGGCGACGGTGGCGGTGCCGGCAGGCCCGGGGCGCGCCGCTCGGACGGCGACGTGCACGGTGCGGGTGGCGACGGTGACCTTGCGGCCGCCCTGGCGCCCCGGGGGCGTGCGCTTGGCCCCGGTCGCGGTCACGGTGGTGGCGGTGCGGGAGAGCGCGCCGCCGTCCGCCACCGACCGGCTGGAGTGGGTGTTGCTGACGTCCCTCCCGGTGACGACGGTGCCGGACGTGCAGCGGGTGATCGGGTACTACGCGTGCCGGTGGGAGATTGAAGTCTTCTTTCGCCTGCTGAAAAGCGGGTGTCAGGTGGAGGCGCTGCCGTTCCAGACGCGGGCGCGCCTGGAGCCGTGCCTGGGCCTGTGTCTGGTGCTGGCCTGGCGCCTGCACGCGGTGACGCGGCTGGGACAGCAGACGCCGACGGCCCCCTGCACGGTGGCGTTGGCGGACGCCGAGTGGCGGGTGCTGGCGCTGCTGGTAACTCGGCAGCCGCCTCCGCGGGTGCCGCCGTCCCTGGGGCAGGCCGTGCGCTGGCTGGCGCAGCTGGGCGGCTTTGCCGGGCGCACGGGCGATGGGGATCCAGGGCCGCTCACCTTGTGGCGGGGATGGCAACGGATTCAGGAAGCGGTGACGCTGCAACGACTCTATGAGGAACAGGGAAAATGTGTATAAGGCTCAGCCATTGATGGCCGGGCGGGGAGGCGGCGTAAGACCTGACATCGGAATTATGCAATGCCTCCCTCCGCTGTCCCCTATTATTCGCACAACACAAACATCCGCTTAAAAAAAACCGCCAACTCTGCTATACTCCCGCCAACCCTGGGAGCGCGGATTTTCAATCCGCACGAGTATAGGTCAAGTCACCACCAAAACCCGTTCGTATTCAGCCACGCAACGAGAGTGGAGTGGCGTCCGACCACTATCATGAGGACATGCACCCTAAAAACAACATACCACCCGCCAGTCCCGGCGGGACGATCGAATCGAGCCAGCCGTTTCAACGGCTGGAGCCAATAGCCGGCACCAACCCTCACCCCGCCCGTCCCAGCGGGACGATCGAATCTAGCCAGCCGTTTCAACGGCTGGAGCCAATAGCCGGTACCAGCCCTCACCCCGCCCGTCCCAGCGGGACGCCCGAATCGAGCCTGCCGTTTCAACGGCTGGAGCCAACTGCACGCATCATACCAATCTTTCCCACACGAGAGAACTTCCCTCTCCTGCTAGGGGAGGTTGTCAAATCCCGTAGTACTCTCGGGAGGCCGGGGGAGGAGTCCGCGCGACAGCCGCCGGCACCAGCATCACCTCGCCACGCAGCTACGTGCCAACAGGCGGCATCGATTATCAACATGGCGACAATGAATCAAAGGGCGTCAACGGCTGAAAATTGGCATAAAACAATCGCAATTGTGTCCTTGGCCCCGGTTTTTCAACGTATGCCCCAGGCCGGGGCCGGGGATTCAAAACCGCCGCAAAAACGCAATCGCCCGCTCCACGTCCGCTATCGGGTTATCACCCACTTCGCGTTCAATGGTGAAAGCGCCGGCATATCCGGCGTCCTTCAACCGCCCAACATAGCGCGGCCAGTCGACATCGCCTTCCCCCAACGGCGCCTCGCGCCACTTGCCGGGGTCGGTCCAGCCGTCTTTGGCGTGGGTATGCACGATATACGGCAGCAGGCTGTCCAGCGCCTCATCGAGGTTATAACCGGCCATGGTGAGGTTGGCGGGGTCGAAATTGACCATCACCCCTTCGGTGTCGAGGGTGTCGAGCAGCGCGCGCAGCACCGGGCCGCTTTCCGGCCCCGTCTCGGTGGCGAGCTGGATGCCGTGTTCCTCGGCATAGCGCCCGATCTGGTTCAGCGCGGCGCGCAGCGTCTCCCAGGTGGCGTCCGGCGTCGGGGGCACCACGCCGATGTGCGTGGTGATGATGGACGTGCCCAAATCAACCGCCAGGTCCACCTGCTTGTAGAGCATCGGCACCAGCACGGCGTTCTTCTCGGCATCAACAAAGCCGTGGCCGAAGTCGGCACAGGTGGCGGAGAGTTGCAGGCCCAGCCCCAGGTAGAAGGCTTTGAACTCCGCGCGTGCGGCCGGCGACATATTGTCCGGCAACACCTCGCCGCTGGTGGTGAACATCTGGAACGATGCTACCCCCAACTCCGCGGCCTTGCGAATGCCATCGCGCAGCGGGAGCTTCAAGTTATCGGCGAAGATGCCGATCTGCAGCGTGCCTACCTGGGTCGACATGGGGTGCCTCCGTTATCAGAATTCGTTATCATCTACTTCGCTGGAATGCGGGTTATTCCTGCGTATTCGCCCGACGTATTAAGCGTTCGGCATTCCCGCACAGCATTGCCTCCACCCCGGCGCGGTCGATGCCAACGGTGGCGCAGGCGTCTTTCAGCGCCTTCAGCGCCTCATACATATACAGCGTATACGTCGCCTCGATCTCCGGTGCCTCGCGCTCCGTGTTGAAATGAAACGGATAACTGGTGCGGTTGACGTAGTTGCGCCCGTGCCACTGCCGCCGCCCACGCATATAGAAGACGGGGTTATCGGTGCCGTATAGGATGCGCTGTGGGTCGAGAACGCGCAGCGCCAGCTCATGCACCCGCGGATTGAGCACGGCGGAGTTGTCAAAATACAGTCCGTCTTCATCTGCCAGCGGCAACAGGCCTTCCTCGGCATGGGGCAGCGTGTAGCTGCGCCCCAGGTGGGCGATGACGAGGGTGATCTGCGGATACCGCCGGCGGATCTCTTTGATCTCGCGAATATTGTCCGGATGCCCCAGGCGGTCGGCCTTAGGTACGTGCAGGGTGACCCAGGCGCGACGGTCATTCAGCACCTCGAGCTGATGGTGCGGAAGGAATTGGAAAATGCTCGCTTCCAGGTAGCGGTCGCGGGTGTCGCGGTCCCAGCCGATGAGCGAGTAATACGGCTTCACGCCGATCACCCCCGGCTGGTCGAGCAGCCACGCCACCTGCTCCGCCACCCAGGTAGGCCGCACCACCGCCAGCGCGTGCCATCCGCGCCGCTGTGCTTCTTCACTCACATAGGCGTTGCCACCTTCCAACTCCCACCCTAATCCGACGAATGGCATACCGAGGCATGATACCGCGCGCCCGGGGTAGACAGTGTGGTAGCAGTGTGCCAGCGTCTCCGCGGGCTGCGCCACTACCAGCTCGTTCACCCAGAACTGCCTCCGCATCTCATCAGTAATCGTTTCGATGCGGTAGAAATCGTCCATGAAATGCACGTGCGCATCAATGAGTCGCGCCGGCACCCAGTCCTCCAGGTGCTCAGCCCAGAAGGCGCGGTCGACGTCGGTATACGTAAAGACATGAGAAAGCGGAATTTCGGTCATATCATACTCCTGGCTCTAAAAACGGCCCCCCTCCCCGACCCTCCCCCCGTGCCCTCACGTGCACCGGAGGAGGGAGATTTCATACATCCCCCCTCTCCTCGGGGAGAGGGGGCCAGGGGGTGAGGGGGCGTGTAGGCATTCCGGCATCCTTCTATTGTACCTTACTCCCCTTCCCCTGCGCAGTGTAACGGAGCGGGGGAAGGGGCTGGGGGATGGGGGCCGTTTACGCGTAAACGCATCGCATATCAGGATCAAACAGGGTGGCCGATTACTCACACTATTACACGATAACGCACCCTTCCATCCCCGCCATCCGCGCGAAGGCCAGCAGGCCTTCCACATGGTGCCCGAGGGTGATGGCGCAATGGTGGGTGCCGCCCAGGTTGGAATACGCCTCTAAAAACGCCGCGGTAGGCATGGGCGGGCGGAACCACCCGCGAATCCACTGCCCCAGGTCGGGGTGCGTGCCGTCCGCGAGCAGCTCCACCGGCGTGATAATAAGGCGGAACGTCTCATCCGGCCCGGGCGACAGGTTCACCAGCGTCGCCGGCCCCGGCATCGGCGCGCAGGCCAGTGCGGCGGGGTTCTGCGCGGCGGTGAAGGGATAGTCCTTCTCGTATAGCCGCGGCCGCCCGGCGGCGATGGCCGGATTGAACTCGCCCATATGCGAGAGGAAGACGGTGTTGCCTGCCCAATCCGGGCAGAACATCTCGGTGAAGGAAGTCTGGCCAAAACCGGCGGACAACGCGCCCACCAGCGCGGCGGTCAGCACGTCGCCCTCGCCGGCGTAGCCCAACCCGCGCGCCATGCCCTTGCAGCACTCCAGGAAAGGCACGGTGGAGAGCGGCCCCTCCGCATGGTCAAAGGCGAGGAAATTCATGCTGAACGCGTTGAAGCCGCCATGATCGAGAAAGCGTCGCAGCCCCAGGCCCAGCCGTACCGAGCGCGCATGCACCGCGGCGTCGGCGCTCACGTCGAACGCCTCCCGGTCGCGCGCCATCTCGGCTTCGATTTCCGCGTCCGTTACTGTGGTGACATCGGCCGTCAGCGCATCCAATCCGATCTCCTGCACGGTAATCCCCAGCCGCCGCTGCAGGATCGCCGGCTCCACGGAAAAGTCGCCCATGCCGTGGAACGACGGCCCCACGCGCAGCGCGCAGGTGCGGCCCAGCGCCCCGGCGGCCCCCGCCGCGCGCACGATCTCCGCCGCGCGGGTTATCACCGTCGGGTCGGACAGGTGCCCGGCCACCACCCAATACTCCTTCTTCAACCGCCGCAGCATCGCCGCCAGGTCCTGCACGCCGTGGATGCCGTGGTTGTAGAGCAGCTTCTGCGGATCGACGTCCAGCCCGAAGTCGAAGTCGGGCGTCACGTCGAGCATCAGCACCGGCTGCGGCTGTGACGCCAGCAGCGCCGCAGACTCCAGCGACGGCGAATACGCCAGATGCAGCGTCACGATACAATCGACTTGTGCCTCGCGGAACTCCGCCAGCGCCGCCGCGAACTCCGTACGCACGCAGCAAATCGGCGCCGCGACCACGCCGATGCCCTCGCGTGCGAAGGCATCCGCAATCTCCCGACGGAAACCGTCGAAGGCGTGGCGCAGTTCGGGCAGCGATTCGTCATAGAGGGCGATATAGAGCGGGAGTAAGCCAATTTTGGGGGTAGGCATGTGAACTCCTGGTTAATAACCTTGTTTCGTGAAATGCGCATCGAACGCGCAAGCCTGAGTAATATGGTGCTCCTGCATCAGGATGAACGAGGAACAATCTACAAGGCTTGGACCATTACGTCCCTGTGTCAACATCAGCGCAATCGCAGCAGTATGAGCAAACTCATCGACCCAGAGGATAGTAAGTGCCGGGAGATTATCGTTGATAAAGCGCCTGGCTGCAGCACCACCGAAACGCTGGCGTAGCAGAGAGATCGCCTCAACCACGACATAATTCGAGGAATACAACACTGCATGCGGATCGTCGAGCAGTTGTTGCCACCATACAACGGCTTCGGAATGATGCATATCATCCTCGACAATGATTGCCAGAAAGGCTGATGTGTCAACAAACACTTTCATTCGCCATACGCCTCAGCTAAATATCGATCATGGTTTTCAGAAAGGTCGGTCACGCTATCTTTGCCATATCCAACAGCCGCGCGCGCACGCTGTCGAATCTCTTCAGGATCAACAAGTATTTCAGCCCGTAGAGTCTGATCTACCGATCGCCGAATTATTTCCGCAACAGAAATGCCTTTGCGAACAGATAACTCATGCAGCCCGCGACTCTGCTGCTCCGTCAACTGTATTTGCGTACGAACCATCACGCACCCCCTGGTGATTACACATTGCACAATATGATAACACTATATATCCTCGTGGACAATAATTTAAAACTCAAACGCCTTTCCCGCCTTCACCTCCCCATACATCCGCACAAAGACCGTCTCATACACCGCGTATCCCCGGCGGATCGCGTCGGTGTCGGCGGCGGGCGGGGTGAGGGGGCGGACGGCGGCGCGGGCAGCGGGGCTGTCGAACGCATACAGGCTGCCGCAGGTGCCCATCCAGTCTTCCTCGGCCACCTGGTAGATGGGCAGGGGGGCGAAGAGCGCGGCAATAAATCGCTGGAACTGCGCGCCTTTACTCGCGCCGCCGGAGAGCACCAGCGCGTCGATCTCGCCGTGTGCCTGCACCTGGCGAAAGACCCGCGCCAATTCAAAACTCATGCCGGCGGCGACGGCGCGCAGCAGTTCTGCGCGGTCGGTAGCCGGGCTCATGCCGACGAAGCAACCGGCGCCGAGGGTATCGACCAGCGGGTGTGGGCGATGCAGCCAGGGAAGGAAGGCGAGGCCGGGACGCGGCAGTAGCGCGGCGTCGAAAATGGTGTCCTGCGCCCGCAGCGCAACGGCGTGGTCGGCGTCCACCAGCGTCTCCAGCGCCCAGTCCCACGTCATGTTGCCGGTCAGCAGCGGCTGGATGATAAGCCGCCCCGCGCCCACCGGCGAGGGCAGCACCAGTTGGTACGGCGCATGGCCAGTCGTGTCGTCGGGCAGCAGGAAATTCCCCACCCAGGCAGTGCCCAGCGAACACTGCAACGGCTTCTCCGACACGTGCGCCGCCGAGGCGTACCCCGCCTCATGATCAATGTATGGTCCGGCGACGGGAATCCCCGCCGACAGCCCGAAACGCTGTGCCGCCGCCGGGGAGAGCGGCCGGGTGGCGTGCCCCTGGCGGAGCTCCGCGAAAAAGGACAGCGGGATGCCCTGCTCGCGCAGCGGCGAGTCGGTCAGCCGCTTGCGGTGGGCATCATAACAACCGATCTGCAGCGCGTTGCAGGCGTCCTGCACCCACGCGCCGGTGAGGTGGAAGAAGGCATACTCCCCCGCGCCGACATAGATGAAGCGCGCCGGGTCCAGCCACTGCGGTGCTTCCTCGCGCATCTGCAGCAACCGCGCTAGCCCGAAGCCGGGCATCTCGGAAAGGGAGAAGGACTGCCAGTAGCGCGGCGGGTGGGCGTCGATGAGCCGTTGCAGGTACGGGTGCGCGCGACCGTCGTTCCACAACGCCATCGGCGTGCGCGCCACGCCGGTATCGCGTTCGGCGATGATGGTGCTTCCCCCCTGCGCAGCCAGGCCGACGCCAGATACACGCCCCCACCCCTCGCCCAGCGTCGTGCGCAGCTCCGCCATCACCTCGTCCAGCGCGCGGTCCACATCTGCCAGGCTTTGCTCGCGCCGGCCGTCGGCGCCGGCATCCACCGGCAGCCGGCGCGACGCCGAGGCCAGCAGCGTCCCCGACGCACGGTCAAACGCGGCGGCTTTCAACACCGTCGTGCCGAGATCAATACCGACAAGTAAATTCTCGCTCATTCGCTCACCTGCAATTCCCCCCTCGCCCGGTTCGGGGAGGGGGGGGCAGGGGGGAGGGGTCCGATAATAGTTCCGCTCACACATACTGTATACCCACCCCCGATTTCGCCAGCCACCGCCGGTCATCCTCCCCGACGCCAGCGTCTGTGACGAGATGCGTAATCTGCGGCCAGTTGGCGAAGTGGACGAAGGCGCGTTTCGCAAACTTGTCGCTGTCGGCCACCAGCACCGTCTCCTCCGCGCTGGCGATCATCGCGCGGGAGACGGCGGCGATGGCCTGGTCGGAGGTGTAGAGGCCGTCACGGTCCAGCGCGTCAGCGCCGAGGATGGCGAGATGCGTGCGGAAATGGCGAAGATTGTCCTCGGTGAGCGGGCCGGACAGATCAGGGCTGTTGCGCCGCACGCCTCCGCCCAGCAGGATGAGCGACAGGTTCTCCCGCCCATACAGCGCGGAGGCGATGGCGAGTGACGAGGTAAGCACGATAAGATCGGGCACGCCAGCGATGGCACGCGCCACCTCCAACGTGGTGGTGCCAGTGTCCAGCACCAGCGTCATGCCCGGCTCCACCAGCGCCGCCGCCGCGCGGGCAATGGCCTGCTTCTCCGCGATGCGCTCGCGGCTCCGCTCCAGAAAGGCGAACTCGATCACCGCCGACGACGAGCGCATCGCCCCGCCGTGCGTGCGCGTCAGCCGGTTCTGCTCGGCGAGGAAGTCCAGGTCACGACGGATGGTCATCGGCGTCACGCCAAAGGCCTCCGCCAGCTCCTGCACGGTCACTTCCCCCTGCGCGTGCAGGCGGTCGAGAATTTTCTGATGGCGTGAATTCATCTTTACTACCAATAACTACGCAAATGGATTCGGGCAATATTCCATGCCGTGCGCCTCGGCGACGGCGGGATGGGTGACGCAGCCGTCGTAAGTATTCAAGCCCAGGCGCAGGTCGGGCATGGCGCGCATGGCCGCCTCGACGCCGCGGTTGGCGATGGCCACGGCATACGGCAGCGTGGCGTTTGTCAGCGCTTGGGCGGCGGTGCGGGCGTAGGCGCCGGGCATATTGCCCACGCAGTAGTGGATGATGCCCTCTTCTTCGTAGACCGGGTCGGCGTGGGTGGTCACCCGCGACGTGTCCGCGCAACCGCCTTGATCGATGGAGATGTCGACGAACACTGAACCGGGCTTCATGAGTCGCAACATCTCGCGCTTGATGAGCCTGGGCGCCCGCGACCCCGGCACCAGCACCGCGCCGATGAGCAGGTCAGTGTCGGGCAGGCGCTCCAGCAGGTGCTGCTCGTTAGAGAAGAGCGTGCGCACCGAGCCGTGCATCGTCAGGTCGATGAATCGCATCTTCTCGATGTCGATCTCGAGAATCGTCACCTCGGCGCCCATGTTGGCGGCGGTGCGCGCGGCATTCACCCCGGCGGTGCCCCCGCCCAGCACGGTCACATTGCCCGGCAGCACCCCCGGCACGCCCACCAGCAGCACGCCCTTGCCCCCCTGCGCCTTGCTGAGGTAATGCGCGCCCACCAGCACGCTCATGCGGCCCGCCACTTCGCTCATCGGCTCCAGCAGCGGCAGGCGGCGGCCCACCTCAATCGTCTCATACGCGATGCCCGTCACTCGCGCGTCGAGCAGCGTTTGCGTCAACTCGCGCGAGGCCGCCAGGTGCAAATAGGTAAAGAGCAGCAGGCCGCGATGCAGGAAGGGATACTCCGCCGGCACCGGCTCCTTCACCTTCAGCACCATGTCGCAGCCCCAGGCATCCGCGGCGATCGGCACCATGACGGCGCCCGCCTGCAGGTAATCGTCGTCGCTGAAGCCGCTGCCGATCCCCGCCCCCTGCTGCACGAACACCTGGTGCCCGCCCTGCAGCAGCATGCGCACCCCGCCCGGCGGGCAGGATACACGGTTCTCCGCCACCTTCACCTCTTTTGGAACGCCGATACGCATACGCTCCTCCTACTCACACGAACAAATACTACTCACGGCCATCTATCCGTTCTCCCCCTCGCCCAGAATGGGGCCTGCCCCGAAGCAATCGGGGAGAGGGGGCTAGGGTGAGGGCGCGCGCGGGAGCGCGCAACGCTTGTCCACTCTCTCCCTCTCCCTGTGCAGGGGCCGGGTGGTGAGGCGCGCGCGGAAGCGCGCAACGCTTTTCCACTCACTCCCCCTCCCCGCTTAGGGGAGGGGGCCGGGGGGAGAGGTAAACCCCGTGCTATATCATAACCGCCCCCATCGCCGCTTCCATCTTCGCCAACACCGATTCTACCACGTCCATGCCGGCAATAAGCGGGAGCTTGGTCAACACCACTGGCGGGCAGTCGGCCTTATACGTCTGCGCGCTGATGTCCAGCCCCATGGCGGACAACGCCGTGCAAAACGCCTTCGCCGTCTCCAGTTTGCGGAAGCACAGCGTGGAGAGGTGGCGATCTCCGTCGATGCCGCTGATGATCTCCGGATGCCGAGCGGCGAAGTCGTGCAGGCGCGCGGCATAAACGTCGCCGATAGCGCGGGTCACCGCCGTGTTCGCCGCCGCCCAGCGCATGGTGATCAGGTAGGCCAGCGACGCCAGTTCCTCCTGCCCGTTCGTCACCAGCGCGCCGAACTGCGGCAGATTATCCAAGCTGCCGTTGAACACCAGCCGTGAGGCGGGATATTCACCGCCGGGGAAGCCCTTCCCCACCGCCGCGAAGGTCGGTTGCAGCCCCCACTCGCGGAAGAGGAAGAAACCAGGCGCCCACATGCAGGACTGGATCTCGTCCACCACCGTCGGCACGTCGTGGGCGGCGCACAGGCGGTAAACCGCCTGCAGAAACTCTGGGGTCAGCCGTCGGCCGCCGTAGTTCATCATGACGATCTCGTGAAAGAAACCGGCGATTTTCCCGGCGGAACGGCTGTCGTAATAGGCGAAGGCGCCTTCAACGTCCTCGATGCAGTTCGGACGGATCGGCAGCACGGCGAATTGGCCTTCGCATTCCATCCCGGTATACAGCTCGGGCCACATGCCGCGCATCATCTGCGTGAAGAGCGTGGTGCCATGATAATTCGCCTGGAACCCGCCATCGTCGTTGCCCATGACCAGAATCACCGGCACCTTGCCCGCGTAGATGGGCGCCGGAGCGTCCTCCTGCACACGGTAGAAACACGCGAGGATCATCTTCAGCGCCGCCTCCGTCGCCAGGCTGCCCGTCTCTAGGTTCAACACGCGGTTCATGCCGCTGCCTGCTGCGGCGACCAGTTCTTCTTCAAGCTGGCGGGTGATATGCCCACGGGTATTGTTATGTGTCGCGTTGGGGATGCCCAACCGGCGGGCGATCTCCAGCAATTGATAGCCAGGGAAGGCATGGCCCATCGGCGCGTGATAATGCTCGCTCTTCGTGATCAGGTACAGCCGGCCGTCCTCGCCGACCCGGTAGTAGCCAAAGCCTGTCACCGGCGCCATCTCGGCGTGCGTGGCGGCGGCGAATTTTGCGGTGGTGGCGCCGGCTGCCGTGCCATTCGCTGGCGCGATGAGCTGCGTGCCCACCTTCGGCAGTAACGATGAGAGGCGCTGCTGGAAAGCCTGTGGGTAGAAATCCACCGGCGTCGTCGCCAACGCGTGGAGCGCGCGCGCGTCCTCCCCGCTCACCGCGGCGCGCGCCGCGCAGACCGCGTGGAGATACTCCGCGCCAACGAGATCGGCCAGCGACAGGCGGACATCCTGAAACGCAAAATCGGTCATGTGGTACTCGTGTTTCTTTTTGTGCGATATTGTGCGTTATTGTAGAATCCGCTGCCGTTCGTGTCAAGCACAGTCCGGCATATGCAGCGAGAAAAATCACGGTTGACTCAACGCATTGTTTAATCGTTAAAATTATTGACATCTCCGCGTGATATCGGTAGCATAGCGGCACTGCTGCGATCAGGAGCTGATATGCCAACCTACACCCGCGTGACCCTGTCCCTACCCGCCGATGCCAACGCCGTCGTCGCGCATATCGCCGATATTTTCCACCGCCACCTGACGGCGCGCTGCGGCGCCGACCTGACTCTGGCCGCCGCCAATGAGACATTGACGCTGACGCTGACCCTGGCACTGGACCCGACCATCGGCGGTGAAGGCTTCCGCATCGAAGACCACTCCGGCGGGCTGCGCGTCACCGGTGCCGATGCCCTCGGGTTGCTGGCGGGAGTGGGCAAGCTGCTGCATGACGCGCGCTTTGCTCCCGGTGCCTTCACCCCCGGCCCGTGGCGCGGCACATCGATTCCCGACTGCCCGGTACGCGGCATGTATTTCGCGCTGCATAATAACTGGTATAACATGGCCCCACCCGAAAAGGTCTACCAATATATTGAAGACCTGGGCCTGTGGGGCATCAATACCATCGCCTTCCATCTGCCGCAATTCGAGAATCCGCACACGCCGGAAGCCATCGCCCGCCGCGCGGAGAACCATGCGCTGGTGCAGGCCGCGAAACACGCCGGCATCAAAGTCGCGCTGCTGAAAGAGCCGAACATCGGCTACTGCACCTTCCCGGCGGAGATCGCCGCCGCCGAATTCCCCGACACCGATCCCCCGAGGCGCGGCCATGCCGGCGCGCGCGTCTGCCCCAGCCACCCAGACGGATTTGCCTATCTGTCGCGTATGCTGGATGACTACCTGGCCGGCTACGAGGACATCGGCATCGACTATGTGGTGGCTTTCCCCTACGACTCTGGCGGCTGCGGCTGCGCGCAATGCTGGCCGTGGGGCGCCCGGGGCTACGTTACCATCGCCAAAGAATTCTCCCGGCTGATGCGCGCCCGTTACCCGGAGGCAAAATTCGTCCTCGGCACCTGGTGCTTCGACGTGATGGACACGTCCGATGGCGAATATGAAGGGTTGGATGCCGTGCTGCGCGCCGACGTCGGCTGGGTCGACTACATCATGGCCGACTCGCACTACGACTTCCCGGCCTGGCTGCTGGAGCACGGTTCGCCTGGCAACAAGCCGATGGTCAACTTCGCCGAGATCAGCATGTGGGGGCGCTTCCCCTGGGGCGGCTTCGGGGCCAACCCGCTGCCCGCGCGCTACCAGCGGCTGTGGAATCAATCGAAGCACCTGATGTCTGGTGGTTTCCCCTACTCCGAAGGCTGCTTCGAGGACATCAACAAGGTGCTCTACGCGCAGTTCTTCTGGCACAAGGAGACGACGGCAGAGGAAACGCTGCGCGCCTACATCGCCTACGAATACGCGCCGGAGGCCGTCGAACTGGTGACGGAAGCCATCACCCTGTTGGAGAAAAACTACCCGCGCACCGACTGGACGCTGCCCGACGCCGAACGCACCTGGACGCTGCTGCAACAGGCGGACGCGCTGCTGCCGGTGTGGGCGAAGACGGATTGGCGCTGGCGCATTCTCTACCTGCGCGCGCTGGTCGACGTGGAACTGCTGACCCATAACAATGAAATCAGCGATCGCTGCGACGCCGCGTACGAAGAACTGCTGGATGCCATGCACCTGCAAAACGGCTGGCGCTGCGTCGCCCCCGAATCCCGCGCCTACATGGCCCGTCACGAAGCGAAGTTGCGCGGCGAATTGCCCGGCCTACCACCGGGCGCCGACCAGGCGATGTATAGCGATGTCGATGTCGTCGCCAATGAAGCGCTTCCACCCGGCGCGCACGAAGGAACGCTGACCGGTGGGGCGAAATAGGTAGGTATGATGAAGATGCTGCCATCCTTCCTCAAGCTCCTCCGCGGCGAACCGGCGGATCGCGTGGTGTGGAATGGGGATATCACCTACTGGATCACCGGGCGCGAGTGCGCCGGGACAGCCGGTCCTGCCTGGGAGACGGAGGACGGCTACCTGGCGCTGCACCGCGACCTGGGATTAATGCCCTACTACTACTATCCCAAGTTCCTTGCCACCTACCCCGTCTTCGATGCAACGGTCACGCAGACCGTCACCCGCGACGGCGACACTACCGTGCAGCGCTACGAGACACCGCTGGGCAGCATCCATGAAGTGAGCAGTTGGGCGGCGACCAGTTGCAGCATGGGTATTACCAAACACTTCGTCGAAACATCAGCCGATCTGGACGTGCTGCGCTATCTCGTCGAGCACCGCACCCTCGTGCCGTGCAACCTGGACGACTACGGCGCGCGCCAGGCGCAGTGGACGGCGTGGGACGGCCTGCCCAGCCTGGGCATGCCCCGCTCGCCGCTCTCGTCGTTCCTGTATGAGTGGGCGGGGGTGGTAGACGGCACCTACCTGCTCTTCGATCATGAGGACGCCGTGCGCGAGCTCTTCAATATGATGGCCGCGCAGGAAGACCCGATCATCGACGCGGTGTGCGCCGCGCGCCCGCCGCTGCTGCACTTCGCCGATAACCTGTCCAGCGACAACGTGGGCAGCCTCTACGACGAGTGGCTGGCGCCCATGCACCACCGCTGGCTGGCGAAACTGCAGGCGGCCGGCGTCGCCACCGCCGTGCACCTGGACGGCACCGTGCGCGGCCTGCTGCCAAAGCTGGCGGCGAACGGCTTTACCGCCATCGAGGCGCTCACCCCACAACCGGTGGGCGACGTAAGCCTGGAGGAGATGCGCGCGGTGGCTGACAACGACCGCGTCATCCTCTGGGGCGGCGTCCCCGGCGCCATGTTCGCCCCACCCTACACCTGGACGGACATGGAAGCGCACATCGAGCGCCTGTTGGCGGCCTGGGGCGGAACCCCCTTCATCATCGGCGTGGCCGACCAGGTGCCACCCGATGGCGACATCACCTTTTGCACGAAGATTGCCGAGATGATCGGCTGACATACTGAAAGGATCCTCCATGAGCATCGATCGCATCGACGTCACCGCCTTTGGCGCCAAAGGCGACGGGCAGACTGACGACACTGCCGCCTTCCGCGCCGCGCTGGCGGAAGCCGGCAACACCACCGGCACCGTCTATGTGCCGGACGGCACGTACCTGGTGGGTGAGTTGCAGATGCCGCCGCACACCGGCATCGTGGGCAACGCCACCTGGGGCTATCGCTCGGGCGGCGGGTCGATTTTGAAGCTGAACGACGCGTCGGCTTCGTGCCTCATCAACATCACCGGCGCGGTGGGCGCCACGGTCAATGGCCTTACGCTCCACGGCGGCGGACTCGGCACGAACATCCACGGCATATACATGGCGCCGAAGGATGACAAACAAGAAGAAGACACCCCGCGCATTGAGCGCCTGCACATCAGCAACTTCACCGGCGACGGCGTGCGGTTCGATCAAGTGTGGTGCTTCAGCATGCGCAGTTGTGAGGTGATCTTCAATAAAGGCAACGGCCTCTACGTGCGCGGCTGGGACGCCTTCATACTCGACAACTGGTTCAGCGGCAACGGCGGCGCGGGCTACATGGCAGACGCGGCAAATGCCTCCATCACCATGACCGGCAACCGCATCGAGTGGAACGGCAACGGCGGCATCAATATTCGCGGCGGCAGCCACTACAACATCACCGGCAACTACATCGATCGCAGCGGCGGCCCGGGCATCACCCTGCGCTCTAACAACGGCACCCCCAGCATGTGCTTCACCGTCACCGGCAATGTCATCTACCGTAGCGGCAAACCCGATCGCACCCATGAGGCACTCGACAGTTGCCATGCCCGCCTGGAAGGCTGCCACGGCCTGGTCTTTAGCGGCAACAGCATGTGTGTGGGCCAGGACGACGGCGGTGGCATCAACTCTCCCGAATACGGCCTGGTGCTCCGCGGCTTGAAGAACAGCATCGTCAAGGACAACGCCCTGCACATCGGCGCCCTCACCGAGCTCATCCATGACCTCGGCGAGCACGAAGACGGCGTCATCATCGCCGACAACGTCGGCAACCTCTACACCGACCGCGACAAAGCGATCTGGGCCTCCGACCAACGATAAACCCACCTCATTCCTCCCCCTCCCCATGTAGGGGAGGGGGCCAGGGGGAGAGGTAAGCCCCGGCACCGAATTGATGACTCTTATGCGCAATCTCATCCTGCTGGCCTGCATATCCCTCACCCTCGCCACCCTCGCCGCGCCGTTGCAAACCTTCACTTTGAAGGACTATCTGAATCGCGGCTGGGTGGATGAACTGGTGCATTTCCCGTTTGATGTGGCGGCGGCGGACGAGCTGCACCTGACTGACGCCGACAACACGCCGCTGCCGTGCCAGTTCACCGACCTGGTGCGCGAGAAGGGGCGGGTGAAGGGATATGTCTGGACCGTCGTCACCCTGAAGGCAAACGCGACGCTGTCCTTTCACCTGCAGGCCGGCGCGCCTAAGACCATGTCGGAGCCCGGGGTGGCGCTGGCGAAGACGGACGCCGGCTATCTGCTGCGCAACGACCGGGTGGGCATCCGCCTGCCGCTGTGGTCGACGGTGAAAACACCCTGCGCGTTGGACAAATTCCCCGGGCCGCATGCCGGGTTGATGAACGACGACGCCGACGGTCTCAGCACCAGCGAGTGGGCCAACACCGCGACCATGACGGTGAAATCGGCCGCGACCACGGTGCTGGAGGACGGCCCGCTGCGCGCGGTGGTGCGCCAGGCGTTCACGCTGGAGGACGGCCGCGCCTACGCCGTCACCTTCTCGCTGGCAGCGAAGCAGGACTTGATTCTCGTTACCGAGGACAGCACCATCGAATCCGACAAAGCCGTTCTCCGCTTGAATATGCGCGCCGGGTTAGATGCCAACCTGGTGCAGTGGTACGACAGCTATTATGAGAACGTGAACGCCGGCAAAAACCGCACGCTGAACAAGTTGGAGTTCGACATGGGCGAACGCGAACGCGAGCTGTTCCGCTTGAGTCCGTGGAGCTTCTGGTGGAACAAAGACCGCGCGCAATACTGCGGCTTCACCGACGACATGGGCGGCGCCTGGATGGTCAGCCTACAACTGCTGCGGCCCTCCCGCTGGTTGCCATATGGCTGGGACGGCCTGCCGCGCCTGGAATTTCCGGTGCGCGTGGCCGGCGACCGGCTGGATGTGCTGCTGCCGCTGGCAGCCTACACGCGAAAACATGAAGACGGTAAAACCTCCTTCACTCCGCTGCATCGCGAATGGGCGCTCTCCCTGGACCCAGCCGAAACGCTGCTGCCCGCACAGGAAGTGCATCCCTATCGCAAGCGTCTCATTCAATACAGCGAATTTCCGCTGGATGAGGTGAAGGATTACCGCTTCGATTTCACGCCGGCGCGGCCCGAGCGTAAAAGCCCGTTCCTCTTCTTCGACGCGGCGGAATTCACCCGCACCCGCGCGCAGGCAAAGGACAATCTCATCGTGCGCGCCGAAGCGCTGCGTACCCAGGTCGCCGGCTTGGAGGAGATTCAACGCGGTGGGCTGGACAATTATTTTATGCATTTCTGGGGCCAGGGTGGAGCCGTTAACGTGCCCACCGCTTATATGGCCATCGATGACCCGCGGGTAGAGAAGGCGCTGGTCGCCGGTGTGCTCGGTCTGAAACAGGAGGTGCTGAACACCTTTCTCAACCGCCCCCCGCGCCCCAGCCTGGGCGGTTACGGCCCGTGGTTCACCGACAGTGCCACCTCGCTGGTGAAGCTGTATGATCTCATCGCCGGCCGCGGGCTGCTCACCCCGGAGGAAGACGCGTCCGTGCATGCCTCGCTGGTCTTCCTGGCGCACCAGCTCTACCACCCCGATTACTGGAACACCGACAAAGGCCTGTGCAGCGCCAATCCAAACATGACCTCCTCTATCAAGCTGCCGCAGGCGCTGCTGGGCCTGTATCTGGAAGGCCATCCGGAAGCCGACAAGTGGCTGAAAGCTGGCGAGGAAGAGCTGGTCGGCGAAATACGCGAGTGGGTATCTCCCGGCGGCGCCTGGGTGGAAAGCCCCGGCTACCAATCGGCATCGATGGATGGCATGTTCATGCTGGCCACCGCGATGAAGCAGGTGAAGGGCCGTGACTACTTCGCCGAACCCCGCTTCAAAGAGCTGATGGACTATTACGGCTACCTGCTCACCCCGCCCGATGTGCGCTTCCCCACCCCGGCGCGGAAGAAAGAGTTCACCCGCACGCCGATGGTGCTGCCCAGCGTCGGCGACACCTTCGCCGGTTTCATTACCGGCTACAACGGCTGGATGGCGAAAACCACCGCAAAGAGCGACCCCGCCTACAGCGCCCGCCAGCAGTTCTTCTGGCAATGCCAGGACCACTACTACGGCGGCGCCGGCCGGGCAACCGGACTGATGCTCGCGCTGACCGACCCCGCGCTGCCGGCGACGGTGCCCGAGGAGCTGTCCAAGTCCTTCCCGGGCTTCGGCAACGTCATGCGCACCTCGTGGACCGACCCGAAGGCCAGCTACCTTTCGCACCGCACCGGGCCGCATTACCACCACTACCACGCCGATTACGGTTCCGTCGTTTACTACGCCAAAGGCGCGCCGCTGTGTACCGACTTCGGCAACCTCTACATGCCCGCGCGGCGCGACGAGTCACATTATCACAGCCTGGTGCATTTCGGGGTAAACAACGTCGGCTCCGGCGAGGTAACGGACTTCGCTACGCTGCGGCGCACCGTCGATTACTCCTACGGGAAAACACACATCGGTGGCGATATCTTTTCGCATCGGCACATTCTCTTCCTGAAATCCACCGACCCCATGGGCGCCAATTACGTGGTCATGCGCGACGCCCAACCCGGCCTGAAACCCGACCAACCAGTGACGTGGAGTCTGTGGTGCCTGGCGACGCCGTGGGAAGACCCCAACGCGCCGAAGGTCGACGAGGACGAGCTGCTCGGTAACCTGGACGATCCGCCGGCGGCGCTGCCCAACGACCTTATCCACTTCACCGGGCAATTCGGCGTGGATCTCGACGTGCATATCCTCTCGCCGAAAAAGCCGGTCATCGAACGGCTGAAGAATTGGGATTGGACGCAACACATCTACGTCTGGGGCCCGTTCAAGGAGGCGCAGTCCGCCGGGCGCATCACCAAGCAGGGCAGCGCGGAAGACTTTATCACCGTGCTCTACCCCCGCGCAAAAGGCCAGGACGCCGCCGTCACCACCGCCATCGCCAACGGTGCGGGCGCCGCGGTCAAACACATGGAAGGTGCCGATTACCTCCTCCGCTCCCCCGGTAAGCCGACCGCCTTCGTCGAAAAGGATGTCCGTCTGAACGGTGAAATCGTCTTTGCCCGCAAGTATGCCAACGGCACTCTGCGTCTGGCGCTGCTGCGCGGCAAATCGACCGCCGAGTTATCCGGCTGGAAACTCGCGTCTACCGGCACGGTCGCCGTGGAAATCACCGGCAAAACCGTCACCGGGGAAACCGATGGCCCCACGCAGACGGTCACCCTCACCCCCGCCCTCCCCTATGGCCCGCCCATCGCCACCCTTGACGGCAAGCCCCTCGCCGTAAAACGCGAAAACGGCGTCAATACCTTCACTATTCCGGAAGGCTATCACGCCTTCACATTGAATTTTTAGCAATGGGGGACTGACACGAATTTCCAACAACCCGTCTCCACCCAACAAGCTGGGTCACCTGAAATTCGTGTCTGTCCTCAATACGGTGTAGATAAGCCTGTTCTGTGCGGCGAACGAACCTTGCCATGCCGTCATGTTTCCTTTTATTCCTCCCCTCCCCATGTAGGGAAGGAGGTGGGGGAGAGGTTGCCGGTGGCGATTGAGAATCGTTTTGTGAACCGTATTGTGTCTGTCCCCATTAACGGGTCAGGAGAGCTCTATGAAAATCCTCATCATGTGCGATATGGAAGGCACCGCCGGGGTGCTGAACCACGACGACTGGGTGATGCGCAACGGGCAGTTTTACGAACGCGGCCTGCACCTCGCCACCGAGGAAGTGAATGCCGCGGTGGACGGCTTCTGCGCCGCCGGGGCGACGGAGGTGCTGGTAGTGGACGGCCACGGCGCCGGGGGCATCAATCCCGAACTATTGGATGCCCGTGCACAGATCTATCGCTGTGGACGCGAGGCGCGCCACCCGTGGATGCTCGATCGCACCTTCGCCGGGCTGGCCTTCGTGGGGCAGCACGCCAAGGCCGGCACCCCCTGGTCACATATCACCCATACACAGTGGTTCGACCACCTGGACATGACGGTGAACGGCATATCTATCGGTGAATACGGCCAGATGGCGCTGTGCGCGATGGAGTTGGGCGTGCCGACGATCTTCGCCGCCGGCGAGCAGGCGCTGGCCGAGGAGGCGCAGGCGCTCACCCCTGGTGTCGTCACCGCGGCGGTGAAGCGTGGCGTCAGCGACGACGGCCTGGACGACCTGGATATGGACGCCTACCGCGCCGCCAAGCTGGGCGCCATCCATCTGGCGCCTCTCGCCGCCCGACAACTCATCCGCGAGAAGGCGCGGGAAGCGGTAGAGAAGCTGCAGGCCGATCCAGCCGCCTTCCGCTACCCCGCGATGACGGCGCCGTATACGCGCATCGTCCGCATCCGCAAAAAAGGCGATAATCCGGCATGCACCTGCCGGGACACCCACCCCGACAGCATCATCACACTGATGGACATGCCCTATACGAAAGTCGAATAGGGTAACCATCCTTGCCCTCTTCCTGCCCCCTCTCCCCGTGGAGAGGGGGCAGGAAGAGGACAAGGGGGCGACAGAGGAGTAACCCATGACAAATATCATCTGCTTCGGCGATTCCATCACCCAGGCCTCAGGCGTGCCGGACGCGGCGCGCTGGCCGGTGGTGCTGCAGGGCATGCTGGATGCCCGCGCGCCTGGCGTGTATGCCGTCTACAGCCGCGGCGTGGGTGGCCACACCAGCGCTCAGGGCTTCGACCGCTTGCAGGGTGACGTGCTGCCGTTGTTGCCCGGCGTGGTGCTCTTCGAGTTCGGCTTCAACGACGCCTTTGTGCAGGAATTTACCGTGCAGCCGCGGGTGACGCTGGCGGAGTTCCACGCCAAAATGACGGAAATGGTGCGTATCGTCGCCGCGAACGGCGGACAGCCGGTGCTCATCATCAACCACACCGAGGACAACCAGCGCCCGCAAGGCAACGGGCAGAGCTACTCGGCCTGCTATCGCCCCTACGATGCCGCCCTTCGCGAACTCTCCGCGAAGCTGAATATCCCCGCAATTGACCTGCCGGCGATGATGCTTGACCGCCGCGTCAACCTGCCGGAATTCCTCAGCGCCGACGGCATCCATCTGGGCATTACCGGGAACCGCATCTATGCGGAGATGGTGTGCGATGGCCTGATAGCCTGCCTGGGCGCAACAGTTGCATAAGACAGGCATCTCAGGTTATAGTCATTATCATCTCTGGCCCGTTCGGAGCACCGACTGATGCCTATTCGTCTTCTCTTCGTTGACCCGGATCCCAAGCGCCTGCAGACGCTGCAACGGGTGTTATCGCCACTGCACACATTGTGGGAATGCCGTTACGCCACGACGGCCGACGACGCGCTGGCGCAACTGGACGGCAACCCCTGCGACGTCGTGGTCTCCGACCTTCGTGTCGCCCGCGCCGACGGCACCAAATTCCTCGCCGCGGTAATGGCGAAATACCCGCACATCATCCGCTTCGGCTTCGTCGATGCGTCGAATCAGCTCGAACTGGGCCGCACGAACGCGCTGGTACACCAGTACCTGCCGAAATTCGCTGAACTCTCCGTCATCAGTGAAGCGGTGAAGAACGCGTATGCGCTGAAAGGCATCCTCTCCGGTAAAAAGTTGCAGGATGTCATCGCGCGCATCCATAAGCTGCCCGGCCTGCCGGGCATTTACCTCGAAATTCTCAAAGAGCTGCGCTCGGGCGAGCCGTCGCTGCAGCGTATCGGCGAGCTGATTACCCGCGACACCAGCCTGAGCGCGCAGGTACTGAAGTTGGTGAACTCGGCCACCTACAGCGTGCGAAACCGTATCACCACCCCCGCCCACGCCATTAATATGCTCGGGCTGGACGCCGTTTCCTCCATCGTGCTGGCCATCGATATCTTTGCGCAGTATGACCGCCTCGCCGCGATGGTGCCGTCTTTCTCGCTCAAGGAGTATCAGGAGCACTGTCTGTCGACCGCGCAAAGCGCCGTGCTCATCGCAAAGGCGCAGGGATGGTCGGTGGCGCGGGGCAACGAGGTCGGCATGGCCGGCTTGCTGCACGACACCGGTAAGTTAGTGCTGGCGGAGAATTTCCCGAAAGAATACATGCAGGTGTTAACCACGGCCGAGGAAAAAGGCGTCGCGGACTGGGTAGCGGAATGGTCGGTCTTCGGCACCACCCACGCCGAGGTAGGCGCCTACCTCCTTGGCCTGTGGGGCATCTCCGGTAGCATCGTGCGCGCCGTAGCTTTCCACCACGAACCCGGCGAAGACGGCGAAGCCGGCATCACCCCCACCGCCATCCTGCACGTGGCCGACGCCTTCGACCACGAGTCTGACCTGGCGAAGCTGGACAGCCGGCATGGCCGCGTCAAAATGGACTATCTGAAGAAAAACAAGCTGCACGACTTGCTGCCCGCCTGGCGTGCCACCTGCCCGGCGCGCAAACACCATGCCACTGCATCTTCCCGCGCCACGACCACGCCGTCGCCAGCAAAGGCCACCATCAACGCGGCCGAACAGCCGGCAAAGAAGGGGTGCCTTGGTGGGTTGCTGGGGTGGATGAAGCCATAACCCCTCAGAAGCTGTTTGGGAAGTGGTCGTCGTCGGATTGCGGAGGATGGATCGTGACTGGCAAGGCGGATTCGCGCGAGTGTATCGGGGTGATACATGCCAGCGTATCCAACGCGGCCAGACGCGGTCCAGACCCGCAAGGCGGCGGCGAACACTTTCAAAACAGTTTCTCAGAAGCGCGAGTGCTCGCCATTTCCTTCGCAGCCATCAGTCGGGCGACGCACTCGTGAAATTGAACCCCTCGATGCGCAGCGTCGGCACCACGCAGTGCATGCCTTCCCCGCTCACCAGTGTCAGGTCGCGTTCCAGGCCGGTGACGTGGGACATCGCCTCCAGGATGCTCTGCGTAAAGCGCAGCTTATTCACTGCTTGCGTCACCGCGCCGTGTTCGATGAGAAACGTGCCGTCGCGGGTCATGCCGGTGATTGTCGCCTCGGTGGGGTGGATGATGTTGACGTAGTGGAAGCGCGTGACGAGAATGCCGCGCTCGACATCGGCGATGAGCCCCTCGCGCGTCTCTGTGCCGCCGTGCAGCACCAGATGCATGGGCATCGGCCCGTGCGGGTTCGGCGCCGGCAGCGCGTGGCCGGTGGAATGGCGTCCCACTTTTCGCGCGGTATACGAATCATATACGACGTCCTTCGCCACGCCGCCCTCGAAGAAGGGCACACGCCGTCGCGGCTGCCCCTCGAAGTCGAACGGCAGCGAGATAGTCATCGGATGATAGGTGTCGTCGTGCAAGGTGATATTGTCGCCAACGAGGCGCTGGCCCAGCTTGCCAGACATGAAACTGCGCCCCTCTTCATACTGCGTGGCGCCCAACCCCATGTAGGCGAGCATTTCCAGCATCTCCGCCACCGCCGGCGGTTCGAGGATGACGGTGTAGCGTCCCGGCTCCACCGCGCCGACCGTCTCCGCTGCCAGGCATTTGCCCACCGCGCGGGCGGCCGTTTCCGCCACCGGCGCGTCCGCCAGCGAGGCGCCGCTCCACTGCGCGTAGCCCGAGGCCTGCCCCTGGGTCATGATCGCCATCACCGTGCTGGTCGTCCAGGCGTGGTGCGCGCGCACGCCCAGCGAATTACCCACCGCCAGCGCGTCGATGCCGGTGGCGACATGCCCGAAAGCGACGGCGTCCTGCGCGTTCGCGGTATGGATCATCAGCAGCGCGGCATCCGATCGCCCGGCCGGGGAGAACGCGTCCGCGTCAATGGCCGGCGCCGGCGAGGACAGCGTGCCGGAGGTAAACACATGCCCCTCCTGTGCCGGCCCGGGCAGCCCGCCGAACTCCGAGTTCGGCTCCGCCACCTGCGCCACCGCCATCGCGCGGTCAACCAGCTCGCGCAGGCCGTCGCCGGTGAGGCGGTTGGAGGTGACCACCCCCACCCGCTGCCCCACCACCGCGCGCACCCGTGCCGACAGGTTGCGAATCGCCACGTTCTGGTGAATCCCCCCGTTCGCCAGCCTGGTCAGCCCCATGTCGCTGTCGAAGAGCATCACCTCGGTCTGCTCTGCCGTCGAATGCCGGAGCGCCACCTCCAGCAGATTCAGCGCCTCATCGCGTGCAAGCATATATACATCCTCATGCTGGGCGGGCGAGCGTCCTCGCGAGCCGACTCCGGGTGGAAGTCTGGTATGTCGTAATCACAACACAGCCTGGTGGCGCCGGATGAAACATCCGCCCGGAGTCGGCTCGCGAGGACACTCGTCCGCCCAGGCTTATCTCTGCTAACATTGCTCCCATATCCTATCGCAACTTTCGACGCAAACAGGGGCCGTTCCTTGTCGAAACGGCCCCTGCGGGTGTTGAGATATGCGGACAGCGTTTACGGTTCGCGTTCGTAATCTTCCTTGTGTCCGTCGCGATTGGTGAAGTAGTTGATCCACGACGAAGTGTGTTGCAGGCGCCAGTCCACCGCCGGGTTGATATGACGGGGGCGCCACCAGCTCTTCGGCCACTTCGCTGAGCGTTCGATGATGCGCACCCAGCGGCACACCATTTCCGGCTTCACCTCGCAGTGCTTGTTCGCGCGCACGCCGCCGCACGGTCCGTTGCGCAGTTGCTTCGGGCAGGTCATCGGGCAGGTCATGCCCAGGTCGTGCAGCTTGCACTGGCCGCACATGCGACACCCGAAGATCAGGTGCTTGCCGCAGTATTCGGCCCAGACCACGCAGGTGTGAAACTGTTTGCCAACCCACTGCTTGAACGACATCGCGTCACGCCTCCTTCACACAGGCCCGCTTATCATACCTGTCAGGGGCACGGCTTGGCAATAGCCGCGCCACTGAATGCCCGGTAAGTGAGAATATTCACTACAACGGGTACATGCACAATACTATTCAGATAATCATGCTTCGTGTGGCAACCCATCCTCTCTATGCCGTCCTCTTTCCTTATCACTCTCCCCTCCCCACGTAGGGGAGGGGCTGGGGGAGAGGTTGCGCGTGGCGGTCGAGAATCCGTATCGAAACATTGTAAGGACATGCCACGAAACCCGCCGATGAAAAACCACCGCGAAACCGCGAACCGGCGAGAGGATTCACCGCGCGCAGCACGAACAATACTATGAGACTATCAATGAGACGTTGTGTGGGTTAAGGGAGTGTTGAGATTATGAGTATAGAGATTGGTCGCAATCGCATCGCCCGTCAGACGTTCGGGTTCGACGACGTGGCCCTGGTGCCCAGCGCGCTGACGCTGGACGAGGAACTGGTGGACGTGAGCTGGCAACTCGCCGACATGCACTTGCCGCTGCCGATTCTGGGTGCCGCGCTGGACGCCATCAGCAGTCCGTCGTTCTGCACCGCGCTGGGCGCGCTCGGCGCGCTGCCGGTGATGTTCATCGAAGGCGTGCAGACCAAATATGCCAATCCACAGGCGGTTATCGAGCAGATCATTGACGCCGATGAGAAAGACGTCATCGGCCTCATTCAGGAGCTCTATCGCGAACCGGTGAAGGATGATCTCATCCTCCAGCGCATCAGCGAGGTGAAGGCGGGCGGCGCGCCGTGCGCGGTCTCCGTCACCCCGCGCAACGCCGAGCGCATCGCCCGGCTCATCGGCCCCGGCGGCGTGGACGCCTACGCCGTCTTCGCCACCGTCACCACCGTGCGGCACATCTCCGAGCGCTACGCCGCGCCGAACTTCCCCACCATCAAGGACGCCATTCAGGCCCCGCTCATCATCGGCAACTGCGTCACCTACGACGCGGCCACCGAGCTGATGGAAGCGGGCGCCGACGCCATCACCGTGGGCGTGGGCCCCGGCGCCATCTGCACCACCCGCCGCGTGTGCGGGCTGGGCGTGCCGCAAATCACCGCCACCGCCGACTGCGCCGCCGCGCGCGACGACTTCCAGCGCCTCACCGGCCGCCGCGTGGCCATCATCACCGACGGCGGGCTCCGCTCGGGCGGCGACCTGTGCAAGTCCATCGCCGCCGGCGCCGACGCCGTCATGCTCGGCTCGCGCCTGGCCACCAGCGTGGAAGCCCCGGCCAAAGGCTACTCCTGGGGCATGGCCTCCTCCTCCCCCACCCTGCCCCGCGGCACCCGCATCCACGTGGGCATCAGCGGCACGCTGGAGCAGATTCTCCTCGGCCCCGCCAAGCGCGACGACGGCCTGATGAACTACATCGGCGCGCTGAAACTCTGCATGAGCCAGTGCGGCGCCCGCAACCTGCGCGAAATGCAGCAGGCCGAACTCATCATCGCCCCCAGCCTCCCCACCGAAGGCAAGTCCGAACAGCGCGCCCAGAAAGTCGGCATGGGCCGGTAGGCGATTGACCATTGTAGATTGACGATTGACGAAGGGGGCGCCCACCGGGCGCCCCCTTTTTTCGGCTTATCGCTGCCACGATGAGTGCCTGTATGATCTGGCATAAAGAAGGCCCGGAGAGAGAATCAGCCGGTTAGATCGTGAAAAACCATGTGTTGGGCCTTTGTTCACCCTATCTAGCGAAAACGCCAGAGGCGGTTTATTCAGGTAGGTATGGTGGGGCAGGTGTGCCTGGGATCGAAGGGACACAGAGAGATATAGTTCGAGTGCCTACCAGTTATTTTTCGAATACTGCTCTCAGAAAAGCCGATTTGATCTCGGCGCGATTTATTGATGTCTACAACTCGCACATGCCGTGAAGTTGGATAGCTCATACGTGGGTCGCATCTTACGGCTCACGTTGCTGGCGCCGGATATTATTCAGGCGATCTTGGAAGGAAATGAGCCCTCCGGCGTGTCGCTGGAAAAGCTGACGAAGAATTTGCCGCTAGACTGGGTAGAGCAGCGGAAAATGTTGGGATTTGCCTTTTAAATGTCAACCGGCATTGAATATTGACCCACCATCGGCGTCCAATTTTGACCCACCT
>CAZPYA010000029.1:0-27395 GCA_964590255.1 uncultured bacterium
TGGAGCGGGAGACGGGATTCGAACCCGCGACATTCAGCTTGGGAAGCTGACGCTCTACCAACTGAGCTACTCCCGCTCAACGCCCACATTGTAGCAGATCAGGCAGCTTTGTCAAGGCTCTCGCGGGGTGTTCGCCTCGCGAAGTGGACGAAAGCCGGGAATCGCGCTACAATATTCATGGATTTCCTCGTGATGACTAAGCAACCATCTCAGCTTCGTTCCCGCGTGACGCTCAAAGATATCGCCCAGCATTGCGGCGTGTCTGTGGGCACCGTGTCGTTTGTGCTGCGCGGCGATCCGCGGTTCAGCCCGACCACGGTGGCGCGGGTGAAAGCCGCCGCGGAGGAGCTGGGGTATGACCCGTCCCAGCATCATGCCGCGCGCCGGCTGGTGATGATGCGCCGGGGCGTGCGCGTCATCAATCACCTCGTCGGCCTCTTCCTACCCGCGCATTTTTACCAAGCCAACTACTTCGCGCAGCTTTTTCAGGGAGTGGCGGAATCCTTGACGCGGGCGCGTTACGGCATGTTGATGCTGCCGATGTATGGCTGGCAGGAATCGCCGGAAGAATTCCCCTTTCTACCGCCAAGTCTGACGCGTGGCGAGGTGGATGGCCTCATCGCCTTCTGTGCCACGGCCAGCGCGGAGACGCTGCTGGGATTACTCGGCCGGTATTACGACCTCGATACGTTTCCCATCGTCTTGCTCATTCACGATGTCCCTGGGTGCTCCGCGGTGGTCGCCGATGATGAGGCGGGCGGGCATGCCGCCGTCGCGCACCTGCTCGCGCTGGGCCATCGCCACCTGCTGACGGTGCCGGAGATGACCGGAAAGACGGAAACTTATCTGCGCCGACGCCAGGGCATGGAGCGCGCCCTCCATGAGGCCGGGTTAGATCCCGCGCGCTACTTGCACGAACTGCCGGAGGTGCTCGGATCGTCCTTCCCACCGCACCACCTGGATATCGACGCCATTGACGTCGCATCGCATCCGCTCATCGGCTATCTGTCCGCGCATCCGGAGATCACCGGCATTCTCGCGCGCAACGACGCCGCGGCGCGGCGCATTCACTGGCTGCTGTCACAAACCGGCCGTCGCGTGCCGGACGACTACAGCCTCATCGGATATGACGATGTCGACCCGCTGCTGGACGCGAACGGCCGCAATATCCTCACCTCGGTGCGCGTGCCGCTGGATGCCCTGGGCCAGGCCGCCGCCGAGTTGCTCATCCGCCAGGTGCAAACCGAGTCGGTAACCCCGGAACGACTGGTGCTGCCGGTTGAGCTGCAGGTGCGGGGCACGACGGCGCCGCGGTAAGCCGAATGCAGGAGTAGCAGAGTCTCAGTAGCGCCGCGTGGGGCCATCTGCGCTGTCTTCCGCGCCACCATGTCACCGGCAAGCCATCCACGGTATACAGCGGCGGCAGTTCGCGTATCGTCCGGCAGTCCATCACGGTGTCCTTTTCGTATGCGACCACATCATTACCCGGCGCTGATCATGTCGACGAAATTTTCATGCCGTAATTCCTTGCCGTGTGACGCGGGGAGGATTTTTTCGTCATTCCCTCCACAGCGGATAAAGGTGTTACAATCAGGGGTATCTTCGTTCCTCGGGAGGCAACCATGTCACGATATGTGGTGATCTTTGTGCTGTTGCTGGCGATGGCCGGCGCGTGGGCGCAGGAGAAGGATCCCCGGCTGACGGCGTTGAGCCAGCGGTTGACCGCCATCCTGCTGCAGGCGCGGCTGGATGGATTGACCCTCGACGCGGCGAAGCGTGATGCGCTATTGCAGCCCGACTACGGGGTGATGGCGGATTACCGCGCGTGGATCGACAACGTGCGCGACTACAGCGCGAAGGTGGCGGTGTTTCAATCCTACCGCGATCTGGCGGCCGTGGCTGAACTGACCGGCGACCCCATCAACGTACCATGGCGGCTGGATACGTGGGCGCGGGGTGTCACGGCGCTGCCACGCAAGGCGGGCAATCCCGGTTTGGAGCAGGCCGCGTCGGCATGGGGCGTCGTGGCCGGGCCGAAGGCGGTGGCGCGAGTGAAAGCGGCTTCCGGGGCGATGACGTTGCAAAAAATGTCTGCCGCGTTGACAGCGGCGGCGCGCACCATCGACGCCGAGGCGTTGGGGGCGGTGACGGCGGAAGAGCGGGCGCTGTTGCGCGCGGTGATCCCGTGGGTGTGCCGCAGCGGAGAGCCGTTTTTCCACAAGTCGAAAGGCTCGCCGTATTATGGGATGGAGATGCAGTTTGCGCCGAATTTCCCCATCAAAGCCGGCGACGCGGCAACGATTCCGGCCAAGCTGCACAGCGTGACCGGATTGGCGCGCTACCTGCACGCGCTGGCCGGGCAACCGGTGACGGATCCGACACCGTTCCTGAAGGAGACCGGCGAGCATCCGCGATTCACCGGCCGCGTGGATGACGCCGCGATGGGAAAGGCGCTGGCGGGGCTGCGGGCGGTATTGAGCCCGGCGGCGCTGGGCCGTGTACAAACCGCGCTGGAGCAGCATGCGGCGCTCGGGCTGAAGATCAACCTGATGCATCCCGGGGTGACGGGGCAGATTGTGGCGATGGAAGACACGCCGTATGGGGCGGTCATCGTCGGCGGGGCCGGGGTGAACAGCTATACCGATGTTGACGCGCTGGCGATTTTCGACCTGGGCGGCGACGACGACTACCTGTATACGAAGCCGGAGGCGTCCATCGGCGTGCGCGGGCTGCAGGTGATTGTCGACTACGCCGGCGACGACCTGTACCGGACGCAGGGCGTGGGCGGGCCGGGGGCCGGGTTGCTCGGTATCGGCATACTCATCGACCTGGCAGGGAATGACCGCTATTGCCAGGGGCTGTCACCGCTGTTCCAGCCGCGCGCGCAGACGCGCGCCACGCTGGTCGCGCCCGATCCCGAGGGCGTGCAGACGAACCTGGTGCCCTTCACCACGCTCTACGGCAACCCGCGGAAGCCGGAGGAGAAAGGCGTGATGCTCGACGCGGGCTTCGCCTTTGGTGCCGGCTTCCTGGGCATCGGCGTGCTGGTGGACGCCGCCGGCGACGACCTGTACCTGGGGCAGAAATTCGCCTTCGGCTGCGGTTTCTGGCATGGCGCCGGGGTGCTGCATGACGGCGCGGGGCAGGACGTGTATGCCAGTGGGCTGGCGTCGCTGGGGGCGGGCATTAACGGGGCGATGGGCCTACTGGACGACCGCGCGGGCGACGACCACTATCAGTGCCTGGGCACCTTCGAGAGCGCCTACAGCGCCGGGCAGGATTGGGACAACGGCTACATGAGCAGCGGCACCGGCTTCGGTTCGAGCTGGCGGGCGGAGATGCGCGGCGACGCGCCGCCGCGCAAGCCGACGCTGGGCGGGGGCATCGGGCTGGTGCATGACGCGTCGGGCAACGACAGCTATATCGGCTCGTCCTTCGGGGTGGCGGCAGCGTATGCGGGCGGCGTGGGGGCCATTATCGACGAAGTGGGGAACGACACCTATTTCGTGAAGCGCGGGCCGAATGGTGACAACCGCTCTGGCTGGTCGGGCAACCACGCGCTGGGCAACGGTTGCCACCGCGGGGTGGGTTACCTGCTGGACCGCGCCGGCAACGACCGCTACAGCGCCTCGGGGCTGGGCGGGGGCACGGCGTGGGACATCGCCTCCGGCTTCCTGCTGGACCTGGGTGGCGACGACGCGATGACCGACCTGCACGGCAAGGGCTTGCGCGGCAACACCGGTTGGGGCGCGGCAAAAGGCTTCGCGGTAAGCTGTCACGTGGGTGGCGCAGACAAATACGAGCGCGGTACCTTCGGCGATGCCGCCAGCATCGGCGACGGCTATCCCGGCCTGGGCGGCAACTTCAGCTTCTTCTTCGATTTCGGTCCGGAGACGGATGACTACCCCAAACCGCTGGATAACAACACCGGCGTTCCGGGCGCGGTGTCGGTGAAGAAGGAAGGGGACGGGAAGGAATATCCGCAGGGAATCGGGGTGTTTGTGGACGGGAAGTAGGGGGCCGGAAATCCTCTGGCGGGCGAGACTCCGTCGAGCCGCGAACCGTTCGCCTAATCGGCCCCCATCCCCGGCCCTTCCCCCGTGCCATCGGGCACAGGGGAAGGGAGTACCTTTTTCTCCCTCCCCCTGTCCGCGAAGAGGACGGGGGGAGGGTCGGGGAGGGGGGCCGATCAGGCAATCTGCAGCACTCGTGATCTTTCATTATAGTCTCCTTTTTCTTCTGTGGTGATCGTGCAGTGCCGGGAGGAATGGGCGGCGGGGTGTTGAATCAAGGGATGAGTTTGCCTATTCCACTGTGGTGTCAGGAGCATCTCCATGTCGCGAGCCCGCGCGTTAGCCGCCATTCACCTGCAGCCCACCGACCGCCTTCCGCAGATGGAGTGCCTGCAACACCCGGAGTTCGAACGGGCGCTGACGGGTATCGACCCATACCGGTATCCGCAGCAGGCGCGGCTGAAGATGCTGGACTTGCTGGACCTGGATGTGAATAACGCCGGTATTCCGCGCACGAACGACCCCATCGAAAACCCCTTTGAAGATGGCGCGTCGTCGAAGACGCTGGACGACGGCCGGCATGTCGTGCGCTGGGGGGCGGCGGCTACCTCGCACTGGGACTGGGGGATGGAATTCACCAGCGTCGAACAGGTGCTGGATTTCGACCCGCTGTCCAAACTGCCGGCGGAGACGGTGGCGGAAACGGCGGTGAAATTTCAGGCTTCGCTGGACGCCCAGCGGGCGCTGGCAGGCGGGCGCTGCCTGGAGATGGGCGGCACGTATCTCACCCTCTTCATGTGGCCGATGATGACCTTCGGCTGGGAGCTGTTCCTGGAGGCGTCGATGGCGGCGCCAGAGCGCTTCCGCGAGATGATGGACGGCTTCGCACAGGTGTCCGAGCACACCATGCGCGCGTGGGCGCTCACCGATGTCGATGTCGTGTCCTGCCACGACGATATCTGCATGACCCGCGGCACCATCTTCTCGCCGGTATGGCTGGAAGATGTCATTTATCCGCACTACACCCGCTTCTGGCGCATCCTGCATGACGCCGGAAAGACGGTGCTCTTCATTTCCGACGGCTGCGTGAACCCAGTGGCGGACGCCGTGTTCGCCTGCGGCGCCGACGGCCTCTTCGCCGAACCGCATACCGACCTCGCCCCAATCATCGCCAGGTATGGCGGGGAGAAGTTCTTCTTCGGCAACGTCGACTCACGCATCATCAGCTACGGCACGCCGGCGCAGATCGAGGCGGAGGTGCGGCGCTGTGTCGAGATGGGGCAGGGGGCGCCGGGCCATTTCATCGGCGTGACAAACGAGATCACCTATAACGCGCCGGTGGAGAATGTGTTCGCGTATTTTGAGTATTGCCGGAAGTATGGCCGGCGATAATGGCGGGACATGGGTACAGCAACGAATTTCCGGCCGTGCTGCGATCGAATGCCGAGTGGACGATCGGGAAATTCGTTATTGTTCCCATTTCCTGGCAGCGCTTGTTTGAAGGGATGATCTTATCATGAAATTTGGAACGCAGTTGACTTCTGTGGGGACGGGCGAACGGCGTGAGGTGCTGCGCGCGGCGCGGGCACTGGGATGCGAGGGGCTGGAGGTGGACCTGCCGGTGACGGCGGTGTTCGCCGGGAAGCTGACACGCGAGGAGCTGCTGGAACGGGCGGCGGCGATGCGCGACGATTTTCGGGCGGAGGAGATGGAATTCATCTCGCTGACGCCGGGATTGCTGCTGGCGCATGTGCAACAGCCGGAGATCATTCAACTGGCCTGCGAGACGGCGGCGATACTGGGCGTGCGGCAAATCCGCATGTTCTTTGCCCCACATGTGCGCTGGGGTGGACCGAATTCGACGCTGACGGGCTTGCTCGCTGATTTCGATGGCTTGAAGGACTCGCGCTACTGGCTGGAGCGCAACGCGCGCGAACTGGCGGAGATGCTGGCCATCGCCGCGCCATACGACGTATGCTTCTGCTTCGAGCTGCATCACGGGTACGTCATCAACTCGGCCAGCGCCGCCATGCGCCTGCTGGAGTCGCACCCGGCCGACCGTGTGGGCATCCTTATGGACCCAGGCAACATGGTCTTCGAAGGGAACGAAGGGTGGCGGAACTCCGTGCAGATCATGGGCGAATACCTGGCCTACATCCACTGTAAAAACGCCGCTTTCTGGCATGAGGATGGCCGTTGGGCGCAGCGCTGGGCCAGCCTGCCGGAGGGTATCGCGCGCTACCCGGAGATCGTCACCGCGCTGAAAGACATCGGCTTCCAGGGATACTTGAGCATCGAAGACCTGCGCAAGGGCCTGACCCCGGAGGAGCGCATCGGCGAGGGCATCGCGTATCTCAAGGGGCTGGTGACGTCGGAAGAACGCGCGATGCCCGCGTAAACTGATCGGTATGTCGTTGAAGTTCTTTGAAACTGTTTTGGAAGTGGTCGTCGTCGGATTGCGGAGGATGGATCGTGGCTGGCAAGGCGGATTCGCGCGAGTGTATCGGGTGATACATGCCAGCGAATCCAACGCGGCCAGACGCGGTCCAGACCCGCAAGGCGGCGGCGAACACTTTCAAAACTGTTTCTTAGTAGCGGCGTCGCGCAGCAAGCCGCGTTCGTATATGCAGCAAGCCGCGTTCGTATATAAGGTAAAAGGGAGCAAATCATGCAGCAAATCACCGTCGGCTTAATTGGTTGTGGCGGCGCCGGCAAAGGCATCCACATGCGGCTATTCGGGGCGCATGCCGAGCAGTACCGGGTGGTGGCGTGCGCGGACACCGTCGCCGCGAGCGCAGAGGCGCTGGCGGGAGAGTTTGGGCTGCGCGCGTTGTCGGTGGAGGCGCTGCTGACCGATCCGGCGGTGGAGCTGGTGGTGGTGGCCACGAAGCCGCCGGTGACGCACCGCGATATCGCCTTGCAGGCCTTCGCCGCCGGCAAGCACGTGGTGGTGGAGAAGCCGATGGCGGGCACCTCGGCCGAGTGCCGGGAGATGATTGACGCCGCGCGGGCGGCGGGTCGCATCCTCGCCGTACACCACAACCGTCGCTGGGATGTCGATTTTCTCACCGCGCGCACTATTATCGCATCCGGGGCGTTGGGCGACATGCGGCTGGTGCGCAACGAATATACCGCGGGGTTCGCTGGTTCCGCGTATGATTGGGGCATCCACCTGGTGGACCAGACGATGTCGTTGAGTTGTGGCCGGCGCTTTGTCGAGTTGACCGCCACCTACGGCAACTCGGTGGAGCAGGACGGCTTCTTCACCTGCCGCCTGCGCACCGAGGACGGCGTGCTGCATGACTTGAGCATGCTGCCGACTTTCAACGGCAACGCCTTCAAGCCGGGGATGATGCCATACCGCTTCATGCTGATGGGCACACAGGGGGCGGTGTACCAGGAGTGGTGCCAGCGTCCAGAGGATGCCTTCGGCAAATCCTTCGCCATGCAGCCGGCGAGTGGGCGGGGGATCGGCGATTTGCCCTTCGTGCAGGCCAGCCTGACCATCCCCGATTTCTACGCCATGCTTCATTCGGCCATTCGCAATGGCGGCCCCGTGCCCGTCAGCGGCGAAGATGGTTGCCGCGCGGTGCGCGCGTGGGAGCTGATCGGCCAATCGGCGGTGGAGGGGAAAACACTGGCGATCGATCTGTAGCTCCCGGAGAACATGTCTGTTGCTGCGGTGTCAAATGGGGTGTAGCGATCACCCCATTTCCCCCGGTCGCCCCTTTGTAGTGGCGTTTTTTTCATCTAGCGGCATTGTGCTTGACCAGGTCGAGGTATGAGTACTATAATTAACCAATGAAATCATTAGATGAGTTAACTATCATTCGGGAAGACGAATGCGCGAGTCTGGTGATGGAAACAGTGCCGTTGCTGATGCGCACCATGCGGCGCGAGATGCGGCAGCGACAGCCGGCGGAGCTGTCCATGCCACAGTTCCGTACGCTGCGCATTTTGCACCGGCGCCCGCGCATGTCGCTGTCCGAATTGGCGCAGCGGTTGGATTTGACGCTGGCCTCGACGTCCAAGCTCATTGACGTGCTGGTGAAGCACGATTTCGTACAGCGCGAGGGGTGCTCTACCGACCGCCGCCGCATCGAGCTGCAGTTGACCGAGCATGGTCACGCGTCGCTGTCGGCGATCTGGCAGGCCGCCCACGCGCGGCTGACCGAGGCGCTGGCGCGGCTGCCGGAGCACGAGCGCGCGGTGGTAAGCCAGGCGATGCGCGCGTTGCAATCCTTGTTATCGACCGATCCCCAGGATTCCCCCGATCCCGGGTCAGCAGGGAAGGGTAGTTAATCGACCGAGCGACTCACCCCGAGTTGCGCGGCCGGTGAGTGATCAAGGAGAGATTCCGTGCCTATCGAGCACAGCATGACATCACAGATGCCGCTCAGTCGCGAGCAGTGGCGGACCGCACAGGCGCGCCACAGCGCGACGGGGCAATCGCTGGACGAGATCCTCGTCGACCTGGGCTTTTGCACGCAGGACATGGCGCTGGAAACGGTGGCGCACCAGGCCGGCGTGTCGCTGGTGCAGATCGCCGAACGCGAGCTGGATCCGGCGGTGATCGCGCTCATCCCCACCGAGCTGGCCTTTCGCCACCAGGCGCTGCCGCTGTCGGCCATTGGCCTGACGCTGCGCGTGGCGGTGGCCAATCCGTTCAACACCGCCGCCGCCGACGACATCCGCCTGGTGACGCGCCGCGACGTGGAACTGGTCTATGCCGACCCGCATGACATCCGTCGGCTGGTGGAAGAGCATTACACCCGCCGCATGATCGCCGACACCGCCGATGACGACGTGCAGGTGCTGGACGACGACAGCGACGAGATCGGCGACCTGGAGTCGATGGCACGCGAGGCGACGGTGGTGAAGCTGGTGAACCTGACCCTGCGCCAGGCGGTGCAGGAGCGCGCCAGCGACGTGCACGTGGAACCCTTTGAACGAGGGCTGCAGGTGCGCTACCGCATCGACGGCATCCTCCACGAGGTGCCGGCGCCGCCGAAGCGGCTGCAGTCGGCGATCATCTCGCGCCTGAAAATTATGGCGATGCTGGACATTGCCGAACGCCGCAAGCCGCAGGACGGCCGCATCAAGACGCGCATCGCCGGACAGGAGATCGACATCCGCGTCTCCACCGTGCCCACGCTATACGGCGAAAGCGTGGTGCTCCGCCTGCTCAACCGCAGCGCCATGAATTACGGCCTGTCGGACATCGGCCTGATGGAGGACATGCAGCAGCGCATGGAGTCGCTGATTACCATCCCGCACGGCATGATCCTCGCCACCGGGCCCACCGGCTCGGGGAAGACGACCACGCTCTACGCCTCGCTGCGCGCCGCCTACTCGACGGAGAAGAAGATCATCACCATCGAGGACCCGGTGGAGTACCAACTGCACGGCGTCAACCAGATTCAGGTGCACCCGCAGATCGGGTTGACGTTCGCCGCAGGCCTGCGCTCGGTGCTGCGCCAGGACCCGGACATCATCATGGTCGGCGAAATCCGCGACGGCGAGACGGCGGAGATCGCGGTACACTCGGCGCTCACCGGCCACCTGGTCTTTTCGACGCTGCACACGAATGACGCGCCCAGCGCCGTCACCCGCCTGCTGGAGATGGGCATTGCCCCATTCCTGGTGGCGTCGTCGGTGGAGGCGGTGGTGGCGCAGCGGCTGGTGCGTACCATCTGCGCCAACTGCAAGGTGCCGCGGCCGGACATGGAGACCGTGCGCATCGAGCTGGAAGGCAGCGAATTCCCGCTGGGCAAGGACGACCTGCTCTACATGGGCCATGGTTGCGAGCAGTGCAAGCACAGCGGCTACCGCGGCCGTACCGGCATCTACGAGCTGCTGGTGATGGATAACGGCATCCGCCCGCTGGTCATGGAACGCGCCCCGGCGTCGGCCATCCGCGCCGCCGCCACCCAGTCCGGCCTGCGCTCGCTGCGCGAGGATGGTTGGCATAAAGTACTGACGGGCGTCACCACGCTGGAAGAAGTGGTGCGGGTGACGCGGCAGGATGATATCGAACCGGTGGAGTGAGGGGATGGTGTCGCTGGGACTGACTGCGCATGGCCATGTCAGCTATCGGCGGTAGCTAAGGGCGCACCAGAGAATAATGTCGCTATTATGCCGCCGGGCGCTGGTTCGTGGGCTAGGCGAGTGCCCGCAGACATATGAGGTCATATTTCAAGGGCGCTCAACAACGCGCACGAGCCAGCGAACAAGGCAGAATGACGACATTATTTTCTGGGGTGCCCTAAGCAACGGAAAGAGCAGGTTCGGCAGGGCGTTTCCATGCGGAGTCTGTCCCTTCCGCGCTGGTGTGGATGAGGGGATTGATTCGAGTACGAGTACTACATCACCAATATGATTGTGCGGAGTATCGATTCTCTCCGGTACTCCCTTCTCCCAGGATTGGGAGAAGGGCTGGGGATGAGGGCGCGCGCGGGAGCGCGCAACGATCATCGACAAAACTAATCTGGTCGAGTAGTACGTGTACGAGTCGTTGAGGGATGAAGTAGGCATTTCGATTGTGACTACGACTACGACTGCGAGTTAGAGAGATTATGCCCACGACGTTTGCGTATAAGGGCTTGGATACGGCCGGGAAGACGGTGACCGGAGAAATCACGGCGGAGGACGCGCAGGGCGCGGCCGCGCTGCTGAAGGCGCGCGCCATCCACCCGATGGCGGTGACGGCGGCGGCGGGCAACAAGCCGGCGTCGGCGGCGCTGCCGCCGTCCGGCAGCCTCTTCAAGCGACGGAACATGGCGGCTGACGTCGCCATCCTCACCCGGCAGTTGGCGAACCTGGTGGCGGGCGGCGTGCAGTTGATGGCAGCATTCGCGGCGCTCACCGAGCACACCGAGAATCCGCGCCTGCGCGCGGTGCTGGTGCGCATGCAGGAAGACGTGCACGGCGGCAGCACGCTGTGGGAGGCGCTGGCCGCGCATCCGACGGTCTTTCCGCCGCTCTTCGTGAACATGGTGAAGGCGGGCGAGGCGAGCGGGCAGTTGGCGTCAGTGCTGAACTGGCTGGCCGACTATCAGGAGCAGGAGCAGACGCGGCGCATGCAAATACGCGGCGCGCTGATGTATCCCACGCTGCTAGTGGTGGCGGGCACGCTGGCAATTCTGCTGCTGGTCGTCTTCGTGGTGCCGAAATTTTCGATGATGTTCACCGAATTCGGCCAGGCGCTGCCGCTGCCGACGATGATCCTGCTGGCCATCTCCAGCTTCATGAGCCGTTGGGCGTGGGCCGTCGCTTTGGGCATCGTGCTGCTGGTGGTGGGCTTGCGGCGCTACGGCCAGACGCCCGCTGGCAAGCTGGTGATGGACGGCTGGCGGCTGAAGGCGCCGTTGTTCGGCGCGCTGGCGCTGAAGGCGGCCATGTCGCGCTTCGCCCGCACCACCGCCACGCTGCTGCAGGGCGGCGTGCCGCTGCTGGACGCGCTGAGCGTGGTGCGCGACGTGCTGGACAACGAAGTGCTGGCCCGCGCTACCGACGACGCGCGGGAGGGGATGCGCGAGGGCGAGCGCTTCGCGGCGCGGCTGCAGGCCACCGGGGTGTTCCCCGGCTTCCTCACGCACATGATCGGCATCGGCGAGGAAACGGGCGACCTGCGCAGCATGCTGAAGACGGTGGCCGGCACCTATGACATCGAGGTGGAGGCGACGCTGAAAGGCCTGGTTTCCATGCTGGAGCCGTTGATTATCATTACCGTCGGCGTGATCATGGGGGGCATCATCCTCTCCATGCTGCTGCCGATTTTCTCGATCAACCTGGCGGGCGGATAGGCTGCCCGACGCATTCGGAAAGAGGAGATTCGCATGAAATCCGGAGGGATGAAACGGACGCGGCGCCATGGTTTCACGCTGCTCGAGCTGCTGGTGGTGATGTTCATCCTGGTGCTGCTGGCGGGCGTGGTGACGGTGGTCGTGACCAAGCGCGTGGAAGAAGCGAACATCACCCGCGCTAAAGCGGATATCTCGCAACTCGACAACGCCATCGAGCTGTATTTGCGCGACAACAACAACACCCCGCCGCCGACGCTGGACGCGCTGCGCACCCGTCCGAACGGCGAGGAGCTGCCAAACTGGAATGGCCCGTATATCAAGAAAGACGTGCCGCTGGATCCGTGGAAGCGCCCATACGTCTACGCGGTGCCCGGGCAGCATGACAACGCCTACGATCTGTATACGCTGGGGCGCGATGGCAAGGAAGGCGGCTCCGCGAGTGATGCCGACATCAACAACTGGGAAAATTAGACGTCCAGGCTTCACCCTGCTCGAGATGCTGGTGGTGCTGTTCCTGATGGTGCTGTTCACCGGCGTGGTGGCGGTGGCCATGGCGCCGGCGCTGCGGCAAGAGCGCCTCAACAGCGGGGCGCGCATGGTGATGGCGGCACTGCGCTGCGCCCGCGACTACGCGGTGGCGCACCAGACGAACGCCGAGGTGCGCCTGGGCGAGGATGGTGGCGTGGCCGTCTACGTGCAGACCGTCGACGAGACCGGCACAGAAGACGGCGCCGCGGTTGGCGCGGAAGACAGCACGGAAGACTGGCGCGCGCTGACCACCCCGGCGGGGCGCCGGCGGACGCTGCCGGATGGCGTGCGGATCATCGAGGTGACGGACCCGGAGGCGGCGGCCGCGCCGCATGCTTCGGCGGTGAGCTTCACCGCGCTGGGGCAGGGGGAGCGTTTGCGCATCACCCTGCGAGACACGCGCGAGCGCACCGCCGTCATTGAAGTCGATGGCTTGACCGGGCGCTGCGGCCTGGCGAAGGACGAGAAACCGGAATGACGGCACGGCGGCACAGCGCGCAGAGGCGCCGGCGGGGGCTGACCCTGCTGGAGGTGATCGTGGCGATGGCGCTGATGGCCATCGGCATCACGGCTGTGCTGCAGGCCATCACCGCTTGCCTGCGCAGCAGCACGGCGTCGGCGGAGTATTCGCGCGGGGTGCTGCTGGCACAGCGGGTGGCGACGGACTACCAGCGCAACGAGGAGCTGGACGTCGGCGTGAAGGACGGCGAGTTCGATGACACGCCGGGCTATACGTGGGAAGTGCAGGTGGCGTCGGCGGACGACGAAGGGCTGTATCCGGTGCGCGTCACCGTCGCCTGGGCGAACGGCGCCCGCCGCTATGTGCTGGATACCTCGCTGCGGCCGCATGCCCGACCCGAGGCGCCGGCGGCGGAACCGGACAGCGGCGCCAGCGACACGGCGGGAACCGGGGCGACGGCCGGAACAGGCGGCGCCACGGGAACGGGCGCGACGGCCGGCGTCGGTGGCGCCGGAGCGAGTGGCGGGGGGGCCGGCGCGGGCGGCGGGAGGAAACGATGAGGCGCCGGCGTGTGAGACAGGGATTCACGCTGGTGGAGATGCTGGTGGCGATCGTCATCTTCATCATCTTCCTCGGCTCGATATACGGCGTGTATTCGGCGGCGCAGGTGTCGATGGCGAAGGCGGAGGAGTCGGAGGAAGTCTTCCAGACCGGCCGCGTGCTGATGGCGCGGTTGGCGGCGGAGGTGATCAGCGCCTACCCGATGCCGGGCACGGAGAATACCGGCTTCGTCGGCGAAGACACCGGCAATGCCGACGCGGAGCGTGAGCAGGACATATTGACCTTGCTGACCACCGCGCACGGAACGACGGACGAATTGCCGGCGGGCGACCTGATCCAACTGCGCTATCGCATGGATGACCCGGCGCTGAACGAGACGCCGGGGCTATACCTGGAGCTGCGCCGCACGCCCGGCCTGGAGTTGGAAGACGCGCAGCCGGAAGCGCAATTGCTGTCGCCGCGGGTGGTGAGCTTTAACGTGCGCTATTGGACGGCGGAGGGCGAGGAGCAGGCGGAGTGGCCGGACGGCCCGACGCTGCCCGCCGCGGTGATGATCGAGCTGGCGGTGCAGTCCGACCAGCCGGGCGCGAAGTCGGTGGCATTCGCCGAAATGGTGAATCTCGCGCTGGCGACGAAACCGGCGGCGACGACGGCAGGCGCAAGTGACAACCCGGGTGAGAATCCGGCGGCGAATCCGGGCGCGGGAGGGGGAGCCAATGCGAACCCCTGAGCCGCGCACAGATATCTGCCGACGTGGAATACGCAAGCGCGGCATCGCGCTGATCACGGCGGTATGGATGCTGGCGGTGCTGGTGGTGCTGCTGGCGGGCTTTGCCGCGGTGGTGTTCAGCGATTCGCAGGCGGCGACGAATTTTGGACAATTATCGCGGGCGCGCTGGGCGGCGCGGACGGGCATTTGCCGGGCGGAGGCGCGGTTGATCGCCGACGCGCAGCAGCCCTTTACCGCGCTGGAGGCGACCGGGCGGCTGCTGCTGGAGCCGGAGGACGAGACGTTGCGGGACATGGGCGTGGTGCCGTACCGGACCATCGTGGAGGACGAAGCCGGAAAGATCAACATCAACACCGCCGACGCGGAGACGCTGGCCGCCATTTTCGAGGCGGACGTGGCGGACGCCATCATCGACTGGCGGGATGAGGACAGCGAGATGCAGCCGCTGGGAGCGGAAGCAGAGTATTACACGGCGTTGATACCGCCGTATACCTGTAAGAATACGCCCTTCACCACCGTGCGCGAGCTGTTGCTGGTGAAGGGCGTGACGAAGGAGACGCTGGCGCGCCGGGCGCTGGAGGACGGCCGCACGGTGGAAGACCTGCTCACGGTGAGTTCGTTGGATGCCAACCTTGACAAGGAAAGGCAGGCGCGGGTGAATATCGCCACCGCGGCGAAGGACGCGCTGACCCAGGCGTTCAGCGACGACCTCACCGCGCAGGAGATCGACGCGATCATCGCCCAGCGAGGCTCGACGCCGTTCAAAGCCGCGGCGGATGTGCTGCAGACGCCGAACCTGGCGCGGGCGAAGGTGGCGCGGATTTTTGACCGGATCACCGCCACGGCGGACACTGTGCGCAAGGGACTGGTGAACATCAACACCGCGCCGGCGGAGGTGCTGCAGACGCTGCCGGGCATGGATGAGGCAGCCGCGCGGGCGATCGTGCAGCGGCGCGAGACCGAGGGGCCGTATGAGGACCTGGGGCAGTTGCTGGAGGACGAGGGGATGAGCGTGGAGGTGTTCCGCCGGGTGGCGGAGCTGCTCACCACGCGCTCGCGCACCTTCCGCGTGGTCTCCACCGGCCGTGACGCCGGCGGGGTGCAGGCGACGGTGACCTGCCTGCTGGGCGTGGAGATGCCGGAGGCGGAAGCGCCCGCGACCGCGCCCGCGACCGTGAGCCCGGCAGCGACGATTCGGACGTTGTACTGGCGAGAGTAGATATTCCCTGGAGGGCGAGACTCCGTCGAGCCGCGAGCAAAAGGGTCGTAAACGACAGTATACATACTGGTGTACGGGAAACCCGTTCATCGCAAGCGTTTGTGCCCAACCAGCTCACGCGCACGCGGCTCGACGGAGTCTCGCCCGCCAGGATATCGAAATGACGCGTAACGTAATAGGGTGTTTTCGCAATAGGGATCGAGGATGGGCATGTTCGGACGACAACACGCGCTGGGGGTGGATATCGGCGACGATGCGATTCGCATCGTCGCGCTGCAGCCGGTCGGCGCGCGGGTGGCGGTGACGCTGGCGGCGTACCTGCCGCTGGCGGAAGGCGAGTCGGCGGCTGACGTGCTGGCAGCCTTTGCGCGCGATACGCGCGCGGGCGGCGGACGCGTGGGCGGCAGCCTGCCCGCCGTCGAGTGCGCGGTGAAGACGGCGACGCTGCCGCCGGCGGCGCCCGCCGAGTTGGCGCAGGTGGTGCGCTTCGAGGCGGAGACGCAGTTTCCGCTGCCGCTGGCGGAGATGGTGTGGCATTACACGTTGTCGCCGGGAGCGGACGGCAAGCCGTATGCGGTGATCGTCGGCGCGCGCCGTCCCGCGGTGGATAGCCGGCTGGCGACGCTGCAGGGGGCGGGGTATGCGCCGGCGGTGCTGCTGCCGGCGCCGCTGGCCGCCGCGCGGGCGATTGCCCACCCGGCTGGCGCGCACCTGCTGGTGGTGGCTGGCGCTAAATGGAGCGATGTGTGCCTCTTCACCGGCGAGCATCTGCAGGCCAGCCGCAGCGTATTGGCCGGGCCCGCCGACGCCGCCGAATGGGCGCCGCGCATCCTGCGCGAGGCGCGCCCGTGGCTGGCGGGGAGCGAGCACCCGTCGAGCATCATCCTGGTGGGTGACGTGACGCAGGACGCGGCGGCGGCGCTGGAGGCGGGCGGCCATATGCCGGTGACGCTGGCCGACCCGTGGGCCGACGTGCGCGACGAGCACGGCTTCCGCGGCCGGCTGGACGACGCCCCCGCGGCCTACGCGACGGCCATCGGGCTGGCGCGGGCGGCGCTGGGGCGCGGCGGGGGATTGAATTTGCTGCCCGAGCAGATCGGGCAGGCGCGGGCGCAACGGCGCGCGCTGGGCTGGTGGGCGGCGGTGCTGCTGCTGGTCGCCGGGGCGCTGGCGACGGTGGCGTGGCAGGGACAGCAGCGACTGGCGACGGCGCGGCAGGACCGGCTGGCGGCAGAGGCGCAGGTGACACAGGCGCGCGCGATGATGCCGGCCGCGCAGGGTGACGGGCTGCTGGCCGCGCAGCAGGTGACGGAGGCGCTGGCGGTGCCCGCGAGCCGGCCGTTGGAGCTGCTGGGCCGCATGAGCGATGCGAAGATGGGCTTGCCGGCGGCAATCTCGCTGACCGATTTTGCCTATGACCGCACCAAGGCGATGCTGACGCTGAAAGGCCGCGCCCCCGCCTCGGAGACCGTGGGAACGGCGGTGGAAGCGCTGGGGCAACTGCCGGGCATCGCACGGGCGCAACTGGTGGCGACCACCACTGCGGAAGACGGCAAGGGATTCGAGTTCCGCATTACCTGCGAATTGCAGGCGGGCGACGACCCGACGGTGACGCGGCTGAAGCGCCGTGGAGAGGAGGCCCGCCGATGACGACCCCGCCGACCGGATTGCGGAGCCTGGTGTGGTTGCTGGCGCTGCTCGTTGTGGCGCTGGTCGGGCTGTGCGCCTACCAGCACGTGGCCACCGGCATGGCGGCGCGCGCCGCGGATGATGCCCGGGCACAGGCCGCCAATCTCGCGAGAGAAGCGAAACAGCGCGAGACGGCGTCTAAGACCCAGGCCGCGCTGACCGCGCGCATCCCCGCGCAGGTGGTCACGTGGTCGTGGAGCGAGCAACTGCCGACGATGATGACGCAGGTGGCCAAACTGACGAAAGACACCGGCATTAGCGTGGGGACGCTGCAACCCGCTCCGGCGGTGACGCGCGGCGCCATCACGCGCTTCCCGCTGCGCCTCACGCTGAACACCTCGTTGAAGGCGATGGCGGGCCTGCTGAAGCGTACCGGAGAGGCGAAACCCGTGCTGGCCATCGACCAGTTGATCCTGCGGCCGGGCGCCCTGCCGGGCGACCCGCTGCGGGCGGAGATGACCGTGTCATCGTATGTCATGGTGAAGGGAGGCAAGCCATGAGCACGGCACAGGGATTAGCCGCGAAAGAGCTGTCGCCGCGCACGGCGTTCTTCGCCATTGCCATTTTTGTGGTGCTGGTGGGCGGCGTCGCCTTCGGGGTGGTGCGCTTACTCACCGGTTCGCCGGCATCGAGCGACCTGGGCGTGGCCGAACGGCCCATGCGGACGAAGGCGTCCGCGGTTCCGGCGGCGACGGCCTCCTTCGACTTCGCGGCGGCCGTCGTCACGCGCAACCTGTTCGTCGCCCCGGGCTCGAAGCCGATCATTCCGCCGAAAGCCGACACGTCGCCGCCGCCATTCGGCACGGTGAAGCCGGTGGTGCCCCCGCCGCCGCCGGTGGTTGAACCGCCCAAGCCGAAGGTGGCCTACACCGGCAGCGTGGAGATCGGCGACGCGACGTATGCGCTGCTGGAAGACCTGACCACCCGCGAAGCGCAGTATACGAAGGTGGGCACCACCGTCTTCGGTTGCACGCTCATCGCCATGACGCCGAACGTGGCGACGGTGCAGGCGAACGGGATGACCTTCGCGCTGAACCTGGGAGAGAATAAAGTGGAAGAAGCGACGGCCAAGCCCGCCACGCCGGCGCCGCCGGCCGCGCAGCCGGCCCAACCGGCCACGCCGGCGCCGCCGGCCACGGCAACTCCGGCGCAACCGGTCACCCGCGGTGATTTCCGCGGTCGGCGCGGCGGCAACGGCGCCTCGCAATAGGAAGGAATACTCGATGACTCGTTATCGCTATATCTGGCTTTGCATCGCGATCCTGGTCTCCCTCACCGCGCTGGTGGCGTGGGGGCAAGACGCCGCCCCGGAGAAAGTGGAAGACAAGCCCGCGGCGACGGCCGATGCCGGCGAGAAACCGGCTGATACCACAACCAAGCCGGCGGACACGACGGCCAAACCGGTCGAGAATGCGCCGGCGGCGAATACTGACGCGCCGTTTGCCAATCCGCAGTCGCAGACGCCGACCGTGGATCTGCCTGTCGGGCCTATCGATCCGGACAAGGTTGAGGTGTCGGTGGCCTTCGTGAAAGCTGACCTGGCGAACGTGCTGAACTTCCTCAGCATGGCCTCCGGCGTGCCCATTGTGATGGATGCCGACGTGAAGGGCACGGTGACGATCACCAGCCTGCGCAAGGTGCCGCTGACGCTGGCCTATGAAGTGATCAACGCCGCCCTGCGCGTGCGCGGCTACACCATGATCGGCACGCTGCGAGATAAGCTCATCCGCGTGGTGCCGCTGAAGAAATCGATTGCCGACAAGGCATTCGTGCAGTTCGGCAGCGACCCGAGCAAGCTGGGCGATTCCGATACCATCATCACCCAGGTGATCCCCATTACCAACATTGCCGCGGCGAAGCTGATGACGGAACTGAAGCCGCTGGTGGCGGACGATCAGGCCAACCTCATCGCGGTGAGCAGTTCGAATTCGCTGATCGTCACCGATGCCGAAGGCAACGTGAAGCGCCTGCTGACCATTGTCAACATACTCGACAAGGACACTTCGGACGTGCTGCGCATCGAGGTATACCGGTGCAAGTATGCCAGTTCGACGGTGCTCATCAATTCGCTGGAGCGTATCTTTGGCGTGACGCCGCGTCCCGGACAGCCTGGCCAGCCGCAACCCCAACCGCAGCCCGGCCAGCCGAACGTGGCGACGACCGATGGCGTGATGAGCCTGAAAGGCGAACTGAAACTGTCGGCGGACGAGCGCACCAATGCCATCATCATCTCGGCCTCCGAGGCGAAGATGAAACTGGTGATGGATTTGCTGGGCAAGCTGGACGTGAACACCGCGCCGGAAGTCTTTTCAAAGGCTTTCCGCCTGACATATGCCGACGCGACGAACGTAGCCAGCCAGCTCAACAACCTCTTCGAACAGCCGCAGGGTGGCATGCAGTCGCGCCTGCCGTGGTTCAACCAGCAGCGGCAGATGCAGGCGGGTGAATACGCCGGCCTGAAGCAGAACATGGTGGTGGCCGACGTGCGCACGAACTCGGTAGTGGTAACTGCCACCGAGCAGAACATGAAGGAATTCGACAAGATGATCCGCGAGCTGGATGCGCCGAACGTGCTCAGCGACGTCAGCCGCACCTTCCAGCTCAAGTTTGCCAAGGCGCCGTCCGTGGCGACGACCATGATGAACCTCTTCCGCGGCAGCGGCTCGCGGATGAATTTCTGGGACATTATGCTGGGCAATGCCAACGCCAACTCCGGCGACCCCATCGCCTCGCTGCGTCGCATCACCGTGGTGGCGGACGAAAAGACGAACACGCTGCTCATCACCGGGCCGCCGCAGGCGTTCACCATGGTGGAAACCATCATCGCGCAGCTTGACCGCCGTACGCCGCAGGTCTTCATCGAAGTGGCTATCGTCGATGTAACGCTGGACGAGACGACGAAATTCGGCGTGGAATGGACCTTCAAAAGCGCCGGGTTGGCCGCCGACGGCAAAACGCCGCAGCAAGGCGTCGGGCCGAATTTCGGGCTGACCGACGAGAAACTCGGCATGAAATACAGCGTCATCAGCAGCAACCTGCAGGCGTTGCTGCACGCCTTCAAGTCGAACTCCAACGTGAAAGTCTACTCGACACCGAGCATCACCACCGCCGACAACGTGCCGGCGAAGATCAGCATCGGGCAGGATGTGCCGTTCGTCACCTCATCCGAGCAAACGAGCAGCGGCAGCCTGCGCCAGTCGGTGGATTTCAAAAACGTCTCCATCGCCCTCAACGTCACGCCGCATATCAGCCAGGCCAGCGGACTCATCAGCCTGGACGTGCAGCAGACGATCAACGAACTCATCGGCACCGAGCCGCTGCTGAACGCGCCGATCATCGCCAACCGCGAGGCGAAGACGACGGTGATGGTGAACGACGGGCAGACGATTGTTATCGGCGGCATCATTAAAAAGAATGTCGAGCGGGTGACGACGGGCGTGCCGGTGCTGTCGAAGATCCCCATCATCGGCGCGGCCTTCCGCTCGAAGGCGAATAAGACCTCGCAGAGCGAGCTGATGGTCTTCATTACCCCGCATATCCTCCTCGACGAGGAAAGCGTGACGAAGATCACCGACGAGCAGCGGGCGAAATTGTCCGATCCGTCGGCGCAACCCGATCTCGCGAAGCCGACCGAGCCGGAGACGAAGTAACCCTCACCCCCTCATCCGGGGGAGCGAATCTGTAAAGGAGAACGTCCATGAGAACGATGCTGGTCATGTGTCTGCTGCTGGTGGCGGCGAGTATGCTCTTCGCGCAGAACGCGGCGCCGGCCAACGGCACGGCGGTGGTGAGCACGCCGAAGGGCATCTTCACCCTGCGCGGCGGCGTGCTGGCGAAGATGAACACGGCGTCGATGAAGGCGGACAAAGAGATGGCGCTGTTCGGCGCCGTGCAGACGCCGCCGGCCGAAGGCGCGGACAACGCCACCCGCATGGCCTATTACGCCGAACTGTCCAAGCGCAACGCCCCGGCACTGCTGCTGGTGAAGGACAACTCGCTGCTCGTCATCATTGGCGACGGCTACGCGCGCATCAGCCAGGACACGCTGACCACCGAAAAGGCGATCTCCATCAAAGATCCCAACGAGCCGGCGGCCGACGCCAACCAGCGCGGCTTCCGCCAGGATCCGGTGCCCGGTTATGTGGTGGTAGGCGACACCCTCTTCCTCATCCGCGCGCGCGAGGCGCTGTCCATCAATACGAAAGATACGGCGATCATCACCCGCGCCCCGCTGCCCGCCTCGCTGCAGCCCGCACAGAATACCCCCGGCCGCGGCCCCGGTGGCGGTGGCAACCGCGGCAATTAACGCATCACAAGACCCATCCCCCCGACGCCCGCCCGGGTTTCCGCCCGGGCGGGCGGCATTTGGTTGTGGTATAATGGGATAACATGGAGGACGACATGGACGACGCGCAACAACCCACCGCACCGGTGAAACGCCGGCCGAAAAATGCGCTGCTCATATGGGGCGGCATCGTCTATTCCCTTGGCTGCCTGCGCGTAATCGATTATGTCTGCCAGGAACGCATCCCACACTACGCCAAAACTGTCGAAGCCTGGCTCGGTCATCCGGTCAGCCCCGACGGGCACGCTTTTCTCACCGGCATCGTCTTTATTGTGAGCTTTGCGTTGTTGGCCTTCAGCCGGCGGTGGCTGTTGCTCGCGGCGCTCATCATCCTCCCGCCGACTATCGTTATTATTGTTGGGCCAATGATTGCGTTGCCGCGTGAGTATGTGACAAGCACACCATGCGCCAGCCACCAGCGCCAACTGGCGATTGCGATTATCATGTATGCTCAAGATCATGGCGATCGCTTGCCATCCAGCTTTGCTGATCTAACGGAATATCGCGATGCGCCGCGGATATTCGATTGCCCGCCCGGGCATGGCGCATTCACCCGCGGCGGGTTTGGGTACAACGCCAGTTTATTTGGGCTAAAGCGAGACATTGCTGATCCAGCGGCATTAATTGTAACTGCCGACAGCATCGAGCCGAATATGCTGATGCGATCAGAAGACGACATCGCCTGGAAGCGGCATGGAAACGGCTGCAATCTCTCATTTCTAGATGGGCATACGAAATGGCATCAGGCAGAGAACGGACCATTATTTATCCCAATACGAATGAAGCCATAATCCCACCGTTGGAATGCTGTCTTCCTCACGGCTTTGTTTGCGCTCACCTCGCGTGCCACGCCATGCACGCGCTACGCATTATAACTGAATCGTCTGCTTCGTCTTCGCCGATTCCACAATCGCCTCAGCGGCCCGCAGGTCGGCGATGGTCATGGCGGGGGTGTTGCGGCAGGTGTTGTCCCCCATGATTGACGACAGGAAGGCGGCGGCTTGCTCGGTGAAGCCGTCGCTGGTGCACTGCACGGTCCGCGGTTCGTCGCTGAGGTAGGTGGTGTAGTAGCCGGGCAGCATGTCCTCGGGGAAGAGGTCGATGGCGCCCTCGGTGCCGATGAGGGTGATGCTCCAGCCGGGGAGATGCTCCGGCTTCACGAACCCGGCGGTGATGGTATACGGCAGGTCGCCGGGGAAGAGCAGATTCGCCGTGCAGGTTTCCTCGGCGATGAGCGCCGGGGCGGTGTGCTTCTTGCGGTTGGCGAAGGCCGAGACGTATTCGGGGTCGGCGTCGAGCAGCCAGCGCACCGGGTTGATGAAGCCGTATGTCATGTGCGTGAGCGGCATGCCGCCGCTCATCGCCTGGTTATAGTACCAACTCTCCGGGTCGCCGCCCCACAGCGCGATGCTGCGCACCGCCACCAGCTCGCCCAGTGTGCCGGCCTGAATCATATCCTTCACGGTGATGAACAGGTCCTGGTAGCGCGCCTGGTAGCCGGCCTCCACTACGAGGCCTTTCGCGTCGGCCAGCGCGCGGATTGCTTCACCCTCCGCTGCGGAGCCGGCCAGCGACCCGCCGATGAGCACGTGCAACCCCTGCTCCAATGCCCAGGTGACGATGGCATGCTGCGCGGCGTGCGGCACCTCTACCAGCACGGCGTCCGGCCGGGCCGTCAGCACCTGGCGGAAATCGTCCGTCCACATGCCAACGCCCAGCTCTTCGGCGCATACCCGCGCCGTCTCCGCATGGCGCGCCGCCACGGCGACGATCTCCGTCCCCGCCGCCTGCATCGCCTTCCCGCGCACCCGCGCCATGAACCCCGCGCCAATAAGAGCTACCCGCATCATTCCACCTCTGTAGTGTTGAAGAGCACGAAATGGGGACTGTAACGAATTTGTCGATCATTGACACAGTAGTCGTTTTCAGCAGCGGAAAAAATTCGTTGCTGTACCCATTTCGTGCGACCGGTAATTTGCCTCCCATTCTACCCGTAACCCGCCATCCTGCAAAGCCGCCGAAAAGCCTGTAAACACAGAAGGTTCCGCAGCAGTAACGCTGAAAGAAGCATATCAACTCGGAACTTTGAACTTTGAACTTTGAACTTGGAACTCGGAACTATGAAGACAATCTACGTCACCTTCAGCAATCACTTCGATCTCATCTGGCGGCGCGGGTGGGAGCGGGACACCGATTATATGGGTGGGCGCTATCCCGGCTACCGGCGCATCGAGGAGCTGTGCCTGTTGAAGAACCTGGAACTGGCGGAGCAGGGCGACGGGGCGTACCAGGTGGAGCAGGCGATGACGCTGCGGGCGTTTGTGCAGACGCACCCCGACGCGCTGCCGCGGCTGCAGAAGCTCTACGCGCAGGGGCTCTTTGAGGTGATGGGCGCCGGCGAGGCGATCATCGATGTGAATATGTGCCAGTGCGAGACGATGATCCGCAACATGGCCTCCGGGGTGCGCTATTGCCGCGACGTGTTGGGCATGACGCCGCTGCAGGCAAACCACGGCGACGGGTTCGGTTCCTCGGCGCAGTTCCCGCAGGTCATCCGCGGGTGCGGCTTCCGCTCCATCCCCGGCCTCTCCTACAGCCAGCCGGACAACAAATACTGGCGCGGGTTGGACGGCAGTACCATTTACGTGGGCGGCGGGGGCGCGCCGGGACGCGGGTATTTTTACGATCACGACTACCACGAGCCGTGCCGGACATGCCACGGCTTCGATTACACGGGCTGCGAGGCCTGCCAGGGCACCGGGCTCGACCTGCCGCAGAACGTCTATCCGCCCTTCGAGCCGGTGGACCCGGCGGTGTTGACCGGCGACATCGGCATGTATAACGTCTGCTCGGAAGAGATGCTGCCGCCGGAAGGTTTTTCAAAGACCCTGCGCCTGTGGGAGGCATCGCAGCCGGAGCTGCGCTACGTGTGGGGCACCTCGCGCAACTACGCCCACCTGTGGGCGCAGGCGGAGGCGCTGGCGGACAACCCGCCGGCGGAACTCATCGCCTCGCGCGTGGAGAACAACCCCTGCCAGACCGGTTGCCTGGTATCGCGCATCCGCATCAAGCAGGCGGCGCGGCGGGCGGAAGGCGTCTTCTTCGGCTGGGAGGCGGCGCTTGCGCTGTCGGGCATCCCCTTTGACCGCGCGACGTGGGAGCCGCTGTTCCTGGAACTGCCGCTGGCGTTCTTTCACGACGCCGTCACCGGCACCCACCAGGACGAAGCCTATATGGAGCTGATGGAGCGCATGGCCGGGATGCAGGCGGGCGTGAAGGCGGCGGCGTTGGACGCCATGGGTGCGGCGGTCGCCTCCAACGCGGCGTGGACATACGGCGAATTGCCGCTGTGGGCTTTCCCGCTGACGGCGCAGCCGGTGCGCGTGCCGCTGCCGGTGGCGGACTGGCGCCGCGCGGAGCCGCATGTGGCGGTGGCGGAGGACGGCCGGCGCTTCCCGGTGGTGCTGCCGCTGCACCGCTTCTCGCCGGACATGCCGCTGCACGCCTCGCGGCTGGTGGCCGCCACCGGGCCGAATGCCCGCACACGCCCCGACGCGACCACCGCCTACGTGGAGGCAAACGGATTCGACCCGCTGGACTGGTCGGCGCTGCATATCGAGAACGCCGCAGAACCGACGCCTCTGGAAGGGCAGATCCTTAGCAACGGCCGGCTCACCGTGCGCTTCGACGACGGCGGCATCGTCTCGGTGACCGACCACGCCACCGGCGCCATTGCCCAGGCCGACGGCATGTGCCCGGGCGAGTTGCTGGTGGAGGAGGACGAGGGTGATCCGTGGGGCACGCGCACGCTGCCCCGTTTCCGCCGGGGGCTCGGCGAATACACCCATTTCCTCGGCGCGCTGCAGTTCGAAGGCTACCAGGAAGCCTACTTCCAGGGGCGGTTTGAGCCGAATCTGCGCTTCGGGCGCGAGGAAGACCCGAATATCTTCCCGCTGGACTGGTATGTCACCGTGCGCCTGCTGGACGGCGCGCGCCGGGTGGACGTGCAGTATGAGCTATACTGGAAAGCCGTCAACCGCCGCGTGCGCGTCGCCTTCCCGACCGGCGTCAACGACGACGCCGGTCTCTACGGCATCCCCGGCGGCTGGCTGCGCCGCAACCGCTACGAACAGACGGAAACCTGCCTGTGGAGCCCCAACGGCGACTGGCCCGCCCTCCACTGGTTCGGGACGTCTCCCTCCCTCGCCTCGGGGAGAGGGAGAGTCGGGGAGGGTGAGGGGGCGGCCTGGGCCGTCGTCAACTACGGTACGCCCTCGGCGCGCATCGAGGACGGGCGGCTGCTGGTGTCGCTGCTGCGCTCGCCGGGCTTTGGACACTGCCTGGAGCGCTACGCGCAGGATTACCCCATGCCCACCAGCGGCATCCGCGACAACGGATGGCACCACTTCACGCTGAGCTTCATGCCATACAGCGATCCGGCGGAGATGGCGCTGGCGGCGTCGGCGCTGAACGCTCTACCGCCCAGCGTGCTGGCGGCCAACTGCCCCGCGACCCCCGCCGTGCGGGTGGAGGGCGAGGGCATCGAGGTGCTGGCGGCGAAACCTCCCTTTACTGGCGACGGTCTGGTGCTGCGCCTGCTGAACCTGCGCGACACGGCCAACACCGCGACGGTGCATGCCCCCGACGGCACGGTCATGCGCGCCTGCAACATGTTGGAGGAGCCGGGCGACGAGCTGACGGGCACGCTGGTGTTCCGCCCGTTCGAGGTGAAGACGATCCTGCTGACGTAAGCAGTTGGATGGATGCGCACACGCCCTATTGCCGTCTTTTTTCCCTGTTATCCCCCCTCCCCATGTAGGGGAGGGGGGAGGGGGAGAGGTGAAAACGGCGATACAACGACACGCATACGGTCTACTGCGGCTGGAATTCCAGCACCAGGCCGTCGTCCTGCAGCGCCGCCCGCGGCGTGATGTGCCGCAGCGCCACGGTAATCATGTTGCCGGGCGCCAGCGACAGTTCCATGCAGACCTGTTCCTGCGCCTCGCCGCTCTCGGCGAAGATGAATTGCGTCTCCTTGCCGGCGGCGGAGAGGCGGAAGCCGGCCACCGGGCCGCCGTGCGGCCGGCGGGCGATAAGGCGTCCGGCTACGGCGCTCTCCGGCCACAGCAGCCACTCGCGCCCCACCACGAATTTCGTCTGGCTGTAGTAGTCGTGCCCCTGCATGCGGTGCCACGCCAGCGACGCGTCGGCGGCCAGCGCCACGGTGCCCGCCACCGGGAGGGCGTCCTGTGGGCGATAGGGTTGCGCGCCGGCGTAATCTACCGCAACCACCGGCAGATTCACGTCAAGGCCGTCCGCGGGCAGGATGATTTCCAGCGTACCATCATTCACGCGGCAGTCGAGTGGGCGCGGGGTGTCGGCCAGCAAAATAGCGGCTGTCTCCGGCGCCAGCCAGCCGGGCACGCGCAGCACGCCATCCGCGGGCGGCGTCGCCACATACAGGTACAGCCGGCCGGGGCGGCCGGTGGCGTAGCCGAAATCAAGCGGCAGGTGCGGCTGCGGTTCGCCGTCGTAGATGGCTTCGCCATGCGCGCGCATCCACGCGCCGATGCCTTGCAGCACCGCGGCGTCGAACTCGTGGATGGAGCCGTCGCCGCGCGGGCCGATGTTCAGCAGGTAGTTGCCGCCGCGGGCGGTGACGAAGGCCACGTCGCGCACCTTCTCGCGCACCTTGTCCGCGACATCGCCGCGCGCCTGCCACGAGCGGTAGCCCCAGGTGTCGTGGAACATGGTGACGGAGGATTCCCACGGGCCGTCGAACCAGTAATTCGGCGTTTCATTGTCGCCGCACTCCATGAAGTCGTCGCGCCCGTTCCAGATGCGCCCGCTGATGCGGCAGTCCGGCTGCAGGGCGTGTACCAGGTTGGCGAAGGTCTGGCTCTGCTCCGGCGTAGGCATGCCCATGTCGAACCAGATCTCGCACAGCGGGCCGTAGCCGGTGAGCAGCTCGCGGAGCTGGCCGACGCTGTATTGCTCCAGCGCCGGGGTGAGCGGATCGGAGTTCGTGTCGCTCATCGGTTCAGC
>CAZPYA010000029.1:27405-51794 GCA_964590255.1 uncultured bacterium
CGGCGTGGCGTCGGCGGCGTTGAAATCGGAGAGTTTGGTCTGCCACAGGTTGAAGCCGTCATGGTGCTTGGTGGTGATGACGACGTAGCGCATGCCCGCGTCGAGTGCCATCCGCGCGATGGCGTCCGGGTCCCAGCGCTCGGCGGTGAAGCCATCCAGCAGCGACAGGTACTCCGGCCAGGCGATTTTCGCCCGGTGCATGATCTGCTCGTTGTAGCCTTCGATTCGCTGGCCCTGCCAGACGCCGCCGGCCACCGAATAGATGCCCCAGTGCATCATCAAACCAAATTTCAGGCCGCGCCAGCGGGCGTTGGCCGTATCATCGTGCAAGGAATGCGTCATCGTCTGTCCCCTCGTGTGGCATGTATTGCGCCCACCAGTATAATCGCTTTCCCGCCAACGGCGCCAGTCCCCCCGATGCGGGATTTCGGCCCCGGCGAAACTCGCCCATGGGCGACAAGGATTCCGCGTCGGCGCGCCGAATTGCTGTCATATCAGCATACTGAAGGAGGCTCCCCATGTCTCGTCGCCAGCGGTTGATCGATGCGTTGAATCATCAGGACGGGCCGGTGCCGGTGGATTTCGGCGGCACGGCGGTGACGGGGATGCATGTCTCCTGCGTGGCGGCGCTGCGCGAGTATTACGGCCTGGAACGGCGACCGGTGAAGGTACACGAGCCGTACCAGATGCTCGGCTTCATCGAAGATGACCTGCTGGACGCCATCGGGGCGGACGTGGTGGGGCTGTATGGGCCGCGCAACCTCTTCGGCTTCGCGAACGAGGGGTGGCGGGAGTACCAGTTGCCATGGGGACAAACGGTGCTGGTGCCGGCGGGGTTCCAGACGTCGCCGGACGGCAAGGGCGGTCTCTACATTTATCCCCAGGGCGACCGCGACGTGCCGCCCAGCGGCCACCTGCCCGCCGGGGGCTACTTCTTCGACAGCATCATCCGCCAGCAGCCCCTCGACGACGACAACCTGGACCCGGCGGACAACCTGGAAGAGTTCGGGCCGATCTCCGAGGCGGATCTCGCCCACTTCCGGCGCGAGGCGACGGCGCTGGCGCGCACCGGGCGCGGGGTGATCGCTTCGTTCGGCGGCACCGGGCTGGGCGACATTGCCCTGGTGCCCGCGCCCTTCCTGAAGGCGCCGAAGGGCATCCGCGACGTGGAGGAGTGGTATGTCACCACCGCGGCGCGGCCGGACTACGTGCACGCCATCTTCGAAGCGCAGACGGAAACCGCGCTGGCCAACCTGGCGCGCCTCCACGCGGCGGTGGGCGAGGTGGTGGACGTGGTCTTCACCTGCGGCACCGATTTCGGCACCCAGCAGTCCACCTTCTGCTCCGCGTCGACCTTCGACAGCCTCTACGCGCCGTACTATCGCCGCGTCAACGACTGGATACACGCCCACACCGGCTGGAAGACCTTCAAGCACTCCTGCGGCGCGGTGGAGCCGTTCATGGGGCGCTTCATCGACGCCGGCTTCGACGTCGTCAACCCCGTGCAGTGCTCCGCCGCCGGCATGGACCCGGCGCAACTGAAGCAGCACTACGGCGACAAACTGGTCTTTTGGGGCGGCGGCGTCGACACCCAGCGCACGCTACCCTTCGGCACCCCCGCCCAGGTGCGCGCCGAGGTGCTGGAGCGCTGCCGCATCTTCGGCGCCGGCGGCGGCTTCGTCTTCGACGCCGTGCACAACGTGCAGGCCAATACCCCGGTGGAAAACATCGCCGCCATGCTCGACGCCGTGTGCGAGTTTAACGCGGCGAAGACGGCGGTGTAGGGGATTTTACAGGATGTCAGGATAGATAGGCTATTGCCCTGAAAGGGCATGTGCCGATAGCCACGGGTGCAGCATAGCGGAACCCGTGGTAGCGGTGCCGTATTAGAATCATTGCCCTGAAGGGGCGACCGTCAGCTTTACCTCCAACTCAACCTTCTTCCTCTTCCCCACAAAAGCTGCGTGTCCGTCCAGGTAGCTGATGTAACACCCCGTGCTGCTAATATGCCTGCTGTGGGCGATCTGCGCCGGATAGGTGATGATGCTGTTGGGGACAACGCTGTCGGCGGTGAGAAGCGCGTCGGCGGGGTTCGTGACGGCGTTGAAATCGATGCCGACAATATGACCGTTATAGCCGTAGCCGGCGCCTTTGAACTCAGGACAGTTGAATACCTTTTCTCCGCCGATGTAATTATCCAGAACGTAGAATGAAGTAGGCATGCGGTTTCCGTTGTCCTGACGATACATATCCAGTGCAATGGCAATCTGCCGCTGTTGACTCGGGCAGATACTCTGGTATGCGCGATCACTTTTCAGCATGAGAATCTGCAGCAACACCACAAAGACCAGCAGGAGAAACGCGCCGCCACCGATCCACGCCAGCCAGACTGAATGGCGGTCGCGCATGCCGTCGCGGTTGTGGAAGCCGAAGAAGAGCACCAGTCCGGCGAGCAGGCAGGCGGGGGCGGCAAAGAGCGCGACGGGCATGAGGATATAGGCGACATTGGTGATCGCCAGCACGACGAGCAGGCTGAAGGCCAGCCCGAGATAAAAGAGCTCGCGCGCTGCCAGCGTCAAGCGGTCATCGTCCATTGTCGCATTCCTTTCAACGCTTCCTAATTATACACGTCGCCATGGGCAAGTGCATCATTACACCGCCTGGTGGTATACGCGCACAAATTCTGATTCAGGTGGCGTGCCGGGTTGATGCCCGGGGAGGCTGCCATGCCCTGGCAAATCGTGGTATAATCATCGCGCGTGCCGTCAGTGATCTGTACCACAACCTGGAATTTGAAAGGAGGACATCATGGGTGATAAGTCTCCGAAAAAGGAAACGAAGAAGCCGAAAAAGGCGAAACCCTCCGTCGCGCCCAGCAAGCCGTCCAAAGCGGCGGAATAAGAAACTGTGTTGAAAGTGGTCGGCGTCAGATCGTGGAGAATGGTTCGTGGCTGACAGGCGGGGAGTTTCGAGAGTGTATGAAGACATACATGCCAGAAACTCTCCGCCTGTCAGGCGCGGACCAGGCCCGCGAGGTGGCGGCGAGAACTCACAAGACAGTTTCTAAGCACGATGACGGATGTTGAGGGATTTGCGGTCCGGCGGAGCATCTGCCGGACCGTCGTGTATTTGTGGGATAGCCTACGCTGATGACCATCGCTGATTTTCATGCGCTGCGGCGCGACGACGGCCAGCGCCTGCTCGCTCGCCTTGCCGACGAGGCGCTGCGAGATGACGATGTCCTGCCGGTGCTGGAACGCTACCGCAGGGAATATCCCGCGGAGCTGGTGAGCGCGGCGGTGGAGCTGACGCGGCTGCGCCGGCGGGCTACAGCCAAATTCACGCGGGCGGCGGCCATGTGGTTCACCCGCGACGGGCTGGAGATGGCGTCCTCGGAGCAGGTAGCGGCGCACGTGGCGCGGCGCTTCGCCGGGCTGCCCTTCGCGCTGGACCTCTGCTGCGGCATCGGCGGCGACCTGCTGGCGCTGGCGGCGGCCGTGCCCCGCGTCGTGGCGGTGGATAAAGACCCGCTGGCGCTGGCGATGGCTAAGGCGAACCTTGTAGTCGGCCCCCCTCCCCAGCCCTCCCCCCGTCCTCTACGCGGACAGGGGGAGGGGGGTCGACTCCCCGCGCAGGCGGTCGATTTCCTCCAGGCCGATGTCATGCAATTCGTGCCAGCCGGCCTCGCGCTGACGCCGTTCGGGCGGCTGCTGGCCGAGGGGGGCATCTTCATCGACCCCAGCCGGCGCGAGGAGCGGGCGGCGGCGCGGCGGCCGGAGGCCTACGCGCCCCCGCTGTCCTGGTGCCTGGGGCTGACGCGGCATTGCCCACGGGTAGCCATTAAAGTGTCGCCGGCGCTGGAATTCGAGGGCATCGACGCCGAAGTCGAGGTGATTTCGCTGGGCGGCGAGTGCAAGGAGGCGGTGCTGTGGCTGGGCGGGTTCCGCGCCGTCGCCCGCCGCGCCACCGTGTTGCCGGCGGGGGCCGAGTTGACCGAGGACGGTCCGTCCTCCGACGCCCTCGGCGAGATCGGCGCGTATCTCTACGAGCCTGACCCCGCCGTTATCCGCGCCGGCCTGTTGCGCCGGCTGGCAGGGGAGTTGGGCCTGCGGCGCATCGACGCGGAGATCGCCTACTTGAGCGGGGATGCCGCGGTGGCGTCACCGTTCGCCGCCGGCTTCCGCGTACGGGAGGTTATCCCCTGGGGCCTGAAGCGCGTCAACGCCGCCCTCGCGGCACGGGGCATCGGCCGCGTCGAGATCAAAAAACGCGGCTTCCCCCTCACCCCGGAGGAATTACGCCCGAAGCTGAAGCTGGCAGGAACGACGGCGGCGGTGCTCCTCTGCACGCATGCGCAAGACAAGCCGGTGGTCATTCTGGCGGAACGGATATAGTGGATCGCCCACCCACCCAGGTTGCAACGTTCCCTCTATACGTTTGTCAAACCGTGTAACGCTCTCCCGGAGGTTCCTCAATGAAAGCTTGCCTGTTCCTCGCCGGGCTGCTACTGGTCGGCAGTGTCGCCCTCGCGGCCGGACCGGTGCCGCTGCTGGTGCTCACTGAAGAAGGCGCCATCGACGCCGAATACCAGCAAGAGCTGACGGCGGCCGGCTACGCGGTGACGGCGGCGCCGTTCACCAGTCGCCTCAGTGCCGAATATCTGCGGCAGTTCGGGGTGATTATCCTCTCGCGCCTGCCGTATGCCGGGCAGCAGTTTCAGGTGGGGGGCGAGCGACTGGCGCCGCTGGAGGCGAATATCGCGCTGATGCACGACTACATCGCCGCCGGCGGTGGGGTGGTGCTGGAACCGGCGATGAGCGAGTTCGGGGAAGCCTACTCGGAGACCTACAACGCCTTACTCAAGCGCTACGGCGCGGCGTATGTCACCCAGCAGTTGCGCGACGGCGTCGAGACGAAAGGCGCCTACGCGGCGGGGGAGATCGTCGGGAAATCGCCGCTGGCGAAGGGGCTGAAACACATCCTCTATCCCATCAACGTCATGCGCTGGGATCACGCCTACTCCTGCACGCCGTTCACCGTGGCGGACAAGGCGTGGACGGTGCTGGCGCAGGGGAAAAAGACCGCCGGCACCCACCAGGCGATCAGCAACAGCGAAGTCGGAGAACGGCTGACGGCGAACCGCGCGCTGTTCGCCGTGCGCGCGTTCGGCAAGGGTTTTCTGGCGGTGAGCGCCATCCACAGCTACTACACCCTCACCCATGTGTCGTCAAAGGAGAAGAACCTGGGCGAGAATGACACCGGGGTCATCGACGGCATCGTGCTGCGCGGCGAAAAGGACGGGCGCCCCAGCAATTTCGGCGCGCTGCTCGATCGCGTCTACCGCGGCTTCGCCGCCAACAGTGCGAAGAATGGTCTGGCGCAGGGGCCGGCGCCCATGCCGGAACAGCCGGAACGCCCGCCGCACAACCCGGTCATCGACTGGAGCACCGCGACGCCGCCGCCCACCTGGGCGCATAAGGTGCAGCGCGTCTACCATGGCAGTACCGCGTATTACGACGAGTTGCCCGACCCGGCGACGACCGGTCCGATGCAGTATTTCACCGCGCTGGTGGGCGCGCGCACCGCCTACAGCAGCGGCACCGGCACGGTAGCCGAGTACCGCGCGGCGGCGCAGGCGGCCGGCTACCGCGCCATCTTCTTCACCGAGACGCTGGCGGATATCACGAAGGACGAATGGACGCGGTTCGTCCAGGACTGCGAAGCCAACTCCGACGATACCTTCGTCTGCACGCCCGGCCTCGACCTCGTCGATTTCCAGGGCGGGCGCTACCTGGTGCTCGGGGCCAAGCGCTTCCCCGATCCCTCGTGGCTGACGCCGGACGGCACGCGGCTGCAGGCGGTGCGCATGCTGTCGCTGGGGTGGTTCGGGCATATCGCCTCGGTACACCGCGCCGGCAAGGGGGCGCTGCACCCAAAGATGGTGAAGCACTTCCAGGGCATCACCGTCTTCACCTACGACACGAAAGGCAAGCTGGCGGATGACTCGCTATACGTCTACCAGTGGCAGATCTTCAGCGACTCGAATCCCATCCCCATCGCCGCGCATGAAGTGACCAGCCCGGCGGACGTGGCCACGGCGGCGAAGAGCGGCTTCCAGCAGATGCTGCCCGCGCCCACGCTGGGCAAGGCCATCGAGTATTTCCGCTTCGGCTTCACCCATTACTTTGAATGCCCGCTGCGCTACTTCATCTCCGAAGGCCCGGTGCTGGACGGCTGGAGCATCCTGAATAAGGACATCGGTAAGCCGGAAGAGGGGCGCGACCATTACCGGCTGGGCATCGGCGTCACCGGCGCCGACCCCATCGCCGAGGTGCTGCTGTATGACGGCCTGGGCGTGGCCAGCCGCTGGACGCCCAACGCGAAGGAGTTCCGCACGCTGGTCGACGGCCAGCACGAAATGCAGCACGAGTTTATGCTGCTGGCGAAGGACGCGAAGGGGCGGCGGGTGCTGTCGCCGGGCATTCGCACCGTCAGCAACAACTGGCGCCTGCGCTGCGGCGACCGCCAGAACTGGCTGGGCTCGATGATGATCTACACCGGCTGGCACAGCGGCCCGGTGCGACCGAGCGTGCCGATGCGCAACGGCGTAACGGACGGGTTCGTCGCGCCTATTCTCGATTTCCCGTTTTTTAGCAATCACCTGCGCGTGGAAGACATGGACATGACCGCGCGCTACCTGGACGCGCACTGGGAGCTGGTAGGCGGCGATGCCAAGGCCACCTACGCGGTGCGGCCGACCGACTTCATCGACACCCGCGCCCGCCTGACGGCATTCAATCCGAAGGCGCGCGATTTCGCGGCGCTGCGCATCGACCTCGACATCCGGCTGAAGCGTGACATCGAGCCGCAGATCAATAGCAAAGTCTACCCGATCATCGCCGAGTGCACCGCGAAAAACGACCTGCTCATCCTGCCCAACCAGGAGCCGGTGAAAATCTCCGCGCAGAAGGCGCCGGTGGAATTGCCGGTGGGCAGCTACACGGGCGGGCTGGTGATTCTCACCCCGGGCCTGTGGCTGTCCGGACGGCAGATCGGCTTCCCCGCGCCGCCCGCCGACACGCTGACGCTGCCGGAAGGCACCGCGTATGCGGCCAGCTACCTGCTGCTGAAAGGCAGCCCGTTCCACTGGCGCGCCATGAACGCGGACCCGGAGGTGGATGCGAAAGCGCCCGCGGCGTTGGCGCTGATGGGCTTCCGCGGCAAAACGCCGTATACGCTGGCGCTCACCCGCGGCGCGCTGGAGGGCATTGCCCATACCGCGACATGCACGGCGAAGGACGGCGCCATCGCCGGCACGCTGACCGCCGGCGGCGCGCAGCCGGACTACCTGCCGCTGGTCATCCGCGGTCTCAATCCGCGCGTCCCGGCGGCGCTGTGGCGCTCCGACGCGCCGTGGTTGGATTATTTCGGCATCTTCAACGGCGCCGGCATGGTGCCGCTGAATGTTGATGCCACCGCCGACTTCTTCGCCGGCAACATCGCCACCTGCGATCCCGCGCTCTTCGTGCAGGTGGTGCAGTGGAGCGCGGATGCGGCCTGGTTCCGGGTGAACAACCCCACCAACCGCGACATCACCACCACCTTCACCACCGCGCCGATTAAAGGATGCAAGGCGGTGAGTAAGCAGATCACCGTGAAGGCGGGGCAGATGGTGGAGGTGAAGGAGTAGGTTTGGGACTGTCCCCGCGCACGGCGCTCGCGGAATGAGCGGGCACCGTGTGCGATTTCGATGATATCTGTGAACGATCACGCCCGGTATGGGACTGTCCCCCGCTTATCAGGTTGGCCTGAAGGCGGGGGACAGTCCCCTAAATGCTCTCCACGAACCCATCCACCACTACTACCTCGCCGGTGCGGAAGAGGTAGAGGCTGCCGTCCTGCACCACGGCCTGGTGGAAGTCGCCGGTGGCGAGAAGGGTGCGGGTATCGGCGGCGGCGTCCCACAGCTCCAGGCGGTCGGCGATGCGGAGCAGGAAGCGGCCGGGCGCGCCGGCGGCGCTGATGCCCCAGGCGCCGTCGGGCAGCAGGCGCAGCGCGCCGAGGGTGAAGGCGCGGCTGTCGAGGATCGCCCACTGCTCGGTGGGATGGAGGGTGACCAGCCATTGGCCGTCGCCCAGCGGGCCGGCGATGTGGGCGCGGGTGGCGCCGGCGGGGGCGTCGAAAGACGCGCGCACCGCCAGCGTCTCTGGATCGAACTGCGCCAGCACACACTGGTCGCGGCTCGGTAGGCAACTGTAGCAGTCGGCGCTGTTCGTCGTGGCGGCCAGCAGCATGCCCGTCGCCGTGTCAACGGCCAGCGAGACGATCTGCTGGTCGGGCAGCGGGTTCACCGCATAGCCGGCTTGCCCGGTGACGGTATCGTACCGTGCCAGCGTGGAACCGAGCAGCCCATACTCCGCGCTGCAGGCATAATACAGGCAGCGGCCGTCCGTGGCGTCGGCCACCGGGCGCATGCCGCCGGGGGGATCGGCCACCACGCGCGGGTTCTCCGGGAAGTGCGGGTGGATCGCCGGGTCGTATTTCACCAGCTCGCCGCCGGTGTAGGCGGCCATGTAGATCTTCCCGCCCAGCGCCCACGTGCGCAGCACCTCGCCCACGCCCGGGGCGGCGCGGCCGCAGTCATACCCCGCTCCCGTACGCAAGTCCACCTCCCAGAAGCGCTGGGTGATGAATGGCGTGCCCAGCAGGCGATGCGCGTCGATGCGGCGCACGCAGTCCACGGCGCCGATGGCATCGGTGGGCAGCACGCGGCTCATTTCCAGCGTGCCGTCCAGCGCGTAGCGATAGAAGACGCCATATAGATTCACCGCGATGAGCTTGCCCGACGCGGTGAGGTTGGCGTTGAGCAAGTGGCTGTCCGGAATGGTGGCCACGCGGGTAACCGTGCCGCTGGCCAGGTCCCAGGCACGGATGACGGTGGCGCCGTCGTCCGCGGTGGCGCCGTAGGCGATTTCCTCCCGGCGGGCGAACCAGGAGGATTCCTCATTGGGCACCGGGCCGTCCGTCTGGATGGCGTTCGCCTGCGGATCGTACCATCCCTGCCCGGGCAGGTAGCGGCGTCCCCGGTCGTCGGCGATGGTGCGGAATTCGGCGGCGCCGTGGCCGGTGTCCGCCAGCGTTCCGGCGGCGGGATCCCAGCGCAGCAGCGCGGAGCGCGGGCAATCGAGCACGATGCTATACGTGCCGTCGCCGTTGGGGAAGGAGTGGCGCATATAGTGCGCGGGTGAGATGTCCTCGAAAACCCGCGCCGCGTGTGTATGCGTATCGAAGGCAAAGCCGACCGTGCCCGGCCCGCCCCACGGGAAGGCGGCGGCGAAGAGCAGGCCGGTGGCGGGATCGTAGGCCATGCCCTGGAAGACCAGTGCCGCCGGCGCGCCGGTGGGATACTCCTGATAATCGCCGGTGCTCACCGTCAGCCGCACCACGCGGTCCAGCGAGCCGCACAGCCAGAGGGTGTCGTCATCGACGGCCACCGCGCTGTAAAAACCCGGGTGCCGGGGCGGGAAGCGGTAGATGCGGAAGGCGCCGGTCTCGCTCACCAGCGCCGCGGTGGCGCCGCTGGCGGCGTTCCAGGTAGAAATCCAGAACCACTCGGTCCCGTCCGCATCGGCGCGCACGCGGATGAGCGGCGTGTTGATGAACGGGTCGCGCGTGGGCGGCACCGGCGCGCGCAGCACGCTGGCGCCCGGACGGGGGACGAGGGTGAATTCCGGTGACGTGGTCATAACAGGTTCTCCCGCAGAACAGGTTCGACCAGCGAGACGTTTCTCCTGCCCGAACGTAGTCTCGGCAGGACATTGGCCCGGTCGCCACGAATTTGCATATTGGTCATGCATGACATTAACGTCGTCATCTTCTTTGCCACGGCATTGGTGCTGTTGTGGTGCGGCTGGTACGCCTGGGCTGTGAACCACAGCGCGGCATCTAACCGCGCCCTGCTGGCGTTGTGCGTCCTGCTGGCGCTGGGCAATGCCACCCAGGCGCTCGTGCATGTCTCCGTCACGCTGGCAGACTGTATCCGCTGGACCCAGATTTCCGGCATCGGCTGGTCGCTGTATCCCGCGGTGGCGGTGCATGCCGCGCTGGAAGTCTCGCGCAGTACTGTGGTACGCGGCTGGCGCTGGCTGGTGTTGTGCTTGTATGCGGTCGGCGCGGTCTTCCTCGCCTATAGTTTCACCACCACGATGGGCGTCGCCCACTTCGTGCAGGACCCCGTCACGCTTAGCCTCACCCCCGTCTATTCCACGACGCCCTGGGACCTGGCCTACAGCGTCTACCAGTATCTGGCCGCCGGGACGGCGCTGGGGGTGATCTGGCTGTGGGGCGTGCGCTCCAACCGGCGGCGCGAGCGCAAGCAGGCGGAAGTGATTCTGTTCGCCGGCTGTATCGCCATCGTCATTGACATTATCCGCTTTTATGCCGTATCGCTGTATCCGGGATTGAGTGCGCGCTTCTCGCTGGCCTGGGCCTTCGAGCACCTCTTTTTCGCCGCGGGCCTTACCTATGCCATCACCCAGCACCGCTTCATAGTGCCCACGGCGAACCTGGCGGCGAATTACATCATTACCCATGTGAAAGATCTGGTGGTGCTGACCGCCGAAGACGGCGCCATCCTGCAGGTCAATCCCACCGCCATGCGCCTGCTGGGGTGGGGCAGCAACGAACTGGTGGGACGCAAGCTCACGGAACTCTTTCGCTACACCGACGACAGCCCTGTGCAGTGGCCGCTGCCCGGCTGCTCCCTGGCATCGTCGGCGGAGTTGGACGTGCTGTTCCGCACGCGGGTGGGCGAGGAGATTCCTACCGCCGTCACCGGCTCATACCTGCGCGACGCCTACGGCGACATGGTGGGCATCATCGTCATCGGCACCGACCTGCGGCAGACCTACCAGCTCCGGCACGAGATTGCCGAGCGCATCGCCGCCGACGAGAAACTGCGACGCGCCTACGAAACCATGGAATCGCTGGTGCAGCAGCGCACGGAAGAACTGGCGCATGCCAATGCCGAGCTGATCGAGGAGATCGCTGAGCGCGAACGGGCCGAGCAGGCGCTGCGCGCGAGCCAGAAGAAATTCCAGGATCTGTTCGAGCACATGAATGAGGGCGTCGATCTATGCCAGGTGGTACGCGACGAATCCGGCGCGGTGATCGATTGGCTCAATCTAGAGATGAATCCGGCGATGGATCGCCTGCTGGAGCAGGAGCCGGGATCGGGGATCGGGAAGCTTGCCAGCGTGATGCTCGGTCCGACACGGGTGTCCCGCTATCTGCGCTATATCTCCCATGTGACGAATACCGGTCAGCCGATGACCTTCGAAGCCTACACCCCGGACTTGAATAAGCATCTAATAATCTCGATGATATTGGTGCAACCGGAACTGTTCGCGATCATCACCATGGATATCACCGAGCGCAAGGAAGCGATTCTGCGCCTGCGGGAGAGCGAGGAAAAATATCGCGGCCTGTTCGAGCATATGAGCGAAGGCGTCACCTTGAATGAGTTGATGCTCAACGAACAGGGCGAGGTGGTCGACTGGGTGGTGCGCGAAGCCAATTCCATGATCGCGCGGTTGTTTGACCAGTCAGTCGAGGAACTGGTCGGCCGACGTGCCAGCGCGTTGTTTGACCCCGAGCATTTCGCGCGCTTCGGGCCTGCCGTCGCCGCCGCGGCTGAAGGCCGCCATGCCCAGACGCTGGAGTTCTACAGCGCCGTATTTCGCCGCCACCTGGAGATCTCACTCTTCGCCATCGAGCCCGGCACCGTCGCCATGGTGGTGATGGATATCACCGCGCGCAAGGAGGCCGAAGCGGCGCTGCACGGGCGGGAAGAAGAGTTGCAGGTGATGTTTAACGCGCCGGTGGGCGTGGCGATGCTGCTGAACAAGCAAGGCACGATTCTAGCCATCAACGAACCGGGCGCCCAGCGTTTCAACCGGACGGCGACGGAACTGGTTGGCACCTATGCCTACGATCTGCTGGAACCGGCGCTGGCCGCCAGCCGCAAGCGCGAAATCGACAAGGCCTTTGACACCGGTGAAATAGTGTGTTATGAGGATGAGCGCAACGACCGGGTGCTCGCGCATACGAATATTCCGGTGCGCGATGCCCAGGGCCGGGTGACGCGCGTGGCGGTGTTCGTGCAGGATATCACCGCGCGCACGCGGGCGGAAGCCGCCTTGCGCGACAGCGAGGAAAAGTACCGGGCGCTCACCGAGACATCCACCGACATCATCATGCGCTTCGACCGGGACTTCCGGCATATTTACGTGAATGCGGCGGTCGAGCGGGTGACGGGCCTGCCGCCGGAGGCTTTTTTCGCGAAGACGCACCGGGAACTGGGCTATCCGCCGGTGATGTGCGACTTCTACGAGCGCTATATCGCGCAGGTGTTCGAGACCGGGCAGGCGGCGGATATCCAGTTCGACTTCGTGGGCAAGCACGGCCGCGTCTACTTCGACTGGCGCCTCTTTCCGGAGTTTGCCGACGACGGCCATGTCCGGTCGGTGATTACCTCCGCGCGCGATATTACCGCGCTGAAAGAGGCCGAGCACGCGCTGCGCACCAGCGAGGAGCGCTTCCGCCGCATCGTCGAAACCTTCCCCGGCATGATCTGGATGACGAAGGCCGACCCGGACTACTCGGCGAGCTTCCTGAGCGACCAGGTTGAAGCGATTTTCGGCTATCCGAAGGAGGAATTCCTCTCTGGGCGTCTGCACTTCACCGATATCGTCTTCCCCGAGGAGCTGGAGCGGGTGAACGCGGCGGTGGAGACGGCGCTGGCCACGCGCCAGGCGTATTCGGTCGAGCTGCGCTTCCGTCATAAAACCGGGCGCACGGTGTGGGTGATGGAGATCGGCGCCGGCGTGTATGACGAGCACGACAACTTGCTCTACCTCATCGGCTCGGTGCTGGACATCACCGAGCGCAAGCGAGCGGAATCGGCGTTGCAGGAGAGCGAATGGCAGTACCAGGCGCTGTTCGCGCATATGAATGAAGGCTTTATGCTCTGCGAGATGGTCTACGATGCGGCGGGGCATCCCGTGGACTGGATCGTCAGGCAGGTGAACCCGGCATTTGCAGCGATGCTCGGATACACCCAGACGGGGGTGGTCGGGGAGCACGGCAGCACGATCTTCGGTTCCACGGATGCCATCGCGCCGCTGCTGGCCACCTGCGCCCACGTGGCGGAAACGGGAGTGCCGGCGCGCTTCGATGCCGAACTGACCACCCGGGACAAACACTGCGTGGTGTCCGCCTTCTCGCCGCGCATCGGACGCTTCGCCGCCATCTTCTACGACATCACCGCGCGCAAGCAGGCGGAAGAGCAGGTGCGGGTGTATCAGCGCGAGCTGCTGGAGCTGGCCTCCGAGCTGTCGCTGGCCGAAGAGCGTGAGCGTCGTCGCATCGCGACCGATCTGCATGACTCGATCATTCAGAATCTGGCGCTCGTGCAGATCATGCTCGGGGCGCTGCGCGCGCAGGCAAGCGAGGCGCTGACCGCATCTTTCGATGACGTGCGGACGCTGCTGACCTCTTCCATCCAGAGCGCGCGTACGCTCACCTTCGAGCTCAGCCCGCCGGTACTCTACGAGCTGGGCCTGGCCTCCGCGCTGGAGTGGCTCGGTGAACAGATGCAGCAGCGGCACGGTCTGCCGGTATCAGTGCGCATCCTCAGCCACTTCCGCTTGCCGAACGATAATATCCGCGCTTTTCTCTTCTCCGCCGCGCGCGAGCTGGTGATGAACGTAGTCAAGCACGCCCGGGCGACGCAGGTGACGATCACGATGGACAAGCAGGACGACACCGTCATCATCACCATCGAGGACGATGGCATCGGCTTCGATCAAGCGCTGGTCGAAGCGCGTCGGGGCGGCTATGGCCTGTTCAGTATTCGTGAACGTCTGCGGCACATTGGCGGGACGTTCACCATCGAATCGCGGCCGGGCGCCGGCACGCGCGTAACCCTGACCGCGCCGCTGCCCGCGGTGGCGGCTCTTGTGGAGATGTAACCATGCCGGTCGAGATACTCATTGCCGACGATCACCAGATTGTGCGCCAGGGCCTGCGCGGCCTGCTCGCGCAGGAAGCGGATTTTACCGTCATTGCCGAGGCGGAGGACGGCCGGGACGCGGTGCGCCTGGCCTGCGAGCTGTCGCCCGACGTCGTCATCATCGATGTCGGCATGCCGGAGCTGAATGGCATCGACGCCACCCGGCAACTGCTGGCGGATTGCCCCGGCGCGCGGGTGGTGGGCCTATCCATGCACGCCGATCGACGCTTTGTCACTGAGATGCTGAAGGCGGGCGCCATGGGCTACCTGCTGAAAGACTGCGCCTTTGAAGAGCTGGTAACGGCTATCCGCACGGTGCTGCACGACAAGATCTATCTCAGCCCGCGCATCAACGAGCAGGTGATCCTCGAATACGTCGCCCACCTGCAGCGCGCCGAAGCCACTGTCTTCACCCTGCTTAGCCCCCGTGCGCGCGAAGTGCTGCAGCTCATCGCCGAAGGTGCCACGGTGAAGGAAATCGCCGAGCAGCTCTGCATCAGCGTGAAGACGGTGGAAACCTACCGCGCGCAGGTGATGGAGAAACTCGACCTGCACAGTGTCGCCGAACTGACGAAATATGCCATTCGCGAGGGCTTAACCTCCTTGGGTGACTGATATACCGTTTGCATGCGCGAAATCTCCGGTTTTTCGAAGGGCGATATCAGGGATTCCCCGATAGGCCGCTTGCCGGGGGCGATATATACTACATGTAATGACGAGGGCGCTGACAGACTCGTCAGCACGGACGATTTCACCAGGATGGTTAGGCCCACGGACGGGCCTTTCTTGTTGCCGGACGCAACATCCTGCCGACAGCCCGGTCTCGACCGCCGCACGGATGCCGCGACGACGTCGGGCTGTCGGCATGTCACCCCCGGTTGACGGATTGCGCCGGGAATGGTAGCATGGTCGCAACGTCGGGGCGTGGCGCAGCTTGGTAGCGCACCAGTATGGGGTACTGGGGGTCGGAGGTTCAAATCCTCTCGCCCCGACCAAATTTTGAACGATTGCCGTGTTGGCGTGAGAACCCTCGGGAAACCGGGGGTTTTGTCGTTGGCCAGTGTGACGCTGTCATCGTCGACTGGTTGCACCGCCGTATGGCGGCAAAGGGGGCGCGCAATGAGTTTTTTTGACGAAAGCAGGAGATCGCCGGCGCCGTCCCGAAATAGCCTGTAACATGGGTAAAGGGAGTGACGGGTATGACCTGGTCCCAGAAGCCAAAGGATGATATCGAGCAGACGGCGGCTGAGCCGGCATTCGGCGAGCGGACGCTGGAGGTCGAAGGCCAGGTAGAGCTGCCGGCGGGCTTTGGCGCGCCGGAGGTAGAGTTGCCGCCCGTGTCGGCCCCCATTGCCACCGCCGCCGCCATCCTGCGCGTTACGGGCATCGCCTTCACGATTTTCCCCAATGGCGTGTTGCTGGCGCTGGCCATCTCCCGCGGCATCGACGGCTCCACGCTGTTTCTGCTCATTCTCGCGCTGCTGCCGGCGATGTTCCTGCGCTGCGAAGCCTCCGACCTGTTGCACCGCGTGCCCACCGCCCGCCGCCGCGCGGGCATCACCCTGCTATGGGTCTCCGCCATCGAGCTGGCGCTGCTGGCGCTGGCGGTGCGCATGTTCAACGCCTTCCTCTCCGGCCAGCGTTTCACCGTGCAGGGGCTCACCAATACCACCGATCGCATCTCCCCCGTCATCCCGCTGGGGTTCTTTCTGCTCATCATCGTCGTGCTGGCGCTGTGGGTGCGCAACCTCCTCGCCCAGCCCGATCCGGTTCCCGCGCCGGCCGAGGCCCCGACCGAGCCACCGCCCACCGAGTAATCCCTCGGCTTGCCGCCAGTTACGTGCGCAAAAAACGCCCATTTTCTCAAACGTTTGTATTGACAAACGAGCGTTCCTCTTGTAGCGTAGGAATGGAGGCCGGACAGGCGCGGGACGTGACGCAATTCCCTGCTCCCTCGCCCCTGTCCCCTGTTCCCGACGCATGGTTACCGGATTTCGCGCATCGCTGGCACAGAGCATTCACGCGCAGGCGGCGTTCGCCCCAGAGGCGGCGGCAGAGCGACTGGTCTTCCTGCTCGACTACGACTCCTTTTACGCCCGCTGCATGCAGCAGGCCTACCCGCCGCTGCGCGGCAAGCCGGTGGGCATCCGCGGGCCGGCGAAGGGCACCGCCATCATCGCCGCCTCCACCGAGGCGAAGGCCCGCGGGGTAAAGGTGGGGCTGCACATCAACGAGGCGCTGCGCTGCTGCCCGGATCTCGTGCCGGTGCGCGCCGACATGGACATGTACGGCGAAATCTGCACCAAATCGCTGCGCGTGCTCACCAGCTACACCGACAAGGTCGAGCCGTTCTCCATCGACGAGGCGTTCCTCGACGCCACCGATCTCGCCGGGCCGTTCGGCGATCCGCACATGCTGGCGCAGCAGATCAAGCACGACCTGCGCGCGGCGCTGGGGTCCACCATCACCTGCTCCATCGGCATCGGCCCGAACAAAATGATCGCCAAGCTCGTGTCGAAATTTCACAAGCCGGACGGCATCACCCACGTGGGGCCGGAGGAGGTGCCGTCGGTGCTGGGGCGCATCGCCCTCACCGACATCTGCGGCATCGGCCGGCGGGTGGAGCGCCGGCTGCAGCGGCTGGGCATCTACACGGTGGCGCAGCTCGGGCGTTTCCCGCGCGAGGGGCTGGTGCGCGAGTTCGGCGTGCTCGGCCACGTCTACTGGCTGTGGGGACAGGGCATCGATCTGTCGCCCGTCAGCCCCTATCACCGGCAGCCCGACGAGAAATCGGTGGGCCACGGCCTCACCCTGCCCGCCTCGGTCAGCGACCGCCGCCAGTTCGACGGCATCCTGCAGCGCCTGTGCGAGCGCACCGGCCGCCGCCTGCGCCGCCACAACTTCCTCGCCCGCGCCGTCAGCCTGTGGGTGGGGTACGACAAGGATTTTTCCGATGGCGGCGGCTTCGGCGGGCGGCGGGTGCTCGACCACGTCACCGACAGCGGCCAGGCCCTCTTCCAGGCGGCGGAAACGCTGGTGCCCGCCTTCGGCCTGCCCGCCCCGGTGCGCCACGTGCAGGTGACGGTGGGCGACCTCCGCCGCGACGCCCTGCAGCTTTCCCTCATGGAAGACCGCGTGCGCCAGCGCACCCTGCAGCAGGCCATGGACGCCATCAACGACCGCTTCGGCGACGACGCCATCCTCCCCGCCACCATCCTGCTGGACAAGTTCCCGAAGCGCGACGGCCCGCCGGGGCACGGGTTCTGCAAGCGGTTCGAGGTGTGATGGGAGAACCATCATACTTCCGCCAGCCGCGCCTCCCGAACCATGCATTCCCCTCTCCAGCATGGGGAGGGGAGGCCGGGGTGGGGTCTGCGACAGGCCAGCGTACTAAGAAACTATCTCAAAGGAATCGTGGCCAGATCGCGGAGGGATGTTCGGGACTGGCTAGGCGGATTTTCGAGAGTGTATGAAGACATACATGCCAGGAAATCCAACGACGCCAGGCGCGAACAGCACCCGCGAGATGGCTGCGAGTCATTTTGAGATAGTTTCTAAATCTCACGCCACCGTTGCTGCGGCAACCCTAACCCCTGCGTCGAGAACATCCGTTAGGAAAAAACCGCCAAATCTGCTATACTCCCGCCGTCCCTGGAGGGCGAGACTCCCAATACCATTCAAATACGTTTGCTCTGCTGACGAGAAAGCCCATCGTGTCGTCATGTTTCCGTATCATCTCCCCTCCCCGTGTAGGGGAGGGGTCTGGGGGAGAGGTGAACACGGCGGAACGATCGAGCTTATTGTATCGGCATTGGGCGAGACTCCGTCGAGCCGCCCAATGAAGCAATCGCGACCGAACGCCAGGCGCGAATCATCGGCCGTAAAAACGGAAACAAACACCACTGCTCCAGTTTTCTTAACCGCCGTTTGCACAGAATGTATACGAGGCGAGGGTAAAACGACGGTAAGATAACCGCGCCAGTGTCCTTGGCCCCGGTTTTCCCAATGATCTACACAACCGGGGCCAGGGTACGAACGGCGTCTCGCCTCGCAAACTTTCTCGCCACCGCCGCGTCTAATCCATTATATCGTTTAACAGGAGGCGGTCATGCCTCCGGCGAATAAAAGAGCATCCAATCCGGAGGTATCTGCATGTCCCGTCTGTATTGTCTCGTTCTCCTCGGGCTGCTGGCGCTGGGCGCGGTAGCCGGCACGCGGCAGTTCGTCGTCAAAGAGCTGCTGAACCAGCAGTATGGCGCCGAACTGGTGTCCTATCCCTTCACCGCGGACAAAGGGAAGTGCCTGCCCAATTCGCTGGTGCTGGCCGGCCCTAACGGCGTGGTGCCGGTGCAGTTGTCCGACATCGAGCTGTGGCCGAAGTCGAACTCGGTGAAGTCCGGCACCGTCTCCTTTATTGTGGACGGGCTGGAGCCGCTGGAGACGAAGACCTACACCCTCACATATGGTACGCGCGCGGTGCAACGCGTGAAAGGCGACCTGGCAGTGGTGAAGACGCCGACTGGCGTCGAGGTGATGACCGGCAAGGTGGGCGCGCGCTTCAACATCGGCGGAGAGCTGTTATATGCAGGGGCACCTGCAGACAAAGTGCCCGGCCCGCTGGCCGGCATGCGCCTGGGCACCGGCGCGTGGTCGGCCGGCAGCCGCTGGGAGAACATGCCCGCGGTGGGAGCGTGGACGGGGCAACTCACCGATAGTGGCCCGGTCTTCGCAAAGGTTGGCTATACCTACCAGCTCGCCGACGGCAACCGCCTCGACCTGTCTGCCACCCTCGCCGCCGGCGACAGCGCCATCCGCTGGGCCATGGCAGTGAAGGACGATCACCCCGACCAGGCGGTCACCTTCCTGCTCCCGGCGGTGCCGGGCGTGAAGCAGGCGGCGCTGCCCAAGGGCTACGGCCAGTGGGCGCGCGATCGCTCGTTGGCGATAACAGCCACCGACAAGCCGCTGTTCTCCCTCAGCCCGAACTCCAGCCTGGTAAACATCTTCGCCGACAATCCGCCGATTATCATCTTCACCGGGGACGGCGCTGAACTGCAACTGCGCTCGCGCGATCCCGGCGCCTGGGTCGACCCGGCGGCTCCCTGCACCTATGGCGGGCAGACGCAGTGGGAACTGGACATGATCCCGAAATCGTGGAGCAACTGGCAGCGCAAGTGCATGCCCGTCTCCTACGCGGCCGATGGCACGGTGACGCTGAAGGCCAGCCTGGCCAAAGGCGGCCGCAAGTGGAGCGTGGGCGCTGGCGCGCCGGCAGTGGGTGAGAGGCTGCAATGGGTGAACGGCATGGTGCTGGACTGGCCCGCCGACCCGAAGGTGCAATACCCGCGCTTGTTCGTGAGCAAAGCCGATGTCGAGGGACGGCGCGCCAAAGGCGAGGAGGAGCGCCTCATCGCCTCGCTGCGCGATTACCTGGCGAAGATGGGGAATTTCGATGTCATGCGCTACGGCATGATGGCCGCCGGGCAATTTGACGCGGTCATTGATTCGCCAAAACTCTCCGCGCAGGACCGCGCGCTCTTCCGCGCGCAGCTTGCGTATCTGGCATACATCATGGCCGATCCGATGTGCTGGTCCGCCGAGCGCGGCTTCCACAGTGGCAACCCGAATATGAGCTGTTCCTACACGCTGACGCTGGGCGTGCTGGCCTGCACGATGCCTGATCACCCGATGGCGAAGACGTGGACCGACTATGCCAATCGCTGGATGGACAAATGGATGGCTGACGACATTGGGCCGAATGGCGAGTGGAAACCGGAAGGCTCGCACTACGGTCACGTCAGCGTGATCCCGATGATGTCGTATGCCATCACCGCCGAGCGCGCCGGCTTCCACAATTTCCTCACCGACGCCCGGCTGAAGAAATGCATTCTCTACTTCGCGAAATACAGCACCCCGCGCGACCCGCAGCGCGCCAACGCCCGCGTCTCCGGCGCGTATGGCCGCGGCACCTCCGGCGATAAGATCGCCGAGTTCGGCATGGCGGCGCGCATGTATGCCAAGCATGACCCGGCGTTCTCCGCCACCATGCAGTGGATGTGGGCGGAAAGCGGCTACCCGATGAATGTCGGCGACAGCCGGTTGGGCGGTTATGAGGCGTATTTCCTGGATAAGACGCTGCCCGCGCAGGCGCCGGTGTGGGGATCCGAACTGTTCCCCGCGCTGGGCAGCTTGCTGCGCGCCGGCTTCGGCACGCCGAACGAGAGCTATGTCAACGTGATTTCCCACGTCGACTCGCTGCGCAACCTGGACATGTGGACGCCGGGCGTCGGCGGTATCTCGCAGTGGTTCGGCCGCGGCAAGCCGCTGAGCACCTGCTTCACTACCGATACCGGGTATCAAGTGCGGCATGAACTGCTGCGCGACGGCGTGCGCCTGGGTCACAACTGGGGCCAGCCCGGCGACAGCAAGGGGCCGTTCGGCTACTACACCACCATTCCTGCCGCATCGATGGCCGCGCAGGCGACCACGGACTACGTGCGCACCCGGGTGGTGAATACCACGGTCGATGACCGCGACTGGTTCCCCACCGGGCTGCCGGCCTTCCCGCGCGAAGTGCTGCCGACCTCACCGAAGCTGGAATGGACGCGGCAGGTGCTGCTGGTAAAAAGCGCCAATCCGCTGGGTCCGGCGTACCTGGTGCTGCGCGACACCACCCACGGTGGCCAGCCGACCGTCTGGCAGTTCTGGACATTGTCGGAGAAGATCGGCACGCCCGCCCAGGCGGCGGATGCCAATTTCCTCGCCGATAAGCCGGGCAAAGCGATCTTGCCGTCGCGCGAACTGCCGATGAGCGACCGCTATACCGCCGTGGGCCAGCAAGGCGTCGACGTGGAATACTTCATCGCCAGCCCGGCGAATACGCCGCGCTACACCCTGCGCTACGGTGGTCGGGAAAATGGCGGCGTGCAGGAATGGCAGGACCTGCTGCACCTGCGGCAGCCCGGCGATGGGGCGTATTACATGGTGCTCTACCCGCGCCCGCAGGCGGAAGCTCCGCCGGCGTTCAGCACACTCGCTGATGGGAAGATCATCAAGGTTGACGGCGGCGCGTGGATGGACTACGCGTTTCTTGTGGAAGAGCCGATCAAAGCTGAGGCGGATGGCGTGACGTTCAACGGCACGTCTGGCGCCGTGCAGATCACGGACAAAGGCGCTACCCTCACTCTCGGCGCCGCCGGCGAGGTGAAATACAAGGAAGTCGCTCTTGCCGCCGACGGACCGGCCACACTACAATTCGCCGGCACGTCGCTCACCCTCACCTTGCCCGCCGGCCATGCGGCGATGACGGTCACCCTCACCGCTCCCGTCGGCTTCAAAGGCGACGGCGTGAAGGCCGACGGCACGCAATACACGGTGACCGTGCCCGCCGGGGTCACCACGGTGACGTTGAAATAGGCGATTCGCTCAAGCGATGAAGAGGCCGGCTTGCGGGATGCAAGCCGGCCTTTGTGCATTCGGTTATCTGGCCGATGTCTCTATTTCATCCCCGCCTCGAAGAGCGCCTTCACCGCCGCCGCGTCCAGCGCTTTGGTGAAGACCGCGACATCGGCGAGACGGCCTTTATAGCTGCTGCGCGGATTATCGTAGTAGACCCACGTGCCCAGCGTCAGCGGGCCGTCCATCGCCGCCCAGGGCTTGCCGGTAGAGGGTACCTCGGTGGCTTTTGTACCGTTGAGACCGACCTTTTCGCCGTTGAGGTAAATACTGATCGTTTTCCCGTCGTCAGTGACGACCAGATGCGACCAGACCTCCGGTTTGATAATGCCGTCGGTGTAGACGCGTGTGCCCCACGGGCGGAAGTCAATGCTGTATGGGGGGACCTTATAGAAGAGGAAGAAGATCCACGCCCGATTCCAGGCGCCGCCCGTGCAGATCATATTCCAGTCGTTTGTCAGCTTCGCCGCCGGCTTCACCCAGGTGGAGAGGGTGATCGGCGAGGGGAAGAGGGAGTTCCCGCCGGTGGCATATGCCTTCTCGCCGTCGAACTCAAGAGCGCGCTTGCCGCCGTCATCCACCAGCGCCGCGGTGGCGTATAGGCGGGCGTGGTTGCCGTGGCGCGACAGGTCAAGCAGCGTGCGGCCGGGGTCCTTCGCGTCGCTGGCGCTGTTCCACGTCACCCAGCGGTCGGGCAGGGCGTCGGGGAAGGCCAGCGGCTTCGGCGCGGCGGCGATGGGCGCGGTCGGCTGCTCGTCCGCCTTCAGCTCGCGTATCTGGAAATCGTCGAACCACACGGTGCCCGCCCCGCTGTTAATGAAGGAGAAGTTCACCGTGTGCAGCGGGTCATTCGGCGTGCAGACGAAGCCGATCTTCTGCCAGTCGGTGGTGCCGGTGATAATCGGGTAATAGACTTGCCCGCCGAAGCGCAGGCCGGGGCCTTCGCCTTGCACGTTCTTCGTCTTCACCCAGGCGGAGAGTTCGTAGCGCGTCTTCTCCTTCACCGGATCGGAATACACGGAACCGCCGACGTTGGAGGTGGCCTCGGACGGCCCGTCCAGCCGCAGCGAGGTGGTGTCGGTGCGGCCCACCGTCGCGTCCTGCAGTGAGCCGGGGCCGAGCGGGTATTCATCAAACGGACTGGCCCACTTCACCACCTTGTTGAATGTCTCCACGTGGCCGATGCCCGCGGTATAGAGCAGGAGCGTCGCCTCCGGGTCTTCGCACGCCAGCAGGCCGGCGGATTTTTGCCAGGTGTCGCTTTGCTTGCCGTCCACCGTGGCAAGCTGCCACGTCACGGTGTGGGTGCCCGGCTGCAGCGTGTGCGCCGCGCCGGGTTTGCCGGGGTACAGGCGCATATGTACGTCATACGCCCAGCCGCACAGCTCAGTGTAATACTCCGCGTCCTTGATGGTGGTGCTTTGCACCGTCAGCACCGGGTTCGCTACCGGGTCGCCCACCAGCGCCCAGAAGCCGCTGCCGTCCCGCGCCAGGTAATTGCCTTTCGCTTCGAGAAAGGCGGGCTTGGCGAAGCCGGGATACCAGAAGTAGTGGTTGTGCGGATGCTTATACAGCTTGCGGCTGACATGCTTGTAGACGCTCCACGGGTGCGGCGTCTCCCAGGTGATCGATTTCGGACTGGCTGAGCCGACGTGGCCATGCACGCAGGGATCGGTGAACTCCAACGGGTGCACCACCCGCAGCGTCTTCCCCTCCGGGATAGTCAGGTCGCTCACGTGGTCGTAGGTATAGCGGTTTTTCAGCGGGTCGTATGTCACGGTAACGGCGGTGCGGCTGCCCAGCCAGTCATACGGCTTGCGCCCGGTGGCCAGCACCGCGAAGCGCAATTGATTGCCCTCTTCCTGCACGTCGACCTTCTGCAGCACGTCGGCATAAAACGCTTCCTCACCGTAGTTCAGCCAGTGCCAATACATCTCCAACTGCGGCCGGTACCCCGGCACCAGCTTCACGTCGTACCCTTTGCAGTCTTTGGAGATGACGAAGAGCGGCTCGTTGCCGTCCCACGCCCAGCGCAGGCCTTTCCAGTCGCGGAAACGGAAGTCGGCGACGTGGGGCGTGAGCTTCGGCGTTGTCTGACCCGCAGGCATCACGGTCACCTTGCTGAACGACGCCGCGCCTTCATGCAGCGCCAGGCCGACGTTGCCGGTCAGCAGCGGCGCGGCGCGGTCGATGTAGCTCATCACCCGCTGGCCGTCTACCGCCACCGCCAACATCGGGCCGGCGGCGAAGACGCGCACGGAATATTCCTTTCCTACTTCCAGCGCGCAGGGCGCGACCTGCTGGATGCCGCCTTTAGGCGACCACAGCACGATTTCCTGATACACCGTGGAGAACATCAGCCGGTAGAACTGCTTGCCGGTGTTGCGGAGGATCATGCCGGCCTCGTATCCGCCCAGGTTGGCGTTGTTGCCGTAGTTCGCCCAAACCCAACCGCCGACCTCGGATTTCGGGTCTTTGCGGGTGGACGCCGTGTCGATGCGCAAGGAGCAGTCGATGGTATAATTCTGCCACGTCGCCTCGCCGCGGGTGGCATATTGCCAGGTGTTGTTCCCGACGCCGCCCACGAAGGCGCCATTCCACGCCCATGCGCCATCGGCTTTCCAGGTTTTCCAGTCTGCCGAGCTATTCGCCACCGCCAACGGTTTAGGCGGGATGGACAGCGCGCCGGTCGCCAGGCCGAGCAACAGGCACGCGAAGATGAGGAGACGCATAGGGTCCTCCAATCTAACAATATCGATAGGATGCATATTCGTGAGGGTTGGGGATTCTCCTGCCCCGCATGTCGTATGGGTGCGCGCATAGTTTGTTACCTTTTTTATGCCGCCTTCTCGTATTGCGAGCA
>CAZPYA010000030.1:0-51188 GCA_964590255.1 uncultured bacterium
GGCAGCTACACCGGCAAATACCTGCGCGAAGTGCTCGGCCAGGAGCGGCTGGTAATCCTGTAATGCCCCCCGCGCCGATGTGGTACAATGACCCCGGAGGAACCGGCATGAAACAAACGGTCCAATTGACGGCGGTAATCGAACGTGAAAACGACGGGTATGTCGCGCTGTGCCCGGAAGTGGATATTGCCAGCCAGGGCGACTCAGTCGAAGACGCGCGAAAAAACCTCATTGAGGCGCTGGAGCTGTTCTTCGAGTCGGCCTCACCGGCGGAAATACATGACCGCCTGCACACTGAAGTCTTCGTCACCCGGCTGGAGGTGGCGGTTGGGTAGGCTGAAAACATTGTCGGGGCGAGAAGTCTGCGCGCTCCTCGCGGCACACGGCTTTCAGCCCGTGCGGCAACGCGGCAGCCATGTAATCATGCAGCAACGGGTGGGAGAGTCGACGATCACCGTCCCCGTTCCCGATCATTCTGTCATCCGCATCGGTACATTGCAGTCCATCATCAGGCAATCCGGTTTGCCGCGAACGCTTTTTGAATATGAACAATGAAACAGACAGGCCGCCCTTGTGGGCGGCCCGTTTGTTACTCTGCCTTCTTCGCCTTCGCGGCCGGCTTGGTTGTCGCGGGTTTTTTGGCTGTTTTCGCTTTCGGCGCCGCCTCTTCCGCGGTGCTGGCCGCGGGTTTTTTTGCCGCCGGCTTCTTCGCCGTTTTCGCTTTCAGCGCCTCCACCTCTTCGGTGGAGAGGATGGTGTATTCGTCGTCGGCCGGCACCTGTTTGATGGTGCGGCAGCGGGGGAAGCCGCTGCAGCCGAGGAACTTGCCGCGCTTGCTGCTGCGCAGCGCCATGGGGCGGCCGCACTTGTCGCAGACCACGCTGGTCCACGGCGCGGGTTCCTTCTTCTCGGGCGCCTTGTCGCCGGGCATCGGGCGGGTGCCGGTGCAGGTCGGATAGTTCGTGCAGCCGAGGAACGGCCCGCGGCGGCTGCGCCGGACGGCCATCGGCGCGCCGCACAGCTCGCACGGCGGGTGTTCGACCGGGGCTTCCGCCTCGGTGCCATCGGCCGGCTTCTCGCCGTTGTTGCTCTCATCCTTCTGCAGGAAGACTTGCTCCTCGGCGGTGAAGGCGCACTCCGGGAAACCGGTGCAGGCGACGAACCGGCCGAACTTGCCCTCGCGCAGCACCAGTTGCTTGCCGCATTGTGGGCAGGGCTGCTCCAGCGGCACCGCCGGCACCTTGATGCGCTCCATCTTCTCCGTGGCTTCGTCCAGCGCGTGCTGGAAGGGACCGTAGAATTCTTCAAGGAGCTTCACCCAGTCGCCGTGGCCGTCTTCCACCTCGTCCAGCTCGCTCTCCATCTTCGCGGTGAAGTCGTAGTCGATGATCGCCGGGAAGTGTTTTTCGAGCTGTTCCGTCACCACCATGCCCAGGCCGGTGGGGTGAAATTTCCGCGATTCCTGGAAGACGTAGCGCCGGTCAATGATAGTGCTGATGATGGTGGCGAAGGTGGAGGGGCGGCCGATGCCGCGGCTCTCCAGCGCCTTCACCAGCGTTGCCTCGGTGTAGCGCGGCGGCGGCTCGGTGAAATGCTGCTCGGTGTCGAGTTTGTGCATCGCCAGCGGGTCGCCGGCGGCCAGCGGGGGCAGCGCGTCGGCTTCGCCGCGGTCCGGCGACAGCGCCTGGTAGCCCGGGAAGATGACTTGCTGGCCGTTGGCGCGCAGCGTGTAGCGCCCGGCCTGCACGTCCACCACCATGACTTTCAAGATGGCTGCCGCCATCTGGCTGGCCAGGAAGCGCCGCCAGATGAGCCGGTACAGCTTTAACTGGTCGGCGTTCAGGTGGGCGGCCATCGTCTCCGGCGTATGGGTGACGTCGGTCGGGCGGATCGCCTCGTGTGCCTCCTGCGCGCCCTTCACGGCTTTCGCTTTGCGCTCCTGCTTCGGCAGATACGCCTCGCCCCAGCGGGCGGTGATATACTCGGCCGCCTGCGCCTGTGCCTCGGTGGAGACGCGGGTGGAGTCGGTGCGCATATAGGTAATGAGACCGGCATGGCCTTCGTCGCCCACGTCCACGCCTTCGTAGAGCTGCTGCGCCAGTGCCATGGTGCGCTTCGCGCCGAAGCCATACGCGCGGAACGCCTCCTGCTGCAGCGTGCTGGTGATGAAGGGCGGCTGCGGGTTGCGCCGCTGCTCGCTCACCTTCACCGAGCCGATGGCATAGGATGCCCCCTGCAGATCTGTTTCCGCGGCGCGGGCGGCGGTCTCGTCGCCCAGCTTCAGCTTGTCGCCGTCGCGGGCGATGAGTTTCGCCGTGAACTCGGCCGGCGCGGCGTCGTGCCCTCCGGCCAGCGTCAGGTGGGCGATGATCGTCCAATATTCCTCTGCCGTGAAGGCGACGATCTCGCGCTCGCGGTCGCATACGAGCTTCACCGCCACCGACTGCACGCGGCCGGCGGAGAGGCCGCGGCGCACCTTGCGCCACAGCAGCGGGCTGAGCTGATAGCCCACCAGCCGGTCGAGCACGCGGCGCGCCTGCTGGGCATTCACCCGCTGCATGTTAATGGTGCGCGGGTGGGACAGCGCGGCGGTCACCGCGCTTTTGGTGATCTCGTTGAACTCAATGCGCTGCGCGCTTTCCAGGTGCAGCGCCTCGAATAGATGCCAGGCAATCGCCTCGCCTTCGCGATCCGGGTCGGTGGCGAGGTAGACGATGTCCGCCGCCTTGGCCGCCTTGCGCAGCCGCGCGAGGATATCCGCTTTATCTTTGATCGTCACATAGTCCGGCGCAAAGGCGTGCTCCACGTCCACGCCCAGCCCGTTTTCGGGCAGGTCGCGCACATGCCCCATCGAGGCCATGATCTCGTAATCATCACCCAGATAGGTCTTGATCGTCCGCGTTTTCGCCGGGGACTCGACGATGATGAGGGATTTTGCCACGCTCCGTCGCTCCTCTTATTCGTAACGGCGTCAATGATACACACTCTCCCGCCGTCACGCAAGGGATGCCCATTTGTGGGGCGCGGCTAAACCGGATGGGCCAGCCATGCGGGCGATCGGAATGGTAATAGGCTCCATGATCTCGGGATGGAGACCGGCGAGAAGCAGCCCGAGCACAACACCTCGCATCGACAAGTGGACCCCTTTGCGTGCCACCCCCTCTCGTGGGTGATATGGGAGCGGTAGATATCATTACCGTCCGCGGGCGATGAAGCCCCATTTACCGTCTTTCTGCACGGCGGCATAGCCATTGGTAAAGGGATAAGCATCATCGTAGATGGCGGGGACGATGGTGATGCCCATTTTGTCGACGAAGCCCCATTTGCCGTCGACGTTGACGGTGGCGAGTCCGTCGGCGAAGTCGAGGGCGTCCTGGAATTGCGGGGGGATGACTTCCGCGCCGGTTGTGTCCAGGTAGCCATACTGGCCATTTTGCTTCACCAGCACCAGGCCGTTGACCAGGTCGCCCACGTCCTCGTATTCCAGCGGCACGATGGGCTTGCCGGTTTTATCGATGAGGCCGTGCTGGTCGTCGCGGGCGACGAGGGCGGCGCCGTTGGTGAAGTCGGCGGCTAGCGTGAATTTGATGGGGATCACCTCGGCGCCGGCGGTGTTCACATAGCCCCATTTCCCCTCGCGCCCGGCCGGGGCCAGGCCATCGGAAAAGTGGAGCGGGTGGTCGTATTTCGCGGCGATGACCAGCTTGCCGGCGGCGTCGATGGCGCCCCACTTGCCGCCGTCGCAGACGCTGGCCAGGCCGTGCTGGAAGGGGTAGGCTTCGGGATATTTCGGCGGGATGACGACTTTGCCGGTTTTATCGATGAAGCCCCACTTGCCATCGGCATGCACCGCCGCCAGCCCGCCGGAGAAGGCGCCGACGGTGGCATACGCGGGGGCAATGACGATGGCTCCGGTCTTATTGATAAAGCCCCATTTGCCGTTCACCTTCACCCCGGCCAGGCCGTCGGCAAAGGCGCGGGCGGCGTCGTATTGCAGCGGGATGACTTCTTTGCCGGTCGCGTCGATGTAACCGCTCTTTTTCGCCAGCGTTACCGCGGTAAGGCCGTCGCGGAAGGGGTGCAGGCCGTCGTAGGCGTCGTATTTCGGCGGCACGATTTCTTTGCCGGTTTTGTCGACGAAGCCCCACTTCTTCTCCCGCTTCACCGCGGCAAGGCCGTTGACGAAGCGATACACGAAATCCACCTCGTCATACTTCACCGGCACCACTTCCTTGCCGGTGGTGTCGACGAAGCCGTATTTGCCGTCCAGCAATACCGGCGCCAGGCCGTCGGCGAAGTGCCAGGCGTTGTCATACTTCGCGGGCACCACCATTTGGCCCAGCTTGGCGGGCGGTTGGGCGACGGCGGCGAGGGTGAAGAGGAGGGCGCCGAGGAGCAGTGTGTATCGCATGCCGGACTCCTTGTTTGAACAAACTTTCCTCTATATTCGCGCTGCCGGCGGCGTCTCCCTGCCACGCGGGAACTTTCCGGCAGCGGGCGGCGTCTAATCGGATAAGCCCCTCTGCATGGAGGATATGATGGATCTGACCTGTCGGCCGCTACGGCGTTACGTCGTACCGGACTTCCCCACGTGCGGCGAGATCGACGCGCAGCCGGAGTTGCTGCGCGCGTTGCCGCGCCGCTGGCAGGGGAACGCCGTGCTGCTGACGTTGACATTGACCTGCGTGACATTGGCGGGGTGCCGCACCCAGCCGCGCGAGACGGAGGTGCGGTTATCCGGTACGCCGGCGCCGCCGCCGTCGCGCGTCGCGCCGGTCTTCGGTTCCTCGGCGGCGCCGGGGGCCATGCCGGCGCCGTATGCGACGGTCAAAGGCAAGGTGGCGATGCCGGTGTTTCTCTCGGAGGATGACGCCCTGCAGATCATCGCCGACGAAGCGAAGACGGCGGGGCTGACCATCACCCCCGCCGGGCAGCGCTTGACGCTGCCCAACCCCATCCCCGTGCGCGCCGGGACGGCGGCGCCCATTACCCTGGAGGTTGACGGCGGCGATGGGGCGCACGCGGTGATGGTGGAATTCGTGTCACGCGAGGATTATGCCGCCTGGCAAGGCCCGGCCAGCACCACCCCGACGCTGCGCGACGCGGCGGTGGCGTTGAGCGGCAAACTCGCCGCGGCAAGGTCGGTGGGCGCCTACGGGATATTTTACGACGCCACCGACGATGACGCCCACGCCGGGCGGGTGGCGCTGCGACAACAGGTGCGGGATTTTCTAATGTGGTTGAGAGCTGAAGGAGTGATCTGACGTGCCCTCACCCCCTGGCCCCCTTTCGCCGAGGAGAGGGGAAGAAATGGAGAATGCATGCAGGTGAAACCGATGAAGACGTATGCCGCGCCGACCTTCCCCACGCGGGTGGAGGCGGATGTATACCCGGAACTGCTGCGGCAGTTGCCGAAGCGGTGGCAGGGCAATGCCGTACTGCTGGCGGTGCTGGCCGGCGCGGGGCTGGCGACGCTGGGCGTGGGCGCGGCACAGGGGGCGGAGAAGGCGAAGATCGCCGCGCGGCTGGCGCCGATCTTTACTTCGGCGGATGACCGGCCGCAAATCGCCGGGCGCGTGGCCACGCCGCCGGTGCTCACCGAGGCGGAGGCGCGGGCGATCATCCTCGACGAGGCGAAGAAGGCGGGCCTCGCCTTCGCGCCGGACGCGCTGGCGGTGGACAAAGTGCGCCTGCCGCAGCCCGGCCAGACGCCGGGGGACGCCCCGAAGATCGACCTGACACTGGACGGCGCAGACGCAAAGCGGAAGATTCAGTATGAATACGTCTCGCAGGCGGACACGCAGGCGTGGGCGAAGGTGAATCCGAAGGTGTGCAGCGATGACACGACGTCCACCGCCACCGCGCTGCGCGAGGGCCTGTCGCAGAAGTTGCCCGAGGGCACGACGGTGATCTTCTACGATGCCGGCGGCCTGGACGCGCAAGATGGCCTGCGGGCGCAGGTGCGCGGGTTTATCGCGTGGTTGAAGGCGGAAGGGGTAATTTGACCCCACCCCCTCGATCCCCCTCCCCCCTTCAGGAGAGGGGGAAGATATTGGAATTACGATGCATCTGACGTTACATCTCACCGCTCACTGCAACCTGCGCTGCCGGTATTGTTATGCGACGCAGCGCGACACGGGGTGGATGTCGCTGGAGACGGCGCAGGCGGCGATTGCGCTGGGCATGTCGGAGTTGCGGAAGAAGGACCCGGAAGCGAGTTTGGGGGTGATTTTCTTCGGCGGGGAGCCGCTGCTGCATCGGGAGTTGATCGCGGAAATCGTGCGGCATTGCCGGCGGGTGGAAACGGAGACGGGGCAACTGTTCCACTTCAAAATCACCACCAACGGCACGCTGCTGGACGAAGCGTTCCTCACTGACACGGACTCGCGGGAGATTTTCGTGGCGCTCAGCCACGACGGGGTGCCGGCGGCGCACGACGCCAACCGCATCGACGCCGCGGGGCAGGGGACCTTCGAGCGGCTGTCGCCCACTATCGACCTGCTGCTGGAACACAAACCCTACGCGCCGGTGATGATGGTGGTGACGCCGCACACTGTGCAGCACTACGCCGATTCGGTGGCGTATCTCTTCTCGCGCGGGTTCCGCTACCTCATCTGCTCGCTGGACTACAGCGGGGCGTGGGACGAGAAATCGCTGAAGATGCTGGAGCGGCAATACAAGACGCTGGCGGGGTGGTACGAGCGGCTGACGCTGGCCGAGGAAAAATTCTATTTCAGCCCCTTCGAGGTGAAGATCGGCTCGCACGTCTTCCCGGGAAGCTGCAAGCGCGACCGCTGCGAGCTGGGGCAGCGACAGATTTCGGTGGCGCCGGACGGCAGGCTGTATCCGTGTGTGCAATTCGTCGGCGACGCGGAATTCTGCATCGGCGACGCCCGCACCGGCCTGGACGAGACGGCACGGCAAAACCTCTACACCCTCAATGCCGAGGAAAAAGACGAGTGCGCCGCCTGCGCGGTGCGCGAGCGCTGCAACCACTACTGCGGCTGCCTCAACCGCCAGGCCACCGGCCGCATCGACCGCGTCTCCCCCGTCCTCTGCGCCCACGAGCGCATCGTTCTCCCTATCGCCGACAAATTGGCCGCGCGCCTTTACAAACGGCGCAACGCGATGTTTATCCAGAAGCATTACAACGAGCTGTTCCCGTTGCTGTCGCTGATTGAGGATCGGACGGCGAAAAAGTAAGGTGATGAATGTTGAAGTTCTCAGTAGCGGTGCCGCGCAGCAAGCCGCGTCAGTTTATCCACCCGGTTCTTTCTCGCGGACGCGGCTTGCTGCACGGCACCGCTACTGAGAACTTCAACGAACGAGATGCTTTCCTTTAGATCGCGCCCTGCGTTTTCAACCAGCCGATGAAGTCGCGGACTTGTTGGCGGAGGGCTTCTTTACTGGCGAGGGGGCCGCCAACCGAGACGACGACGGTTTTTCCGGTGGGTGGATAAGTGACGGTAATGGTATGATTTGCCGGATTTATTGTTTGAGTAGCACCGATCAGCGAGCAAAATTGAAACAGTGGGACATCGGGGCCAAATCGTGAGTAGCGATTTGACCAGTATACCAACTGGACGGGATGACCATTCACCATAATGCGAGAGCTGTCTCGATTCATGTGAAGAACCATCTTCCCGGCAAAGATTTTATAATGCGGCTTTTCCCAGCGTTCTTCTACTTTGATCCCCAGACTGTCCGCCAATTTTTCAAGCGGTATCACTACCTCTCCATACTCAACGCGCGCATATGCATTTATCCCAGGCACATCATCCTTGTTGACGACAGGATCGTAGAAAGTCGCGATGTAATCAGTTCCTTCAGTCTGGGATAACGTGCGTTGTAGTGACTGTGCTGCATCACACATGCGATATGAATATGGATACGCTGAACCGTGGATCATACGGGGGCTAATCAGCGGGTGCTTCTTCCACTGGTTGTAGTCATCGGTGGAAATATATTCATAATAGATATGGCGAGTCTTGTCGTTACCGTCGATCTCAAGTTGTTTTGCGCCGCCACTGGTGTAGAGCATAACTTGATGCGGATTGGTGCCAGGTATTTGTGCTGTGATGCGGCGTGTGGTCGGACGTAGTGAGATGCCGGCCTTTTTCGCTTCTTCGACAATGACGTAGCGGGCTTCATCTTCGGAAAGGAATACCGGCGGTGTTACCGCGATGCACCCAAACGTTGCCTGATATGCGCCGTCTCCATGCAAGAAGAGCGGTGCCACCCGCGAATTGTGTGGAGTCTTCCGGGTTGCGAGCAGCAGTCCCGCCACAACACCAACCGCCGCCAACACCACCATACTCTTCCGCCAACGGGCCGGCACCAGGCGCAGCAGTTCGGGGCAGCGATGGAGGATGTCGCGGGTGGGGTAGGCTGGGGTGGGGTATTGCTTCAGCGGTTTGATTTTCATGCCGAGCGCTCCTTGCGGGTCAGGGTTACAGCTATTATACCACAGAGATGCCGCATACCAATGCGGTCGTCATCCTCGCATACGCCTTGCCGCGATAGGCGGGTGTCTGGTACACTACGCGGGTAACTTCAGCGTGGGGGGAGCGAGTATGATTATCATCATGGAGGAAGGCGCGCCGCGGCAGGCGATCGATGAGATGATTGCGGCGGTCGAGGCCGAGGGCTTTCGCCCGTTCGTGAATCCGGGGGTGGAGCGCACCGTCATTGCCGTGCTCGGCGTGGTGAACGTCGAGAAGGTGCAGGTGGCGGACAAGTTCGCGTCGTTCGCCGGGGTGGAGCGCGTGGCGCTGGTGTCCGAGCCATACAAGCTGGCCAGCCGGGCGCATCACCCGGCGGGCACGGTGCTGAATATCCGCGGGGTGACCATCGGCGGGCCGGAGCTATGCATTATGGCCGGGCCGTGCAGCGTGGAGAGCCGCGAGCAGACGCTGGAGATCGCCCACGCGGTGAAGGCCAGCGGCGCGCACATGCTGCGCGGCGGCGCCTTCAAGCCGCGCACCTCGCCGTATGCCTTCCAGGGGTTGGGCCTCGAAGGGTTGAAGATCCTCGCCGAGGCGCGCGAGCAGACCGGCTTGCCGGTGGTGACCGAGGTGATGGACCATACCGACGTGGAGCAGGCGGTGGACTATGCCGACGTGCTGCAGATCGGCGCGCGCAACATGCAGAATTTCCGCCTGTTGCGCGTGGTGGGGGCGACGAACCTGGCGGTGCTGCTGAAACGCGGCTTCGGTTGCAAGGTGGAAGACCTGCTGATGGCCGCCGAATACATCATGGCGGAGGGCAACGCACAGGTGATCCTCTGCGAGCGCGGCATCATCACCTTCGAGAACTCCACCCGCTACACCACCGACATTAACGCCGTGCCGGTGATCAAGCACCATTCGCACCTGCCCATCGTGCTGGACCCCAGCCACGCGGCGGGCGACTGGCGCTACGTGGCGAGCATCGCGCTGGCGGGCATCGCCGCCGGGGCCGATGGCCTGGAGATCGAGGTACACAACAATCCGTCGAAGGCGAAGTCAGACAGCGCCCAGGCGCTGACCCCGGAGAAGTTCGAGGACTTCATGCGCCGTGCGCGCATGGTGGCGGCGGCGGTGGACCGCACCATCGGCGGCGTGGCCGTGTAACGACAGGGACATGTAGAAGAGGAATGGGGCGGGCCAGATTGGCCCGCCCCATTACGCTTTGGTTTATCGACGCGCCGTTTAGAATGCCGGCATGTAGACGTAGTTGCGGGATGCCGAGTAGACCCAGCCGGCGTAGTTGGCGTTCGACGCGGCGGCGGGCTGCACACCCACGGATAGCCGGGCGCCCATACGCCAGTAGATGGTGGTGTTCTCCTGGATATTTAACATCGCCACCGCCGTGCTCATGGGCAAGGTGATCGTCACCACGCCTTGCGTTGACATCGGCATATGCGCGTAGACGCAATTCTGCGGTGCGAAGTTCGGGTCGGTCGAGACTTGCACGGTATAGAAATCCGCGCCGTTGACGGTGGAGCACTGGTATTCGGCGTTCGATGGCTCGATGTTATTTTCCGTGATCAGAATCGGCGGCATGATGGTGGTGATGGTGCTGGATAGGGGGGATTTTCCACTGAGCTCCAGGGAGTAGGTTGTCCCGGTAGCCCGCGTGGTGGGCACGACCATCAAGTAGCGCAGTTGATATGCGCACTGGAAGCCCGGAGTAAGCTGCATGCGGCGGCAGGTGACGTTGTAGGTGGTGGTGGTGAGCGTTTCATTCGGCACCGTCAGGTTGACGATCGTCGACTCGTATGTTTTCGGGCGATCGAGGGTGAGCACCGCGCCGGTGGCGGGATCGATGGTGGCCGATCCGGCGGTGTTTTCCAGCAGCGCTTCATTCGGCAGCATCGCGCCGGAGTCGAAGTAGTAGTTGTGGTTCTGCGGCAGAATGGCGATGGGGATGGTGGGATTCGTGTTGCGATAGACCAGCACGGCGGCGACATTCGTCGGCGGCATCGTCCAGGACAGGTGGTTGGCGCCGTAGGACTCGTTGTAGACGATCGCGTCGGCCAGCGGGACGGCGCTGGGGGCAGGCGCTGCCAGTGGCGGCTGCACCTGAATCTGCATCGTATTGGTGATCGGCAAATTTTTGATTTTGGCGGTAACGGTCACCATGCCTTCAGTCACGCCAATCAGCACGCCGTCGCTGGAGATGGTGGCGACGCTGGTGGGGTCGGCCGACCATTCGATGGAGCCGGCCGGCAACAAAACCACGGATTCAAAATTGTCATACGCGGTTGCCGTCACCGTCGTTGTCTTCCCGATTTCCAGGTTGCCGGTCGGCGCAGTGATATTCAGATACGCGGGTGCGTTCTCCAGGGTGAGTGCCACAGCGCTCTGCCGGCCCGGCTGGATATTCAGGGGCGTGGTGCCGTAGGCCAGCAGGTTGCCGGTGCCACCCGACTGATCATACGCGGAGACGGTGAGAGTGAGCTGACCGGTGTAGACGCCGAAGAATTCGACGCGCTCAGTCGTCTCGCCTGTGGCGCGCGGCAGTTCGTAGGTTAACGGTCGGTTAACCGTCTTCTTCAGTTCCGTCGGTCCACCGGTGATGCTGAACACCAGGCTCATGGCGCCCGTGGGAATGGCCTTCGTTACCGCCGGCCAGCGGAAGGCGATGGCGACGCTGCCGCCCAGAGATTGCCCGCCTCCACCGCCGCCGCAGCCGGACAGCAGCACCGCGAGCAGCAGGGTGAGCAGAACGAGACAACGGTTCAACATGGCGGACTCCCTTCACCGATCAGGTGAGAACGCCGGGCGACGGCCCGGTAGCATGAGAAAACAATTCGACTGCCGCGCGGAATCCCCTTCTTTTTTCTGTGATGTGTGATGTGGAACCTGGTCGGGTGATGCCATCAGCTCCCATCGACATCTTCCGGGGGCGTGAGCCGCGTAATCAGCACGCGGTCGATGCGGTTTCCGTCCATGTCGACGACTTCGAAGCGATAGCCATGCCAGTCGAAGGCATCGCCGATATGCGCCACGCGCCCGAGGACGAACATGATAAAACCCCCCAGCGTGTTATAACGTGCCTTCTCTTCGTTCGGCAGTTCGTCGAGTTCGAGTTCGTCTTTCAATTCGTCCACCGGCAGTAGTCCATCAATGAGCAGTGAATTGGCGTCTCGTCGGACGATCTCCTGTTCTTCCACGGCGGGAATGTCACCGACCAGCGAGGTGGCCAGATCGGTGAGCGTCAGCAGCCCTTCCGTGCTGCCATACTCATTGATAATGATGGCGAGGTGTGCCCGGTTTTCGCGCAATCGTTCGATGCTCTTCAGCGCGGAAGCCCATTCCGGCAGCAGCAGCGGCGGCTGCTTCAGCGCGTGGAGATCGACCGGCGCGCCGGAGAGGAGACGCGGAATGATATCCTTCGTGAAGACGATGCCCAGCACGTTATCGATATCGTCCTCACCGATCGGATACGCGGTGAAGGTATGCGTGGTGATGACATTGGCGATCTCTTCCCGCGTGGCCCGGTGGTCAATCCATACGATCTCGGGCCGCAGCGTCATGATGGCGTTGACGCGTCGATCGCTCAAGCGGAACAAGCGTTCCACGATCGCCTTCTCCGCCGGTTCGAAGACGCCGGCGGCGATCCCTTCATCGATGAGCGTCTGAATTTCTTCATCGGAGATGGGGGGCCGGCCCGCTGTCGGCGGCCGGCGCACCAATCGGAGGGCCAGGGTGGAGGAGAGACTGAGCACGCGCACCAACGGCGCGGCGATGCGCGCCATGAACCGCATGGGCCGCGCCACGCGCGCCGCCCAGCGCTCGGGATCGGACAACGCGATGTGCTTCGGCATTAACTCCCCGATCACCACCGTGAGATAGGTGATTACCAGCACGACCAGGGCGAAGCTGATCGGATAGGCAAACCGGTCCAGCCAAGGCACAGCGCCGAGGTATGCGGCCAGGTATTCCGCCAGTGTCGCGCCACCGAAGGCGCCGGCCAGGATGCCCACCAGCGTGATGCCGACCTGGACGCTGGCGAGAAAGGTCGAGGGGGCATCGGCCAGTTCGAGCGCAACCTTCGCGCCGGCGACGCGTTCGTCGACCAGTTGCCGCAACCGGCTCTTCCGTGAAGAGACTATCGCTAACTCTGCCAACGCAAAGAAGCTGTTGGCCGCGATCAGCAGCAGCACGACCAGGATCTCAATATATATCATAGCCTTCCCATTCGCGCATGCGGCCGATAGTCCTTGTCAGTCGCTCGTCTACTCGGACAGCCACTGCCCCATGAAGTCCCACACGCGCGTATTGGAGAAGACGTGGCCGCCGGGATAGTATTCTTCTTCCACGCGGTCGGCAGCGTCGAAGAGGCCGTAGGCCTGGCGCAGTGTGCGCACGCCGGCGCGGGTGGCAGCAATGGGGAAGATGGGGTCGTCCTCGCCCTGGCTGATGAGCAGCGGACGTGGGGCGATACTGCAGCCCATGGTGGGCATTTCCGCCACCCGCGCCAGGCCGGGCACGAAGTTGTCGATGCAGTGGAAGACCTGCATGAAGGCGGCAAACTGGTTGAAATAACCGCTGATCATCGCCGCCTTCACCCGCGTGTCAAGTATGGTGGTGAGGAAGGTGATGGTGCCGCCGCCGCTGATACCGGCCACGCCCAGGCGGTCGGCGTCCACCTCCGGCTGGTCGCCGAGCAGGGTGAGCATCTGGCGGGCGTCAAAGGTGCGCAGGCCGGCCATGCTCGCGCCGATCTGGATGGCGAATTCGGAGGGAGTGACGCAGGCGAAGGCATTATGCTTCTCGCAGAAAGCGAAGTCGCGCCGCCGGCCGAAACAGAGTTGATCGAAGGTGAGCGCCACAAACCCCCGCCGTGCCGCCTCCAGCGCGAAGACGTGCTGGTACTCATCCTCCACCGATTCACCGGCGGCGTTGAGGCCGAAGAGGGGATTCATGCCGTCGCCGTGGCCGTGCAGGCACAGCACGCCCTGCCCCGACGCCTGTTCCGGCACCAGCAGCATGAAGGGCACGGTCATCCCCGGCGCCGTCTCCACCTCGCCGCAGCGATAGGCGATGCCCGGCTCCCACTCGCCGTTCTTGATGAGGCGCGGCCGCAGGGGCAGCGGCTCCGGCGTCCACCCCAGGCCCGCCTGCACCGCCGCGCGCAGCTCCGTCGCCCAGGCGTCAAAGCCGTCGCGGGTGAGGCCGTCCGGCGTGAAGCGCGGCGCGATCTCGCCCCACCAGCGGTTTAGCGCCGGCAGCGGCTCGAACTCTGTCCCGTGGGACGTGTTGGCGAGTTTCCAATCGGTGGTGATGGGCATGGTGAGCCTCCGGAGTGCATAATCGGACCCCTCCCCCCAACCCCCTCCCCGAGCCGGGCGAGGGGGAGTGATCCTGTATTCGTAGCGTGTTTTCCGATGTATATACCCTCCCCCTCGCCCGTTTCGGGGAGGGGGAGGGGTTCGATTATGGCAACGCTTCCACTTCTTCCAGCATCGCGTCATAGTCTTTCGGCTTCGGGATGCCGAAGAGCTCGCACTTGCGCTTCAGGTAATAGAGGTAGTTGGCGTAAGTGACGTCCGGTGGGCAGCGGTGGTCGCAGAAGGGGATGAAGCCGCCTTGTTCGACCAGCGGGGCCAGGTATTGTAATTCCGCCTCGATGGCGTCACGGCCGGCGATCATCGCGTGCTTATCCACGCCGCCGAAGAGGAGGACGCGCTCGCCATACCGCGCCTGCTGTTCGTGCGGGAACATGTGGCCGGCGCGCTCCAGCGGGAACATGCCGTTTACCCCGCCGTCCAGCCAGCCGTCCACCAACAGGTTCGGGTCGCCGTCGCAGTCCACGACGAAGGTGTCCAGGCCGCGCCGCCGGCAGAAGTCGGTGATCTCCTTGTAGCGCGGGGTCATCACCGCGCGGAAGAAGGCGGGCGAGACCATCGGGCCGGCGTTGTAGGCCATGTCTTCCCAGAAGAGGCCCAGGTCGATGTTCACCTCGCGCAGCGCGCGGTCGATGGTGGTGATGGTGAGCATCGTCAGGTGGTCCATCATCTCCGCCACCCACGCGGGCTCTTCGGCCACCGCTACGCAGGCATTTTCGAAGCCCATCCAGTCGCGAATCCAGCCGAACATGCTGCCCAGGCCGATGCTCACCGGGTTCTCCGAGGCATTCAGCCGCGCCACCGCCGCCGTCCAGTCGTTGTCAGACGGGTAGCGGGGGGCGTCCGGGTTCAGCCGCTCCGCCTTGATTTGCTCCCAATCCGCGGGGGTCTCGATGGGGAATTTGAGGTAATGCGGGATGGTCGAGGCGCCGTCCTTGAAGGACTGGCAGATGGCGCCTTCGCCGTTACGGTAGATGACGTAGCGATCGGTTTCTTCGATCACCTCGTAGGTGAAGTAAGGGACCATGCCCACGTTCACCGGCACGTAGTCCTGTGCCTCGAAGCCGAAGAAGCGGTCGCCCTGCCAGTTATTAGTGATGTCCGTTGGCAACCCCTGCGGGTGCCAGGTGGGAAAGGTTTCGTCCCACCAGCCGAACTCCCAGTGCACGGGGTGGTCGGCGGTCTGGTAGTGGGTGACGCGGCGAAATCGCTCGCGGCTGGTGAGGGTGGACATGCCCAGCGAAGTGTAGAGCGGACCGGCAAAAGCGTTCATCAAACTGCTCCCGCGTGTGGGTTCCCGGCGCGTGCGCGCCGGTGTCGCGGGTACTATACCACAGGGAACGGGCATCGGGTAGGGGGCGACGATGGATTATCGAGCATTGCTGGATGGCGTGCGGACGATGGCCGTAGTGGGGATATCCAAAGAACCCACGAAGGCCGGCTACTTCGTGCCGGAATACCTGCACCGGGCGGGCTATCGCATCATCCCGGTAAACCCGAAGGTGGATGCGGCGTGGGGCGAGTCGGGCTACGCGAACCTGCGCGAGATTCCCGACGCGGTGGAACTGGTGCTGGTCTTCCGCAAGGCGGAATATTGCCCCGACGTCGTCCGCGATGCCCTCGCCATGACCCACCCGCCGCGCATCATCTGGCTGCAGAGCGGCATCATCAGCCCCGAATCGCGCCACCTGGCAGAAGACGCCGGCCTCATCTACGTGGAAAACCGCTGCCTGATGGTGGAGCACCGGCGGGCGGCGGCGTGATGGCAGTGATCGCGTTGACGCAATCGAGATGCCGGAGGATAATAGGCAGAGACCAATACAGATGAAACGCATTGTGAAGGCCCAGCTTGAAGAAGAACTGCGTGCGCGCGGCATACCGGAATACGCGCGGCGGCTTGCCGCGCGTTTTGGGTATGATGCCGAACGCCGGAAACGCCTGCGAAATCCGGATGAACAGGATCTGATCGATGAGGCCCGACGAAAAGTCCGCCATTCTGGCGCGCCACCGAAGTGAACTTGAAGCGCATGCGTATGGCGATAATTTTAGTGAGGATCTCACCCATATCGCGCAGGTGATCACTGCGGCGTGCCAGGAAATGGGGGTGGATATCCCCGTAGTCGTTGGTGGATTTGCCGTCGAGTTTTACACCATGGGCGAATATGTCACCCATGATTTAGACATGGTGACGACGGCCAATACTGCTGTCGCTGGCATCATGCGGGGCCTTGGTTTCGAACAGCGCATCGGATTTCGTTATTGGACACACCCTTTGATTGGCGGTGTGGTTGAGTTCCCGGAACCTCCATTGGCTGGCAGTCAGGACCGTGTTGCCATTAGTTGAAGCGATTCACGGTGTCGTATTCCACGTCATCGGCATTGAGGATTTGATCCTTAATCGCCTGGAAGAATTCGTGTTTTGGGATCGGCAGGATATTCGATTACCTGCGGCTATACAGCTACGATTGATGCTGACTGCCTACGGGGAGCAACTGGATGTGGATTATCTGAGAACGGAAGCCGAGAAGCGTGGTGTGCGTGACGGCTTAGACCATCTTCAAACTGTCATGCAGACAGAGAACGCATAACAGAATTTCTCGCGAACCCAGCAAGGAATGCCCGGCCGTTGATGACGGCCGGGCATTCCTTCGTCGCTGATAGGGGCTCGTGTTACTTTTGCACGGTCACATTCACCGTCGCCTTCACCAGTTCCACCGGCTTAGTACCGGGGACGACGCGGTAGCCGGTGGCGGTGACGACATAGCTGCCGGCGGGGAGGCCGGCGGTGCGCAGTATGTAGTTGCCGTTGATGTCCTTCTCAAAGCGCTGCTCCGGCAAGGTCATCGAACTGCGGGTGAGTTTGGCGGTAATGTCGATGAGGTCGATATTGCCGGTAACCGCCGCACCGATGCTGATGCGGTCGCCGGTGAAGACCTGGCCCTCGCCGATGCCGGTGAGGGTGAGGGAGTTGTACCAGTCGATGCCGGCGTGGGCCAGTGGTGGGGTGAAGGCACCGTCCTGGGTGAGCACCAGCATGCCATAGGCGGTGAAGCCCGTCTGGCCGATGGGGGTGAGGGTGATCTCTACTCGCTCGCCGATATCCGTCAGCGTGAAGGCGCCGAGTTTATACCAGCCGTCCGCGCCGCCGGCGGGCACGGCCGCGCGCAGCTTGTCACCGATGCGCACGTTGATGCCGCGCTGGCGGGGCATGGCCAGCAGCCAGGCGGTGTAGCGGCCCGGGCGCAGCGGTGCCTTGCGCTGGTCGGTGGCGACGCCGTCCTCCAGCGCATGGCCGATGCCGCCCCACAGCGCGCGCGGCTCCCAGTTGCCGTCCAGGTCGCGGCCGGCGATGAGCGCTACGCTGAACTTGCGATTTTTGCCCACCGGCACCACGCTGTACGGGCTGGCGGTCACATGCTCCTGCGCGTCTTTTGCCAACAGGCCGTAGAGCAGCGGGTCGCCGCCCAACTGCGCGGGAATCTCCCCGGCGAAGACGGTGTTGCCCGATCCTTCCACCGGTTTCAGGTTGACGATGGCCATCGCGTCGAGCGAGGCGCCGTAGCGCACCGCCACGCCTTTCACCCCGTCGGGATCGTAGAGGGTGGCTTCCACGCGGATGGGCATGCCCGCCGGTGGCACCGCGGGGTCGAGGCGCAGGCCGATGATATACGGACCCTCCGGGTTCGTCACGAGGCCCAGGCTGACAAGGCGCAGCGGGGCGTCGCCGGCGGTGAGCACCACGGTGGTGGTGGTCGCGATTTTCGCGCCCAGCGGCACGTCGGTGACGGCGCCGCGCCCGGTGGCCGAGAGCAGCCGCACCGCCTCGCCGCCGTTCAGCGACACCGTGCCCGCGCCGGTTGTCACCAGGCGCAGCGCGGCGCCGGTGGCGGCGATGTCCTGCATGGGGATGCGGTAGGTGACGCGGCCCTTCGCCGGCACCACGCGGCCGTCCGCGTCGGCGGTGCTGTCGCCGGCGTCGGCCAGCAGCGCGGCGTCTGCCGGCGGCCGCACCGTCGCGATGAGTGGCAGCACGTCGCGGTCGGGTACGGTGGGGCGGGCGTCCATCGGGTCGGGCAGGCCGTCGCCGTCGGTATCCTGGCTGCGCGGGTTGCTGCCGATGTAGGCTTCGCGGGCGTCGTCCAGCGTGTCGTTGTCGGTGTCTGCGCCGACGACGGGCAGCGTCAGCGGCGGCGAGAGGGTGATGCCCAGACCGCCGTTCTCCACCACGCGGGCGCGGATGACGGCGGTGCCGCCCGCCAGCATGGGCGGCAGGGTGGCGCTCAGTGTGCCGGCGCCGTCATCGTCCAGGTCGGCGGCCAGTACGCGCCCGCGGGGATCGCGGTAGATCAGCCGCGCGGTATGCACGCCGGCGGCGCCGCCCACCTGCACGCGGATAGGAATGGGCGCGGCGGCGGTGATGGCGCCCAGCGTGGTGGTGGGCGCGGCGGCTGTCAGCGTGGGCTTCAGCCGGTCGGGCCGGTGCACGCCCTTTGCCTTCTGCGCGGTCAACAGCTCGAAGACGGCGGTGAACTCGCGCGCCCGGTAGGCTTGCGACGGCGTCACCAGCGAGCGGGAGTAGGTGATTTCGCGCAGCATCGAGGCGATGGTGCTCGGCGGCAGGCCGGCGGGATCGAGGTATAGCACCTGTACCGGGCCTTCCATCGTCTTCAGCGCCTGGCGCAATTGCTCCACGTTGGCGGCGCGCCCGTATGACGCGTAGAAGGGGAACAGCTCCGGAACTTTGCCTTTGTAGAGCGGCATCGCGCCGACGCCCTTGTGCAGGAAGGCGCGCTTCCACGGGCCTTTCGCCGCGTCGGCGACATCTGCCACCGCCGGCCAGGCGCCGTCTTCGCCCGCCAGCGCCACGCCGGTGAAGTCCATCGCCGCCGCGCCCGGCGGCACGGCGCCGGTCATCGGCGCGGCGAGGAACTCGGTGGCGGAGCTGAACTGCCGCGTCAGCAGCGCCTGGTACAGCGCCGGGGCGACATCCCCCAGCCCCGCGGGCGCCTCGATGCCCACCGGCAGGTTGGCGAGGGCTGGGTCGTCGAAGAGCGGCAATATGCGCGTGGCGATGTCGTCCAGCGAGCCGGTGCCCTCGTAGATGAGCACCAGCAGCTCCGTGCCGGGTTTGATGGAGGCCTCTTCGCGGTACTGCAGGGCCGGGCGCAGCGCGGTGAAGCGCGCGTAGCAGGACAGGTTCGCCACCTGGCTGATCGGGATGACGGTGTAGTCCTTCATGCCGCGCGCCTGCGCCAGCCGCCGGCGCACGGCGGCGTCCGCCTCAGGCGTGCCGGCGCTGCCCAGCAGACGGATGCCCATGCCCAGCCGCTTGAAGAGCGCCTCGGTGGCGTCGTCGGCCTCGGTGAGGCGCAGCCGGTGGATTGCGGCGAAATCGGCCAGCAGGTGGCCGGATGGCGGTGCCAGCAGCACGGTGGAGTCGGCGGAGGGCGGCAGCGGGATTTCGGCCGCCGCGCGCAGATCGTGCACCGTCGGCAAGCCCAGGTCGCGGTCGGTGGCGATCACCTGGCCTTTGGCGAGGGCGGCCAGCGACAGTGCGCGGTTGCGGGCGCCGGGGGTGGCCGGGTTGTAGAGCACTTGCCCGGTAAGGCCGGCTTTTGCCGTCTCCAGCAGCGCGCCGGGAGTGAAGACTTCCCGCTTCAGCCCGTAGGCGCGGATGAGGCCGTCGGCGAGGGCGGCATCGGTATCGTCGCGCACCAGAAAGACCGGGGCTTCCGTCGCCACGCGGTTCAGCGTGCCTTGCAGGCTGCCCAGCCACGTTTCCAACTCCGGCTGGCCGCTGATCCAGCGCAGGTCCACCATGCGCAGCACGGTCGGGTTCGCCCCCCACGCCAGCACCGGCAGCAGGGCCAGGATAATCAACAGACGACGCGCCATCGAAATGACTCCTTGTCAGGTGGAGAATAGCTGTAATAGTTATACGCGTAACCCGTGCGCGGGGTGCGCGGGCGGGCTGTGCCCAGTATACCACGCCAGTGTTCTTCCCAATTCCGATTCAGCCTATGTTTGTCGCAGGAATTTTTCGCCGAGATGCGGAAAGTAAGAAATAGCGGGTATTCGGCACGCGGGTGCCCGTGAGACGCGACCGCCGTGTCGCGCCTTGCAGCATGGCGCTGTCGTTGTCCGGGGAGTGAACCCCGGAGACGGTTAGAGGCCAGGGGAATGGGATATAATGCAAACGTTGCTGTATCGCCATGTCAACCGACGCGGGTTGACCCATTATTCATAAGGGGATTGGGTGCGCCACATGACTAATCGACGCACGGCAGGCTTTACCTTGGTGGAGATCCTTGTCGTTATCGCGATCATGTCCATCCTCGCCGCCATCATCATTCCAGGCTATCTCAGCGTGGAGCGCAGCCAGCGGCTGAACGGCTGTATGAATCATCTCCGCTCCATCGGGGTGGCGCTGGCCATGTACCACGAGGACTGGGGCGGCTATCCGGCCGCGCCCGCGCCGGAATACCTGCAGGGCGGGGGCGTGGATACCTCATACCTGGCGTACCTGCCCTTCACCAGCGGCGTTGGCCTGCAGTATGCCGGCACCTCCGACCAGGCGACCCCGGAAGGCAGTCTTACCCCCGGTGGCGTATACAGCGGCCCGCCGCAGAAATTCATGGTAAAAATCGCCACCGTGGGTCCGCCGGACCAATTCGTCTGGTCGGCGAACAACGGCGCCACCTGGTCTGCGCCTATCGACATCCCCACCATCACCGTGGCGCCAAACCCGCCGCAGACCGTGCCGGCGGTGCTGGGCGCCACCGGCGTGGAGGTGACCTTCGGCACCGATACCGGCCACGCCGGCGACGAGGAGTGGACCTTCTGGGTGGGGGTGAGCCGCGTGAAGCAGTTCGGGCTGGCGACGCTCTACTACGCCTACCTGAACCCCGCGGATTTCCACCCCGCCGCGCCGAACCGCACCTACGACTACGTGCGCAGCCGCAACATCTACCATTGCCCGGCGATGAACAGCACGGAGCGCGTGGTGATGAACAGCAACCTGCAGGCGCTGGTCAACCAGGATCCCGTCAACCAGTCGCTGCGCCGCTTTGACCCGCTGTGGGCGGGCTATAACACGTATGACGTGGCGTATAACTTCGATCAGTTCGACGCGCAGATCGCCGCCTTCGACACCGCCATCGGCTTCGGGCCGCAAAATACGGGCCGCCACCTGCGCAACCCCCATCCGCCCGCGGACACGGTGGTCACCTGGTGCTTCGCGCACAACCGCCTCGCCTCGCCCACCGTCGATCCGGCTGACGCCGCCCTGCCCGACGTGGTGGGCAACCTGGAGACCGCGAAAAACGCTGTGCGCATGCGCCGTAGCGAGGTGCAACTGGTGCTGTGGGTGGACGGCAGCGTGAATATGCTGCGCCCCTACCTCACCCGCGCGAGAACCGACAAGGACGGCCAGCCGGCCTACTTCTGGACGCCTCCCTGCCTGTATTCGCCGGAAGGGGGCGTGCGATGAGACGGTACGCGTTACATCAGGATGTCATGCCCCGGCTGTCCACCAACGGTATGCGGATGCCGCGGCGAAGCCCAGGATTTACGCTCATCGAGGTGCTCGTCGCCATCATCATTCTGCTCTTCGGGGTGATCGTGGCGTTGCGTATCTTCCCGCGCGGCTTCGCCGCCTTCACCGAATCGCAGCAGACCGCCACCTCCATGAAGATCGCCGACGGGGTGGCATCGGGGTTCAAGCAGCACCCTGAGACCGCGCCGGACGGCATCTTCCCCATCGATATCGACTGGGGCGCCTCCGGGGCGATGGCGCCGCTGGTCTCCTTTGACGACCTGGAGGCGGTGGAATACCGCGCATCGGCGGGTAATGCCGCGTTCGACTGGCTCAACGCCCATCTCTATCCGGTGGTCATGCGCAATCCCGACGGCACGGTGCCGCGCGCGGCAGACGGCTCGCTGCTGGTCTCGCCCCGCTGGCCGCTGTGGCAGCCGCTCAGCGCCCGCCTCTTCCGCCGGTTGGAAGGCGAGAAGGTGTCCATCCCCTCCGGCCGCTCGGCCGACGTGGTGGAGGAGGTGCTGGCCACCCTCACTGCCGACGCCGACCAGGGCACCACCCTGCTGACGGTGAATGACCTGAGCAAGCTGGAGCATGGCATGTGGCTGGCGGTGGATGACCCGCCCGGCGGCGCGTCGAAGATCGACCTGCTGGTGCAGCTCAGCTACTCGGCGGTGAATAAAATCGGCATGCCGGTGGCCGCGAACCCGAACGTGCGCGGCGCGCTGTCGGTGAAGCTGAACAGCGGCGCGGTGCTGCGCCAGTTCGCCCCCGCCTCCTTCGTGCCGAAGTACCTGCCGCGCTTCGGGCCGATCATCCCCAATGGCACGCTGACGTATGACGCCGGGTTGACGAAGTTCAAATACGTCTGGCAAACGGACCCCGGCACGAACCTGCCCGCGCCGGTGACGTTGTACGACCTTCGCTACCGCAAGGTGAGCCGCGACGAACTGGAGATCAAGCGCGACAGCATCAACGCCCTGCCCGATACCTTCTATTACACGCTGGGCCGCGGCCCCAGCATCCGCGACGCCGGGCTGAATGACAAAATCGTGCTGCTGCCCGCCGACGTGGAGCGGTATGTGCGCTTCAGCTTCACGGTGCAGGAAGGCGCAGTAAGCACGTTCATTTCACCAAAGAGCATGCTGCTTCCTGTTGCATTGGTGCCCAATACGCCGGTATCGAAGACGCTGCTGATCCTCAAGCAAGCGGATGGAGATTTGTATCCGATCAATGCTATCGCAAATGACAATGAGTGCCGTATCGAAATTTCTGATCAGCCGGCGTTGAATGCAGCTTCGGAGATTAATACGAATGGCACCAGTGCTCCATTCTTCATCTCCGGCAGCGAGCAGATCAACCGCGCCTATCGCCTCTTCGGTGATACGGCGAACGTCGAAGCGATCCAGCCGGATGAAGACCCCACCTGCGTGAAGTTCTACGACGCGGCGAATCCGCGCCCGCAGGACGAACGCTTGCGTACCTATTACACCAAGCTGGGCGCCATGCCCTCGGGCTTCTACTACTTCCCGCGCATGGACCATGACGCGGTGGCGGATTCGGCGCTGCCGGGCACCATTTACTTCTCCTCGGCGGACCGCGGGCGCACGGTGAAGCTGGACTACACCGTGGCGGACTGGAGCGTGCTGCACGAGGAGATGGCGCTGAACAACCAGGGCTACGCCACGCTGGCACTGGCCGACCTGAAGGTGACGAACCGCCCGTCCGAGCCACGCGAGCCGAAGACCTGGGGGCTGTATGGCCCGATGCAGGACGACGGGCACGACGCGGTGATCGGGCTGGTGGATACCCGCACCGACATGGTCTACCACGTCATCGCCCGGCCCAGCGACCGGGTGCACCCCTTCGGGTTGGAGCCCAGCTCGGGGGTGGCGGTGCCGAACCAGGCCATCGCGGTGGACCTCAGCCAGGCCGCCTCCGGCCGCCTGCGGCTGGGCGGCGTACCGGATGACGTCACCTGGCTGGGGCTGTGGCAACTCGGCGCGGCCGGCTACAAGGTGGGCGACGGCGTGCAGCATAACGGCCTGCCGTATCAATGCACCGCGGACCACGCCCCCGGCGTGGCCAACGAGCCGGGCATCGGCGCGACGTGGCAGACGTGCTGGCAGGTGATCGACCACCCCGACTGGACGAAGCTGGCGGGCTCGAACTACCGCATCTACTACCGCGCTCGTCGCGACTGGACGGTGCAGGTGTTCAAGGCGCCGGCGGTGTTCTGGAATTATGGTCAGCAAAGTGGTGTCACAAAGACGAATTTGGCAAGCTTTACTTTGGATTGGCGGGCATCCGCGTGGATTATTGATACAGTGACCGATCCCGTTGACCCAACGAAGACCGTTTCGGTGGGCTGGCTGGCGGTGCCGGGCATCTACGCGGGACAGTCGGTGGCGGTAGATTATTACCGCCAGAGCACCGATGGCGACGGCGCGAGCACCCTTACCCGGGTGAGTGGCGAGGTGCATACCGTGCCAGCGCGCGAAAAAGGCAGGGCGAACAGCCTCATCCGCCTGGGATTCTCGCCGGCGCCGAATACCAGCGTCACCGTGCGCGGGGTCTCAATCACCGTGCGCGCGCTGTGGGTGCAGCCGCGCAGCGGGCAGGTGGCGGTCTACGAAGGCAGCCCGACGGCCCCCACCGCGAAGATGATCAACGAGCGCTGGGCGGCGCGCGGCGTCACCTTTACGCTGCCGACCACGAAATAAGCGAGTATGAGGACGAGATGTGACTGCTGTCCGGGTGGACGGCAGCATGGGCGGGTATAACGGACGGGGGGAAAGCCGCGGCTTTCCCGGGGGAGCAATCGTGCAGATTCGGCCGGGCCGAGTTCGATATCGCCGTGGGTTTACGCTGACGGAGATTCTCATCGCCATCGCGGTGTTCGCGCTGGTGATGGCGCTGCTCGGCTTGCCGCTCTTCTCGGCGTTCGGCTATGTGCAGAAAGCCTCCGCCCGCAGCGATGCCCAGCGCGCCGGCACCCAGGCGGCCGCGCACCTGCAGCACGAGATCGAGGTGGCCGCCTACATTGGCGACATCACGCCGGACGGCTCCGTGGTGCCGCTGTTCAAGGAGCAGGACGGCGACGACGCGCGCAGCCGCGGCATGGTGATGGCGCTGGACAGCGGCCAGGTGACGCTGGTGCGCTACGCGCATGTGCCGTCGTTCCCGTGGGCGTGGGACTACGCCACCACCACCGCTACCACGCTGAGCTGGGTGACGCTGGCGCCGAACTACGAGCCGGTGGATGCCGCCGGCGCGGCGCAGCGTGTCTATGATGACGTCTATGCGCCCTTCCATGACTCCGGCCGCCAGGGCCAGCCCGTCAACCCCTACGTGGTGACGCGCTTCGAGGCAGCGGGGATGACCTGGGCGGACGCGCTGGCGAAGGGCAGCGACGCGCGCTATCCGCTTATCGACGAGACTGACGACCTCTACGCGCTGGCGCCAACCCTCGACAAGCCCGCTGCGAAGGAGCAGTTGCTGCGCCGGCTGAAAAATCGTCTCACCGGCGTCACCCCGTATGGGGAGAACTGGGACGCCCCGCGCTTCCTGGTGACGCCGCGCAGCATCCCGCGCGAATCGCTGAACGCCGTGAAAGACGCCAACGGCCAGGTGAACCCCACCGTGATGGTGGCGAACTACCCGCTGTGGGCGGGGCGCAGCGCGGATATTGACGGGATCAGCGAAGCGGCACTGGGTGATGTGTATGGCGCTACTACCGCCGAAATACGGTCTGCCTTCCCACTATATCCCCGTAAAGCCAATCCCTTCGGCTACCAGGTGCAGGTGTTCGATGGCGCCGGAGGTATGGTATATGGGTCAAGGTATGATTCCGTTAATAAACGATCTGATATCGTTGTGAAACGCCATTTTATGGATTGGCCTCCTATCGATCGACCAGATTGGAAACCATACTGGCTTCCACTGGTTCCACCTGAAACTGAACAGAAACTAAATCCGAAAGTAATGTGGAATAAGGCGGACATCGCCCGCCAGCGTCTTGAAGGGAAATTGGTCTTTGCTCAGCCCATGCGCATTGACAGCCTTCGTCTGAAGGCGGGTACCGGCACGTATCACTACGAAGCGGAACTGCCAATTCCCACGGCGATCAATGCGGGTGATTACTGTGAATGGAATCCCGCCGTTACGTATTTGGTAACGCCACCGCGCAAGCTGATGCTCCAACACGGAACAGACACATATACATTTACCTATGTGAGCAACCCGGCGCTGCTGGGACCAGGGAAATATACTTGTCCCAATATTGGTGAATTCAATGCATCATCTCGAACAATTGAATTCGTTGCAGGGCAAGCATTAGCCGAAGATATCTGGGCCATCGTGAAACCCGATCCGATCAACCCGGGAGCCTTCCTCCCGTCGACTACCCAATACACCATCTGCGACCTGCAGCCCACCGACACGGTGGTGGTGACCTACGCGACGAAGGCGGTGCTGGACCTGGCGCTCACCGTGAGCCGCAAGGACTACGCCGCCCGCACGCCGGAGTCGAGCCGGCAGGACTTCAGCGTGAATAAGACGATCGAGGCGCGCAACGCGGTGAAGCGCGCGCGAGGGGAAGACTGATGACAGGCCGCACGCACATCGCGCATATGATGCCCCGCCGTCCGCGGTACGCAGCCCGGGGGCAAGCGCTCATCATGGCCGTGCTCATCATGTTCCTGCTGGCCGGGTTGGGCGGGCTCTTTGTCGCCACCCTCAACCAGGCGCTGGTACAGACGGCGCGCGCCGAGGAACGGCAAAAGCTGGAAGAGATCACCGACGCCGGCCTGCAGCACGCGACCAACCACCTGCTCTACAGCCCGGACGGCTCGTGGTGGCGCCCCGACGCCGGGCCGGACCCGAATAACCCCGGCTGGCTGGCCTACGGCGGCGGCTTCTATAAAATCACCCTCACCTACGGGCCCTCGGAGAAACCAAAGGAGCCTACGCAAGCAGCGTATCCCACAGATATTATGCCTACCGATCAGAAGGCGATGTGCTCGAACCCGCTACAGCGCTACCTGAAGATCGACGTGGAAGCGCGCTTCGCGCTGGACAAGATGCCCAACCCGAAGTTGCGCGAGGCATTAGATCCCAATGATGATGAAAAGAAGGACGACGCCGCCACCTTCGACCTGTATAAAAAGGGCTTCCTGGACCCGCGCCGCTACCTCACCCGCCGGCGCACGGCGTTCGTGCCCATCGGCCTCACCGATTATCTGCGCTGGGTGACCAATGACGAAGGGCGCACCGAGCCGGCGGTGCTCGGGCCGGACGTCGATCTGAATATTGTCACCACCAAGCTGGACCCGAATGATATCGCCGTCACCGACGCGCAGTTGCGCGACCCGGCGAACAACACCACCGTCGCCTGCACCTATCGCGAACTGCACAGCGGGCCCATCCGCTGCGAGGGCGACCTGCAGCTCGGGTCGGGTGTGCGTGTCGATCTGACGGACGATGATTATCCAATTACGAATTTCCTCCCAGTAGACACAAAATATTGGCGATCCATGTCAGTGAAGCGTCATGACGGGGTGGAGGTGACCGGCAGCTACAGCGACTATAACGCGGATTCGACGGCGCTCACCGCGCGTATTCTGCTGAATAGCATGAGCAAGTCTATCGGCGATGCGGCCACAGCCAACTCGGCGCTGGTACTGGACCCCATGAAGGACCGGGCGAACGCCACGAAGCTGCGGCTGCTGCAGACGCGCGAGAGCAACCCGCTCATCCGTCCGATGAAGGCGCCGCGCATCGACCGTCGCGACCCGGCGACGAATCTGCACCGCTACCGGGCGCTCACCGCGGACTCGGCGCGGGTAGATTATCTGGCCGATCCCACCGCCTCCGCCAGCGGCGTGCCCTTCTCCTCGCAGATGCTGGGGTGGGGGAACGGGCTGTACCTGGACGAGAAATATACCGGCGTGCAGCACGGCGGCAACCTGCCGGCACTGCAATACGAATGGCTGAACCCGAAGGACCCCGCCAGCGACGGGCTGACGTGGATCAACGGCGTGTACCACCCGGAGAACGCCGGCGCGGTGGAGATCACCCTGCATGACTGGGAAGTCAACGCCGCCGGGCAGGCGATTCGCCTGCCGTATCTCGAGCTTCGCCGCTTCGACGGCGGGCAGTTCTACGACCGCACCAACCAGCCCATCGGCGAGCGCTGCACCCTGCCCTACCCGCGCAACGGCGTCATCTACGCCGAGGGGAATCTCATCGTCAAGGGGAACCTGCCCGCCTCGCTGGCCTTCAACGATGATGACCTTGACGGCCTGTACGAGCCAATGGTGGATCCCGTTTCTGGCGTACAGCGCCCTGGCGGCTGGGATCCGGTTGAGGGCGGAATCAAGTACTACGCTAAAGCTGCCAACCGCCGCTACGACCTCACCGTCGTCTCCAATGGCACGGTGTATATCGACGGCAACCTACTTGGACCGGCTACGCGGCGAGTGGAATATCCAAACGGATTCGGTACCAAAACGCCGATCGATTCTGGCTCGGAATGGGACAGCAAGCTCGCGCTGCTGGCGCGCGACAACGTCGCGCTGAACCCGACAAAGGCCTTCTCCAGCGCCAGCCGCGAGACGGAGTTGGTGGGCGACGAGCAGCTCTGGCGCATCCGCACCAATGATCCGCTGGATTTCACCTTCTCCACCGCCGGCGCCTGGGGCCCGCGCACCCGCCTGCTGCTGCGCCACGCCGGCGCGGCGGTCATCGGCCAGCCGGACTACGGCGTCATCCGCATGACGGTGAACAGCGAAGCTTTCGTTTTTGATACACAAGAATTCGGATCACCTATTGTACCAAAGTATGCACCAAGCGATCCGTTAGCTGCTCGACTATGTTTCGGAGATCCAGCTACTCTTGATTCACGATGCCCTTGGTGGGACAATCAAATAGATGGTACCCGTATTCTTCAATGGGGCGGCGGCTTGTATGCAAATGATCCATTTGAACAGCAAGTATATGCGATAGGCGATAAGCGATACTATGAAAGTAATGTCTCGCCGCTGCAGCCAAACGGCGCCATGAACACCATCCGCTTCGAGTGGATGGAGGGCTGCGACTATCTGCTGGCCGCGTCTAAGACCATGCCCACCGTGGCGGTCACCGGCGTCGACGTGCAGGTGGACGCGCTGGTGTATGCCCAGCGTGGCAGTTGGTTCATCATCCCCGGCGTCTTCTATAATGACCCGGAGAACCCGACGCCCGATCTCGAATGGCCCTTCCCGAAGCCGGGCGAACCGCTGGACGTGCGGCTGGTCTTCCACGGCGCCATCGTCGAGAACCGGCCGGCGCCGGTGGAGGCGCAGGAGGCGTGGATCACCCACTGGCGCGGCAGCGACCTGGCGTATTACACGAAGGGCGATATTCACGATCCGAAAACCGGCGCTGTTATTCCAAACCAGCTCGATCCAGATGACGACCTGACGCCTTTCGACAAGGCGCAATGGCGCTGGACAAAGCGCCGCGCCGGCATCGAGTATTACTACGACGCCACGCTGATGCGGCCGGTCTGCTATCAGGACGATGCCATTGAGGGTATTCGCTATTTTTTACCGCGATTGCCGAAACTTCCCGTCTGTCCAAGCGTATTCTCTATAGGCGTCATGCAAAACACGTGACGGGTCGGGACACGCGGCAGCGTAATGTCGATTCGCTCCCCTTTCCCCTGGGAGGGCCGGGGAGCGGTTTTGCCTTTTGTATACGGTGGCCGACGCAGGGCCGGATGACGGGATTTCCCGCCGGCCATGGGGCTGAAGGCTGATTGGGGCGCGCCATGATCAGACGTCTGTGGACTCTCATACTGCTGTTGGGGCTCGTGCTCCCGCTGGGCGTGCCCGGGTGGGGGGCGCCGCGGGTAGTTACCGACCACGCGCGGCCCACGCGCACCTTCAATGTGTGCATGCTGCTGCTATACAGCCAGCGCAACGATGGCAACACCGCCCGCTACTGGAACTCCGACCCCTGGTTCCTGCCGGTACTCAACCATAGCCCGTACAAGCCCGCCGGCTGGACGCTGCAGAATCCGCTGGCCCCGGCGAAGATCCCGGCCAACGCCGAGCTTATCGACAGCGCGACGAAGTTCCAGGCCGACCCGAAAGGCGCCGGGGCGACCTCGACGAACTGGTACCTCAACGGCAAGGCCATCGGCGCGGCGCTGACGAAGGACGACCCCGCCTACTGGGTGGTGCAACTCGACAAGGTGAGCCTGGAGGCGCTGGCCGAGTTCGACCTGATCATCCTCAACGGGCATAATACCGCCACGTTGAATAACGACGAACGCAACGCCATCCGCTACCTGCTGGAGCGCGGCGCCGCCATCTGGATCAACAACTCGCAGCGGCGCGGCAACCAGGTGCTCAACTTTTTCCTCGATCCCGCCATCGTCTTCCAGCCTGGGCCGTATGACTGGCCGCTGCCCGCCAACACCACCACCTGGATGAAGGTGATCGCGCCGGACCACTGGCTGCTCAACGCGCACTACGCCATCGCGCCGCAGCAGGCCAGCTTCCTGCGCGACAACATCGGTGACCGCTCCTTCATCCAGAGCGGCGTGGCCGGCTACGCCGGCGGCGCCACCTCGCAGGTGCAGGAAGTGGTGCGGCTCATCCGCAATAACGCCGATGGCACCGTCACCGCCATGGGGCCGAGTATCGCCGCCGGCCGCGTAGGCAACGGGCTGCTCATCGTGTCCGGCACCGACATCATGGGCGCCGTCGCCGACTGGTTCGAGCGCAAGCATAACATTGCCAACCTGCGCAACCTGGACGTGTGGCCGTCCAATGAGTCGATGCACATCGTCGGCGCGCCGAATGACCACTACATCTACACCGCGTCGACGAAACTCGTCTTCAACATGCTCGCTCGCCCGGCCACCTGGTCGATGGTCAGCGGCAACCCTGTCGCCTCGCGCACCTACGATGCCCGTTTCGCCGCCGCGCTTAGCCGCGGCTGGTCGGCCCAGTTCACCACCATCGGCGATCCGGTGTCCTCTGGCAACTTCGTGGCGGTCACCGGCACGGCGGTGACGCCGCCGGGCATGGACGCCGACGAGTTGCGCCTCTACCGCACCCGCAAGCTCACCGATGACGGCGGCGCGGTGCTCGATTACCCATACGGCCTGTTTGACGATTATCAGCGCAAGTTGACGCCGACACTGATCTCCTACTGGCAAGCGAAGGTGAATTATGTGGCGGGCGGGGTAGTGCGCCGAAATGCTTATTTTTACTACTGTGCCTGGAACCATATATCAGATACTACCAATATGCCAGGCACTCCGGGTGGTGCAGCTATATGGGTGCCGTATCCTTCTGGTCCATATCCTATGTGGCAAGAAGGGTATGATTATACTTTAGGGGATGCAATTATATGGAATGGATTATATTTTTTCTGCAAAAATACTCATAGATCAAACACTATTGACAACAGACCATTTACCGGTATTAATTGGAGATTATATTGGACTACTCTCTTTCCATCTGGTCCGTTTGTGAATGATGCAACAAACGATAACGAAATGGATTTGTGCTTTCGTAAATCGCCAAGTAATGGATGGGCTTGGATCGGCTCACCAGTTTTCGGGAAAGTGACACAAGGCGCACTAACTCGAACAGTTCTATATGCTTTGCAAAGACGATATATTGCTGGTAACTGGGAATATCAGATACGTGCATTCCCGGTGGATCCATTCGTTATTACTTCGTTTCAAACACCTGTTGGTGAAGATTTATGGATTGTTCCAAGTCCAGTGATTAATATCGGCATACCGCGCGTCTCCATGACGCTGTCGAACAACCGGCTGGTGGTTACCGCGCTTGGCAAGACGAACGTCAATTCCAACTGGCGCATCTTCGTCTTCGACGCCCGCACCGGCGCCGAGTGTGCCCACGTGGGCGGCGCGCCGGAGTACGGCGCCAATTTCCGCCCCACCAGCCCGGCGAGCATGGTCACCGCGCGGGTGGAGTTCGAGGCCTCCGACCTGGAGGCGGGCCTGAGCGTCACCAGCGGCACCATCACCTCGTCCACCTACAACCCGCGGCTGCCCAAGCTGCGCCGCGAGGTGGTAGAGATGCTGGCGGTGGCGGGCGAGTATTTCTCGCCGAACACCACCGCGTCGCTGGCCGCCAACCCGAATACGGACCCCCACACCGGCGGGCAAGCCGCGCTCTTCCTGGTGCCGCCCACCTTCATCTTCCGCTCCACCAGCTCGCAGCGCGGCATCGCCTTCGCGTCGATGGCCATTCCGCCCGACCTGACGGTCATCGACGCCGACGGGCGCAGCTACGTCATCGGCAGCCCGTCCAGCGATTTCCGCCGCCGCTACGTCCTCTGTATCAAGACGGAGGCCAGCGGCCTGAAGATCACCTTCCGCAATTGGGACGCCTTTTTCCCGCAAGGCGGCGGCGCGGCCGCGTTGAAGCTGCCGCTGTCGCTGCGCTTCACCCCCGAGCGCACCATCGTCGGCGGCGGTTCGGCGCAGAGCCAGACGCCCATTACCGTGCAGGGGCTGCAGCTCTCCATGGGCTATCCCATCCTCCTGCGCGGCACCCAGCGCTTCGATCTCAGCGACGGCAAAGGCACTCCGTACCGCTCTACGCTGCACTGGTTCGACGGCGACGTGCTGTATGACAACGCCAGCAACATCCTCTCCGGCGGCACCTTCGGCTACGCGGTGGATACCCCGCCGCTGGTCTTCCGCGACGCGCTGGTCATCGGCACTAATACCGTGGGCGCCACCGACTACCCGGGGCTGAAAGGCAGCCAGGATATCGCGCAGACGCGCCCGTTGCGCCTCAGCGGCGCGCTCAACGCCGTGCGCCTGCGCCTCCCCGGCCTCTCCAAGGCCAGCAACACCGCGCCACCGGGGCAGTTGGCCGACCTGCAGGGCGAGATGGTGTGGCAGTTCCAGGGCGATACCCACGGGCCGCGCAACTGGAACCTGCAGCAGTGGTTCTGGCGCAGTAACTTCCCCTATCCCGCCGCCGCCGCCGGCGACGCCGTGTATGCCACGGCGCTGTATGACGGCTACGGCGATTACGAAGGCGGCAACACCTACAGCACGCTGGCGCCGTCGTCGCTCAACCGCGGCGTGCTTTATGCCGTCGATCCGGACGCCCCGCGCTACCTGATGCAGACGATGGCCGCCGGCGTGGTGACCAACGACGCCACGCCCCTCGGCTATGACGCCACCCGCACGCTGGCTATCGACCAGGGCGGGCTGCAGGACGCGGTGCGCCGCAACTCGCTGCGCGTGGGCGCTCGCGTGCTGCTGAAGCATGCCACCGCCACCTGGGACATGGGCACGGTGCTGCAGATTCGCCGCGTGGACGGGGCGGTGCATAAATACTGGGTGGTGTTCGACCGCCCATATGACGTGGCGACCTTCACCCCGGCCGGCTGCCTGGCGTTCATTGCCACCACGGTGCCGCATGTCAGCCACGTGCGCGGCTGGAACGCCACTACCGGCGAAGAGCCGCTGCGCCGCTACCTGCTGAACGGCGAGCCCGCGGTGCGCACCAGCGAAGGCATCTGCGCCACCCCGCCGGCGGGCCAGTCCGCCTGCCCGGACAACAGCGCCAACACCCAGGAAGTGATGATCGCTTTCAACGAGCTGTCCACCGTGTGCCACAACCCGTGGAGCGTGGACGGCGGCAACACGCTGGCGCCGAACGACGATCGCACCTTCCTGCCAGCGGACTGGCGCCAGCGCAACGTCGCCTACCTGCCGCGCTATCCCATGTCCACTAATCCCAGCGTCTACGGGGTGGTGAGCGCCGCCAATAATACGACGAACATGCTGCCGGAGCAGAACTACCTGGTGGACGCCCGCACCGGCCGTATCCAGCTTAACCCGCGCGCCACCGGCGAATTCGCCGACCGCTTCGTGGTGGTACACTACTACACCCAGGACATGGCGAGCATCGCCGGCCTGGGCGTGAAGCCGATGAAGGTGCATCACGCCGAGGTGATGTATGTGCCCAGTCCGGTGCGCTGGCAGTACCTGTTCCCCGACGCCATCCCCGACAGCGGGCCGGTGGTGGTGAATGACACGCTCTACGTGACCGCCATCCGCCGCACGCTCACGAACACCTGGCAGCCGACGCTCTACGCCTTCGCCACCGTGCCGGCCGACCCACTGCGCGTGCAGCCGCTGTGGTCGCAGCCGCTGGGCGCCGTCCGTCCGGATACTGATCCGCTGCCCTACCGCGGCGTCACCACCGCCGTGCCCACGCCCTCCGGCGTGCTGGTGGGCACCGCGCTGCCTAATGTGACAACGAACGAGTTGACGCTCTTCACCGACCGCGGTCTGGTCATCGCCGACGGCCATCGCATCCTGCGCGCCGACCAGGACGGCCAGGTGACGCTGCAGGCGTCCGCCACGAAGGATTACGATCCGATGGCGCTGTTCTTCGCGGCCACCGGCGACCCGGTGCTCATGAACGCCATCCAGTCCATCGGCCTCACCCAGCAGGCGTTTACCCTCGTCACCCGCGTGCGGCGGCTGCCCAATGGCAACCTGCTGGCCTGCGACACCGGCGCCGGCCGCGTGGTGGAGCTGAACCGCGAGGGCGTGGTGGAATGGGCCTACCCGGACAGCAACCTGTCCTACATGGACCCCGATCGCAAGCTCGACGGCACGCGCTTCAGGCCGGTTAGCGATGCGGGATATTTCCCCGACATGACGGAAATCCGCGCCCAGGGGATTACCCCCGCCAAACTGCGCCTCAACGGCCCGCGCGACGTGCGCCGTTACTACACCGAGAAAGCGATCAACGATCCGAATATGCTCAAGTGGGACCTGCTGCCCGGCGGCCGCCGGCTGGGCCGCGCCACCGTGCGCTGGGAGATTACCGTCATCGCCGACACCGGCAACAGCCGGATCATCGAGACGATCCGCCCGCTGGTGCGACTGGACGACGCGGACATCGAGGAAGTCGGCGCGCTCTCCTATGCGCGCGGCTTCGCTTACCGGCCCGACCTGTATTACATCTATAACGGCGCCCGCGTCTACCTGCGGCAGTATACCGAGGTGCTGGCGTATGCCCAGCCGGGCGCCACGCTCACCGGCGCCGGCCTGCCCGGCGAGCAACTGCCGCTGGCCTTCGCCGACGGCGCGGCGCTGAAGTCCGCGATGACCTTCAGCGCGGCGATGCGCTATCCCGGCTCGGACGGCCAGCTCACCTTCCTGCGCGCCGACGCCGACCCGCTCTTCGACGGCGTGCGTACCCGCGAATTGTTGGTGGCCATCGGCAGCCCGGTGGCCGACCCGGCGAACGCGGCGAAATTCCTGCGCACCGCCTTCGTGCATGTGGGCGGCGGCACACAGCCCGCCACGCTGGGCAACTACGCCAGTCTCACCCAGGCGGCGACGGCCGGCGACACCACGCTGCATCTGAGCTATGCCGCCGACTTGAAGGTGGGTGACCGCCTGCTGGCGTGGAACCCGACGAATCCCGACCCGAAGGCGGTGAGCACCACCGTCATCACCGCGGTGAACGCCGCGACGAAGGAAATCACCGTCAACCCGGCGCTGGATAAGAACTTCATCCTCGACAGCCGCGTGGTGGCGGTGGAGCGCTGGAACGCGCTGGCCATCCGCGCCGCCAGCCCGCGGGACTACGCCTCCATCGCCCAGCTCGACCTGGTGACGCTGACCACCCCCGCCGGTGGCCAGGCGGTACGCGCGCTGGTGGTGGACGCCGTCGGCGTTCGCGAGGTGCCGACCGACCCGAATACGCAGGGGACGCCGGTGTTCGAGATGACGCAGCCGCAATATACCGCGGCAACGCTGAACAGCGCGCTGTGGACGTCGATGGTGGACCGGAAATACCCGGCGCGTCCGGATACCGAGCGCACGGCGATGAAAGACACCATCACCCGCTGGAAGAAAGATGCGCGGTTCGCGCCGGTAGCGGTGCTGCGGCTTGACCCGGGTGCGGGGCTTACCGCCACCGACCCGCGCGCCGTGCGCTATCTCATCGCGCAGATGAATACGACGATCAATCCGGACCCGACCACCTGGATGAACAACAAGGCCGAACGCCGCATCCACCTTTTCGAGGCGCGGTGGTTCGATCGCAATGCCGCCGACCAGAACGAACCGAACAACGGCTGGCGCATCATCGACAGTGAATGGAACTATTTTGTGTATCCCGACCCGTTGTCGCCGGGATTCCCGAACCTGCCGGGGTGGTCCTATCCGCTCAGTCAGCCACTGAGCCTGGATAGAGACTGATCCGCGGGGAACGGCGCGGGCATCGACGCCCGGGTCGACAGGTGATGAAGACGGACGGCAACATGAGGAGAACGGGTATGAACCCGAGACCAATCGCAATGCGAGCCACGTGGGCTGCAGGCATAATCCGCCTGCTGGCCCTTCTCGCCCTGCTCGTCAGCGCCGTGCCGGCGCTGGCCGGCCTCTCCCTTACGTCGGAGTGGCCGATCATGGGCGGCACGCCCGGGCATACCGGCGAGTTGAAAGGCCAGCTTCCGCCGGCCGGCACGACGCTGGGCATCGAATGGGCGCGCCAGCTCGGTTCGCCGGTGCTGGCCACCCCGGCGGTCTCGGATGATTCGAGTTACCTGATTGTCGGCACGGCGGATGGCCGCATCGTCTGGTTGGACATTACCGCGAACGGCGTGGTCAATCACACCGTGCAGCTCAACACAAAGACGCCGTTTCTCAACACTCCGCTGGTCGATAAAGACGCGAACCTCGTGTATGCCGGCAACGCGAACGGCCGCCTGTATGCCGTGAGGCGCGGCACCGGCGTCCCCATCTGGGTAGCGCCTGCCGTCGGGCAGAAACCCTGGGGCCCGCTGGCCGCGGCGCCCATCTTCATGGGCGACGACATTTTCGTCGCCTCCATGGACGGCTGCATTTACAAGGTGACGGCCGCCGATGGCAGTTGGGTGCGCATCTACGGCCCGGTGGGCACCGGCATCGAATCGACGCCCGTGCTCGGCACGGCAAAGGTCATCGGCGCCACCAGCGCGCTGGCCGCCGACCTGCCCGCCGGCGCCACCAGCGTGCAGGTGGTGGACGCCAGCCTCTTCGATCCCGGCGACGAACTGAAGATCGGCGCGAATCCGGCGATGGCCAGCCCGGTCGGCTACATCACCCGCGTCGACACGGCGACGAATACGTTGTATTTCACGCTGAAAACGACGGCGAATTACGTCACCGCCGCCGATACCGCATACTCTACCGCGCACCTGCCGCTCTACTTCGCCGGCACAAACGGGCGCGTGTATGCCATCAACGCGGACGAGAACCCCAGCCACCTGCGCTGGGTCTATCCCGATCCACCGGGCAAAGGCCATGCCTTCCTCTCCGCCTCGGTGATGTTCACCGCCCAGCACGTCTACATCGGCGACGTGGGCGGCAACTTCTACTGCATTGACGGCTACAGCGGCAAGCTCACCGGCATGCTGGACGCGGCGACGATGAATGTCGGCCACAACCTGACGACCGCCGCTGGCAAGGATGTCAACAAGCAGGTTTTTGTCGGCGGCGAGCGCGGCCTGGTCGCCATCGACGTGACCAATCCCGCGGTGATGACGATTCAGCGGCAGTATACCGTCTTCACCAACACGGTGCTGGCGCAGCCGGTGGTGGGCACGGCCAGCAAGGTGATGGTGAGCACCGGCGACGGGCTGTTCGGCCTGAATCAGGATGCCGACACCGAGATGTGGCACTGGTTCCCCGCGCGCAAGATGACGCTCACCGGGTCGCCGCTGCTGCACGTGCAGGGGCCGGATCGCCGCGTGCTGCTCGTCTCGCGCGAAGGCGACGTCGTCTGTCTGCTCAAAGACGCGGCGAACGCGCTGCCCGCCCTCGGCGCGCTGTCGATGGGCCGCTGGCCGCAGTTCCAGGGCAACCCGACGCACCCGGGCGAGTTGGGCGCGGCGGATCCCGGCTTCACCGCCCCGCTGGACGGCATGACCAGCGGCGAATATACCGCCCGCAAGCTGCGCTGGGTGGCCCCCACCGGCGGCGCGGTACACTCGTCCGCCGCCGTGGCGCGCATCGGCGAACACCTGCGCACCGCCGAACTGGCGGACGCTATCCTCGCGCCGCCGGTCGGCGCGCGCGGGGTAACCATCATCACGGTGGTCGATGCCGCGGCGCTGCACGTCGGTGACCCGGTGATCATCGGTAATGACTCCCTCGGGCTCATCGCCGCCATCACCCGCACCCCCGCCGACCCCATCGCGCCGGACACGCTCATCGTCACCACCGGGCCGCGCCAGGGACACGCCGCCGGCGAGACCGTGCGCGTGGACGGCTACCGCCGCGACCTGGTCAGCGGCGGCGACATCCACGGGTACGGTTCACCGAGCGTGGGCATCGCCAAAGATGCCGCCCAGGGCACGCTGTGGTACGACAACAGCCCCATCTATAGCCCGCGCTCGCTCGCGTTCTCGCTGCGCGGCCTGCTGAAGCCGCGCTTCGTCAGCAATGCCGGCGCCGCGCTGACCACCTTCGGCGCGGCCGGCGGCCAGGAAGCGCGCTTCGGCTTCTTCGAGAGTGACCCCGCGGTGTGGAACCCCACCAGCCAGGCGGAATATACCAACCCGACTTACCTGTATATCTTCCTGACCGATGACGGGCGCATCGGCGTCCGCCGCAAGGTGACCGCCGGCGCCGATCCGCAGGAGATCACCGTCGCCATCCCCGGCGCCGCCACCTACACGCTGGCCTACGGCGTCGAGGTGGTGCTGGCGGTGAAGCCCACCGGCACGAATACCGCGGTGGCGACGGCCTACTACCGGCTGGCGGACAGCAAAGGCAAATACCCCGACGATTTCACCGGATTCACCGTCATCGGCAGCTACGCCCTGCCGTCCGGACTGGTGGTGGTCGATCCCGACCTGCTCACGCCGCCGCCCGGCTATACCGACAACCAGTTGCCCGTGGCCGGCACCGGCCTCTATCCCTTCCTGCGCGGCGTCGACGCCGACGCGCAGAAGCCCGGCTTTGACGTCACCGCCGACGAAACCCGCGTCTACATCAGCTACGACCCGGTGGCCGACGTCAACGTCGTCGGCCCGGGCAGCAGCTACGTGAAGGTGGATTCACCCGAACGCTTCCTGCCCGGCGACCTCGTCGAGATCATCCACCCGACCGACCCGGGCCTGTATGAGACCTTCACTGTCGGGAATATCACCAACAACTACGTGGGGTTGAAGACCGCGCTGAAGAACAGCTACCCGCCCGGGGCGCTGCTGCGGGCCGGCCGGCCCGGCGCCTGGGCCGCCTTCATCGGCTCGGACGACGGCTACCTGCGCGCCCTCGACCCGGAAACCGGCGCCGCCATCTGGCGCACCACCGCCAACAGCTACCTGGGCGCCGTGCGCGGCGCGCCGGTGGTCGACGCGGCGCATGACCGTGTCTACGTCACCAGCGCCGGCGGCCGCCTCTTCGCCTTCGCGCAGAACGGCCAGTGGCTGTGGTGCTATCCCACCGTGCTCGGCCCGGCGCTCGGGCCCATCAGCACGTCGCCGGCGCTCGACGAAGCCGGCAACGTCTATTTCGCCACCGACAGCGGCTATATATATAAGGTCACGCCCGATGGCGAACTCGCCACCAGTTCCGTCGATCCCGCGAAATACGCCACCTTCCCGGTTTCGCCCGATCCGGCGCTGTCACCCATCGCCGGCGGGCTGGCGCTGTACCGCGCCGCCGCCACCGCCGACCCGGTCGACCTGCGCGTGGTCATCGCCACGCGCGCCGGCAAGGTCTACCTGCTGGACGGCAACCTGGCGAAGAAATACGTCTATCCCGACGACATGGCCGATCCCGATCCCGTCGTCGGCACGCTCGCCGCGTCGCCGGTCGTCACCGCCGACGGCACCATCGTCATCGGGGACGCCAACGGCAAGGTGCACGCCTTCTACGAAGACGTCGCGACGCTGAAGAGCCGCTGGCAGGTTGACGCCGGCAACACGGCGCCCATCCAGTATGCTACCGAGGGATCAGTCATCGCCGCCGCGGCCACCGCCAACGGCGTCATCTACGTCGCTGACGGCCCCGTCGCCGGCGACCCGACGAAGGGCAAGCGCATCTACGCCATTACCGGGCAGTATGCCGCCGACTTCACCCCGACGGTATCGGGCGCGCAGATGGATGCCGCCCCCGCCGGCTCGCTGACGCTGGACGGTATCGGCAACCTGCTGGTCACCACCGAGGCGGGCACCGTCTACTGCTTCCCGCCCATCACCGCCAATGTCGCCCCGCTGTGGACGTGGAACGCGAAGTCGCAGGGTGCGCTGCCGCTGGCGCTGCCGCTGCGCACCGCCCCGGCGCTGTGGCTGGGCAACCTGGTCATCGTCGGCGGCGACGACAGCAACATCTACGGCATCGGCCCGCGCGGCGAAGTCGACCCCGCCACGCCCGGCCTGAACGTCGCCACCCCCGGCGGCCCCTGGCCACTGGCCTACCGCGGCCCGCGGCGCGACAACGCCGTGGCCGAGTTGATGCCGCGCGAGCCGGGGCCGATGCAGCCCAGCCTGCGCTGGTTCACCGACCTCACCGATCGCCTGGCCGGCGCCCCGGTGGTCACCGACCGTACGCCCGACCAGTCCACTCGCGTCTACCAGGGCACCAACGGCGGCACCCTCGGCGCCTTCAACGCCTCCACCGGTGAAGCCTACTGGAAGGCCGACCTCGCCGGCGAAGGCGCGGTGCGCGGCGCGGTGGGCGTGCATCTGGACGGCACCGTCGCCGCCGGCGCGCTCGATGGTCGCGTCTACCTCTACAACCCCGACGGCACGCTGAAATGGGACACGCTGGCGGTGAACGCGCTGCTCTATGGTGGCTTCGCCACCGCGCCCATCCGCGCCGCGGACGGCAGCGTCATCGTCGCCACCGCCGACCGGCTGGAACGCACCGGCACCTATTCGACGGTGGGCGGCGCCCCCAACGGCGCGGCAGCGCTGCTGGCGGCGCTCATCGATGGCAACAACGCCACCGAAGTGACTTCAGGCGGCAACCTCACGCTGGAGTATGACCTCGGACGCATGGCTACCGTCACCCGCGTGCGCATCCGCACCGCCAACGGCGGCGACTTGTATTTCAATCGGAACGGCGTGTGGACGCTGTACGGCACCTTCGGCGAGACCGCGGCCGAGCGCTACCTGACGGTGGAGGCGAACCGCGGCGCCGAGCGCGTGCGCTGGGTGAACCGCTCCGCCACCGGCGCCGTGCAGGCCTTCGAAATCTACACTAATGACGGCCCGCAGCTCACCACGCTCGACCTGCTGGTGGATGGCGTGGCGGGGGTGCTGCCCTCGGCCGGCGCCGTCATCGAACTGGTGCCGAACGCCGCGCCTGCGGTCTACGTGCAGCGGGTGCGCTTCACCACCATGGCGAAGGGCGAGTTGCACGCCATTACCACCGACGGCGCCGACCTCACCGTCGGTAAGTTCCTCGCGCAGGCGGCCGCCACCACCAATGACGTGACGCTGAACCGCATGGTGCAGCGGGTCTTCTGGAAGCGCGATCCCGCCGACCTCAGTCCCCTCGACGCCTTCACGCTGTATGGCGCGGGCGGCGGGCGCGTGCTGCGCTTCGACGCCGCCACCGGCGCGCTGACGCACGAGTATCCCGTGGCCCCGCAGCCGGCGCTCGGCCCGGTCACCGCGGCGATGGCCGCCAGCGGCAACGCCCTCTTCCTGGCCACCGCCGACGGGCAGGCGCTGGCGCTGAATCTCGCCGACCTGACGGAAATCTGGCGCAAGCCGCTCGCCGAGCAGGTGCAGGCGCCGGTGACGATCTCCGAGACCGATACCGGCAACACCGAGATCGTCATCGTCACAGAGGATGGCACCGTGCGCACGCTGGACGTCGCCGGCAATCCCATCCACCCGGCCGCGTGGGTTATCCCCGGCACCATCGGCAACGCCCCGGCGCTTACCACGCCGATGTCCGGCGGCGCGCGCTGGGCCTATCTCGTCAACGACCGCGGGCACATCTACCGCATCAATCTCAACAGCACGGCCGATCCTGTGTCGCTGGGCGAACTGCCCACCGCGGTGAAGTCCTCGCCGGTGCTCGATTCCACCGGCCTGCTCTATGTCGGCAGCGAAAACGGCGCGTTCTACTGCCTCGACACCAGCAACATCTACGTGAAGCGCATCACCCAGGGCGTGCCGGAATACGCCATCGGCATCCAGTGGACCTACTTCCCGGATCGCGCCTCGCTGACCACCGCGCTGTATGACGACGCCGCGCCCGGCGCCACCGCGCTGCGCGTGAACACCGTGGCCGGCTTCCTCGTCGGCGATGCGGTGCAGATCACCCGCCCGGACGGCAGCCGGCCGCAGAGCTTGGGCCGCGTGGTCGACATCGCCGAGCCCGTGCGCCGCACCGCCTTCGCCGGCATCAGCGGCACCGCGACCAACGCCGCCAACAGCCCGGTGCTCGACTTCAACGACCCGGCCGCCATCTGGCCGGCCAACGTCGTCGTCGGCGCGGTCTGCTACCAGGTGGGCAATCCCGACGTGAAGTATTACGTGAAGGCGATCAATGCCGCCGGCAAGACCATCACGCTGCTCACCCCCATCGCCACGGCGCATACCACCGAGCCGGTGGAGTGGGTCTTCACCGGCTCGCAGACCGCCAACGCCTGGACGCTGCAACTGCGTACTGTGGACCTGGACGGCGACACCTTCTCGGAGATCGGCGTCGGCGATGACGTCACCGTGCTGCCGTGGTTCGATCCGCTGACCGGCGTCGCGCCGCCGCTGCGCCGGCTGGGCCAGGTGGCGAAGGTCGACGAGACGACGCACGTCATCACCCTCGACACCCCGATCATCCTGCTGGGCGTGCAGGGCGAGGCGACAAATGCCGCGGCCAGCAAGGTGCTCACCATGCGCCTCACCGGCCAGGCGACGAACGCCGCCAACGGCACGCTGCTCACCTTCGTGCCGCTGCCCGCGGGCGTGGCCGCCGGCCAGACCTGTTATCTCACCGATGATCCCGACACGCTCTACACCGTGCAGGCGGTCGACCCGGTCAACCACACCGTCACTGTGGACAACCCGGTGCCGACGGCTTATCTCACCGAGCCGGCCACCTGGGCCTTCAACGCGCTGCCGCCGGGCCTGGCGGCGGGGCAGAAATGCTTCATCGCCGAAGAGCCCGACACGGTGTATACCATCGAGAGCGTGGGGCCGGGCGCCATCGTGACGCTCACCGCGCCGCTGCCGGTGGAGCATGTCACCGCGGTGCGCTGGTCCTTCGAGACCGCCACCGAACCGATCCCCGGCGGGTCGCAGGTCTTCATCGGTCCGGTCTACAGCATCCTCTACGTCTCTACGCCGGTCGCCGACTGGCGCACCGCCGGCGACATCATCCGCGCCGTGCGCGGATCGGCGGCGCCCATGCGCACCGCGCCGTCCATCGGCCCGGGGCAGATCGCCTACGTCGGCGCCGATGACGGCCTGCTCTACGCCATCGGCCCCGTCGGCCCGGCCGGCTTCCCGCCGCAACTGCCGGCGCTGCCCGAGCGCACCGACGTCTCGCCGTGGTTCACCTTCCATCGCGACAACCAGCGCACCGGCTACGCCGATCGCCAGGGGCCGCTCACCAACGACCTGCGCTGGTGGTACGATACCGGCAGCACGCTGGAAAGCTCGCCCGCGCTCGGTTACCCGGACGAACTGAACCCGCTGGGCGTGCTCTACGCGGCCACCGCCGACGAACTGGACGGCCAGGGCATCCCGCGGCAGCGTGGCGCGCTCATCTCGCTCAACGCCTCCAGTGGCCGCATGCGCTGGCGCTTCAGCGATGACCAGTCGATGGGCAAGGTGGTCTCATCGCCCGCCGTCTACATCATCGAGCGCGAGAAGCCGGACGGTGAGCTGTTCAAGGACGAGCGCATCGTCTTCGGCACCATCGACGTGCCGCAGAACTTCTACAGCATCCTCAGCGACGCGCTGCGCTTGGACGACCAGGGGTTTGAGGAATACGTCTCCGCCCGCGTGCCCGCCGGCCAGCGCATTCTCGTCGGCGACAATATCGTCGGCCTCTACGTCACCCAGCCGGAGCGCTTCCAGGTGGGGATGGAGGTTTACGTCACCAATGCCGGCACCGGCTCGAACTTTGAGACCTTCGGCACCATCAGCAGCATCAACGGTGGCTTGCTGCGCCTGCGCGCGCCGTATACCGCGCTACGCGAGCACGACCTCGCCTCCGAGGTACATGCGCAGAAGACCGAGCAGGGTCACCTCTACTGCGTGGATCGCACCGGCGAACTGCGCTGGAAATACCCGCCGGAGAACGCCCGCCCGTCCGAGCGCATCGCCCCCGTCTACTCGTCGCCGGTGGTGGATGCCGCGGGCACGGCCTATTTCGGCACGCTGGATGGCGCCGTCTACGCGGTGAGCAGCGACGGCGAGTTGCTGTGGCAATACGTGGTGCCGCGCACCGGCGAAGCGGAAGCGGACATGGAGATCGTCTCCTCGCCGACGCTCAACCGGCTGGGCACCCGCCTTTTCATCGGCGTCAGTGTGCCCGGCGCCAACCGCGGCTACGTCATCGCCCTCGATCCGCTCACCGCCGACGACGCCAGCCGCCTGCAGTGGAAGCGCCCGCTCTACGTCGACATCAACGCAAACGGCGCCTATGACGCCGGCGAACCCGGCCCGGTCACCGCCACGCCGCTGGTGAGCACCATCGACGGCAAAGAGGTGCTCTACGTCGGCACCGACGACCACATCACCGGCGACGGCCTGCATGGCGCGTTCTTCGCCCTCGATCCCGACACCGGCAACAACGCCACGAACGCTGCCGGCGCGGTCATCCCGCCGGCCGTCACCGGCCCCATCGCCAGCACCGCCGCGTGCGTGCCGGAGACGGTGACCACCGTCTACACCGTGACCGCGGTGGACGGCGGCGGCGCCTGGCTGGAGATCGCCGTGGCCGCCACGCAGACGGTGCCGTCCAAGGGTATCCGCGTGAAGATCCGCGGCGTCAACCAGACGCTGGACCGCGTGCTCACCGACGTGCAGCAGCAGTCGGAAGATCCGGTGACGAAAGTCCGTGTCTACCGCGTGACCTTCGACGTCGCCATCGACGGCGCGAAAACCTACGCCACGCTGCGCACCCAGGAGCAGGCGATTGTCGTCGGCTCCATCGACGACCCCGCCACCGCCGTGAATGGTGACGGCCGCATGTATGCCTTCACTGAAGAGCTGACGCCGCTGTGGAGCTTCCCGACGATGGCGCCTGTCCGCACCTCGCCGGCCATCAGCACCGAGACGGGAATCATCGGCGACCGCGAGCGCAGCTTCACCGCCTACTTCGGCTCCAACGACTTCAACCTGTATGCCGCCACCTTCTACGGCAACACGAAGGTCTTGCGCTGGGTCGACGACATGCGCGACCGCGTGTATGCCTCGCCGGTGGTAGGCATGCGCACCAATGACCAGGACTGGGCCCGCGCCATCGTCTACCAGGCGTCGCGCGACCATATCCTCTACGCCTACGGCGACCAGGTGGGGCTGGAGGACGAAGACGTGCCGACGACGCCGGAACCGCCGCCGGGCTACGTGCCGCCCGAGGAAGACCCGACCCCGGAAAATCAGCAGCCTTCCACGGTGCTCATTCAGAAGTCGGTGGAGTATAAAGACGGCGACACGAGCTGGTGGAAGTTCGTCATCTCCGTGCGCAACGTCGGCCGCGGCAAAATCGACGACCTGCTGGTCTACGACAACCTGCCGGCGGAGCTGAGCTACCCGCTGGTGAACACGCCCGGCCCGGACGGCATCCTGGGCAACGGCGACGATATCATCGGCGATCCCGCCGCCATCCCGTATTCCGGGCCATTGAACCCGGACGAGATGATGGCGGTGCCGATAAACCGCGGCACTCCGGACAAGCCGCAGTGGGAGCTGGCGTGGTCGAAACTCGACGGCACCGGCTTCGACCTGATGGCGGACAAGGGCCATCCGGACCAGGTGACCACCGAGTATAAGCGCACGTTCGTCTTCTACGCGAAGGTGCGGCCGTCCACGCGCACCTACACCTCGCTGGGCACGGCGATGAAGGTGACGACGAATGGCACGGTAATGAACAACGATACCGAGATCAAGACCGACGCCCCGGCGAAGGTGCATCTCGGCGACTCCGCCTACCTGCAGGTGGTGAAGCACCCGGTGCCGGCCGAGCAAGGCGGCAACGTGGGGCAGAACCAGGTGGTGGCGCGCGGCAAGACCTACGCCGGCACGAACACCGAAGAGCTGCTGGTACACAAGGAAACGCCGGTCGCGAACGACTGGACGGACACCTTCATCGTTCGCTTCTACTACAACGGCTTCGTCGGCCTGGATAAGCGCCTGGCGCCGGACGGCGCGGAGCAGCGCGTCTTCTCGCCGTGGAACTACATCGACCACGAGTCCGGCTCGCCGTTGAACTACCTGCTGCCGTACAACTTCAAGACGAACGGCATCTCCGTGGCGAACCGCCGCATGAAGACCTTCGTCTCCGCGAAGGCCGCCGGCTCCGCCACCTCGGGCATCCAGATTCCGCTGTGGCCGAACCCGGTGGTCGCCTCGGGCGTCTCCACCACGGCTCAGGCGACGGCGGTCATCAACCCGTATGCCGCGCCCGGCACGCCGTTGATGCCGCAGATCACCCCGTATGCCTGGCGCGTCACCGTGCAGCAGGGCCGCACCCAGCTCAACCAGCAGATCGGCGAGTGGGGGCCGGAAACGGCGTTCCTCGAACGCATCGAAGTCGGCAAGATCAGCGGCGGCGTGCCGCCCGGCGCCAATTCGGTGCGGTTGAAGACCACCAACCTGGCGAAGGGGCTGCGCGTGCAGGCGATGAAATATCGCCGCCTGCTCTTCGATAACCCGACGAAGCCGGACGTGGAAGTCTACGTGGTGAATATCACCGAGAACGCGCCGGTGGCGCCGGATGTGAAGGACCTGACCTTCACCTTCGCCCGCCCGCTGGGCGCCGGTGAGGAGATTGAGGACGGCGCCATCCTCCGCGACGAGTGGACCGGCGATCTGAACGTGCTGAACCCCATCGCGGTGAGTGGCCTGCAGGCCGGCGACATCCGCGTGGGCACCGAGGCGGTGCCCGGCGGCACCGCGGCCGAGTCGACCATCACCGTGAAGAACGTCTCGCTGTGGGATGCCCCCGGCGGCCCATACGCGCTGCGTTACCGCGTTCGCGTGGCGCCTATGGATCTGCGGCTGCCCGGCAACGCCCTCCGCTGGAACGATGGGCTGGATGACACGGCCCTCAACACCGGCGCGGCCTTCGGCGAGTTGCCGAAGGGCGGGAGAATCTGGGACGGCTTCCGCTATGACCCGTACAAGGAATACCACGTGCAGATGCACGGCGGCATGCTCGACCTGCCGGAAGGCTCCGCCCTGCGGGCCCAGGAATCGGTGACGATGCATGTCACCCGCCGCATGCCCATGCACCAGCCGAACGGCAACTACGGCACCTTCGAGGAGAACAAGCTCACGCTGCTCAACGACGGCGTGCGCATCTTCCTCGATACCGACCTGGACGGCAACTACACCGCCGGCGCCGACTTGCGCCTGGACGATGTGGACGCCGACAACGCCTGGGACACCGGCGAGCGCCTCTTCCTGGACGTGAACGCCAACGGCGTGCCCGGCCGCAACGAGCCGACCTTCGCGCTGGGCGCCTTCGACGTGCGCATCTATATGGACGTCAACGGCAATGGCATTTGCGATCCCGGCGAGCCGTTCTACGCCACCGCGCCCGCCGCCGATGCCTATACCACCGCGGACGCGCTGCCGGCGGCGCCGCTGCGCACCACGCTGGGCGTGGCGTCGCAGTCCGCCCTGCGCATGCCCAATACCATCCTCGACCTCGGACGCCAGCCCGCCGGCGCGCTCTACGGCCTGCCGCTGCAACTGCCGACCATCGAGAACACGGGCAACCTGCCGCTGACCAATGTGCAGGCGCGCACGCGCACCACGCTGGCCACCACCGACGACTACACGCTGGATCTCGCCAACCTGCTGCTGAGCACCGGCATGGCCGGCGTGCGGCCGATGGTGATCCCCGGCCCGCCGCTGACGGTGGTGAAGGTCAGTCTGCGGCATATGGAAGAGCTGCAACCGCTGTCCTTCACGTACGACCTGCCCGCCGACTGGGTGGTGCCGAAGGGAGCCGCCGACGACCGTCGCGCCTACGGACGGCCCTTCGAGCTGCCGTTGACCGCCGGCTATCGCCAGCCCACCGGCACCTACGTGGGCGAGGTGCAGATCACCGGCGCCGGAGGCGTCGCCAGCCTGATCCTGAGCGCCCGCGTGGGCGAACAGCGGCTGTCGCAGGTGCTACAGGGTCTCAGCTCGCCGCCGCCCTTCGACTTCAGCTACAACCTGGCGCAGGTGCCGCCGCTCTTCAACACCGGGTGGACCCACTACCTCACCGGCGCCGAGCACTCGCCGGTGGCCGCCGTACTGCCGAAGATGACGCCGCGGCTCACCACTGTGGTGAACCCGCGCCCGCTGGTCGTCGGCGATCCGGACTATGACTACGTCATTCAGGTGGCCGATGCCACCGGCATCACCGTCGGTGCCACCGTGCGCGTGGCCAGCCAGCCGCGCCGCGTGGTCGCCGTGAACGTGGGGACGGGCTACGTGAAGTTCGCCACCATCCTCGCCTGCGCCGCCGGCGACGCCGTCTACCATGACGCCGCCCGCGACGACCTGGGCGTGTGGGTGGTGTCCAACACTCCGCTGCCCACCGGCCCGCAACCGGACCTGACGAAGCTGATGCCGGCGCAGGACACGGACGCCACGCTGTGGTTCCGCCGGGTGAAGCACCTCATCACCGATCTCAACGGCGTGGATACGGTCAACAGCCGCATCGCCATCCCGCGCGCCATCGCCGACCTGACGCGGGCGCTGCCCGACGCCACCGGCGACCTGGTGATCCTGCGCAAGAAACCGACGGTGGACGACCCGAATCCCTCCGCCGTGTGGTTCGGCCAGGCGGTGGCCAAGCCGGCCGCCGGCGTGCTGGAATTGCGTCCGGCGCTGGCCTGGGCGGTGCCCATCGACCAGACCGCCGTGGAGATTCTCGCCCATCCGTGGGTGCCGCTCTTCACCGCGGCCGATTTCGCCGGCATCCGCTCGCTGCTGGTGGACCCGGGCAACCCGGCGTGGACGCCCAAGCCCATCCAGTGCACCACGCCGTCGGTGACCAACGACGCTGCCGGCGACCCGTGGATCGCCTGGTCGGTGTCCGCCATCCGGCGCGTCACCCGCTACGGCCAGACCAACTTCCTACCCGGCTCCTACCTGGCGTACCGGAAGTTCGACCCGACTAACCCCACCAGCGGCGGCGTGGCGTGGATTTCCCCGCCCGACCTGTCGCTGCAGGGCACCGGGCTGCCGAAGATCACCGTGCGCGAAAAACCGGTGCTGTGGCCGCTGTCCTGGCCGGTGGCCGGCGGGGCGGCGATGAACGGCCTGGCGTTTTATGAAGGCAGCGGGCCTGGCGAGGCGCGCCAGCTCTACTACGCCTTCGGCTTCATCCAGAACGACCTGGCGCTCACCATGGTGACCGATCCGAAGCCGCTGCCCTTCGGCGATCCGAAGTTCGACCTGACCATCAAGGTGGCGGATGCGACTGCATTGGCTCCCAACATGGTGGTCAGAGTCGGAACGCAATATCGACGCATCGCCCTGGTCACGGTGCCCAATCTGGTGGAGTTCACCACGCCCATCAACGCCGTGCTGAACGACGGCGTCTACTCGACGGCGATTTCCGCCACCGTCACCGCCGCCAGCAACGGGGCGGAGATCCAGCTCGACGCCATCGGCGACATCGTCCGCGGCATGAGCCTGGTCATCGACAACCCGACGCTGACGGACGCGGTGGTCACCGTCATCGAAATCCTGCCCGGCAACAAGATCCGCGTGAACGCGCCGGTGCGGGTGGAGGCTAACGCCCTCGTCCGCAAGTATTGGACACTGGACGCGCCGCTCACCGCGCTCAACCGGGCCTTCACGGCCACCGGCGGCCTGCAGGCCTTCGCCGACTCGGTGAACGGGGCGGCGGAAGCCACGCCGAAATACCTGAACCTGGTCTTCCAGGGGACGACGAACGGCAACACCGACCTGTACTACGCCCGCGTGAAGGTGGATCCGAAGCCGCCGACCGACCCGCGCGCCTCGCGCCCGCTGGTGCCGCAGCCGCTTATCCTCGCCGATGACGACGTGGACCCGGCCACCGGCGTGGTGACGGAAACGCTGAAACCCAGCGACCCGGCGAAGCCGACGCTCTTCACCGGCGGCCGCTTCCGCGCCTGGTGGCTGCACGTGGCCGCCGATCCGCGGCAGTTGAAGCTGACGGTGAAGGTGAAGGACACCACCGTCGACACGGTGACGATGGACGCCTGGCTGGAGAAGCCGGCCGCCTGGCCCGCCGACGGCGACGTGGTGGATATCTTCGGCGCGAAGGATCCGGTGCGTGAATACCAGCTCGAATACACCGGCGCCAACGGCAAGGTGTACCGGCTTGGATTCGATCCGTATCTCGGCACGGTGCGCATTCTGCGCCAGCCGGCAGCCCCGGCGAAGGTGGGCGATCCGGATTACCGCATTGCCGAGATCAGCATCACCGGTGTGCCGCGCATCCAGCGGCTCACCACCCACTACGCGCCGGATGTGCTGCCCATTGTCTCCGTGGAGCGCTGGCGCGATCTCGACGGCGGGTTCGGCCCAGACACCTACGGTCCGGGCGAGTCGTTGAAGCTGGCCCCGCGCGTCTGGCTCTTCTGGACGCGCCAGCATGACGATACCCTCGGCCCGCGGGTCTACTACCGCACCTGGCGGACGGTGAATACCGGCACCGTGGCGACGCCGCAGATCGTCCGGCTGGAAACGGAGACACGCACCGCCGCGACGCTCATCAACATCGACATGCCCGAGCGCATGCTGCCCATGGAGCTGCTCTCGCCGGACGGCACCGCCACCGTGACGCGCATGTCCGCCACCGTCAACTCGCCGGAAGCCGGCCTCTGGGTGCTCACCACTCAAAGCCGCGATCTCTGGCCGCTCTACCCGAACGCCGGCGAAGGCGAAATGACCCGCCACGATCTCTTCATGCAGGTCATCAACGTCCCGGTGCCGGATCGGTAAAGGGGTGAGGGAGAAACCAACGATCGCGCGCCGGGCTCATGGAGCCCGGCGCGCGGTGCGTTCCTGGAGGACGAGACTCCGTCGAGCCGCGCAACTATAGTCGGCCTCCCACCCCCTGTGCACGGAGTATAACGGAGGGCACGGGGGAAGGGCCGGGGAGGGGGGCCGAATACAGGGGAAGGTGACTTTGCCGCAATATCGCTTTCACCCAACCAACAACAGCAGGCAGAGGCTCGCGCGGAACCTCTGCCTGGATAATGCGGTATGGATGCTGCGATATTACAGCATGTTGGCGGCGGCGCGCTGGCGTTTGCGCTTTGCCTTCTTCTCACGCATAATGCGCGAGTGTTCGGCCTTTTCCTTGCGCTCGTTTGCCTCTCTGGCAATGCCGCCGATGACTTCGCGCTCGAAAGCGCGGTACTTGTCCGTGTTCTGGCACGCGCTGCGCAGCGCGTCTACATCAACCTGAGTGCCCATGCGTGATTCTCACTCCTCACTGATTCGCCACCTGAATGACGGGTTATTCTACCAGCACTGTCCCGCGGCGTCAAGATCATACGGCGATATTCAGTATGGGTGAGAGCGCCGGGGTGCGCGCATAGTTTGTTACCTTTTTTATGCCGCCTTCTCGTATTGCGA
>CAZPYA010000031.1:0-30792 GCA_964590255.1 uncultured bacterium
CGCACCAATCAAACCAAACTCAGACATGTGTTTGCAGGTGAGCGAAAGTCCTGTAGAGATGGGCGAATATCTCTGTTGGGCAAAAGGTGAAACAATACTGCCGTCCAAAAAAGAGTTGATAATTAAGGCATTATTCCGCTTATTCTGCTGTTGTGTCGTAATACTTTGGGTTACACATAACATATGTCAGTTCTATTCAACGCTACCGTGACTTTAGTTATAAGTTTCTGCAATTGTTTAGTTAACAGCAGCGCGGCTCGCGCCAGCTTTCAGACTCGCTGCTGTATTTGCTACCCGGTCCTCTCGATTACTCCCGATGCGCGACTGCGGTCGGCTTCCATACGGTGCTATTACTTCAATACTGTACCAATAATCCCCGCCAGCCGGTAGCCCGCCAGCGCCACCTGCTGCTCGGCGACGGTTTTCGCGTTGGCCAGGTAGCCGTCGGGCAGGGCCGGGGCGTTGTCCTTGTCCGGGCTGCCCTGCAGCGTGCCGTTCAAATAGACATGTTGCACGGCGGCGGGGTAGACTTCGTTTTTCAGAATCCACTCCAGCCGTGTCTCCTTCGCCTGGGGTAGGCTGGAGAGGGGGTAGGCGTTGCGCAGCAGCGTGGCGCGGTCGCGCACGGTTTTGTAGCGGTCGCTGCCCAGCACCAGGCCATCCCACAGGCTGTGCAGCTTCATCGACGTGCGGTTTTCCGCCTTCGTCTTCACGTACAAGCTGTTGCCGCCGCGGTCGCCGTCCGGCGCGGGGTAGGTATCGTTGATGAGGCTGACGGCGTGCAATGGACAGTGCGCGTCGGCGACCAGGTGCAGCACCCAGCAGAGGGCGATGGCGCGCCGCGCCGCCGGCTGGGTGGATGCCAGCACCTTCATCTCCGCCGCCATGCCGGTGAGCACGTTCGGCGTGGGCGCCTTCCAGGTCGGCGCCTGGCCGGGGGTGTAGGGATAATTGATGTAGTGCCACTCGGGGTGGTTGTAGGCGGCATATTTGCGCTTTAGCGCGTTGTCGTATTTGATCTCGTCCGCCCAGCGGCTGGCCAGCATTACCAGGTAGCGATCCTGCTCCGTCGCCGGCACGTCGGGCAGGTCGTATTTCGCCCAGTGCGGGTATTCTGGGTGGGCCTTCAACAGCGCCACCACCTTCGCCGCCGACGCCGGCTGCAGCTCCAGCAGCGTCGAATAGGCGATGGATGCCGCCAGCAGGTGCGTGGGGGTATTCCACGCCAGGGCGGGCAAGGCGCAGAGCAGCAGGATCACGAGCCAGGCGCGCATGGACGGTCCTCCGATACTGCTCACGGTAAACGCTCTTTCGTCCGCTGTCAAGCAGGGGAACGGCAGCAGATGCGGAAAACATGTTGCACCAAGGGAGATTGTCATGGTCCGAACCTTTCTGCTCTTAGACCGCACCTGGCTGCACTGGGATCATGGCGCGTGGGCGCCGGAGGGGGCGTTCCGCTTCCGCGCCTGCCCGCCAACCAAGCACCCCGAGCCACTGCTCATTGCCGACAAGCCGTGGGAGGCGATGTCGACCGGCTGGCACACCATCCTCCATGACGGCGGCCGCTACCGCTGCTGGTACGAAGCGTGGGACGACACCTACGCCAACGACCTGGAAGGCCGGCTGTGTTATGCGGAAAGCGACGATGGCCTGCACTGGGAGAAGCCGGAGCTGGGACTGGTGGAGTACCGCGGCTCGATGGCGAATAATATCCTCATCGCCGGCGAGAAGGCCTTCTACGGCTATGGTTTCCACGGCAGCAACGTCTTTATCGACTCCACCGCGCCGCCCGAGCAGCGCTACAAGCTCATCTACCTGGGCGGGGTGAAGGGGCATTTTTCCGATAGCTGGGGATGTGTGATTGTCCTCGCCTACTCGGCGGACGGCCTCTACTGGCAGGCCCCTACCCATGGTTGCTGGGGCGGACCGCCCACGCTGCTGGGGCACGCCAGCGACACGCAGACGGTGGCCTTTTGGGATACGGCACGGCGGCAGTACGTCGGCTACTTCCGCACATGGGAGCCGGGTTACGGGCGCTGCATCGGCCGGTCGGAGACGCGCGACTTCTACAACTGGCCCGCGCCGACGACCATCGTCCGCTGCGACCACCTGGACGCCCCCGGCGCCGACCTCTACAACAACGCCGCCAGCCCCTACGAAAGCGGCGGCGACCGCGCCTATTTCATTTTCACCTCGATGTTCAACCACGACACCGACGATCTGTATGTGCAACTGTGCACCAGTCGCGACGGCGTCACCTTCGACCGCTATGATCGCGCGCCGTTCATTCCCAACGGCCCCGCCCGCTTCGACCGCGGTGGCGTCTACACCGCGCCGGGCATCCTGCCCTTCGGCGACGGACTGGGCATCTACTACCACGGCGTCTCGTTCAAGCACGGCGAGGCGACGCCGGCGCAAATCCGCTATGAAGGCGGCCTGGGGCTGGCCACGCTGCCCCGCGACCGCTTCCAGGGGGTGCATGCCGACGAGACGTTCGCCGTCAGCCTGCGCCCCTTCACGCTGGAGGGATCGATCACCATCAACGCCGAAACCGCCCCCGGCGGCGACGTGCGCGCCGCGCTCATCGCCGACAACCAGGTTGTGCCCGGCTTCGACTTTACCGACTGCACCCCCCTCACCGGCGACCAGCCTGCCGGTGAATTGCGCTGGAAAGGCGACCTCGCCACGCTGCGGGGGAAGACGGTTATGCTGCGCCTGCGGCTGGTGCAGGCGACGGCCTACGCGGTGACGGTAGGATGAGAGCGTAACATGACATACTTTCCCATAGCGAATACCGAGATTACCCCCTATACCAGTGCCGGGCGCCCGACAATGCGTCATGTCTCGGCGACCACCGTGATCGAGGAAGTGTTGGAGCAGGGACGCTGGATCGGCGCATACAGGTCGGCGGCGGGACAGGTGCAGCGCGAGAACGTCGTGGCCGGTATGCCGAACCTGGACAGTCTGGCGCTGCCGCTACACGCCTTTGAGCTGGAGATCGACGGCCAATCGCTGCATAACCGCTGGGAATGGGGCGGCGCCGCGCAACGAGCCGGCGCGCGCGAGGGCGTGATCGAATCGGTCGTCGAGTTGCGCCACGCGGTGCGGCCCGTCACCGTGAGGGTGGTCACCCGGCTGGACGGCACGCCGGCGCTGGCACGCTGGCTCGAGATCGTCAATACCGGCACGGCACCGGCGGCGCTGGGGCATATCGCGCCGTGGTCCGGGGTGCTGTGGAGCACGCCGGCGCGGCCGTTGGGTAGTTCAACGCGCCTCACCACAAATCCCTCCGCCACCGAGCCGGCGTTCCGCGTCGGGGCATTTGCCGGCGAGGCGTGGGGGGAAGAAGGTGACTTCGCCTGGCGCGCGGTGGGGCCTGACACGCTGCGCATCGCGCGCACAGCCACCGGGCGGGGGTACGCCTCGCCATACTTTATTGTCGAGAATCGTGTGACTGGCCAGCGAGCGTTCCTCGCGCTCGCCTGGTCCAACAATTATGCCGCGGAATTCTGCCTGCACGCCGGCACGCATTTGCACGCCCGGCTTCATCCGCTGGCGCCGGCGCCGCTGCGGGTGATCGCACCGGGTGAGACGGTCACCGGGCCCGAAGTGCATCTCGGCCTCTATCACGGCACGTTGGATGCCGCGGTGCAGGCCTGGCATGCGCACATCCGCGCCAGCGTCGCCCCACCGCGTCCGGACGGCATGGCGATCTATACCATTGCCGGTCGCGTGGTGGAGGAGCCGGGGGATTGGATTCTGCGTGAAGCAGACATCGCCGCGGAAATGGGCACGGAAGCCTTCATGGTCGATGCCGGCTGGTATGGCGACACCTTCGGCCACTGGGCGCACCTGCGGGGCGATTGGACGGAAGGCGACTGGCTGCCCGGCGGCATCGCGGGCGTGCGTGAACATTGCCATGCGCAGGGGTTGAAGTTCGGCCTCTGGCACGAAGCGGAGGCGATCACGAAGGCCAGCCGGCTTTACGCCGATCATCCCGACTGGTTGCTGCGCACTGATAATGGCCGGGAATGCGGGCAAACCCTCGACCTCGCGAACCCGGAAGCCGCGCGCTTCTTTGAAGACACGGTGCTGCGGATCATCCGCGAGCATCGGCTCGACTTCTACAAGCTCGATTACAATGTGGACGTGCGTGAAGGTGGACAAACCGTGCGTGACGGCTTTGCGGAAAGTGAAAGCTGGCGGCATCACGATGTGCTGTATCGCACGTATGACCGGGTGCGGCGTGAGTATCCCCATGTCTGCCTGGAAGGCTGTGCCAGCGGTGGGGCGCGCAACGATATCGGCATGCTGGCACGCTTCCACTATCTGTGCGAAAGCGACTGGTCGCTGCATCCCATCGCCATTCGCGCCATTAACGCCCTGACTCTCTTCATCCCACCGGAATCGCTCTGCTACTACCACAACCACGCCAATTGGTGCGATGGAACACCTGGCGCCGGCGCGCAACAGGCGCACCTCACCGCTGATGCGGAGACGCACTTGCGCGTGACGCTCTTCGCGCTCCCGATTTTCGTCGGTTTCGGCGCGCAGAATGCCGACCGCACGACCGAGTTCTACCAACGCACCCGCCGCTACCTCGCGCTGCACCGGGGGTTCTGCCGGCCGGTACTGGCACGCCACCCCGCCGTCTACCACCACACGCCCGATATCGGCGTCACCGGCCCGACGCCGTGGTGCGTGTTGGAATATGCCGCCCGCGACGCCAGCCGCGGTTATGCCGGCGTCTTCAAATTGGCGCACGGCGGCGACGGCTATCGGCTTCATCTGCGCGGCATCGACCGCGGGGCGGAATACACGGTGACGTTCGATAACAGCGGTCACGCGATGCGCTGCACGGGTCGGGAACTGCTGCACGGCCTGCCCATCGAGCTTGATGCGGCATTAACGAGCGAACTGGTGCTCTACGAGCGGGTATAATCATCCCCGCGCCAGCGCCGCATATTCGCGCACCCGCGCCACGCTGGTGCCGGGGGTGACGGGCGAACCGAGGCTCATGATGAAGCGGCCTCCGTTGCGGCGGCCGGCGGCGCGCTGGCGGGTGATCTCGGCTTCCAACTCGGCAGTGCTGCCCTGTTCCAGCAGTTCGATGGCGTCGAGGTTGCCGAGGACGGCCATGCGGCCGGCGACGCGGTCGACCACATCGTCGATATCAATCGAAAAGCCCTTCTTCGACTCTTCCAGGCCCAGTGCGTCGGCGCCGCTGTCCAGCAGCACATCGAACGCCGGCCAGGGGTTGCCGCAAAAGTAGTGGACGCTGGCCATGCCGGCGGCGCGGATGGCGTCGGTGAGGGCGCGCAGGTGGGGCAGGTGGTAGCGGCGCAGGCGCTCGGGGCCGATCTGGTCGGTCAGGCAGTCCTCAATCCAGATGCCGTCAACACCCATCGCTTTCGCAGCGGCGATGCCGTTAAGCTGCCACTGCAACAGCCGCTCGGTGGCGCGCAGCAGCGGCGCGGGGTCGTGCGCCAGGTGATAGAACCACTCCTCGTAGCCCATGGCGCCCGCCAGCAGCCACAGCGGCGTGCCGGCCCAGGTGAGGGCGAATTTGTCGGGCAGCGTGGTGCGCAATCGCGAGGGTAACTCATTGCGTCCCGCCTCCAGACCGGCGAAGGGCTCCGGTGCCGGCACACGCTCGCTCAGGAATGCCTCCACGTCGTCGATCTCCGGCGCATCGCCGCGGGCGGTAGAGAGGGTGCCGCTCACCACCGGCGGCTCCAGCTTCATTCGCGCCCCGCTGCGGGCGTCCAGCCGGTAGATGCCATCCGCCTCCTCGCGCAGGCTCACCGCCGCCTGCTCCGCCGCCGACGCCCCGCCGCGCGATTCGTACCAGTCCAGCCCGGTCGCCCGCACCACGCTCGTCCGGAACGCCGCCCGCACCGCCGGGTCCGCCGATTCGTCATGCCACCACGGCAGCGCGGTCAGGTCGGACAGGTGGTCGCGCTCGAAGATGCCGCAATAGCAAATAACCACCGGCATCTCCGGCGACCCGTCGGGCGAGAGGGCGGCGAGAATTTTCTCTTTACCGGTCATGGCGGGGCTCCTGATATTTCACGCAAAGAGTTATTTCAGGCGGTTGACCACGCGTTCGATGCCATCGCGCATGAGTGCTGCCCCGAAATTCAACAACAAACCAAGTCGCTTGTCCATCATCCTCAGGTAAGTGAGTAGTTGCTTTTTATGAACTGGCAGCACATGCTCGACGGCCTTCAACTCCAGCACGACCAGATCCTCGACAACCATATCGGCGATGAAGCCTACTTCAAATTGGATAGTGCCATACCGTACTGGAATCGGTTGCTGCCGGCTGACATGCAACCCGCGTTGTTCTAATTCATACGCCAGCGCCGTCTCATATACCGACTCAAAGAGTCCGGGTCCCAAAATCCGGTGCACCTTAATCGCGGTATCGACAACAATCGTCGCGATCTCGTTCTCGGTCATCAACCTATCCTTCCCAAAACTCTTTGCGCCTTTGCCCCTCTGCGTCTTTGCGTGAAACCGTCCCCTACCACGAGATAAACTCCGGCTCCACCTTGTGCGGGATGACGCCGGCCTCAAAAGCCCGTGCCAGTAGCAGGCGCACGGCGGCGCGGCCGCGGTCGCCGTAGTCCTGAGTGACTTCGTTGACATACATGCCGACGAAGGTGTCGGCTTTGGCGGGGTCCAGGTCGCGGGCGAACTCCAGGGCGTAGGCGAGGGCGTCCTGGCGATGGCTTAGCGAGAAGTCGATGGCGCGGCGCAGATCACCGGCCACCTGGCGCTTCACGTCCTCGGGCAGGTCGCGGCGGATGCCGTTGCCGCCCAGCGGCAGGGGCAGGCCCGTCTCCGCCTTCCACCACACCCCAAGGTCGACATGCTGCACCAGGCCGTGGTCGGCGTAGGTGAGCTGGCCTTCGTGGATGATCACGCCCGCTTCCACGTCGCCGTTCGCCACGGCTTCGAGGATGGTGTCGAAGGGCAGCACCGTCGTCTGCACGCCGGGCAGGTAGAGCTGCAGCGCCAGCGCGGCGGTGGTCAGCTTGCCGGGGATGGCTACCGTCAGGTTCATCAGCTCCTCGCGGCTCAGCGCGCGCCGGGCGATGATCTTCGGCCCGTAATCCTCGCCGAAGCTCGCACCGCATGGCAGCAGTTGGTAGCGGTCGGCGAGATAGGCGTAGGCGTGAAAGGAGAGCGCGGTGACATCAAAGCGGCTCTCAAACGCCCACTCGTTCAGCGTCTGGATATCGCGCAACTCGTGGGTATAGCGCAGCTCCCCGGTATCGATTTTCTCCTTCGCCAGCGCGTAGAACATGAAGGCATCATCGGAATCGGGGCTATGGGCGACGGTAATGGTGCGCATATCGGTTCCTTTCACAATACCCTACCTTTCCGCCAACCCGGCCGATTTCCCTGCCACGTCAGCCCATCACCTGCACGTCGAAAGGCGCCAGCCGGATGGTAATGCCATCCACCGTCACCTCGCGCGGCTCCGGGCTTGGATTGTTGAGGAAGCGCACGCGGCGGTCATCCTTCACCCGCTCAGTGACGTAAATGCCGTCGGGCAACCGCAACACCGGTTCCAAACCGAGCAAGGGCGCCAGCGCGCGGTACAGGGAGTTGTATCCTGTCTGATCGAGCATCGTGCCGAGGTAGTAGACGTGCCCCTGGCCATGCCGCCGGCGGGTGAGGGCGGGGATGCCACCGTAGAAGGCGTTTTCGTAGCGCATCAGCACGTCAGTGTCGTCACCGGGCTGGATTTCGTCGATCCAGCGCGGCTCGCGCAGGTCCGGCAAGTCGAGGCCGCAGGCGCGGTGTAATTCTACAGGCCCGGCGTAGGGATGAGGAAGGGCGCTGTCGCGCACGTCGACGCCCGCGGCGGCGCGCAATGGGCCGGGAGCGGGAGCGTCGTGCATCTTGCCATGCTCATCCACCACGCCGGAGAGCGCGGTGAGCAGCAGCGTGCCGCCGTCCTCCACAAAGCACGCCAGCTTTGCGGCGAGTGACTCCGGCAGCACGTAGAGCGCCGGGGCGATAATCACGTTGTAGGCGGAGAAGTCAGCATCGGGGTAGACAACGTCGCAGGGAATATTCTGCCGGGCAATGGCGCCGAAGTGTTTTGCCAGGTGCATGCCGTAGCCGTTGCCAAACTGCCCGGCGGTGTCGGGAATGCGGTTGTTGCGGGCATATTCGACGTGGTTCTGAAAGGTGAAGAGCACGGCTACTTCCGCCGGCGCGGGGACAGCGCCGTCCAGCGTTTGCTGCAGCTCCATCAACTCACTGCCTAGCGCCGCAACCTCGGGATAGATCCGTCCCGGCTGGACATCCGGCCCCAGCAGGCCGAAGGCGTCACGCTCGGCGCCGTGGGGCGGCACATCCACGCGGAAGAAACTGATGAGATTCGCGCCCATGCCGATCTGCGTGAGCGCCCCCCAGCGCACCTGCCCCGGCAGCGGCAGGTAGGAGCCGCGCCCACAACCCTTGCCCCACTGGAACTCGTGGAACCAGATGGGCTTGCCGGGCAGCAACCCGCGGGAATAGGCCTGCACGAATGCCTCATCGAGAAACGGCTCCCCGAAGATCACGTCGGGGTTGAGGCCATAGTGATCTACGCCGATGACATCGAAATGGCGCGCCATCTCCTCGTGATCGTAGCCGTACCAGGTGGGCATGATATTGGTGGTGATGGGCTGCCGCACTCCCGCCGCGCGCAGCGCCGCCGCCTGCCGCGCGTAACAGGCGATGGTCATGTCCGAGAAGAAGCGGTGGTAGAGCTGCCAGAGGCCGGGGTGGTTGTACGTCGTCGGGAACATCACCTGGTTGAAGCCAGTCAGCGTCTGCCCCCAGAAACTGTTCACCATGGCGTCGTTGAAGGCCGCGATGGTGCCGAAGCGCCGCTGGTTCCATGCCTGGAATTCCCCCAGGCAGCGGTCGCAGAAGCAGAAGGGGTGGCCAAACTCGTTGTCGAGCTGCCAGCCCATCACCCGCGCGTCCTGGCCGAAACGCTCGCCCATCGCGCCGGCGATGGCCTCACTCAACCGCAGGTAGTTCGGCGAGGTGGGGCAGGTGTAGCGCCGCCCGCCAAAGCCCATCACGCGGCCGCCATCCGTCACCGGGTAGATGTCGGGATACGCCGCGCACGCCCATTGCGGCGGCACGGCGGTGGGGGTGCAGAGGAGGACGCGGACGCCCTGCGCGTCGAGCAGCGCAAAGGCGTCATCCAGCCATTGAAAATCATATACCCCCTCGCGCGGCTCCATCCGGTCCCACGCGAACTCGCCGATGCGCGAGACGGACAGCCCCGCCGCGCCCATCAGCCGCGCATACTCCGGCCAGGTGGCGGGGTCATGCTCCTCGGGATACCAGGCGCCGCCGATGCCGTGAAAGGGGGTGTCGCACATGTGAGTTACCTCATGTTGAAATTTACCGCAGAGAACGCGGAGGGCACAGAGAACCGATTCATACGCTTCGCGAAGCGAAGGCAAAAACCTCTCTGCGATTGTAGCCAGTGTGCCTAATCGGCCCCCATCCCCCGGCCCCTTCCCCCGCTCCGCTACGCTGCGCAGGGGCAGGGGAGTCATACAACGTATACTAAAAGCAAACATGACCTACCACAAGCTATAATTCCCCTCCCTTGCGCAGCGCAGCGGAGCGGGGGAGGGGTTAGGGGTGGGGGCCGACTTTCGCGATATGTTATTAAACGAGAGACAAAGGGCTGGTGGGGCGATTCGGCACTTACCCCTTCGCCGCCCGCCACGCAATCCGCGCCGCGAGGTCGGCGGGGGCTTTGCCGATGAGGTGGACGCCGGTGGCCTGGTAGTCTTCTTCGGCCACTTCGCCGCGGGCGTGGAGTTCGGCGACGAGGTCGCCGGAGCTCAAGGGGAGAAAGGTGTCGACGGCGTGCCAGCGCTCGCGCAGCACCGCGGTGATCATCTCTTCCAGCTCGGTGATGCCTACGCCCTTCTTCGCGGAGAGGAAGACGACGTGCGGGTAGCGGCTGGCCAGGTGTTCCAGCAGCTCCGGCTCCTCCACCGTGTCGATTTTGTTGAAGGCCATGATGGTGGGCTTGTCGGCGGCTTCCAACTCGGCGAGCACGCGGTCCACCGTCTCTTCCTGCTCCACCCAACCGGGGTTGCCGGCGTCGATGACGTGTACCAGCACCTCGGCGCTCTGCACCTCTTCCAGCGTGGCGCGGAAGGCGGCCACCAGTTGGTGCGGCAGGTTGCGGATGAAGCCCACCGTGTCGCTGACCAGCGCGCGCATGCCGTTGGGGAAATTCACGTCGCGGGTGGTGGGGTCGAGGGTGGCGAAGAGCTTGTCCTCCACGAAGACGTCGGCGCCGGAGAGCGCGTTGAGCAGCGTGGATTTGCCGGCATTGGTGTAGCTGACCAGGCTGACCATGGGAATCTGCGATTCGGCGCGCTGGCGGCGCTGCACGGCGCGCCATTCGCGGATCGCCTTCACCTTCTGCGACAACTCGGCAATGCGCTCGCGCACCCGGCGGCGGTCCACTTCGAGCTGCGTCTCGCCCGGGCCGCGCATGCCGATGCCGCGTTTGATGCGCGACAGGTGCGACCACAAGTTCGTAAGGCGCGGCAGCAGGTATTCCATCTGCGCCAGTTCCACCTGCAGCTTGCCTTCCGCGGTGTTTGCGCGGCGGGCAAAGATGTCGAGGATGATGCCGGTGCGGTCGATCACCTGCACGTCCAGCAGGCGCTCCAGGTTGCGCTGCTGCGAGGGCGCCAACTCGCCATCCACCACCAGCAACTGCGCCTCGTGCTCTTCGATGATCGCCTTTGTCTCCTCCACCTTGCCCTTGCCCAGGTAGGTGGCCGGCTCGGGCTTGTTGCGCCGCTGCTTGACGATGGCTACCACGCGCCCGTTGGCGGTATCCACCAGGCGCTCCATCTCCTCCAGCGACTCTTCCCAATCCGCCTCCGGATTCTCCAATGCCGCCACCACCACGTTCTCCCGTGGCATCGGGACCGGCTCAACCTCATGTATGCGTGCGTGTGCCATAGGTCTCCATGATACCAAGTTGCGCGGGAAACGACTACCCGGATATTCTATCGATGCAACAGATGCATCTGATAAAGTGGTCAGTGCTGTAGATCTTAGTGAGATTCATTTCCCCCTGTTTTTCTGGAGCCGCCGGCGAAGGAGGAATTGCTATTCCTCGTCGTTTCCGATCCCTGGCATGCCGGAGAATTTGAGCAAGGCAATGGTTGGTATCGGCTCTCTGGAATACTAGCGGGGTATACCGTAGATGGGAAACCAGCGATCTATTCAAAGATTATTGTGACTGATGCCCGTTTCGGCAATATTATTGTACCAGACATTGAGGTGCAAGCGCCGCGTGAAGATCTGCAACAATCCGATGTCGTTGGCATAATAAGTCAATGCTGAGGCTTGTGTTACTAATCCGTCACAGGTATCTATTCCTAGTGGGTCATTTGTCATGACTTCCGCTTTCCCCTCTCCTCGGGGAGAGGGGCAGGGGTGAGGGCGCGCCCGCACGGCGCAACGCAGATATGCATGACAAATGACCCACTAGTTTATACCTGCCAACGATCGCCGCACAAAGTCAGGTCGCTGGGCCGCGGCAGATTCGGTAGCCGGGAGCAGCACCCCGTCACGGCGCCAACGCACCAGTTTGCAGGCGTCAGGCGAGCCGGCGTAGTAGCCCTCGGGCGTGAGCGCCAGCCAGTTCTGGCCAGCGTCGAGGACGTAGAGCGTCGCCAGCCGCGCGCCGGTGGCGACGTCCCACAGCCGTACCGCGCCACCGCCCGCAGTCGCCAGGCGGCGGCCGTCGGCGCTAAAGGCCAGACTCAGCACCGCCCCGCCATGGCCGGTCAACGGTACGCCCCTGGGCTGGCCGGTGGCCGCGTCCCACAGCCGCACCGTGCTGTCCGAACTGCCGGTCGCGAGTGTTCGGCCGTCGGGCGAGTAGGCCACACACAGAGCCTTGTCCTTGTGCCCGCGGAGGACCTGCCGGCACTTGCCGCTAGCGGTGTCCCACAGGCGCACGGTCCGATCCCAACTGGCCGAGGCCAGCGTGCGGCAGTCGGGCGAGAAGGCGAGACTGACCACCCAGTCGGTGTGGCCGTTGAGCGGAGGACCCTTGGGCCTCGTTCCAGACACGTCCCACAAGCGGACCTGACCCAGCCAGTCGCCCGACGCCACCGTCCGGCCGTCGGGTGAAAACTGAACCCCAGGTACCTTCTCCCGATGCCCGCGCATGGGCCGGCCCTTCGGGCGGCCGGTTAGTGCGTCGTAGAGCACCACCGCGAAGTCGCCATATCCGGCGGCCAGGGTGCGGCCGTCTGGCGACAGAGCCAGGCCCCAGACCGCGAAGTTGTCGTGGTACCCGAACTGACCGCGTCGTTGGCCGGTCGTGGTGTCCCATTGGTACAAATACTGCCACGAGCCACAGAGCAATATACCGCCGTCGGCCGAGAAGACCATGTGGCCGGAAGGCATGGTGGTCAAAGCCAGCGGCTGCCGCCGCATTTGGACTGCGGCCAGGTCCCAGTGGGTCAGCGTCCATTCGCCGCTGGCGACCGCCAGCGTGCCGTCACGCCGGAAGACGACCGCTTTGACCTTGCTCCGGTGGCTGTATTGGAAGATTCCCGTGGTTTCGCCCGAGGCCAAGTCGTAGAGCGTGACTCGCTGCTCGGTCGAGTTGATCGCCAGCGTTCGACCGTCGGAACTGAACGCAAGGTGGCCCGCCGCGCCATCAACGCCGTCGAGCAGGCGTCCGGGTTTGAGCCGGCCGCCGGCGCAGTCAATAAGACGAATTGACCCCTTGCCGAAACCGCCAGTGATGCACGCGACCAACGTCCCCCGCGTCGCGCAAACCACACCCCAACCGTTGTCGGCCGACCACGGTTCACCGAGTGGCCGACCGCTGTCCACGTTCCAGAGTCGCACGGTACGGCCACCGGACGAAATCAGGGTGTGTCCATCGGCGACGAACGATACGTGCTTGACTTCGCCCGCGTGAGCCTTGGTGATCTGGCGCCTGAGCTTGCCGCTGCCCGCCTCCCAGCAGCGAATCGCCTTGTCACTACCACCGGAGACTAGCATGCGCCCATCGGGCGAATAAGCGACGCAAGTCACGGCGGCGCCGTGGCTGGTCAGGGGTGCGCCGGCCGGCCGGCCGGTGGCGACGTCCCAGAGCCGGACCGTATTGTCCCAACTCGCCGACGCCACCCGCCGACCGTCCGGCGCGAACGCAACCGCCGCGACGAAGCCCGTATGCCCACTCAGCACACGGTGTCGCGCCTGCTGGCCGGCTACGTCCCACAGCCGCACCGTCCGGTCCCAGCTCGCTGAGGCCAGGGTCCGGCCATCGGGTGAGAAGGCAAGGGCGACGACACGATCGATATGCCCGATGAAGACGCGCTGCGCGCTGCTGGTGGCGACGTCCCAGAGGATCACCCGGCCGTCCACGCCGCCGGTAGCAATTATCTGCCCGTCCGGGCTCCAAGCCAGCGCACCGAGAGCGCACGGCTCGATTTCGCTCAACGCGTGGCCGGTCTGCAGGACCAGCTCCGGCGCTGGTGGCAACGGCGGCGCACCGGGCGGGCCCACCACCACCACGCGGGCGGTCAACGCGGTGCCGCTGCTGTTGTTGACGCCCACCGCGCAGAGCGTCTGCCCGACCTGCAGCGCGGCCAGAGTCAGCGGGGCCGCGCCGGGCTCGCGACCAACGAGCACCGTTGCCGCGTTCACGCGCACGGGCTTGGGCTTCGGTGGGCGGAGAGCCGTGCGCTGGCCATCACTGAGGAGCAGCGAGTCAGCCGTCATCTGGAGCAGGCCGGCGCCGGCATCGACCCTGGTGAGCACCCCATCGAGCCGCAACTCGCCGGCATCAACCGGTGGAGGCACCACTACTTGCGCACAGGCGGCGACCGACACCAGGCACAACCAGGCCAGGACGAAGCGGCCTGCGGCACGAAGGTGATAGGAGTAACGACCCAGGGCGATGAAGGTCGTCCTGGGGAGGGGGTACGTCCGCTCTGGAAGCTGAGCTGTGGCACTCCCCTCCTTGCTAAGACTACTATTGTATCGCATATTGGGCTCCCATGGCTGTCGGCTTCAATACATCGCGCCGATCTCAAAATCGCCCATACCAGGTAGGCGACGGTATCATAATCGGGTATGCTCTCGGCATGATACATTGCCGCTTTCTCCTACTTCTCTGTAACAGACTTCGCTTCCTGTTGCTAGGTGCCTGCTCGCCGGCATTTTTGCGAATATGCCGGTCGTTCATGTTGGTGAACCTGGCACTCTGCAACCAGTTGACGTTGTTTAAACAGCAAGTCCTTAGAGGCTAAAACACGGGTAAGATAGGTGAGCAATAGGGACAGCATCTGCTGTCCCTATTGCTCGCAATTTCGATTCGGTAGACATCAGGTGATACGCGGGAATCACCTTTCCGCTGCCAGCTATTTTGGAGTGCGGCATGGAATGCCGCTTTCACTGTTGAACCGTGGCGACAAGGCGGCTCCGCGGCGACCCGATCTCCTGCAGGATCGACGGGAAGAAGCGGCGATGCGCGCCGCGGCGTCCCCTAACCCCTAATCCCGAACCCCTACACCGCAAACATACGCTTGACACAAACCGCCAAATCTGCTATACTGCCGCCCGTACCATAACAAACGAAGAACCGATCCGCCGTGGCAATTGGCGCTGCGCTGTAGACATGAAACTGACTACCCCCTTTTTTGCAAAAACGACAAAAAAGTGGGGGTAGTCACGGGGGGTAGCCGGGGGGTAGTCGTCCCCCATGACCGGCAACCGCATGCCGGTACCCATCGATAATCGGCATCAGCATCTTCTGTTGGTGTTTACGCTATTGCGGCAAACCAGATAAATGGTGCCAGCAACCGTTTTCCCAAGTCCAGACCAGGCCAGCGATTAGGCACACACAGGCAACGCAGTGGTCGGAGACCTCAAACGGTTCCTGTCACCATTTATCCGCCCACAGCCACCGGTACCAAACCACACCCCTATACGTAATTCGGTAGATACCCGCCCAACGCCACCAGCCTCCGCTGCAGTTCGCGCACGTCCACCGCGCGCACGTCGCCGTCCGTTGCCAGCGCGGCGGCGATGCCCGCCGCCTGGCCGGTGATGTAGCAGCCGGGCATCACGCGGATGGACGACTGCATGTAGCGATCGGTGCTGACGCAGCGGCCAGTCACCAGCACGTTGCGCAGGCAGCGGGGGGTGAGGGCGCGATAGGGGATGCCGTAGCTCTCGCCCTCGCCGTAGCGCAGGTTGGTGAATTCCTCCATGAATTGCTGGAAACTCTCCGCGTCGGTGTTGGAGGCGTGGATATCCACCGGGTAGCTGTAGCGGCCGATCTCGTCGGGGAAGCTGGCGCGCCCGTGGAAATCCGCCAGCGTCATGGTGTAGTCGCCGGTGATACGCCGCGTCTCGCGGATGCCCAGCAGCGATCCGGTGGCCACCAGCTCCATCGCCTCGTAGCCGGTCAGGTATTCTTTGTAGAAGCGCTGGTATTCGCGCTGATACTGGCGGCCCCAGAGGAGGGCTTCCGTCAGCGAGCGCTCGTCGGTGCCGTCCACGCCGAAGGTGTGGCCGATATTGCCGCCGCCCACATGCGCGCCCACGCGCCAGAAGCCGGGCAGATGGCGGTCCGGATTGGTGAAGACGCCGGCGGCGATGGCCTGCTCGATGAACTGGTAATGGCCCTTCCCGCTGGCGCGCGCGGCATCCCAGTCGATATCGGCATACAGGCTGCACAGCGTACCGGGCATCATGTTTCCCTGCGCGTCGCCCTTCTCGAAGGGCGCGCCGGCCCACGCCGCCAGGTCGCCGTCGCCAGTGGCGTCCACGAAGACGCGCGCCCGCACCGCGAAGAGGCCGCTCTTGCCGCTGCAGACCACGTGCGACACCTGCCCGTCCGCCGCCTCCACTGCCAGCAACTGCGTGCCGAAGGCGAAGCCCGCGCCGGATTCCGTCATCATCTCGTCGTAGACGCGCTTCAGCACCTCGGCGCGGATGCCGCAGCCGCAGGCGCCGGTGTCCATCCGGTCATCCGGCCCGGCGCCGCCGGCGGCGAAAAGCCGCTCGTACAGCTCGCGCCCGATACCGCCGGCCAGGAAATTGATGCCGTCGCCGAACTGCATGAACGCCGGCACCAGCCCCGCCGTGCCCATGCCGCCAAAGCACCCCTGCCCCTCGGCCAGAAACACCGACGCCCCCTGCCGCGCCGCGGCAATGGCCGCCGCCACGCCCGCCGGCCCGCCCCCGGCAACGAAGACGTCAACATCGTGCCGCACGGGCATGGAACGCGAAAACATCAGATCAGACATCACGATCTCCTCATTGCGCGCGGGTCTCCCGTGCAATAATCTCCCAGACCTTCTCATGGTAGAAGCGATAATGCTCCAGCGGCGTGCCGTTGGGGATGCGGTGGTCGAGGCTGAGCACGCAGCCGCCGGTGCGGATCATCGGCGGGATTTTGTATTCCAGCTCGGCGATGATCTCCGCCTTCGTGGCGCGGATGACGTGCTTGTCCAGCCCGCCGCGGAAGGCAAGGCGCGTGCCGTATTCTTCGCGCACCTGTACGATATCCATGCCGGCGGCGGGCTCCATGGGGTACATCACGTTGATGCCCGCGTCGAGGAAGGCGGGGATGACGCCCTGCATGTTACCGTCGGAATCCTGGCTGAACAGGCGCGCGCCGCGCTCCCGCAGCATGTCCCACACGCGGCGGTAGTAGGGGTGGATGAACTCGCGGATCTGCGCCGGCCCGGCCAGCGAACCGCTTTTGCCGGCCATGTCCTCGTGCACGAAGAGCTGATCCACCGGCACCGCCGCCGAGACACGCTCCAGCACGCGGTATGCCGTCTCGCCGATGGTGTCCAGCATGTCGTGGATGAGTTCCGGCTGCTCGTAGTAGGCCACGCACAGCTCTTCCTCGCCCATCAACTGCCGCGGCTCGTCGAATCCGCCGGGGATGCTGACGGTCACGACGCGCCCCTCCTCCCGATACTGCCGTGCGAGCGCCTCCCAGTTTTCGCCGAAGCGCGCTTCGGAGAAGGCGTAATGGTGCTTGATCGCCAGCCAGTCGTCCATAGTGCGCACCGGATGGTCCAGCGGCAGCGCCAGCGTGGCGGCGCCTTTGCACAGCTTGACCCGCCGGCCGTAACCGTCGCGGGCGATGACATATTCGGCCGTTTCCTCGAGGATTTCCTCCGGATAGCCATCCATCCAGCCGGTGTTCACCGGCAGGCCGCGCTCAGATTGGCGTCGATAGCGAAAGGCGGACATATCCAACTCCGCCGGCGTGCCGCCCTGTGCCGCCCACTCCTCCTTCAGCCCCAGCAACGGCCCAAACAACTCGTCGAAAAGCGGGCGATCATTGCGCTGGAAGGTCATGAAGTCCAGGTACTCCTCCCGGCGCACCTCCATGCTGCGGGCGATGGCGAGGGGGGCGTGGAAATCGGCAAGGCGGGTCATCGGCGGCTCCTTTGCGGAGGTATTATACCAAATACACGCGGCCCTGGCAGGGCCAGGGCCGCGCATGTGATGTATAGACACCAGTCGTCTACGGCTGGGGGGTATACACCCAGATCTCCGCCTCCGTGACGTCGCAGTTGTTGCCGCTGGTGCTGAAGGCGATGTCGGTATACGGCTTGTAGCAGTAGACATCGAAGGCTACCCACTGCCAGTTCTGCGTGGGGAAGCCGGTGGTGAAGGTGCCCAGCGTCTCCCAGCCGGTGTTGCCGGTGGCGGTGGTGGCGCGGGCCAGCACCTTCACCGTGGCGCCTGTCCAGCGGGTGGGGGTGACATCCGGCGACAGCCGGCGCGCCATCAGCGTCACGCGGGTGGGCACCACGGCGGGGGCCAGCGTTTTGAAACCGAAGGTGCCGGCGTTGACGAAGTTATTCGTCGTCGCGCCGATGTCGCCGTCCACGCACTGCGTCTCCGCGGCGCCGGTGCCGAAGCTCCACCACACGCCGTTGCCGTAGTCCGGCGCCACGTAGATGCTGCCGCTCTTCGTGAAGCCGATCTTCGCGCCCACCGGGTCGGGCACCATAGTCAGCTTGGCGGTACTCAGCGCGGCCTCCGCGTCGGTCTTCACGTTGACGAAGGTCATCGAGCCGTCCGCCATGGAGAGGATGATCCCGTTGCCGTGCCGCGCGTCCAGCGACGCATTGATGGCGGTCTGCCGGAAGGTGTAGCTGCCGGTCATCGCCGACTTTTTGATATCCGCCGTCACCACCGTCTGCGACGGGCGAGCCAGCTGCGCCACCGGCTTGCCGCAGATTTCCGCGTTCATGATGTATTCGGGTGCGTTGTTCGTGCCGGTGCCGGTCAGCGTCGGGCAGTCGTAAATAGATGGCTCGTTGTAGTTCGCCAGCAGCGCGGCATACGGCCCGGTTTTCGGCACCGGGAAGTACGACTCGTTGTTATCCTGGGTATACATCTGGATCGCCACGGCGATCTGCCGCTGGTTATTCATGCACTTCGTCTGCCGGGATTTTTCGCGTGCCCGGGCAAAGACCGGGAACAAAATCGCGGCGAGAATGGCGATGATGGCAATGACGACCAGCAGCTCGATCAGCGTAAAACCGCGTGAAACGCGTGGAATATATCGCATGGGAAACTCCTTTACTCGAATACAGTCTCGCGGGTGGTTACAGCCCGTAATCGTCCTTCAGCTTGCCGACGGCGCTGACGAATTCATCGGGGGTGAGGGTGCGCGAGTAGAGCACCATCTCCGCGATGTCGAAATTGCCGGCCTGCAGCGGGCTGACGAGACCGCCGATGTAGAGGGTGGGGAAGGCCTGGCTCACCAGCCCGGCGCTGGGATACCACAGCGCTTTGCTCTCCGTCATCAACTGCGCGGCGACGGTGCCGGTGCTGGCCAGCTCACCGCAGTTGATGCCCAGCACGTGCCAGCCGCTGTTCAGCGCGCCGGTAATGTCGCCGCTGGTGTTGTCTAGGCCGTTGAAGCGCGCGCGGAACAGTGTGCCGCGCAGATCGACGCTGTAGCCGCCGCTGCTGTCGGAGAGGATGCGGCCGAGGTCGATATTCGCGATTTCACTGCTCTTGATCACCAGCAGGATCGTTTTCGCCTGTACCGCGGTGTTGGTGCCGCCGGTTTTCATCACCATCTGGGTGGTGGCGGCGGCGTTGGCCCCGCGGGTGAAGCGCAGCACCGGCTTGCCGTTCGGCCCGGCGCTGCCGAAGTATGCCGGCGCCAGCGAGGAGGCCGCGGCGGTGAAGCCGGTGGTGCTCACCGGCCCCCAGGTGGCCACGGTGGCGCCGTCCCCCGGCACCGGGGAAATACTCCCGGCAGAGAGCCAGGCGGCCGGCCCCTTCTTCGCGTCGATGGTGATCGCGCCGTTGCTGCTGTACTTCACACCGGGCAGGTAGTTGATCTTGAAGAGCCCGATGCCGAGGGCCATGTGCCCGTCCACGAAGCTGCAGATGAATTTACCGCCATGTCGGGCGCTCAAATCCTCGTTCGTCTCGATGATGTTATTCGTTGTCGAACTCAGGTTATAGTCGCCGGTGCAGGGGGTGGCGGTGGGGTCTTTGATGTCGCCCAGCGCCTTGCCGGACAGCGCCTTGTTGTACCCGTAGGTATTGCCCGCGGTGACGGCCTCGCTGGGACAGCGCAGCACGCCACGGTCGAGGGCGATCTCCGACCAGACGTTGCCGGTCGCGGCGCTCTGTGCGATGAGGACGGGCGCCGTGTTGCCTGCCAGCGCGCGGCCGGCGACGGCGGCGGTCGGCATCGTTTCCTCGTGATCCTGCGCCCACATGGAGATGGCGATGGCGATCTGCCGTTGGTTGTTCATGCAGGACGTTTGCCGGGATTTCTCCCGGGCCTTGGCGAAGACGGGAAAGAGCATGGCAGCAAGCATCGCGAGGATGGCGATGACGACCAGCAACTCAATAAGAGTGAAGCCGCGCGCACGGAGAGAAAGACATCGCATTGCGGGAAGCCTCCTTTCGCGAATGGAACTTTTCGCTCGGTCAGTTGAAAAGCAGTAATGTTTTGCGCAAAAGCACCAATTAATAATTATAAGTCACATGCCGTGTTTCGTCAAGTATACTGCCGATTCCATTGCCCTGAAAGTGGTAACGTGCACGCATGGTCGAACCTGTATGTTCGGCGCGAGGCAACAATGCGCCATCGCTGCCGAATCAGGGGAATATCAGGAAAACATCTGGATAGCTGTCGTGTCTAACGCATCGGTATCACCGGATAGCGAACCGTTTGCATCAAGGGACATCATGGACGTACTTGACCGAAGAGTATCCCCGTCTTCGCGCACCGTCACCCAGCGTGATATTGCCGACCATTGCGGCGTCAGCCAGATGGCCGTGTCGCTGGCGCTACGCGGCGATCCGGGTGTCAGCGCCGACACCGCCACGCGCATTCGCGAGGCCGCGATACAGCTCGGGTATGATCCCGCCGCGCAGGCCGCCGCCCGCCGCATGGCACTGCGCAAGCACGGCCGTGAAGTGCGCAACCACGTCTTCGGCCTGCTCTTCCCCTCCGTCGCTTTTCAGGACGCGTATCACACGGCGATCTTCAGCGGCATCGTGCAGGCGGTCTCGCCCACCGATTTCGGGCTGCTCTCCGCCTTCATGGGCGGCATCGGCGACCCGTCGGACTACCGCCTGCCGGCCAGTGTCAACCGCGGCGAAGTGGATGCCGTGCTGGCGCTGCTGGCCAGCGATGGCCTGCGCCCGCTGGTGGCGCAGTTGCGCGCCATGCCCGGCTTCCGCGACCGTCCCATTGTCTCGATGGTGTGGCCCACCGACAACGGCTCCAGCATATTGCCCGACTACGCTCTGGGCGCGGAGCTCGCCACCCGCCACCTGCTGGCGCTGGGCCACCGCCACCTGTTGCACTTCGGGCACGCGGATGATTTGCGCTACCTGTGGGGGTATCCACAGGCCCAGCGCCTGAGCGGCGCCCGCCGGGCGCTGGTGGACGCGGGACTGGACCCGGAGACGCACCTGCGGACGCATGCGCTGCCGTTCGGGTGGATGGCGCCGGCCAACATTGATGCGCCGGTCGGGGCGGAGGACGGCGCATTGATCGCCTACCTGCGCGCCCATCCGGAGACGACCGCCATCCTCTGCTGGAACGACGCGGTAGCCATTCGCACGGTGCACACCTTGCGGTGGGCGGGCCTGCACGTGCCGGAGGATTACAGCGTGATCGGCTTCGATGATACCGACTCGCTGCGCGGCGAGGGGGGTGAGAACGTCCTTACGTCCGTGCGTCTGCCGCTGGCGGCCATCGGCGCGGAGGCGGTGCGGGTGGCGATGCAACGCACCACCGGGGCACTGCCGGAGGACGTGACGCGGGTGTTGCCCACCGAGCTGGCCGTGCGCGGCACCACCGGCCCGGCCTGACCTGGCGGACCTTACTCGATGGCGGATTCCGGAGCCGGGGCCGGCGTCACCGCCAGCCGCTGCTTGCCGAGGCGCCACAGCGGGATGGCCGCCAGCGACCACAAGCCCTCGCCGATGAGGGTGAGCAGACGGAGTTGTAATACCAGGAAGAGGGCGGTTATGTCCGACACACTCAGCATGCCGGTCAACACCGGAAGCTGTACCGCCTCCATGATGCCCGCGCCGCCGGGTGACATGCCGAGAAAGCCCAGCGCCCATGAACCGGCGCCCAGACCGATGAGCCGCACGACCTCGCCACCCAGCGACGCAAAGACCGACGCGCCCAGCAGCGCGAAACTGATGCCGAAGAGCGCCCAGCGCAGTCCGAGTGCACAGAACACCCCCAGCACCTCGCCGTAATGCAGCGCGTGCGCCAACGGCGGCTGTTTGAGCTTTCTCAGCACCCAGTTCAGCACCGGCATCATGATACGTGGGTGAGCGCAGAGCAAGATGAACGGGATGAGGCCGATGAGCAACGCGAGCATCCATGGCGCTTGCGTCCGCGCCCATCCCCAGAGCACCAGCAGGAAAAGCACCAGCGCGGAGGCCGTGCGCAACGCCAGTTCCACGGCGCTGGCGGCGAGTACCGGCATCGGTTCGCGGCCCACCTGTTTCGCCAGGCCGATGCGCAGCAGCAGGCTGCCGACTTTGCCGGGAATATAGCGCGCCAGGTACGACCAGATGTAGACCGGCGCCGCGTGTCGGAAGGGTAGTGGAGTGGTAAACCAGCCCAGCATGCGATTCCAGATGAGGATATCGATGAACGAGGTGAGGAGCAGCACCAGCAGCGCCAGCCCGGCCAACCGGATATCCACCTGCCAGACACGCTCGGGATGCGCGAGGATCGCTGGCAAGTCCTTGCGGAAATGATATGCAATACCTGCCAGTACCACCAGGAAGATACCCACATACAACACAGGCATCAGCCGGGAGACTGTCGATTTTACGCCCGCCGTCGGCGTCAGTTCAGCGGACATGGCTGCCCTCGGGATCGTTCAGCGTCTCCGCCACCGGCGCGGGCGGCAGGCGGCGGAAGCCGGCGGCCAACTGCCCCTCGGCAATGAGACCGAGGCCGATGAGCACCGGGCCCACGCACACCAGCGCGGTGCCCAGCATCCACAGCAGGAACTGCCAGCGCGCCATCAGCCCCTCGCTGGTCACCACCACCGCGTTCATTACCAGCCACACCACGATGCCGGCCAGCAGGCAGCCGAAGCCGATGCCGCCGAGCAAGTGCAGTGGGCGGAAGCGGTATTTGGTGATGAAGATGACAGTACACAGATCCATCAGGCCGCGCAGGTAGCGCTCGAAGCCATACTTGGAGACGCCGCTGCGGCGCGGATGATGGGTGACCGGCAGTTCCTCGATGGTGAAGCCGCGGGCGTTGGCGAGCACCGGCAGGTAGCGGTGCAACTCGCCATACACGTCGATCTCGTCCACCACCGCGCGCCGGAAGCCTTTAAAGCCGCAGTTCATGTCGTGCAGCTTCACGCCGGTCAGCTTGCGCACAGTGCCGTTGAACAGCTTCGACGGCAGTCGCTTTTCAATGGGATCGTGACGCGTCGCCTTCCACCCGACCACCATGTCGACGCGCTGCAGCGCGTCCAGGAAGCGGGGAATCTCCGCCGGGTCGTCCTGCAGGTCCGCGTCCAGCATCAGCACGTATTGGCCGCGCACGGCGCGAAATCCGGCGTCGAGCCCGGCGGATTTGCCGTAGTTGCGGCGGAAGAAGATGACGCGGCAGGCGGCGTCGGCAGTGGCCAGCTCGCGCAGCAGCTCGCGCGAGCCGTCGGTGCTGCCGTCGTCGATGAAGATCAGCTCGTAGCTGACCGTCAGGTCCTGGAGCACGGCGGTCAATTGCGCGTGCAGGTCACGCAACGTCCCCACTTCGTTGTAGCAGGGGATGACGACGGAGACGGTCGGATCGATGGATGTCATCGCTGTGTCAACGCTCCCTCCGGGAGTGAATACGCGGCGCGCCGCGCCGCAAACGCTGCAGGAGAGGCGGGCTGTGCCCGCCCCTCCCTGTTAGACAATGCAGGTGGCGAATGGTTGTTAGAACTTGTGGATGCTCAGCATCAGTTTGCCGAGGATCTTCACCTTGTCTACCATGATCGGCTCGTAGGCCGGGTTTTCCGGCTGCAGGCGATAGCGGCCGCCTTCGCGGAAGAAGCGCTTGATCGTCGCTTCGTCTTCCAGCAGGGCTACCACGACGTCGCCGTTGCCGGCGGTGTCCTGTTTCTTCACCACCGCGAGGTCGCCGTCATAGAGGCCGGCGTTGATCATGCTGTCGCCGCGCACGCGCAGGGCGAAGCAGTCGACGTCCGACACCAGCGTGCGGGGCAGTGCCAGCGTGTCTTCCACGTTCTCCACGGCAAGGATCGGCTGGCCAGCGGTGACGGTGCCCAGAATGGGCAGCGGCACCAGCCCGCCGTCGGCGGCTTCGCGCGACACCGGCTTCAGCCCGCGGGTAATTTCAATGGTGCGCGCCTTCGTCGGGTTCCGGCGGATGAACCCTTTGCGCTCGAGGGCTTCCAGGTGCCGCTGCACGGTGCAGCTCGATCGCAGGCCGAGTTTTTCGCCGAGCTCGCGCACGGTCGGGGGATGCCCGGTGTCCTGCAGAATGGCACGGATGCCCGATAACACCTCCTGCTGTCGCCTGGTCAGTCCTTCCATCGTCGCCTCCTCTTTCAGCGCGTTTGTGAATACCTGGTTACCGAAGCCGGCGCTCCGGGGATGCATTATCCTACCACACCTGCGCGGATTTTGCAAACACCTGTTATGAAACAATAGTTTCGGGTCTGTTGCCAGGGAAGACAAGCGTTCGCGCCGGACAGCCGGAAAGGCTACCGCCGCCCCGGCAGCAGCGTCCGCGCCGCTTCCCGCGCGCGCAGCACCGCCGGATCGTGCGGAGCGAGCCGCACCGCGGTGTCCAGGTGCGCCCAGCCAACCTCCGTCTCGCCGTCCTCCATCACCAGCAGGCCCATCTGCAGGTGCGCATAGGCGTGATCGGGATATTGTTCCAGCATCACCACCAGCGCGGCGCGGGCGCTCGGACGGTTGCCGGTGCGCACGTAGGCCGCTGCCAGCGATTGAAACGCCTCCGGCGTCGCCTGTCCCAAGTCCACCAGGTGCTGCCAGCATTGCGCCGCCTGGTCGAAATCCCGGTAGCCGGCATACACCATCCCCAGCAGGTGCAGGCTGCTGCGCCGGTCCGGCTCCTGCTGCAACGCCCGCTCTAGCACCTGCCGCGCCGCCGCCAGTTCCTGCGTCTCCAGCAGCAGTTGCGCCAGGTGGTCGCGGGCATCGTTCAGCGTCGCGTCCAGTTCCAGCGCTTTCGCAAAGGCTGTCGCGGCACGCGTGTCGTCCATCCGCTGCCGCAGGGCGCACCCAAGCGCGTCCCACACTCGGGCGTTTCGCGGCTGCTCCTCCAGCAGTTGGGTGAAGGATGTCTCTGCTTGCGCGCTTTCGCCCATGAGGAGGTAGGCCAGCCCGATGTTGAAGCGTAGCTCGGCGGTCGCGTGCTCCAGCGTCTCCGCCTCGTGGTAGGCGGTCAGCGCGCGCTGCGGCTCGCCCAAGTTCAGCGCGATGTTGCCGAGTTGGAAGAGCAGGTCCGGATCGGGGCCGGTCGCCGCCAGCGCGCGCTCCAGCCAGGTGCGCGCTTCCGCGAAACGGCCGGCGGCAAACTCCAGGTCGGACAGCGCCCGCAGCGCGGGCAAGAACGCGGGGTCGAATTCCAGTGCCCGGCTTAGGTGTGCACGCGCCTCATCCGCCGCACCCACATCCGCCCGGCGTATGCCCAGCAGGTAATAATTGTGGGCATGGCGGCGGATAACGTCCGGCGAACGGGACGTGCGTACCAGTGTCAAGTGTCCTGGGCCCTGTCGCATGGTTATTCATTCTATCCCTCGCTTCCCCTTCCGGTCAATACGACACCCCGCCTCAGCGGAAAATATGTTAAAACTCGTGTTCGACATGGCAGTTGCGGCCTTCCCGCGCTTTGTTTGGTTTTCGACCCGTCTCTCGCGCCGGCCAACCGGTAGAATGAGGCGGGAGGAAACGCCGATGCGTGGAATATTGATGCTTCTGGGGGCACTGGCGCTGGTGGGGCTGGCCGGCTGCGGCGGGGGCGGCGGCGTGGCAAAGAGCGTCACCATCCCGACGGACCAGGTGCGGTTAACCTATTTCCATTGGAAGGTGGGCACCGTGGCCGGCAGCGGCGGGCCGGAAGACGAGTTCCACGAGGTGTTCGCCAAGCTGACGGTGCCGCAGAGCGCTCCGCTACGCGCGAACATGACGCTGGCGCTGGAGGGGCTGACGCGTGCGCTGGTCATGAGTGGCCCGGCATCCATCGCGCCTGAGGACGGCCTCTGCGACGACACCGTGCCGTTACATGTCTACTGGGGCAGCGGCAACGCTCCCGCTGCCGGCCAGCCGCTGACGGTGCAGCCCGGGGAGTGGCTGCCCGGCTACGTGCGCCCCGGCGACCTGTATTTCTATGCCGGACGCCGCGACTTGGACGGCCCCATCCCGCTGGGCGCCACGCCGGCGCTGGCAGCCGACGGCGGCTACGCCCGCGCCTGGACGCTGCCTGCCGGGCAGATGTTGGCTATCCCATCCATCACCTATCCGCTGGCGCCGGTTATCAATACCGTCCGTCCTGCGCGCATCGCCTGGGGGGCGGTGCCCGGCGCCGCCGGCTACCTGGTCACCGTGGAGGGAGAGGCGCTGAACGATGACGGACAGATGAGCCACCGGGTGATTTGGACCTCCGCCGCCCGTCCCATCACCTTCGACGCCCTCTACGACCCCACCGCCGACCTGCTGCCCGCCGACGCTCGCGAGGTGTTCATCCCCGTTGGCATCTTCACGCGCTGTGAGTCAGTGCAAGTGAGCGTCTTCGCGCAGTCCGCGCCGGATATCGACGCCACCATGTCGCCGTCCATCACGCGCGTCAACGCCGCCATGGGCACCTACGCCTTCGGCACGTTCCAGATGCGATAAGCCGGCGTAAAAGGAATCGTCCCCCACTCCACGAAATAGAACAGCACACCTATTTCCCGGAGGCGTTTCATGGCCAAAATCACCTTCATCGGCGCCGGCAGCCTGGGCTTCACCCGCGGCCTGGTGCGCGATATTCTCACCTTCCCCACCATGCGCGACGCGGAGATTGCGCTGATGGACGTCGACCCGCTGCGGCTGGATTTCGCGAAAAAGGCCACCGACAAGATTGTCGCACAGGGTAACTACCCGGCCACGGTGACCGCCACCCTCGACCGCGCGGAAGCCCTCGACGGCGCCGACGCCGTGCTCTGCACCATCCTCGCCGGCGGCGTGCAGGTGTGGCGCCACGACATCGAAATTCCGAAGGCGTTCGGCGTCGACACCAACGTCGGCGACACCCGCGGCCCCAGTGGCATCTTCCGCGCGCTGCGCACCATCCCGGTGATGGTTGACATCGTTCGTGACATGGAGCGCGTCTGCCCGCGCGCCATCCTGCTCAACTACACTAACCCTATGGCGATGCTGTGCCGCGCCATGCAGCGCACCTCCAGCATCCAGGTCACCGGCCTCTGCCACAGCGTGCAGGGCACCGCGGGCATGCTTGCGAACTGGATCGGCGCGCCGGTGGAGGAGATCGACTACGTCTGCGCCGGCATCAACCACCAGGCGTGGTATCTCAAGTACCTGTGGAAAGGCGAGGATGCCTACCCGCTCATCCGCAAGGCCATCACCGAGCGGGAAGACGTTTACAACGAGGAGCAGGTGCGCAATGAGATGTTCCTGGCGCTGGACTACTACGTCACCGAGTCCAGCGGGCACAACTCGGAATACAACCCGTGGTTCCGCAAGCGCCCCGACCTCATCGAGAAATACTGCACCCATGGCACCGGCTGGAATCCCGGCCATTATGCCTATATCCTCAACGAATACCTGGGACGCGAAGATCGCTGGTTGAAGGAAACCGAGGAGTGGCTGGCTAAGGATGAACCCATCAGCCTGCAGCGCGGCCATGAATACGCCGCCTCTATCATCCACGCCTATCTGGGCGGCGAAGCGTACGAATTCAACGGCAACGTGCCGAATACCGGCCTGGTGACGAATCTGCCGGATGGCGCCTGCGTCGAGGTGCCGGTAGTGGTCAACCGTTTGGGCTTCAACAGCATTCACGTCGGCGCGCTGCCCCCGCAACTCGCCGCCCTTAATAACCTCTCCGTCGCCATCGAGGAAATGGCCGTCGAGTCCGCCCTCACCGGCGACGCCCGCCTGCTCTACCAGGCCATCTGCTACGACCCGCTCACCAGCGCCGTCCTCTCCCTCGCCGAGATCAGGGCGATGGTCGACGCCATGCTCAAACAGAACGCGGAATATCTGCCGCAGTTCAAGCAAGGGACAAAAGTATAACTGGGAGCGCGGATTTGTAATCCGCATTTCCGCCGCACGCCCTGCGATGGGGCGTGCGGCGGGCTGATCATGAAACCGTGAAACCGGAAACTACTTCGCCCCCGGCCCCGCCCCGTAGTGCCGCGCCACATCCGCCTCGCTTAAGCAGCGGTCATGCACCGCGGCGAGGTAAAATGTGCCGAGGAATGCGTGGTGGCCGGTGCCCTGGCCCTTCAGAATATACGGGGCGACCATCAGGTAGGCGACATAGCGCGCCTGGTCGGGAGGCTGGATATTGAGCTGGTTGCCGAGCATCAGTTGCGCGTCGGGGCTCCATCCCTCCGGTTTCCACGCGGTATAGCGTTCGCCGACCTTCGCACCGTTCAGGTAGCAGCGGGTGACGCGGCCATCCCAGGCGAAGACGATGTGCTGCAGCCCGGTGCGGTAGCCATTGAAGAGTGCGCACGTCTGGTTTGCGTCGGTATGGAAGTAGCCGCGCGGGATGAAGATGGTGCCATCGGGGATGATCAGCACCTTGGAGCTGATCTGCGCCACGGACAGGTTCTGTGCCGGATTGCCCGCCTTTTCCCACGAGAGGAGATACCCCAGCCAGTCGGTGGGCGGGAAGATGGTGTCAGCGCTGATCCAGAATTCAAAGGTGGCGGCGCGGCTTTTCGCCAGCGCCATCAGCTTGCCCACCCCCGCCGCGGTGGCGATGCGGTTCACCCCGCGTAGATTGAGCCCCTGCCCTGGCAGCCAGGCCGCCGTCGATTCGGCGGAGATGATGAGATCGGCGGCAGGTTTGACGGCGGAGCGGTCGCGGATCGTCTGTCCGTCCCCTTCGTCGAAACGGTATAGCACTACCGCCCGGCTGTCGTCGCGCCCCGCCGCGGGGTTGAAGACCTGCAGCGCCGCGTGATATGCGGGCGAGGTCGTCTCGCCGTCGGTGGCCTGCACCTGGTACCAGTGCGAGCCGGCCAGCTTCGGGGTGATGGTCACCGTCGTGCCAGCCACCGCGGGCGCGGGTTCGCCGGCGGGTACGTCGCGTGCCGCCGCCTGCAGCCGCACCAGCTTGCCGCTGGTGGCCACCGTGCCGGGGAAGGGCAGCGCCACCGGCCGCCCGATTTCCGCCCATTCCGGGCACCAGGGGCTGTCCAGCGCCACCTGCGGATCGGTGCGCGGCGCCGGCGGGGTGGCGAAGGCCATTCGCACCCGCGCCACCGCCACGCCGTTGTCGGTCGTCCACGCCGCCGGCACGCCGCCGTCAATGGGTTGCGGGTCGGTGAAGGTGAGCACGGCCTGGCGGTTGATCGTCACCGCCACCGTCGCGCCGCGCTTGTGCAGGCCGATGCCATACCACATGGTATGCCCGCCGGTCTGGTGCGCCGGCGTCAGGCCGGGCGCCGACGCCACCTGCACGCCGTTGCGCAGCAGCACGGTGCGCGCGCCGTCCTGCCCGTAGATGACGGTGTAGCCGCTGCGCGGTTCGTGCCCGTCACCGCACAGGGTGACACCCAGATCGCGGAAGTGGAATTCGTAGGTGCGGCGCTCACGCGGGTATTCCATCTTCGGCGCCATGTAGACTTCAAACGACTGGTCACCGCTGAAGCGCATTTTGTGCCACAGCACCGCGTCACCGCGACTCCACCCGCCCAGGAAGGACCATTGCGGGCTGCACGACCAGCGAGTGGTCGCCATCCATGTGCCTTCCGCCAACCAGTCGGTAGGGGCGTCGGCGAAGGTGTCGTCCAGCATCTGGTTGCCGATTACCACAACGTCGGTGGTCGCGGCCAGGGCGCCGGATGCGCGATACGCCGGGCGCAGGCCATCGGCGGGCACGGCGGCGCTGAGAACAAATTCGCCGTCAATCTCCAGCGTCACGCGGCCGTGGTCGCGCAGCAGGCGCACGCCGTATGCGGTCTTCGGCGTCATTGCCGGTCGCGTCGTCTTCGCCAGTAACTTCGTGCCATGCAGCAGCGTGCAGGCCAGTGCATTACCGTCCCCTTTCAACACCGCGCGGCAGCCGGACGCGGCATCCTTGCCGTCGTTGTTGAGGAGCAGCTCTAGCGTGCCACCACCCACCGTGGGGGTGACGGTCATCGACAGCCAGTGATCGCCAAAGAACTCCCAGCGGTGCAGGCGCAGATCCGGCGCACCGGGATGGGGCAACCAGTCGTTGCCGGCCGCCGCCCATTCAGACATGCCTTTGCGATCCTCCTGATAGCGCGCGGAGAGCTGCACGGCGTGGTGTTCCGCCAGCAGGTGGCGTTTCAGGCTGCGTCCGTAGACGGTAACATCGTCGAAAACCGTCTGCTGCACGCCTTCGGCATACAGCCCAACACCGCCGCGCCGGCGGGGCATGTCCGGCGCCGTCAGCCGCTGCCGACGGTCGATGCTGACGGTGAGGCCGTCCAGCAGGTTTTCGACGGAGAGTTGATACCATTGTCCGGGCAAGTAACCGCCGAGGGATTCGGCAAGGAGGGTGCGCCGGGAGCCATTCACGGCGAACAGTTGCAAGCGGTTGCCGTCCGGCGCGGGATCATTCACCGGGCTCCAGCGGAGGAGCAACCCGTGCTCGGGATCGGCGAGATTCAACATCACCCCCGCCGCGCCGCCCGCGGCCGGGCAGATGGCCACAGTGAAGGTATAATCTTCCCAGAAGGGCTGGCCGGCCGTGCAGAGGGCATATGGCGGGCGAGACTCAGTTGGGCCGTCAGCCTTGCCCGACCACGCAAAGGGATTTTGCGCGTATTCGGTCGTCGCGAAGCGGCGATACCCGCCTTTGGGGTCGCGGTCCCAGGCGGAGAGCAAGCCCCAGGTTCCGCGCCGCACCGTCCACTGACCGGGCTCGTCCGCCGTGCGCATGAAATTGTCGGCGAAGGCGATCGGCTCCAGCCGGTGCGCGCGGGCGGACTGCAGCGTCCACCCCTTGCCGGGGGTGATGAAGCCGCAGCC
>CAZPYA010000031.1:30802-48402 GCA_964590255.1 uncultured bacterium
GCGGACGAGGAGAACGAGCCTGCCGCCATGGCGACTGATCGCCAGTTCGTTTGGCCGGCCGGGCGTCAACTTGAGGGGGCTCACTGGCGCGCTTTTCGCCCCCGGCGCGTCGATCTTCACGGCGTCGCGGGAGATCGCCAGGAGGATGCCGCCTTTGCCCTGCGCATCCGCTTCCAACAGCAGGTGCGTCGCCGTGTCATTCGTCGGCGGGACCAGGGTGATGGCGCATTCGTATTGGTCGACATCCAACTCGTCCGTAAACAACGAGCGGGCAGCCTCCGCTTGCGCGCAGGATGCTGCCAACAAAAATGTGAAAAGCCAGAAGATGATGAACCGCCGCATGGATAGTTCGACACGGAAGCGGGGGAAAGGTTTGGCATTGCCGATGCAAAAATGCCGTCCCGACGGGAGTCGGGACGGCATGGTGACACACGTGCGGACGGGATGTCCGCGTTCCGATTATACTTTTGTCTCGTCCTTCGCCTTCGCCGGCAGGCTGGCGGCGACGACTTCGGCGATGTCCTTCACGCGGACGGGCGTGTCGGCGTCCTTATCCTTGAGGCCGTCCTCGAACATCGTCAGGCAGTAGGGACAGGAGACGCAGATGGTGTCGGGGTGCTGTTCCAGCGCTTCGCCCACGCGCTCGAGGTTGATGCGCGTGCCCAGGTGTTCTTCCATCCACATGCGCCCGCCGCCGGCGCCGCAGCAGAAGGAGTTCTCGCGGCTGCGTGGCATCTCGACGGGCTGCACGCCGGCGGCCTGCAGCGCGGCGCGCGGTGCCTCGTAGATGTCGTTGTGACGGCCCAGGTAACAGGAGTCGTGGAAGACCACCGTGCCCAGGTTTTTCGCCGTGCCCAGCGATAGGCGGCCTTGCGCCACGAGTTGCTGGATCAACTCGCTGTGGTGGATCACCTCCAGCTCGATGCCGAACTGGCGGTAGTCGTTTTTCAGCGTTGAGAAGCAGTGTGGGCACTGGGTAATGACCTTCACCACGCCGCGTTCCTTAAACAGCGCGACATTGTGGCGCACCATGCGGTCGAAGGCGTATTCGTTACCGAGCCGGCGCAGGCTGTCGCCGCAGCACATCTCGTCGCGGCCGAGGATGCCCCAGGAGACGCCCGCGGCGTCGAGGATGGCGGCCAGCGCCAGCGTCACCTGCTTATTGCGGGAGTCGAACGCGCCCGCGCAGCCAACGAAGAAGAGGTATTCGGTCTCCGCGGTGAACGGCTTCGTCTCGATGTTGGCGCACCACTTCGTGCGCTCCGCCGGCGCGATGCCCCACGGGTTGCCGCGCTGTTCCATGTTCTCGAAGAAGGTAATCACTTCTTCGGGGAATTTCGCGTCCTCTTCGACGAGCTTGCGGCGCATTTGCAGGATCTTCGGCATCTGCTCGATGAACACCGGGCAGACTTCCATGCACGCGCCGCAACTGGTGCAGGCCCAGATGGCGTCTTCCGAAACGGTGCCTTCGGCGTGCGGGCCGATGAGCGGCTGCGCCGGCGCAAGTCCAGCACTGAGATGCCCGGCGTTCTCCAGCAGATTGATTTTGATGTCGTGTATCACTTCGCGCGGGTTCAGCGGCTTGCCGGTGCGGTTGGCCGGGCACACGTCAGTGCAGCGCCCGCATTCGGTGCAGGAGTAGGAGTCGAACAAGTCTTTCCAGGTATACTGGTCCACCCGGCCCACGCCATACGACGCGCCGATCTCGAACGTTTCCAGCGGCAGCGTGTTCGCCTTGCCCAGCCGCTTGAAGAAGCAGTTGGGAATGGCGGTGAGGATATGCATGTGCTTGCTGAACGGCAGGTAGTTCAGGAAGGCGAGCAGGATGAGGGCGTGTGCCCACCAGAAGACCTGGGTGGTGGTTTCGGTGCCGCCCGCGATGCCGGCGATGAGGTTGGAGATGGGCATCCACGGCGCCAGGTCTTCCGCGTGACCGGTGGCAATTTCGCCTGCGTGGGTGCCGAAGAACGCGACCATCAGCAGGAAGATCATCGACAGGATGACAAAGGCGTCCTTGCTGCGCGCCTCGATGTAATCCGGCGGGAAGAACAGCCGGCGCGCCACGGCGATGAGAATCACGCCCATGGTGAGCAGCGAGACGACATCGAAGAGGCAGTAGAGCGGGCCGCTGATCAGAGTCGGGATTTGCGGATTGGCAAGGCTCCATTCGGGGTTGATGCCGGCGATGACGAAGTCGGCATTGGCCAGCACGAGCACCAGGAAGCACCAGAAGATGACGAAGTGGTTGACGCCGAACGGCCGCGCCACCACGCGCTTCTGCCCGAAGGCATACAGCAGCATATTGCCCACGCGCGTCCAGAAATGGCTCAGGCGATCCTCTTTTTTGCCGAGGGTCACCAGCCGGAAGCGGCGGAGACAACTGACGATAAATACAATCAGACTGACCGCAAGGACAGCCGCGAACAGAGTCTCTTTACTCATGAACACCTCTTATACACCTCTCGCCCCTCACCCCAACCCTCTCCCCGAGGAGAGGGGGTGAACCAGGCGGTGACATCATAGTTGTTACCCCTCGCCTCGGGGAGAGGGGTCGGGGGCGAGGGGACGCTACCCCTCGGCGCTATTGGCGAGGGGAATCCCACGCTGCTGCTTGATCTCCCGAATGCGCCGGGTGAGGGCGGGCACCACCTGGAAAAGGTCGCCGACGATGCCGTAGGCGGCCACTTCGAAGATCGGCGCGTCCTTGTCGCGGTTGATGGCGATGACGATGTCGGAGTCCTGCATGCCCACCAGGTGCTGGATGGCGCCGGAGATGCCACAGGCGATGTAGATCTTCGGGCGCACCGTTTTACCCGTCTGGCCCACCTGACGCTCCTGGGGCATCCAGCCGGCGTCCACCGCGCTGCGCGAGGCGCCGACCACGCCGTTGAGCTCGTCGGCCAGTTCTTTCACGATGGCAAAATTTTCTTTGTTCATCAGCCCGCGCCCGCCGGAGACGATGATCTCCGCGGCGGCGATGTCGATGGAGTCCTTGTGCTGGGCATCCATCAGCACTTCCAGCACCTTCACGGCGATGTCGTCCTCGTTGGGGGCGAAGGCATCGCGGATGATCTCGCCGTCGCGGCCAACAGCCTTGGGCGGCATGGGCATCACGTGCGGGCGTACGGTGGCCATCTGCGGGCGGTGGCGGTCGCACAGAATCGTCGCCATGATGTTGCCGCCGAAGGCCGGACGCGTTTGCATCAGGTTGCGCTGGTCGTCGATGGCCAGCCCGGTGCAATCCGCGGTGAGGCCGGTGGCTACCCGGGTGGCGACGGCGCCGGCCAGGTCGCGGCCCAGGCCGGTGGCGCCCATGAGGATCACTTCCGGCTTGTAGGTCTCCGTCAGGTGGCAGATCGCCTGCAGGTACGGCTCGGTGCGGTAGAACTGGTAGACGGGATGGTCGAGCAGGTAGACCTTCCGCGCGCCGTAGGCGAAGGCGTCCGAGGCCAGGTGTTCCACCTCGTGGCCGATCACCACCGCGCATAGCTCGACGTCCAGCGACTGCGCCAGCTCGGCGCCTTTGCCCAGCAACTCCCAGGAGACGCCGGCGGCGTGGCCTTCGGTCTGCTCGACGAACACCCACACGCCGCGGTACTGCTTCAGCATCGCCGCGAGTGTCGCCGCTTCGTCGTCGATGTCTTCTTCGACGGCCGGGGCGTTCTCGGCGGCGGCCTGCGCGGCCAACTCGTCGAGGATGCGCTGCTCTGCTTCAGTGAAGAACATCTCCAGCGCTTCCGCCGGGCACACCTTCACGCACTTTACGCAGCCGATGCATTTGTCCACGTTAATGATCGGCGCGCCGGCGTCGTCCATGGTGATGGCGTCCACCGGACAGGCGCTTTCGCAGCGCGCGCCACAGGCGATACAGGTATTTGGCAGCAAACGGGCTTTGCCGCGGGGTTTCTTCGGTTTCTTCTGTTCCATGCCGGTATCCTTCATGCCGCCTTACAGGGGCAGCAGGTCTTTGCTCATCAGGCGTTCAATCAGCAGATCGGCCGCGCCGGCGGGATCGTTGGCGCCATCGCCGATAATTTCACCCTTTTCACGCTCGGGCGAGAAGATGCGGTTCACTTTTGTGGGGGAACCCTTCAGGCCGATCGTTTCGGGATCGATGGTCATCACCGCGTTGCCCCAGGTGGTGACGCCAGCGGCGTCGGCGGTCAACCGCATCGGCACGGTGGGGTAGCGTGGACGGTTGATTTCACGCACCACGGTGATTACCGCGGGCATCGGCGCCTCTAACACCTCATGGCGGCCTTCCAGCTTGCGGCGCACGCGCACCCGGCGAGCCTGCAGGTCCACATGCAGAATCTGGTCGACCAGGGTGAGCTGGGTATACCCGAGGCGGGTGGCGATGCCGGGCCCTACCTGCGCGGTGTCACCGTCGATGGTCTGCTTGCCGCAGAGCACGAACGCCACGTCCTCCTGCTCGCGCAGCCGGGCGATGGCCTGGGACAGCACCTGACTGGTGGCCAGCGTGTCCGCGCCGCCGAAGGCGCGGTCGGAGAGGAGGATCACCTCGTCGGCGCCGGCGGCCAGCGCCTTGCGCAGCGTCATCTCCGCGTTGGGCGGGCCCATGGAGATGGCGGCGACGCGGAAGCCGAACCGATCCTTCAGCCGCAGCGCCTCTTCCAGCGCATGGGTGTCATACGGATTCATGATGAACGGAACCCCCTCGCGTATGAGGGTGTTGGTCACCGGATCGATCTTCACCTGGGTTGTATCAGGCACCTGTTTGATGCAGGCCACCACGAGCATATCACGTTCCTCCCGCCGCGATTCCCGGCGTTAGGGTTCGCCTGGCGCCGGGAATCGGGATGCCGGACATTGTTGACGAAAATTACCGATATATATTAATACAAAGAACGCCTCGCGGCAACTGTGCATGACCGGGGTACTGAACGGAGATAGATAAATATGTGAAAATATTCTCGATAATTATCCTGTCGCCACCTTGCCCGCTTGCCAGTGCGCTATCGCCTCGCTGGTACGCAGCGCCCGCCCGTAGAGGCGCAGGCCGGTTACGCGTTGGTCGATACACAGCGTCTCACCGCCGTTCGCCTCGCGCAGCGTCGGGGCAAAGCGCCCCCAGCCGAACTGCCGCGCTACGCCGCCGTCGTGCAGCCGCCCGTCGATGATGACGGTGATGATCTTCGGCCCGCCGTCAACGGTGACAACGAGGTGATGCCTTCCCGCCGTCAGTCCGTCGGGGTCACTCACCCAGCGGCACTCCTGCCGGCCGTCATTGAGGACAATCTCTACCGTGCCGTCTTCCGCCGTGCGCAAGCACAGTCCTTGTCCCTGTGGCGTGCGGGTATCGAGCAATACGCGGCCGGGCGCCACGTCAGGCAACGCCACCCAAAGATCGAGGCTGAATCCCGCGCGCAAATCCCTGGTGCCATGTGTTGGGCTGGCGTAATCGCGTTCCAGAAAGCGTGGCAGCGCGGGCATCTGCACCGTGGGTATTGGTTCGTTCATCTCCAACAGCAGGCCATCGCGGGCGATGCTCCGGTTTTCCCATTGGGTGAAGAGGCCATTGAGCAGCGCCGGGTCGATGGCATGCACGCGCGCGGTGTGCTTCTGGGTTTCGGTGATGGTGAATTGCCCGACTGCCTCAATGAGGTCGGGGTAGCTCATGCGCACATAGGTATCGTCATCGTAGAGCAATATCTCCGGCTGCGACCATTCCAGCATCAGCCCGTCGGGCGTCGCCACCTCGCGGCCAGCCATCAGCCACGCGGGGTTGCGATCTTCGTAGGGCAGCCAGTCGTGATTCGCCTGGATGAATGCCCCGCCGTGGTTGTGGAACCAGTAAAGGAACATGCCGTTGCCACAGTGCCAGGCGAAATTCGCGGCGCGGGGGTGTTTTACGCGCAGCCCTCTCGGCGTGTAAGTCATGAATTGCGGTTCCGTCCACGTATGCCCGTCGTCGCGGCTGTAAGCGCAGGCCGGCCAGCCGGCGATGGTGCGGAAGACGCAAAAGAGGCTGCCGTCGCTCAGTGCGCTCAGGCTCTGCTCCTCGGCGACGCGGAAGCCGTCGACGGGAGCGCGGAGGCCGATGTCGCCGTCCGGCAGCGTTTCGAAGCGGATGCGCGCCGGGTCGCGCTCGGTGAGGATGTTGTCGCTGCGCAGAATCGCTCCCTCCGACTGCGCGAAAAAGCCCGCGCCCATCGCCCCCACCTTGTGCAGCACCAGGTAGGCGATATCACCGAGGATGAGCGGACGGCCGACGTTCCAGAAGAAGCGCAACGCGCCGCCGTAAACGTTCTCGCGGTCGCAGGCGAATGCGCGCACCGGCACGTCGTAGCGCTCCGCCGACCAACTCCGTCCGCCATCATCGCTGTATTTGAAGACATAATGCCCCAGCGAATCCACCCGCGTGAAGACCGCGCCGGTCTCCGCCTTCACCGCGGCCACACGGTCGGTGTTGTGGTTGTAGAAGGCATAGATGCGCCCGTATGGCGTTTTCAGCAATACAGCATAGGAGGCTTCCGGCCCATCCGCCGGTTCCACATCCACCGGCGCCGACCACGTCTGCCCGTTATCAGTGCTGCGCATGCTGATGACGTGCTGCCCGTTGGCGCCTTCCTCGCTGCCGCTGGTGGTCAGCGCGCATAACCAGGCGCCGTCATCCGTCTGCACCACGTATGGCTGATCGGCGTAGCGCTCGGTGGGGATGATATGGCCGTTGGCGATATGGCGGGGGTCAGGAATATGCATGGCTTGCTCCTACTCGAAGATGTCCGGCTGCGCCGCCGGCTTGACGGCGATGTCATGCCGGCCGGACAGCACCGGAATGACTAAATGGTCGTTGCTGAAGCCCGGCGCCCAACCAGTGCCGTCGATCCACAGCGTAGTGAGGCCGCGGTCGAAATGCGGGTGCGTGGCGTAAATTATCCGCTCGCGGCCGTCGGTGACGCCGTGCAGGCCGGCGGCATCGTAAGTCAGGTCAAACGGTCCCTCGCCCCACACGAGATAGTTGCCGAAACCCACCTTCCCCGTACCGGGGCCAAGCACCAGCCGCACGCCGCCGTTCGGCAGGCGCTGCACACCCCCCGATGTCCCCTGAAACACCACGCCTTCACCGTTCTTCACCAGCTTCGGATCATCGGCTTTGATGGCGTATTTCGGCGCGGGCAGCGTCGTCACGCCCGGCTCCAGCTTCATCGTCGGGATAACGATCTCGAACGGCGCTGCGCCGCGGTAGATCGTCCCCCGGTATCCCACCTCGCCAATGCCGTCGGCAGCGGTGAGAATGAGATGAATTTCTCCCGGATACACGCGCACCGCGCCGCCGCGGCCGACGAAGTGGACGCCGGCGTTAACGTAACGCAGGTTGGCGTCGCCGCCGCTGAGGAAGGCGTAGTCGGTGCCTTCCGCGGTGACGGACTTCACCGCGCCCGGCGCCAGTTGGGTATAGGCGGGCACGGCTTCCGCGTGCTTGCGCGGGTAGAGAACGACCAGGTATTCGTCTTTCTCGCCGGCAGGCACCTGCGCGACGGTGATCTGTTCCACGGGCGGCACGCCCGGCTGTGCTTTCTCCCACAGCGCCTTCACGTGCGAATACAGATACAGGCCGACCTTGCCGTTGATCAACTCCGCCTTGACCTCCGCCGGCTGCAGGAAGGTGGCGTGCAGATGCGCGCCATACGGCGACTGAATCTCCACCGTCTGTCCGTCTAGCTTGATGCGCTCCGGCGTTACCGAGCCACGCAGGTGCCAGAACTTCGGCTGCGGTACGCCGGCGAAGGTGTCACGGATGACGAAGTAGTTGGGGCCGGACGCCGCCTTGCCCTTGAGGAAAAGCACCTGCCGCGTCCACCGGGTGGACTGTGCATCCGGGTTGGTCAGGTTCTCGGCGCTGGAGGAGAGATTCCACGTGTCGGTGCGCGAGTAGTCGCCCCACCCGCGCAGGTAGTCCACCGACGTGCCGGTGTAAACCTCGTTGACGTTGCTCTCCAGCCCGCCGCCCGGCCAGCCGCCGTTATCGGACGGTTTGCCGAAGCGGATGCGATTGTAGATGTCGCTCCGCGTGGCGGACAGACCTTTTGGTCCGCCCCAGTCGCAGTCGTTGTCCTGGTGGGTCACGTAGCCGCGCAACGGCTCGGGTGATAGCGGCGCGCCTTTGCTATAGAGCACGAAATCACCCTGGTTCGGGTCGCAGTGGCTCACCATATAGCCCTGGCGATAACCGAAGTAGGTTTCGTCAGGGTCGCCGGCATGGGCGCGAAAGACGACGCCCATGCCCGGAAACCAGCGACTGGCGAGCAAGTCGGTTGGCACCTCGCCGGCTTTCAGGTTTTTCGCCAGCGCGTCGGCGTGCAGCACCAGTCGCGGCACCAGCTCAAAGCCGTGCCCACCGCTCATCGGCCGGCCCATCTGGTCCCACGCCCAAGCCAGGCCGCCGGCGGTTTTCGGATCGCGATTGCGCAGCAGCACACTCGCGGTCAACTCATACACGGAAGCCGACACGCCGCCATGGCCGTAACCGGGCACAATGCGCGCGCCGAAGCGCGGGTCTTTGGGGGTGAGCAGGTTCACCGCCCAGCGCGGCACCGCGGTGGCCTGGGTGATCAGCGCGTCGCCGGCGCGCCCGCTGTTCTGCAGCGTCACCGCCGCTTGCAGCAAGCCCGGCACCGCCGCCTCGTAGTAGGTGATCAACTCACCCCACGCGCCTTTGGGCGCGGCGTGGGAGGTCAGCTTATAGGTGGTGTATTGCGCGGAGACGTCCAACCAGCGCTTCGCCATCGGATGGTCGGGAATGAGCGCCGCCACATGCGGCAGCGCCAGGAAGCGGTTGGCCGGCATATTCGGGTTCCCCTGGTGGATGCCCGAGGCGCGGCTGTTGGCGTCCGGCTCGGTGAGGGCGTAGGCGCACGCCGCCAGGCAGGCGCGCACGCGCCGGCGCAGCGCCGGCGGCATGCCCTTCCACGCCAGCGCCTCATCCGCTGCCAGCGACCACCCCGCCGCCTGTTCCTGCCGGTAGTGCGACGCCCACGGAATCTGCGAGTCGCCGCCGCCATACAGCATATAGAGCGCGTGGCCGGCCGGGCCGCCGCCCGTCCAGATGCCCGCCGTCGGCGACGTCATGCGCTGCGCCAGATTCCACGCCTGCTCGGTATTGCCGGTGACATCGGCGAACTGGCCGAGTGTCTCTTTGAAGGAATGGGTAGCCAGCGTGGCCTTCGCCGCCTCTAGCTCCTTCGCGGTGTAGGGCAGGCGCGGGTAGGTGACCGCCGGGTCCGCCGGCCACTCCAGCACCCAGTCCTTGTAATCGTTCAGCGTCACATGGCCGTAAGCGAGGCGGGCGTCCCAGAAGGCCTGGAGTGACGCGGGCATCGGCCCGACCATCAGGCCCCATTGTCGGCGGACCAGCGTGTTCGGCAGGCGTGTGTCGAATTCGCCGGTGTCCAGGTAGGTGCCGGGGTGGCGCGGCGCGGTCACGGGCACGCTGAAGCACACCGGCCCACCGAGTTGTTTCACCCGGCAGGACACGTGTGAGCCCTGCCCGTTGCGCCAGCTTCCCGCGTGCAGCGGGATAAGCCCGACGAACGGCCGCTCCTTCGACTGCATATCACGCTCCTGATAGAACGCCGCGTACCACGCTGAATCGCTCCACACATACCACGCCGCGACGCCGAAAAGGTCAACGCCTTCCTTCGGATAATCGGGTTGCCCCCACTTCGGCAGGCGGTAGATGAAGGCTTTCCGCGGTTGGCTTTTCGGCAGTTCGATGCCCGCCGTGGTCAACGCCTGCGCGGCGTCCGCACTGCCAGGAATAGTGCTGCGTTCGGAGAAGCGGAAGACGGTGTCCGGGTACCAGCCAGCCGCCCACCCCGGCTTGAAAACGTCGCCGATGAGGTATTCCGCGCGGATCATCGGCGTGTCGATCAGTTTCGTGTCCGCCTCCTCGATGATGAAGATCATCGGCGCTTCCGCCTCCAGCCGCACGCGCACCTGGTAGTAGCCGCCGTTCGCCAGCGCGTAGCGTACCTGCGCCTCGGTGAACAGTGGGCCAGGGGTAAGTACGATAGTCTCGATGCCGATCACAGTCGGCGCGTTCTCGCCATTGACGGTAAAGCGGCTGCCGCCGGTCCAGCGACCGTGCGATGGTCTGAATTCCCGTACCGGGCCAGGCACATCGGTCAGCGCTTTCGGCTCGGGGAACGTCACGCTGGCGGGCAGGCGCACGGCGGTGATCTTGCTTTGCAGTTCCAGCGGCGCATTCTCTTTCTGCGTCACGCGGATGCCCATGTCGAAGGCCGGGGGCTTCGGCGCGCCAGTATTCAGCGCGTAGCGCAGCGTGTCGTAGGCTTTCAACTCTCCGTACAAGCTCACTCGCGCGCTCTTCACCGAGCCGTCGGGATGCGCGACCACGTTGCTGAGCTGGAAGGGCACGGGGCGGGCGTTGGCGTCCAGCACTACCAGTTCCGCTATCTTCGCCTCGCCGGGGGTGAAGCTGACGGCGTAGTGCAGCAGGTCGCGCCCCCAGTCCTTGCCCAACACTTCCGTCTGGGTGAAGATGCGTTCGGCGGCGTGGGCGAACATGGTCATGCAGAGCAGAAGCATGAGGCACGGCAGACGTTTCATGAGTGAACCTCCGGAATATCGGCGTGCGGTGAGGAGACGGTGATAGGGTATCAGACACCGGCGTCGACTGATTGTTTTGCCACCATGTCCCGGTAGCGCGGACAGGTGTCAAGCAACTCGGTGTGCGTGCCGGCGGCCAGCATGCGCCCCTTATCCAGCACCACGATCCGGTCGCAATACCGAATGGTGCTCAGCCGGTGGGCGATGATGACGGCGGTGCGCCCCTGGTACAGCCGCTGCATTGTCTCCTGAATCTGCGTTTCGGTGAGGGCATCCAGCGCGCTGGTCGCCTCATCGAAGATGACGATGGGCGGGTTTTTCAGGAAGACGCGGGCGATGGCGAGGCGCTGCTTCTGTCCGCCGGAGAGGCGTGCGCCGCGCTCGCCTAGCAGCGTGCTCAAGCCGTTGGGCATCTCCTTGATAAACCCCCACGCCTCGGCATGCTTCAGCGCGGCGATGATCTCCCGGTCGGTGGCGTCCGGCTTCGCCAGGCGCATGTTGTCGCGGATGGTACCGCTGAGCAGTACCGTCTCCTGCGCCACCAGTCCGACGTGCGCGCGCAGCGACTGTTGCGTGACGTTGCGCAGGTCCTGTCCGTCGATGGTGATGTTGCCCGAGACCGGATCGTAGAAGCGCAGCAGCAGGTGGATGACCGTCGATTTCCCGGCGCCGCTTTCGCCCACCAGTGCCAGGCTCTGACGCGCCGGAATCTCCAGGCTGAGCCCGTCGAGCACCGTCTCGCCGTCGCCGACGGGGTAGCGAAACGCCACGTCATCCAGGGCGATGGCGCCGTCGCGCACGGCCAACGGGCAGGCATACGGGATGTCTGCTACCAGCGGCGTTTCGCGGAAGAACTCGAACACCCGGTCCATGCTGGCGAAGGATGCGTAGATGGTGGTGATGGTGCCGAGGATCATGGAGATCGGCGTGGTGGCCGTCTTCCAGTAGCCGAAGGCGGTCACCAGCATGCCCACCGTGGTGCCCGGGCCAATGAAGCACGCGCCGACGATGAGCAACGCCAGCGGTGCGAGGATCGCCAAGAAGGTATTGCTGATGTCGCTGAAAAAGAGCGTCACCCGCGTCGTGTTCAGCACCTTCGTGAGAAAGGACGCCGACATCTGCCGGATATCCTCGGTGAAGACCACCTCCTGCCCGAAGGTGCGGATGAGCGTATTAGCCGAAATGCTCTCGGTGATGCGCGCGTTGATGCGGCCGGCTTCGTCGCGCACCTCGCGGTTGAGTCCGCGCACCCGCGTGCCGATCATGCGCGTGAGCAAGGCGAAGATGCAGACGATGGCGAGAAACACCACGAAGAGCGGCCGGCTGAGCATCGCCATGGAGATGCAGGAGACGATGAGCATCGCCCCCGCCCAGAAGATGGCCATCACCTGGTTATACAGCGGTATCACCCCCTGGTTGATGTCATTGGTGATGCGCGCGGTGATCTCGCCGACGTGGTTGCGCTGGTAGAAATCCGCGCTAAGCCGCTGTAAATGCTCGTACAGCTCTACCTGGAAGCGCACGCCGACGCTCTGCCCGATCTTCTGGCCCAGGTAGTGCTGGGTGTAGGCGATGAAGTAAAACAGCACGGCGCCGAGTACGACCGCTGGCGCAAGGATGGGCACCTGGTGCTGCACGAAGCCGCGGGCGTCCCGCTGCAGCTGGTCGATGATGTAGCCCATCACCGCTGACACGCACACCTGCAGCACCGCATCGAGGAAGAGCAACGCCAATTGCAGCGGGATGAGCCGGCGCGATTCACCAGCGAAGCGATAATACAGCCGCAGGGTTTCCCATGCGGAGATACCTGGTTTGTCAACTGGTTTGCCCATTGATTCGACTCTTTTACCCCTGCGCCACGGCCATGCTGCGTGCAGACAACGCGAAATTGGTGCCTGTGGCGCATTCCGCGTCCAACCCCGCGTATCGACGGCACATGCGTCCGATTTCATTACGGCATAACGAATGACAGTTGCCTCTACCGTCCAAACGCCAGTATCTCCTCGACGATGATCGGCAGCGTTGTCCGCCACCGGTGCGGCGGCACGTTCTCAGACAACTGCACCATCAGCCGCCCGGTGTGGCCCGCCTGCGCCAGCAGATCCCGCGTTATCTGCCGGACGCCTTCCGGCTCGTACAGGTGCACGGAGGAGGGGTAGTTGATCGCCAGTTGCATGCCCGGCCACAAGGCGATCGCCTCCGCCAGGCTGGTGTCGTTGTCCGGATGTGGTGAGAAGGAATCCAGGCCGCGCAAGCCCGTCTGTCCGATGAGCGCCCACAGCGGCTTCAAGTCGCCGTCCATGTGGCAGAACAGCGGCACGTCTCGCTCCGCCAGCCGCGCGGAGAGTTCCTGATAATATGGCAGGCAGAAGCGCCGGAAGAGCGTCGGGCTGGTCATGGCAGCGGTGATGTTATCGGGGATGCTTGCGTAGATGGAATCTGACTGCGCTACGCAGTCCATCACCTGCCGCTCGATGCGGTCCAGATGGCCGATGGTGCGTAAGACGCGCTCCTCATCCTCGGCGAAGTGCCAGGCGAGGTCGGCGATGTCGACGAACTCCACCCACAGTTTCTGCCACGGCGTGCGCAGGCAATTGGTGAAGGGAATCCCGTCCTCGCCCAGTTCCGCCTTCGCGCGCGCGAGTTGCGTGGCATCGAAGACGACGCGCATATCGGCGAGGTAGGCGTCGAGAATATCGTAGTCCGCCAGCTCTTTGACGTAATGTGAGCGGCAGGCGGCGGAACCGTAGGTGGGGTCGAAAAGGTATTCCGCGGTGAGTGCTCCGCGCGGGGTCACTATAGCGCGCCGCTCGCCGCGCAGGCCGTCGCGCTCGATCGGCTCCACGTCGATGCGGCACGTCTCCTGCTCCAGCCGGTATGCCCACACCCAGCGGATGATGCCCACGTTCTCGCGTCCCAACAGCGCCCAGATGTCCGGGTTCGGGATCATACAGTCGTATTGGGCGAAGGGTATACGATCGTACGCCTCACCGCGCACAAAAGCCGTCAACCGCTGGCGCATGGTCATCGCTGGCATATAGGATACCTCACTTCCGGTTCCCTCATTCCAGCTTCGCCGGCGATTTCCTTGTGATATCAACGACCCCAGGGAGAAAGCCCCGGGGGTCGACGTTTCCCTGCCAGAGGAACGGTGTCAGGAGGCCGATTTTTCGTCTGTTTCTCCCTGCGGCGGCAGCGCGCAGGCATCACCGCAGCAGCCGCAGTTGCCGGTGACGGCATTCCACAACGGCAGCAGCCCGAAGGCGCCCCACCAGCTCTGATCGAGAATGCCCATTACCATGATGGCTATCCCCACGACGCCCTGGAACACTCGCATCGCAATCATATCGCCCCCCACGAAGTTACTGTATAGCTATATGTTAATAGTGTTGAATAATGGTGTCAAGGATTATTATCGGGAAGCGCGGCGCGGCTGCCGGCCGATGAGTTGCTCCAACGGCCGTTGAAAGAGCCGGGCGGGCAGCGCCTCGCGCGCGGACTTCGGATCGACGAGTATGGTGTAAATACCCAGGCGATTCGCGCCGAGGATGTCGGTGAGCAGCATGTCGCCAACCATCGCCGTGGCGTGCGGCAGTGTTTCCAGCATCGCCATGCCGCGGCGATACCCACCCGCGAATGGCTTCAGCGCGCGGATCACCCACGGGATATCCAGCGCGTCGGCGATGGGGCGCACGCGGCCGGCATTGCTGGCATTGGTGAGAATGCACGCGCGCACGCCGTGGGCCTTCACGCATTGCATCCATGCCTCCACGCCGGGAAAGATGGCCGGGCTGCGCCACGGTGCGAGGGTGTTGTCCAAATCGAGCATCACGCCCTGGATGCCGCGCGCGACCAGATGCGCACAATCGATTTCCGAAACGCTTGGCTCTGTCACATGCGGGCGGTAACTATCGAGCATCGTCTGTAAGAAATTGAACACGATTATATTATACGTGTTTGCGAACACATCTACAAGTTGACTTGACATCTGTGTATGGAGATGTCGTCGTTGTTGCGCATATCCGCGTCCGCTGGTGGAAGATATATTGCTGGGAACGCATGAACGAACGATTATCCACGGCATCAATACAGCAGCATATTCGCGATGACCGCCGCGCGGCGCTGGTCATCAACACCCACGCGCGTGCCGGCGCGCATTTTGCTCAGCGCATCTTCCGGCTCTGCACCGCGCTGGGCCTGCGTATTGAACCGTATCTCGTACGCAATCCCGCCTATCTCCGCCGTACGGTCGCGCGCGCCATTTCCACCGGCTATCACTTCATCATCGTTGGCGGTGGCGACGGCACCATCAGCTCCGTCTGCGGATTGTTCGCGCAGCGCGGTATCGTGCTTGGCGTGCTGCCGCTGGGCACCGGCAACAGCTTCGCGCGCTCGCTGGAGATCCCGCTCACGCTGGCAGGGGCGGTTCATGTGCTGGTTCACGGCAAGGTGGCGGCAGTAGACCTGGGGCGCGTGGGGGAGCAGCATTTTGCGAATGTCGTCGATATCGGGCTTTCCGCGGAGATGGCCTGGTATACCACGGGGAAGCTCAAACGCCTGCTGGGCATCCTCGCCTATCCGCTCATCGGCATCCAGCTTGGCTGGCGGCATCGGCCGTTTATCGCACGCTTGACCATCGACGGCGTAACACGCGAATACTGCACCCACGAGATTATCGTCGCCAACGGGCGCTACTACGGCAACATGATCCTCACCGATGGGGCTTCGGTCGAGAGCCGCCACCTGGTCATCTACACCATGGAGGCGGTGACGCACTGGCAGCTCGCGCGCATCTGGTTGCGCTTATTGCTACACCGGTATGCACCGCTGGGCGCCATGGCCCATCTTACCGCTGATGACGTGCTGGTGGAAACCGACCCGCCGCAATATCTGGACATCGATGGCGAAGCCGCCACCCGCACCCCCACCCGCTTCTCCGTCGACCCCAGCGCCCTCTACGTGATGGTGCCGGAGAGCTTCGTCGAGCGGTAATACAACTGAGGCGACGCACTCCGCGCCACCCCGTTAGTCAATCGTTAATCACTTCGACGCCGCGCAGCGGAACCCGCCATCATCACGGTAGCTGAGGTCGGGGGCTTCGGCGTTGCGGGTGGTGGTGCGCAGGCTTTTGCTGCTGCTGCCCCACGAGCCGCCGCGCATCACACGCATCTCGCCGATTTCCGGGCCGCCGGGATTCATCTTCGGGGAATCCGCGTAATACACGGGATCATACCAGTCCGTCACCCATTCCCAGGCGTTGCCGGCCATGTCCTGGCAGCCGTAGGGGCTGGCGCTGGCGGGATAGCTGCCCACCGGCGCGCCGCGTAGCGCCTGGTAGCCGCCGCCGATCTTCTGGTGGTCCGACCAGTTGTTGCACTTCTCCTCGTCCCAGGCGTTGCCCCAGGGGAAGATGCGGCTGTCGTCGCCGCGCGCCGCCTTCTCCCATTCGGCTTCCGTCGGTAGCCGCGTGCCCGCCCACTGGCCGTAGGCCTGCGCCTGCTCCCAGGTAATGTTCACCGCCGGGTGGGCGTCGCTCGACCATTTGGGCTGGTCCGGCACGGTGCGGCCGGTTTCCTTGCAGAACTTTTTGTATTGCGCCAGCGTCACTTCGTATTTATAGATCCAGTAGCCATCCAGCGTCACGGTGTGCTTCGGCTTCTCGCCGAAGAACCACTCCGCTTTCCACCCCTGCCGTTCCTTCACCAGCTTTGCGATGTCCTCGTCGCCCATGCCCATGGTGAACGAGCCGGCGGGCACCCAGATCATTTCCGCGCCGTCGCGGGCGTTCACTTTCGTTTTATAGGCCGGTTTCGCCGGCGGGTCGTCGGCACGGCCGGCCACGCCGCCCAATCCCAGCAGGATCAGCAGCGCGGCGAGGAAGCATATTGTGCGAATAAAGATATTCATGGCAGTGGAACGATCGACGCTTCACCCTTGGCGAACACGACTTTGAAATGGACTTTGCTCGCAACCGGTTGCCCGTTCTTTAATGCCGGCGTGAGTGCGGTATACAAAAGATGATAGATCTCGGCCGTGCGGATGGCGGCGTTGTTCAGCGAGTCATAGACGGTGCCTTTGACAAGTTTCGCGGATTTCTTCGTGATCGTGCCGTCGGCGCCCAGCACGGCGTCGACGTAGACGGTACCTTCCAGGCCTTCCATCACCGCCAGCGTCGGGCAGGGGAAGGAAATGCCGTTGCCGTCGCCACCGAGCCCGGCTCCGCAACTCACCCCCGCGCGGTCTGTGCCAGTGCCAGTGCCGCCCGCGCCAGCGCCGCCGGGGCCGCCGGCGGTATCGCCGTAGGTGCCGCGCCCAGTGCCGCCCCCGCCGCCGGGCAGGCCGCGCACGTCGCGGTCCATGCCACGACCGGTGCCGGGGCCGGGTCGGTCATCCAGGCCGGCGGCGCCGCCGCGGTCCGGCCCGCCGCCCATACCGCCAGGGCCGGGGCCAGTAGTGCGCCCCGCGGCGATGATGGTGCCGCCAGTGCCGTCGCGGTCGGCGCCGGCGCCGGGCGTGGCGCGGATGGCGCCGATAGGCGAGTGGCCGGTGCCGTTCGGGTCGCCGGGGCGCACGCTCCAGTCGCCATGCCGGCTGGTGGTCAGGCCGCTGCCGCCAGGCAGGCCGCGCACGTCGCGTTCCAGCCCGTTGCCGCCCCCGCCGGGACGGATCACGCCGCCGTCACCGCCGGCGATGATGGTCCCCGCCCGCGCCGAGGTGGGCGCGGACGCGGTGGGGCCGGCGGTGCCGCGGGTGACGTAGGCCGTCTGCCCACCTTGCGGCAAGTATCCGAGCTCGCCAGGACCGGATTTGTCGAGGCCGCCGCCCAGACGTCCGCTGCCGCCGGTGATACCCGGCGTCGCCGCCCATCCGCCGCGGTCGCTGGTGGAGAGATTCGGCCCGGCGTGGGGCAGGGCCGCGATATCGCGATTAAGGCCGTCCGGCGTGCCGTAGCGTCCTAATGGCCCGCTGTGCGGCGCGGCCAGCCGCGCCGGCGCGCCGCCGGTGGC
>CAZPYA010000032.1:0-19897 GCA_964590255.1 uncultured bacterium
CCTCTCCCCCAGCCCCCTCCCCTACATGGGGAGGGGAGAGTCATGAGGAAATATGACGGCAGGGAGAGGCTGGTTCGCCACACGCAGCAGGCTTATTTGAATGGCATTGGGAGTCTCGTCCGCCAGGGGGCATGATTGACTACCCCCCGTGACTACCCCCCACTTTTTTGTGTTTTTGACGAAAAAGGGGGTAGTCACGACCCCGGGCAGGTTACAGGTCGATGCACGCTTGCGCCTCACCGGCCGGCGTTGGCGGATGTGATTGCGGCGGCGCGCCGTGCACGATCTGCTGCTGGCCCAGGTTCACCTGGTTGACGTGCTGGATGGTGAGTCGGGTGATGCGGGTCATGCGCATCTCGCGCAGCGAGCGGATGAGCATGCGCTGGCAGCGCTCGAGGGCGGGCAGCAGGCGCTCGTTGATGCGGCGCAGGTATTTATCCACCAGGTATTGCTCATCACGGGTTTGATGGCCATCACATGTACGCAGCGGTTTATCGCCGAAATACTCAGACTCGGCGCGGGCTTCCACGTTGCCGATGAGCTCGTGCAGGCGCAACTGGTGATAGAAGGCGATGAGCGTCTGGTCGATGAGGAATTTCTCCATGGAGCCGGCGGCGTTGAACTCCTCGATCCAGCGCATGCGCATCACCAGCAGAGCGATCACCAGAGCTGGATCAGTCTGCGCAATACGTCCGACGCTCCGGAGGAAGAACTCTCCGGAGTCGAGGTCGTGTCCGACTTGCTCGATGTAGTGGTCGATGCCGCCGGCGTGATTGATGCCGACCCAGTCGAGGGCGGCGCGGTAGACGTGCTGGCAGCGCTTGACGGTGGCGACATAGGCGCCGGGCGTGGCGAAGACGCCGCGCTGTTCAAACTCGGGTTCGGCGAGTTCGCCGCCGCCTCCGGTAGCAGGGATGGGCAGCCCATCTGCCGGGTCATCGGTTTGGCCAGGTGCATGCGAATCCATGACAGTTCCTCCTTGCTCGTTTGTAGGGCGCGATTCGCCGCGCGGGCCTGCGCCAGAAATGCGCGCAGGCGCTCGACGCGGTCATGTGGGACGTATTGATAGCGTTTTTTGCCGTGCTCCCGCCAGACGAGATACCAGTACGGACCGTGCCGCCGTGTCCGGTCGGCGTGGCAGGGGCAGGTGGCCTTGCGGCAGGTTTTATAGGTTTCTTTCAGATAGCCGAGCATGACAGCCTCGCTATGAAGAACGTGCGTTTGCTTCGCCATTATAAGAACAGTCGTTTGTTTTGTCAATAGCGAACAGCCGGGGTGATTGGGGGCGGATGAGACGGATGGGACGGATTTTTCGCTCGGCCGTAAACGGCCGGGCTACCGAGCGACGCCCCCTGGAAGGGGGCTTGGGCAGTGAGGTCGGTGACGGTTGGTTTCCCGGATTGATGCGCTTTGACTCGTGGATGCCGCTCCGCCACGCACCAGCGGGGATTGAAATCCCCACCTGCCGGGCCTATCGGCCGGGCGTCCCTCTGCAGGGACGCAACGATTCTGGCAATACAACCGGGAATGAGGGATGACCTCCGGTGTCACCCGTTCTTTATCGTTCGGTATGCTGGTTGTCGAAGCGTGTTTCAACAATGCTTCGCACTATTGGCAATCGGCTATGTCCCCCTCTCCGACGGGCGCAATCTCCCCTTCAACAAGCCGCACGGCGAGGCATTGCAGCCCGCCGAACCAGCCCTGAACACTGTGCTCGCGCAACGCAGGATTTACGTGGAACATGCCATCCGTGGCATCAAACGCCAGCGGATCGTCTCGGACATCTTTCGCCATACCCATGCGGGGATTCTCGATCTGAGCATCACAGTCGCGGCCGGCTTGTATAACTTGACCGACCAGTACCGGGGACGGTATAGTCCCGGTGTTGACGAGCGAACCGACCCGCCGGGGGGCAGGTCGGCTCCCGGAACAGCGATTTATTTCCGGGTAAGGTCTAATGATGCACAAGCGAACAGAGAATATAAATATCGTGCCGCCCGTTCCTGCCACGAGTGAACATGTGCCCACCAAGCCAGTTAATTTACACTTATTGTTTATAGTCATACTTGTATTAGTCGTTAGTTATTTCAGTCTTGATGGATTTTTCCGCGGCTCTATTGAATGGTTACTATCGAGTAGAATGGTTGGTATACACCCTCAAAATAACATGCTGTATTTCTTTGTGTCGCTCCTAGCTTTTCACGTGATATTTATTGTTGTGGTTATTCTTCTGCTATTACGATCTATCTATGCAAATATTTTAGCATTCATTTCGTTAGTAGTAGAGATCGCCATTATGGTATATATGTTATGGTTAACATCGAATCCATATATTGGAGTAATTAACAATACTGGAATGTATATTACTATTCTTTTATGTATGATCGGCATCAGAATAATCATTAGAAAATAGAACATGTAACAGCCTGCTGAGTAAATTGCGATCCTGTATCTGTCGGCTGCAGGCGAAATAGCGAAATACAGGACCGCCTCCGGAGGTAATTGCCGAATTCCGATGTCGGGTCTTTCGCCGCCTCCCCGCCCGGCCATCAATGGCCGGGCTACCGAGCAACGCCCCCTGGAAGGGGGCTTACGGCGGATCGGTTTCCCAGGGTGGTTACCCTGGGCTGTAGGATTGTTGTCCTTCGGACAAGGTCATATGGAACACCCGCCGTTGTCACCGTTTTTATAGACGCGTGCCTGGTTGGACATCAGGCCTTGACGCGTGTCATTTGTCACCGTCACCATTTTTCTGGTCGCGGATAGACTGGAGGGCGCGACTCTGTCGCGTCGCGTCTTTGCACAACGGGCGTATAGACGGTGGCTATCGATACACCCCTACTTGAACAACGCCACCACCGGCACCACCCCCGCCGTCTGCAGCGCGGTGACCGTCTGCCAGAGCAGGATGACGATGAGGTAGAAGAGGCTGTGGCGGATTTCTTTGTAGAGGGGGCCGAGGTTGATGGTGTCGGGCGGGGTGGGGTCGAAGAGGGCGAGTTGGGGGATGAAGCTGGGGACGCGCTGCATGTAGGCGGTGAAGATCTCGCCGAAGAGGGCGGTGAGGGCGCGCTCCTCGTGCCGGATGGTGATGCGGTACTGCACGGTGAAGTAGATGACGACGATGAGCAGCACCAGCGGGTTGCCGGAGATGCAGGAGAGGCCGAGGCCGAGCAGCGCGCTGCCCACGTAGAGGGGGTTGCGCACGATGCTGTAGGGGCCGATGACCTGCAGTTCTTCATCTTTGCGGCCGCCGATGTAGAGGGTGCTCCACAGCCGCGTCAGCATGCCCAGCACCACCAGCACGTAGGCGACGGCGTCGAGGATATACCCCACCGCCGGGAAGGCGCGGATGTCCCACATGCGCACGTAGAGCACGGTGGGCAGCAAAATGAGGAAGAGCAGCAGGCCGATGCGCGTGCGGTAGCGCACGAGAAACGAGCGGCGGGGCGGCACGGCCTGGATATCCGGTGATGATGTCATGCCTATTGATTCTGCGCTTCCGCGCGGATTCCTGTCAGCGCGCGGGTTTCCGATTGCGAAAGATAAGGCAGTAGTGATGGTGGTAGTTGGGCACGAAGACGCGCGGGTAGCCCCAGATGCCCAGCGGCTTGGTGTTCTGGCACCAGATGCGCTCGCCCTGGAAGAGGAGATCGTCGGCCAGCGCGCGGGTCAGCTCCCAGGCCAGCGGCACCACCTCGCCGTCGGGGGCGCGGTAGTTTTGGATGACGATGACCAGGTAGGCGTCGGGCTTCAGCAACCGGGCGACGCCGCGGTAGACGTCGCCGAGGGCGGCGAGAAAGGCGTCGAGATCGGCGATGTTGCCCAGGTCGCGCGCGTCGGCGGAATACACCTCGTCCAGCCCCTGGTCCTTGCGCTGTTTCTGCTTGGAGTAGACGCCGCCGCGGCTGGTGTGCAGCATGGCGCCGTAGGGGGGCGAGCTGATGGAGAAGTCGAAAACGGGCAAGTCGTGGTCAAACGGCAGCTCGCTCAGTTGCGCGCGGTGCGGCGCCCAGAAGACGGGGTCGGCCAGCGCGGCGGCGTCGCCGGGCAGGCATACCTGCGGCACGCCTTCCAGCGCCACGCGCATGCAGGCGATGCCGGCGTAGCGCTCGGACAGCTCCACCCCCACGCCGCGCCGGCCTTCTTCGGCGCAGGCCACCAGCGTGGCGCCCGAGCCGGCAAAGGGGTCGAGCACCCACCCACCCGCTTTGGTGAAAAAGCGCAGGAACTCCGCCGCCATCTCCTCCGGATAGCGCGCCGGATGCAGCTCGGTCGCCTTGTTTTTATGGTAGCGCGGCGAGTCGCAGACGAACCACGTCCGTGTGAATTTTATCCACGCGGTACCGTCCAGATCGTTCAACTGGTTGTTGGGGTGGTGTTTGCCCATGGGTGAGTGGACTATAGCGTGAAAGGGGCGTGGAGGGCAAGAGTGGAATTGAATTCTGGTCGGATGGGTCGGATAAGTCGGATCCGACATATCCGACCCCAAATATTACATGGGAACTTTTCACGCAGACCGCGAGTCTCACTAAGCAACGAAGCATTTTTCAGAGGTGGGAGGCAACGATGATGAAGCGGTTTTTTGCGCTGGTGATAATGGCGTTGATGCTGGGCGCGGCGGCAGTGGCGGCGGCGCCGCCGATTGCGGCGGAGTGCACGGCGGACCTGGTGAAGCGGGTGAAGGTGTCCGCGAAAGAGATCTCGGTGGTGGAGGCGCAGGCGGTGACGTGGCCGGACGCGGCGCTGGGGCTGCCGGAGCCGGGGATGGGGTATGCGCAGGCGCTGGTGCCGGGGTGGAAGATTATCCTGCAGGCGCGCAACACCCGTTACCTGTATACCGCGAGCGCGAAGCATTTCCGCTACGGCGGGCCGGTGGACCTGTGGGGCGCGTCGATGCTCTTCATCGAGCCGCTGGAGAATGAGCCGAACATGAACGGCGACCTGTATCAGTGCTCGCTGCTGGGCACCAACTCGGTGAAGCTGGCCACCGGCGCCGCCGAGGCGTATCCCCAGGCGAAAGGCGCCGTGCTCTTCACGCGGCGCACCTCGCGCTCCGGATTTGCGCTGCTGCTGGTGAAGGCGAGTGCGCCGGAGAAGCCGGTGGGGCTGGGCGCGGCGTTTTCTTTCGGCGCTGCGGCGCTGAACGAGAAGCAGGACACCTGGGCGGCCTACGCGCGGACGCAGGTGGGCGGCGGCTGGGCGGTGCAGGTGGCGCGCATCGGCGCGAAAGCCGACCCGCTGATCGTCCCGCTGCCCGCCGGCGTGCAGCCCGGCCAGATCGCCTGGGTGAACGGCAAGGTGATGATCAAAATGATGAAGGGCGAGATGCCCATCGCCTACAACCTCGACCCCGCGGCGGCCGCGCCGGCGTGGGCTCCGGCGGCGGCCCACACTTTCCCGGGCATGGACGAGTATCTGCTGAATAAAAGCGAATCGCTGAGCATCGACCAGGTGAAGAAAGACGGCAAGCCGGCGGTAGAAGTGGCGGGAGTGTGGTTCACCGGTGACCGCAATGTATTGGCGACCATCCCCGGCCTGACGCTGCGCGGAGAAGATCTCCTCGGCCGCTTCGCCGTGGTGTGGGGCGAGCTGAACGGCGCCCCGGCGCTCTTCACCGTCAACATCGCCACCGGCGAAGTCATCTCCGGTCTCCACGGCACCGGCCGCAACTACGTCCCGTGGGAATGGCCGCCGCTGTCGACGCCGGAGAAGGCGGGGAAGAAATAGTGTCGTGAGACAGGCTCATGCGCGGCCCGGTCGCCACTGATGGCGACCGGGCCGCGGCGCGACTGAGACGCTGTTGAGCGTGACAGCATCGGTTACTCGCCCGCCTTCATTCCCGCTTCGGCGCTGCGGAATTGCATTTCGTAGAGGCGACGGTAGAGGCCGTTGTGTTCGAGGAGGGCGGCGTGGGGGCCGTGTTCCACGATGCGGCCGCGGTCGAGGACGAGGATGCGGGTGGCATGCTGCACGGTGCTGAGGCGGTGGGCGATGACGAAGGTGGTGCGGCCGGCCATGAGGCGTTCGAGGGCGCCCTGCACCAGCAGTTCGCTCTCGGCGTCCAGCGCGCTGGTGGCTTCGTCGAGGATGAGGATGCGCGGGTTTTTCAGCAGCGCGCGGGCAATGGCCACCCGCTGGCGCTGGCCGCCGGAGAGGCGCGCGCCGCGCTCGCCGACGATGGTGTGGAAGCCGTCGGGCAGGCGCTCGATGAACTCCAGCGCGTTGGCGTCGCGTGCGGCCTCGATCACTTCTTCCTGCGTCGCTTCCAGCCGGCCATACCGGATATTCTCCTCGATGGTGCCGCTGAAGAGCGCGGTCTCCTGCGGCACGGTGCCCACCAGCCCGCGCAGCGAGTCGAGGGTGCCGGTGCGGATGTCGACGCCGTCCACCAGGATGCGCCCGGCGGTGGGGTCGTAGAAGCGCGGGATGAGATTCACCAGCGTGGTCTTGCCGGCGCCGCTGGGGCCGACCAGGGCGATCACCTCGTCCGGCGCGGCCTCGAAGGTGATGTCCGCCAGCACGTCGTCGCCCGACGGATAGCGGAAGCTGACGTTGTCGAAGGTGATGCGGCCGGCTGTCGCCGCCAGCGGCGTGGCGTCCGGCGCGTCCTGGATGAGCGGCGGCACGTCCAGCGCGGTGAAGATGCACTCGGCGGCGCCGCTGGCCTGCTGGCGCACCTGGTTAATGCGCGAGAGGCCGCGGAACTGCGCGCCGGCCTTCTGCGCCATCGCCAGGAAGAACATGAACTTGTGCGGCTCCATCGCCCCGTTGAGCACGGCCACCCCGCCGATGACGATGCCGCAGGCGAAGCCGACCATCGCGATGAACTCGATGCCGGGGGTGAGCGTCTCCGCCAGCCGCACCGAGCGCATGGTGTCGCGGTAGTACGTCTCGTTGAGATCGGCGACGCGGCCGCTTTCATGGCGCTCGCGCACGAAGGACTGGATGACGCGGATATTGCCCAGGCGCTCCACCAGCGCGGCGTTCATGTCCGCCATGCGGTCCTGGATAATCACCGCCAGCTTGCGGATTTTGCGCCCGGCTACGCCGATAAGCACGGCGATGAGCGGCGCCAGCACCAGCGCGGCCAGCGTGACGTAGACGTTGGTGACGAGCATGCACGCCACCGAAAAGAGGATGGTGAGCGGGGCATGAATGATTTCCACGAGCTGCGGGCCCAGGCAGGACTGCAGCACCACCACGTCGGCGGTGGTGCGCGAGAGCTGGGCGCCGGTGCCCTCTTTTTCCAGTTGGCCGGGCGAGAGGCGGATGAAGTGGTTGAAGATCAACTGCCGAATGTCGCGGGCCATCAGATTGGAAAACTTGTGGATGAGATAGCCCTGTCGCGAGGCCGCCAGGCACTTGATGAACACCACCACCACCGCCGCGGTGGCCAGCACCACCAGCAGATGCATGGGGTTGGCCGAACCCGCCAGACGGGCCGCGAACCCGCCCAAATCGAAGCCGAGGAACTCCATCTGCATGCCGTGGGTCTTGAACCACTGCGCGCCCACCACGATAAACAGCAACGCGGTGAAGAGGACAGAGTAGACCACCGCCTCGATGAAGGTGGTAAGGATGACCAGCAGCAGGCTGGCAGTCAGCGTGCCGCGGTACGGTTTGGCGATCAGGGCCAGGCGTTGAAAGACAGTCATGGTAGCTGCGCCTATTGTAGCGGATACGGGGGAAATGCGCTATTCACCGCCAGACGTCGCGTAGCAGCGGCAACCAGCGCATATTTCTTTCACATTTACCGTAATCATCAGCGGTATTGCAAGAAACGCGGTATACTCTATCGAGATAATGACATACGATCACCGGCTCTTTGGAATCGAGATGATGCCCGCTGATGGCTCACCGGCACCACCCCCATCCCCTTCTGCTCCTGATCGTCGCGTGAAATCGCGACATCTGTCACCCGCGCCGCCGTGTATCGGCGCAACTTTTGACACGCTGCCGCGTTCACGCCGACCAAAATGATGTCGGAGGCGGTTATGCGCGCATTACTCATCTTCCCGGAATACCCGGATACCTTTTGGAACCTCACCCACGCGCTGCGGTTCATCGCCCGGCGCGCGACTTATCCCCCGCTGGGCCTGCTCACCGTGGCGGCGATGCTGCCGGCGGAGTGGGAGCTGCGGCTGGTCGACATGAACGTGACGCCGCTGCGCGAGGACGACCTGCGCTGGGCCGAGCTGGTCTGCATCAGCGGCATGTCCATCCAGGCGGCGTCGATGCACACGGTGATCGGCCGGTGCAAAGCCGTGGGGGTGCCGGTGCTGGCCGGCGGCCCGCTGGTGACCGCCGATCCGGACGCCTTTGCCGACGTCGACTACCTGGTGCTCAACGAGGCGGAGATCACGCTGCCGCACTTTCTGGCGGATTTCGCCCGTGGCGCGGCGCAGCATTGCTACACGTCCACCGCATGGGCCAACCTCACCGCCACGCCGATCCCGCGCTGGGATTTGGTCAATGCCCGGCGGTACGCGGCGATGAATATCCAGCTCTCGCGCGGGTGCCCCTTCGACTGCGAATTCTGCAATATCACCGCGTTGTTCGGCCGCGAGCCGCGCCTGAAAGACACCGCGCAGATATTGGCCGAATTAAGCGCGCTGTATCACGCGGGCTGGCGCGGGCCGGTCTTCTTCGTCGATGACAACTTCATCGGCAACAAACGCCGGGTGAAGACGGACGTGCTGCCGGCGATCACCGACTGGATGGCGCGCCACCGCTACCCCTTCGTGTTCAACTCGCAGGTGTCGCTAAACCTGGCGGATGACCCGACGCTGATGGAGCAACTGGTGCGCGCCGGCTTCGTCACCGTCTTCATCGGCATCGAATCACCGAACGATGACAGTCTGGTGGAGTGCAATAAAACGCCGAATGCCGGCCGCGATCTGCTGGCCAGCGTGAAGACGATTCAGCAGGCGGGGCTGCAGGTGCAGGCGGGATTCATCGTCGGCTTTGACAGCGATCCCGTCTCCATCTTCGACCGGCTGACGCGCTTCATCCAGGATAGCGGCATCGCCACGGCGATGGTGGGCCTGCTGAATGCGCCGACGGGCACGCGCCTGTATCGGCGCCTGCAAACGGAAGGCCGTCTCACCGGCGACATGACCGGCGACAACACTGACTGCACCCTCAACTTCACCCCGGCGATGGATGAACAAACGCTGCTGCACGGCTACCGGCAGATCGTCGAAACCATCTATACGCCGCGCAATTACTACGCCCGCCTGCGCACCTTCCTGCGCGATTTCCGCCCGCGATTGCCCCACCCACCGCGGTTCTCCTTCAACAACCTGCTGGCCGGCGTCAAATGCGCATGGGTGCTGGGCCTGCGGGAACAGGAACGCGGGCAATACTGGCGCCTCGTCTTCTGGTCCCTCTTCCGCCGTCCCCACCTGCTGCCGCTGGCCATCGAGCTGGCCGCCTACGGCTTCCACTTCCGCAAGTGCTTTGAGCGGCATTGGGCGGAGAGCACGGCGTAAATATTTACGTGCCGATGGCGAGATATTCCGGCATGGTCAGCACCGTGATCGGACTACCCGCCAGCGCCTGGCATAGCGGGGCATCGGCGGTGAGGAGGGGCACGCCCTGTTGCTCCGCCAGCGCGAGGTAGCAGGCGTCGTAGGCGGTGGCGCCGTATTGGCAGGCCAGCACGAAGGCGCGGCGCATCAGCGTCGCCGTCGCCGTGGCGGGCAGGTGCAGCCGGTCCAGTTCGGCGATGTTCTCCTGGGCATCCGCCAGCGGGTAGAGGCCGCGCGCGACGCGCTTCCAGAGGATGTTCGTACATTCGATGAAGAACAGATCGGGGACGAGGAGGGTTGTCTCGGAGGCGAAGAGGCGTTCCACTTCCTCGGCGAACTCCTCGTCGAGAAACAGCTTGATGCCGATGCTGGCGTCCACCACATAGGTGCTCATCGCTCGCGGTCCTCGCGCAGCATTGTCAGGCTGTCAGGGGCGTCGGCGGGCGCGGGAGGCAACTGACGCCGGCGCTCGGCGATGCGCGCCAGCGCTTCCCGCCGCTCCTCCATTTGCGTATCCGCCTCCACCGCCTGTTCGATGAGATGCATCGTCTCGGCGGGCAGCGAGCGGTGGTGCTTCTGCGCCAGCCGCTTATACCGTTCGTGCAGCTCCGCGGGCACGCCGCGGATGAGTAAATCTACCATGATCTATCCTCCTGTCCGCAATTATACCCACGCAACTATCATTATGTAAACATTATGATAGCAAAACGTTAGTTGTTGCGGCGGAAGTTGCAACTGTGGCGGCTCCTGTTGCGGCTACCGCCGCAACCAAAATGGGTCATGATGTCATAACCATCATCATTTGCGCCTGCTGGCGCCCCCTCACCCCTGCCCCACTCCCCGAGGAGAGGGGAAAGCGGAAGTCATGACACATGACCCACTACTACAGCACCGCAATGATTTTGTCATCGTTGCGCGCTCCCGCGCGCACCCTCACCCCTGCCCCTCTCCCAATTTTGGGAGAGGGGACATGACTACAACCAGTGCGGTCATGTGTTACGAACTGGGCACCACTTTCAAGGTAATCGCGGTTTCCCCCGGCTTCAACGGATAACTCACTCCCTGCCAGATAAACTCGCCGTCCACCCCTTCCGGCAGCGTGATTGTCGCCAACTTGCCGGGGCGCACTTCGGCGGTGATGGCGCCGTTGGGGTGTGGCAGCGTGCCGGCGGCCCAGGGGAGCGGGCCGAGCTGCGGGGCGACGCGCACCCGGGCAAAGCCGGGGGCGGCGGGGCGGATGCCGAGGAGCGAGGCGTAGTAGTGGAAGATGGGGTGCGCGCCCCAGGCGTGGCAGTCCGAGCGGGTGGGTTCGGGGCTTTCGAAGGTGGTGGTGAAGCCGCGCGGCGCGAGGTTGAACCACAGGCCCAGGCGCTCCAGCAGCATGTCGGGCCGGCCGATGGCGGTGTAGGCCTCGAAGAGGTAGTGGGTGAAGTAGATGGTGGCGCGCGCCAGGTCGGGGGCGGTCAGCAAACCTTCCGCCACCGCGGCGCGTTGCCGTGGCGGCAGCAGGCCGGAGAGCAGCGCCAGGCACTGGGTGTGCTCGCTGAACGCGTCTTTATCCAGCGTGTCGGCGATGAGGCCGCGGCCGGCGTCCCAGCAGTGCGCCAGCGTCGCGTCCATCACCTGGCGGGCGGTGTCGCGGTTGCGCTGGGCCAGCAGCGGCTCACCGAAGGCCGCTTCCAGCTCCGCCGCCAACCCCAGCGTCAGCGCGAACTGCACGTTGAGCAGCCCGCTGGGCGCCGCTTCGCCCTGCGGCGGGATGCCCTTGTACCAGCCGGGCACCCAGTCGGTGAAGTTCCAGCCGGCGTCGCCATTGGGCGAGTCGAGCAGGCCGTCGGGGCGCAGCCAGGCGCGGAAGGCCTCCAGCACCGCGCGCGCGCCCGGCAGCCGCTCGCGCACGAAGTCGGGGTCGTCGCGCCACATCCAGTAGTCGTGCACCATGCACACCCACCACAGCGAGAAGGGCGGGATGATCTGCGCGGTGTGGCAGGGGTAGCGCGACTGGGTGAGGCCGTTGAGCTGGCGCGAGTCGTCGAAGCAGCTCAGCGCCTTGCGCGGCAGGCGATCGTCATTGGTGATGGCGTAGGTGGTCAGCACCTCCAGCCGCGTGTCGCCGATATACATGAGCTGCTCGTAATAGGGGCAGTCCATATACGTCTCGTGACTGCACATCTGCAGCGCGCGCACGCCGATGGGGATGACCGCTTCAAGCCGCGGGTCGGCGGCGCGGAATTGCCCCTCGTGCTCGACCGGATAGTGCGTCTCCAGCAGCGTGAGGGCGTCGAGGGTCAGCGGTTCGTCGGCGGTGGTCGCGCGCAGCTCCAGGTAGCGCCCGGCCTCCCACCAGAGGGTGGTGAAGCGCCGCTTCAGGCCGCCGTCGGGGAGGAAGGCGTCGCCCACGCCGAGGAAGGTCTTGCCCTCCACCTCGTCGCGATGGCCTTTCTGCTCCGTGGCGACATCTTCGTACAGCGCCTCCGCCCACTGCAGGCCAATCTCCGCCCCCGCGCCGCCGCTGGTGGTCAGTTGCGGGTAGGCGCAGTAGTAATTCCCCAGGTCGATGATCACTCGGCGGGTCGCATGCGCGGGGATCGTCACCGGCGCCGTCCCGTCGAGCATCGCCTGCCACGCCGCGGCCTCATCCGCTCGATGGTCGGCGGCATATACGCGCTCGGGAATCCCGTCGTCCACGTGGCGCACCCGGCCGGCGCGCGCCGGCGCCTCCAGCATCGGCGGCAATGTCGCCGGAGTCAACGTCCAGAACGGCGGAATTTCGTTCTTCAGCGCCGCCGCCATGCCCAGCACCAGCGGCACGGCGGGCGCCCACGGCCCTTCCGTCTCGCCCAAGTGCCAGTTCCACGGGAAGCGCGCGCCCACCACGCGCGTTTTCAGCCCCACGCCCCAGGCCAGGCCCGCCGGCAAATACTCGATGCCGTCCATCAGCAGCGTCTCCCACGGGGCGACGCCGGTGGCCAGCGCGTCGTGCCACGGGTCGTCGGCCGCCAGCAGGAATCCCGGACGCACGGTGGTCTGCGCGTAGGGCGCGCCCCCGCCCAGCCACCAGCTTTGCGCCACCAGCACGTGCTCGCCGGCGGTCAGCTCCAGGTCGTAGCTTTCAAAGCGCCAGTGCCGCGGGTCGCCGCGCTCGGGCCCGCGCCCTACCGGCGCGCCGTCCAGGAACAGCCGGTAGCGGTTGTCGGCGGTCACGTGGATGCGCGCCACCGCCGCCTCGGGCAGTGAAAAAGTCAGCCGGTACAGCGCCACCGACGGCGCCCCCAGCGGGCGATCCGGGTGATCCACCCAACTGGCGCGCCAGTCGCCGCGCGTCGCCCAGTAGTCGCGCGCGGGGTCGGCAAAGGGATCGTCCAGCAGAAACACACGCGGCATGACACGCCCCATTTCTAAAGAGAATCTAAAGGCCACACCGGAAAAGAGCCGGAAGACTCAGGCCCGGGCGACAGATATGGTAAGCTATGATAGATTGTGTTTGTACCTATTCAAGAGGCTGGACGACTTTCCTGCCAGATGGCGCTGGTTCGTCGCCTCGTCCGCCTGTCCTGATCCATCGAAGCAGGTTCGCCTATGAGCACAGCACAGGAGACCCCCGGCGCGTTGACGGTCAGCGCGTTGCTCGAGCATGTGCTGCGCCTGGTGGCCGGCCACGATGATCTGCAGGCGCTGCTGCACGATGTGACGCAGTATCTGCAGACCTGGACCGGCTGCGAAGCGGTGGGTATTCGCCTGCGCGACGGCGACGACTTCCCCTACTTCGTCACCCGCGGCTTCCCGGCCGAATTTGTGGCACTCGAAAACACGCTGTGCGAATATTGCCCCGACGGCACGGTGGCCTGCGACGAGCAGGGACACCCCTGCCTGGCCTGCATGTGTGGGAATATCCTGCGCGGGCGCACCGATCCGACTCTGCCGTTCTTCACCGCGCGCGGCAGCTTCTGGTCGAACCACACCACGGCGCTGCTGGCATCCTCCACCGAAGAGCAGCGCCAGGCGCGCACGCGCAACCGCTGCAACAGCGAGGGGTATGAGTCGGTGGCGCTGATCCCGCTGCGCGTTGGCGCGGACACCCTGGGCTTGCTGCAGTTGAACGACCACGCGCAAGACCGCTTCACCCCCGAGATGCTGGCGACCCTGGAGCAGTTGGCCGATCACCTGGCGGTGGCGCTGTCGCAGCGCGCGGCCATTCAAGCGTGCCAACAGAGCGAACAGCGCATCGCCAGCATCTTCCGCGCCGCGCCGGTGGGCATCGGCGTGGTCGTCAACCGCATACTGCAAGAAGTGAACGAGCGGCTGTGCGAGATGACGGGATACGCGCGCGAGGAACTGCTCGGCCAGTCGTCGCGCCTGCTCTACCCCACGCAGGACGATTTCGAATACGTCGGCCGGGAAAAGTACCGCCAGATCGACGCGCACGGCAGCGGCACGGTAGAGACACGGTGGCAGCGCAAAAATGGGACGCTACTCGACGTGCAACTGTCCTCCAGTCCCATCGATCCCGACGATCTCGCCGCCGGGGTGACCTTCACCGCGCTAGACATCACCGCCCGGAAGCAGGCGGACGTCGCGCTGCGCGAACAGGAGGAGCTCTTCCGCACGGTGGCCGACTGGACGATGGACTGGGAGATGTGGCTGGCGCCGGACGGCGCGCTGCGCTATATCTCGCCATCCGTCGAGCAGATGACCGGATATCCTGTATCAGCATTTCTTGCCGATCCCTCGCTGCTGCACGCCATCGTCTTCCCTGAAGACCGCGAGCGCTGGCTGGAACACGCCGACCGGTACCTGACGAGTTACGAGCAGACCGCCGAACTGGAATATCGCGTCATCACCCGCGACGGCGCGGTGCGCTGGGTGTACCATCGTTGTCGGCCGGTGTTTGATCATGCCGGCGTGTTCCTTGGTCGGCGTATATCCAATCGCGACATCACCGGGCGCAAGCAGGCGCGGGAGCGGATGCAGCGGCAGGCGCTGGTGCTGGACCAGATTTCAGATGGCGTCATCATCACCGACCTGGACGGCGTCATCACCTACGTCAACGATGCCAACTGCCGCATGCTGGGCCGTGCCCGCGAGGAGTTAGTGGGCCACCCGATTGCCATCCTTGGCGAGGACCCGACGCGCGGCGCCTCGCAGCAGGTCGTCCTTGCCCAGACCCTGGAACAGGGCGAATGGCACGGCACAGTGGTGAATTTCGCGGCGGATGGCACGGAAATTATCCTCGACTGCCGCACGCAACTGGTGAACGATGCACAGGGCAAACCGGTGGCGCTGTGCGGCATCAGCACCGACATCACCACGCGGTCGCGCGCCGAAGAGCTGTTGCGCACCCAGCGCAATCTGGCAATGGCGCTCGGGCAGGCTACCAACCTGGAGGAATCGCTGCGCTACAGCGTGCTGGCGGCGATGCAGGCGGGGGAGATGGACTGCGGCGGCGTGTATCTGTTGAACCCGGAAACCGGCGCCATGGATTTGGCTTGCCATATCGGATTGACGGAAGCATTTATCCAGGCGAATAACATCTTACCCCTCGCTGATCCGCGTATGCACTTGATTCTGGCAGGCCAGGCATTTTTTTCGTCAGCAGATCATCCGTTTCCAGGTAAACCGCCAGAGAATCGACAGGAGAATTTTCGCGCGCTGGCCATCATCCCCATTCATCACGATGGCCAGGTGATTGGCAGCTTGCATCTCGGCTCGCATGTCCGGGACACCGTGCCCGCCTTCGCGCACGGCACGCTGGAGGCGATGGCGATTCAAATCGGGGAATCGATCATACGCGACCACACACAGGCGGCATTGCGCGAGAGCGAGGCGCGCTACCGCGCTATCATCGAGCATGCGGCCGAAGCGGTGGGCGTGGTGCAGCACGGACGCTTCCAGTTCATCAACGCCCGCGCCGAGGCCATGACCGGCTACACCGTCGACGAGTTGCTGGCGCTGACGCTGGCCGAGATCGTGCATCCGGATGAGCTTGCCTACGTCCTGGACATGCACGCCCGGCGCCTGCGCGGCGAGGAGGTGCCGGAGCCGTACCGTATCCGCATCGTCCGCAAGGACGGCGGCATCAGTTGGGTGGCGATTCAGGGCAGTGTCATCACCTGGCGCGGGGCGCCGGCGACGCTGAACCTGTATACCGATGTCACCGAACAGCAATTGGCGGAAATCCGCCGGCGCATCGAGCACGCGCGCACCCGCACGCTGTTGGACATGTATGCCCGCGCCGCGCAGATGACCGACCAGCAGTTGCTGGAATATGTGCTGGAGCAGGCCGTGGCGCTGTCCGACAGCGAGATCGGCTTCCTGCACCGGGTATCGGAGGACGGGCAGGCGGTTGATCTCACCGTCTGGGACCAGGCCACGCAGCAGTATTGCACCGTGCAATACGAGACGCATAACCTGGCCGAGCGCGGCGGCATCTGGGCGGAGTGCCTGCGCACCAGGGAACCCGCCATCTGCAACGATTACCCGAGCTACCCGCAACGCTGTGGGCTGCCGCCGGGCCACGCGCCCGTGCAGCGGGTGATGGGCGTGCCGGTGCTGCATGACGGCACGCACATCTGCGTGATCCTGGCGGTCGGCAACAAACCCGAGGACTACGACGACAGCGACGTCATCCAACTGCAATTCCTCGGCAACGAGCTGCACAAGATCATGGTGCATCGCCGCGCCGAAGCCGCGCTGCACGAGAGCGAAGCGCGCTGGCAATTCGCCCTGGAAGGCTCCGGCGACGGCGTGTGGGACTGGGCCATCGCTACCGACCAGGTCTACTTCAGCCCGCAGTGGAAGGCCATGCTCGGGTACGCGGAGGCGGAAGTACCCAATACGCTCCAGGAGTGGGAGTCGCGCATCGACCCCGACGACCGCGAAGCGGTCTTGGCCGCGCTCACCCAACACTTCACCGGGCAGACGGATATCTACGTCAGCGAACACCGCCTGCGCTGCAAGGACGGCAGCGAGAAGTGGATTCTCGACCGCGGCAAAGTGATCGCGCGCGACGCCGACGGCCAGCCGCTGCGCATGATCGGCACGCACACCGACATCACCGAGCGGAAGCAGGCAGAGGAAGCGCTGCGCGCCAGCGAAGAGCGCCTGTCATTGGTGGTCTCGAATTCGCCCGACGTCATTTTCGAACAGGATCGCGAACTGCGGTACGTGTGGGTGATCAATCCCGCGCAGCCGTTTTCCGTTGATAGTATCGTTGGGAAGACCGATGCGGAATTATTGCCGCCGGCGGAAGCTGAGTTACTCAAGCGTCTGAAGCATCAGGTGCTGGACACCGGCGAGAGCGTCAGCGACGTGGTGCAGTTGTCATCCGGTGGGCTGACGCGCTGGTACGATGCCATCTATACACCCCGGCGCGATACGGACGGACACGTCTGCGGCATTCTCTGTTACGCCCGCGACGTCACAGAGCGGCGACAGGCCGAGGAGGTGTTGCGGGAGAGCGAAGAGCGCTATCGCCGGCTCTTCAGCGAGATGATGAGCGGCTTCGCGCTGCATCAGATTCTCTGTGACGAGACCGGCGCGGCGGTCGACTACGTCACGCTGGAGGTGAACCAGGCCTTCGAGACGCTGCTGGGCGCGCCGCGCGAGGCGGTTGTTGGCCGGCGCGCCAGCGAGATTCTCTCGCCCGACGAGTTGCAGACCTGGCTGGCCATCTTCGGTCCGGTGGCGCTCACCGGCGTCTCCACGCGCTACGAGCACAATTCGCCGGGGACCGGACGCTGTTTCGGCGGCGTGGCCTACAGCCCGCAACCGCGGCAATTCGCCGTGATCTTTTCCGACATCACCGAGCGCAAGCGGGCGGAAGCGGCGCTGCGCGAGAGCGAGGAGCGGTACCGCAGCATCTTCATGAGCGCGGCCGCCGGCATGGTCGAAGTATCGCTGGACGGCCGGCTTCGCCAGGTGAATCCCGCGTTCGCGCGCTTCCTGGGATACGCGGAAGCCGACCTGATCGGGCGGACGGTGATGGAGATCACCCATCCCGATGATCGGGAGAGCAGCGCGGGGACCCTCCGCGCGATGCTGACCGGGCAGGCGGTCTCGCAGCAATTCGAGAAGCGTTACCTGCGCGCCGATGGCACCGTGCTGTGGGGCGAAGTCTCTCTCGCCGTGGTGCGCCAGCCGGACGGCACGCCCATCAACCTGACGGCGCAGGTGCTGGACATCACCGAACGCAAGCGGGCGGAACAGGCGCTGTGCGAGAGCGAAGAGAAATTCAACCGGGCCTTCCGCGTCAGCCCGGACGCGATCAATATCAACCGCCTGCATGACGGCGTCTACCTGGAAATCAACGAGGGTTTTACCGCGCTCACCGGCTACACGGCCGCGGATGCCATCGGCCGGTCGTCACTGGCGGAAGGCCTGAATCTGTGGGTGAATGAAGCCGACTGGCAACGCCTGGTTGCAGGTTTGCGCGCGCACGGGGAAGTGGTCGGCCTGGAGGCGCCGTTCTGCTGTAAAGACGGCAGCATCCGCGAATGCCTGATGTCCGCGCGCGTGATCGAGATCCAGGGGGAGCCCTGCATCCTCTCCATTACCCGCGACATCAGCGATCGCAAGCGGGCGGAGGTGGCGCTGCGCGAGAGCGAGACGCAGTTGCGGACACTGGTGCAGAGCATCCCGGACATTGTCATCCGCTTCGACCGCGATGGCCGCCATTTATATGCCTCGCCGAATGTGAACGCCGTCACGCCGTTCGCCGCCGAGGAATTCATCGGAAAAACACATCGTGACCTCGGTTTCGACGAAGCAATGTGCGCCTACTGGGAGAACGCCGTCGAAGCCATCTTCCTCTCTCGCCAGCCGACCGAACAAGAATTCCAGTTGGCCACCGAACACGGCCCAATCACCTTTAACTGGCGCCTGGTGCCGGAATTTGACAATTATGGCAAGATGCAGTCCGTGCTGAGTATCAGCCGTGACATCACCGCGCACAAGCTGGCGGAGCAGGCGCTGCGCGAGAGCGAGACGCGCTTCCGCACCATCGTGGAACACGTCAACGATGCCTTCATCATGCACGATTTCGATGGCCTGATTCTCGACGCGAACGATAATGCCAGCCGCCTGTACGGCGGCCCGCCCGAGCGCATTATCGGCACGCATCTGCACGACTCCTCGCCGCCGGAAGCCAACGCGCTGATGCCCGAGCGCATGGCGCGGCTGCTGCGCGACGGCGTCGTCACCTTCGACTCGGAAAAAGTGCGGCCGGACGGCACGCGGGTGCCGGTGTCGGTGAGCGCGCGGGTGATCTCGCGCGAGGGACGCGGCATCGTGCATGCCTTTATCCGCGACATGTCCGAACGCCAGCAGTTGGAAGCGCAGTTGCGGCAGGCGCAGAAGATGGAGTCCATCGGGCGCCTGGCGGGCGGGGTGGCGCACGACTTCAACAACATGCTGATGGTGATCCTGAACGCCGCGGAGGCGGTGCTGGGAGAGATGCCTGCCGACAGCCCGCATCACGAAGAGGTGCAGGAGATCCGCACGGCCGCCCAGCGTTCGGCAGAGCTAACCCGGCAACTGCTGGCCTTCGCCCGCAAGCAGACCATCTGCCCACAGCCGCTGGAGCTGAACCAGGCGGTGGCGGGGATGTTGACGATGTTGCGGCGGCTCATCGGCGAAGGCATCAACCTGGCGTGGCATCCGGGCTTCAACACCTGGACGGTCTGCATGGACCCCTCGCAACTCGACCAGTTGCTGGCGAACCTGGCGGTGAACGCCCGTGACGCCATCGACGGACTGGGCGAAGTGGCGCTCGATACCGCCAACGTGACGCTGGACGCGGCCATCGCGGCGCGGCACGGCGTCGCCCCCGGCGACTATGTGCAACTGACGGTGCGCGACACCGGCTGCGGCATCGCCCCCGACGTGCTGCCGCTGATCTTCGAGCCGTTCTACACCACCAAGGGACAGGAAAGCGGCACCGGGCTGGGGTTGGCGACCGTCTACGGCATCGTGACGCAGAACGGCGGCGCCATCGCCGTGGAGAGCACCGTGGGGGCGGGCACGACCTTCCACATCTTCCTGCCGCGCTATCACGACGCGGTGGAGCCGGCGGCGCCGGCGCCGGTGGCAGCGCCGGTCATCACCGGCCCGGAAACGGTGCTGATGGTGGAAGACGAAGAGGCCATCCTGCGCGTGGGCCGCCTGGTGTTGGAGCGCCTGGGCTATACCGTGCTCACCGCCAACCGCCCGCACCAGGCGCTGGAGATGGCGGCCGACTACGCGGAGCCCATCCACCTGCTCATCACCGACATGGTGATGCCGGAAATGAACGGCTGGGAGCTGTCCCAACGCATCCTGGAACTGCGCCCGGCGCTGCTGGATGACCTGGGACTCATTCCCGCCGTGCA
>CAZPYA010000032.1:19907-47572 GCA_964590255.1 uncultured bacterium
CCGGCGCTCAAGTGCCTCTTCATGTCCGGCTACACCGCCGACATCGCCCTGCCCGGCGACGCCCTGCACGACGGCACGCGCTTCCTGCAAAAACCTTTCACCATGACCACGCTGGCCGAGCGGGTGCGGCTGGTGCTGGACGACGCGGACGCGGGCGGATAAACCGCGGAGCCGGGCTGTCGCCCGGCTCCTCCTTCGTATATAGCCACCCATGGGAGCGCGGATTTGTAATCCGCCTGCCCCGTCGCCTGCCCCTCGACGGGGCAGGCGACGGGCCGGACGAGGCACATGCCTGCCGCTGTTCATCTGATATGGGTGACGCTCACGTCATCCCCGATTCCTATGTAATTATTTTTTGCGGATTGAAAATCCGCGCTCCCAGCCTACCCCTTCATCTTCTGCTCGATCTTCGCCCAGGTGTCGCGCAGCGTCACCGTGCGGTTCACCACCAGCGTATCCTCGGTCGTGTCGGGGTCGATGCAGAAGTAGCCCAGGCGCTCGAACTGGAAGCGCGCGCCGGCGGTGGCTTCGCGGACGCCGGGCTCCACGTAGCCGGTGATGACCTCCAGCGAGTCCGGGTTGATATTCGCGTTAAAATCCTTGCCGATAGGCGCGTCGTCCGGATCCGGCTTGCTGAACAGGTGGTCGTACAGGCGCACCTCGGCGGGCACGGCGTGCGCGGCGGACACCCAGTGCAGGGTGGCCTTCACCTTGCGGCCGTCCGGCGCGTCGCCGCCCTTCGTCGCCGGGTCGTAGGTGCAGCGCAGCTCTACCACCTCGCCGTCGGCGTCTTTGATGACTTCCTGGCAGGTGATGAAGTAGGCGTAGCGCAGCCGCACCTCGCGGCCGGGCGCCAGGCGGTAGAATTTCGGCGGCGGGTCCTCGCGAAAGTCCTCGCGCTCGATATACAGCTCGCGGCTGAAGGGCACCTGGCGGGTGCCGGCGGAGGGGTCCTCCGGGTTGTTCACCGCCTCCATGTATTCAACGTCGCCCTCCGGATAGTTCGTCAGCACCACCTTGATGGGCCGCAGCACCGCCATGGCGCGCCGGCTGGTTTTGTTCAGGTCGTCGCGCAGGCAGTCTTCCAACTGCGCGATTTCCACCACGCTGTCCAGCTTCGTCACGCCGATGCGCGCGCAGAACGCGCGGATGGCCGCCGGCGTGTAGCCGCGGCGGCGCATGCCCGCCAGGGTCGGCAGGCGCGGGTCGTCAAAGCCGTTCACCAGCCCGGCCTTCACCAGCACCAGCAGGCGGCGCTTGCTCATCACCGTGTAGGTGAGGTTCAGCCGCGCGAACTCGATCTGCCTTGGGTGGTAGATGCCCAGCTCATCGAGGAACCAGTCGTAGAGCGGGCGGTGGTTCTCGTATTCCAGCGAGCACAGCGAGTGGGTGATGCCCTCGATAGAGTCCTCCAGCCCGTGCGCCCAGTCATACATCGGGTAAATGCACCACGCGTCGCCCTGGCGGTGGTGCGCCTGGTGCAGGATGCGGTACATCACCGGGTCGCGCAGGTTCAGGTTGCCGCTGGCCATGTCGATCTTCGCGCGCAGCGTGCGGCTGCCGTCGGGGAATTCGCCCGCGCGCATCCGCGCGAACAGATCGAGGTTCTCCTCGACGCTCCGGTCGCGGTAGGGGCTCTCGGTGCCCGGCTCAGTGATGGTGCCGCGCGTCTTCGCCACCTCATCCGCGTTCAGGTCGCACACGTAGGCCTTGCCTTTTTTAATAAGGTCGACGGCCCACGCATACATCTGCGGGAAATAATCCGAGGCGTAGAAGATGCGGTCCTCGAAATCGGCGCCCACCCAGCGTACGTCCTCGATAATGGCGTCGACGTATTCCTGCTCTTCCTTCGCCGGGTTGGTATCATCGAAGCGCAGGTTGAACTTCCCATTGAAATCGAGCGCGATGCCATAGTCGATCCACAGCGCCTTGGCGTGGCCGATATGCAGGTAGGCGTTCGGCTCGGGCGGAAAGCGCGTCTGCACATGGTCAAAACGGCCCGTGCGCAGGTCGTCCTTCACCGCCTCACGGATGAAGTCGGCGCGCATCTCGTCAGATGGGTTGATATTCGGTGTGGTCATCATTCACGCTCCAGCGCCGGCGCGTCACTGCACCGGACGCATATTCCTTTTCGGCCCCGTCATTGTGCCATACGGCGAGGTTAGGGTCAAGGAACGCCACGCAGCAATTGCACCACTGCGCGCGCCTTCCCGTCCTGCCGGTATTTTCATCCCGCAACAGGAATCGGGGTATCGGTGTCTAACTGAGATAAAGCGCTTTAATGTTCGCCAACTTGCCCCAAGGAGTTTCCATATGCGTCTGTCACGTCTGCTGTCGATGTTGGGCCTGCTGCTGGCCGCGGTCGCCGTCACCGCCGAAACGTTGGTGATCTCCGCCCCGCAGACCGCGGGGATGAGCGGCTTCCGCGCGCACTGGGACACGCCGCTGGTACTGTCCGAGACGGGCGCGCAGAAGGTCATTGACGCGAAGATCACCGACCGCGGCGGCCAGGTGGTGTGGGCGAACGGCGGTGGCGCGCTGGCCTTCGACGCCCTCAACCGCGCGCTGCTGGTGCGCTTCCCCGACGCCGCCGCGCAAATCGCCGCGGCCATCACGGCCGGCAAAACGGTGACGAAAATCGAGCTGGTGCTGCCCTATCGCGACGAAGAGCTGTGGGCCGTCGGCAACGCGGACTACATCGGCCCGGAGGGCTATACCATCCGCCAGAACTGGGACGTGGACAAGCTATACCGCGCGCTGCGCCCGCGCTGGCACGCGATGGCCTGGGCGCTGCGCAAGCCGTGGGCGGCGGACGCGGCGCACGGCCCCACGTATAACGCGGCCATCAACGGCGCCGTCTACTGGACGAAATACGGCGCGGCGGACGAGGGAGCCGACCGCTTCCCGACGCGCTTCGGCCCGGCGGAAGTCTCCTACAAAGCCGAAGGGAGCCTCGACTTGACCCCGCTGCTGACTGACACGGCCTACGGCGCCACGCTGGCGGCGCGGCTGCGTCAGTTCGCCGATTGCGGCGTGCTGGTGCAGAAGGAAGAAACCTACGACGCCATGTATTATGGCGGGGCCTATGAGTGGGCCACCGCCACCGGCGGCCGCGCCATCCTGGTGAAGACGCCGAAGCTGGTGGTCACGCTGGCGCCGGGCAAGGCGGAGCTGGGCGGCAACCTGCCCGCCGCCGCGGACGTGGCGGCGCTGAAGGCGGCGGGCCCGGCCGGCGCGCCCACGGCGGTGATGCCTTCCGCCGACCAGTTGGCGAAATGGACGGCGCAATACGCGAAAAAGCCGGAGTGGATGCCCGGTTGGCAGTGGAAGCGCGTGCAGGAACTGACCGCCGCCGAAGATCCGAATAAAACGAAAGAGCCGTTCTGGTACCAGTTCGTAGCCGGCTACCTCGTCGACCGGCTGACGAAATACCACTGGGAAAACGGCATGAAGATCATCGACAAGCCGGCCGATCCCGCCGCGGTGTATGCCTTGTGGGTGGACGGTCTCATCGGCCGCCAGCCGCGCGGCTGGTCTGGCTTTGAGAGCGCGCGCGAGATGGCGCAGTGGTACCTGTATCACCAGGCGCTGCCCGCGCCGGCGCAGGACGCCATCAAGCGCTACTGGCTGGCGTGGATGATGCCCGACCGCGAGACGAACCTGTCGATCAAAGAGCAGCGTGACCACACCTACGTCGGGCAAAAGCTTATCCACCCAATGGCTGACGACCCGCGCGTGGACGCCAGCGCGCAGTGGCTGGACCTGCTGAACGGCCGCCTGGACTCCTACTGGATGAAGACCGGCGACTGGCGCGGCAACAAGAGCTTCTTCCGCAGCGGCTTCTGCTACAACATGAGCACGCAGAACTTCAACACCACCGCCTGCGCCGGCGCGTTGCTGGCGGGGGCCATCGTCAAGGCCGAACGGGCGATGGCTGACGGCCGCCACGGCGCGGAGACCTTCCCGCTGCGCATGTATTGCTGGTCGGACGGCTCCGGGCAGGAGCACATCGACCACTACTACTTCGCCGTCACCATGGCGGGCAACAAGGCGCTGGCCGACTTCAGCCAGACGCCCTACGACCGCCTGCTGGGGCAAAGCCTGCTGGTGAAGAACGTCGAGGAGTTGGTCTCCGCCTATCACCCCGGCCTGCGCTCCTTCATCGCCGGCTCCAGCCGCACCTCGCTTGATCTCGTACTGGGCGAGCAGGACGGTCTGCAGTCGGTGATGCACACGCTGTCCAAGAGCGGCGCCGTCAAGGACGCCGGCACGAAGACGCTGCCCGGCAACATCGCCACCTGGGGCCACGACTTCCCGCCGCACCAGGTGGCCCAGCAGACGCTGGTGGGCCCGTGGGCGCCCGAGTGGGTCACCACCATGGTGGACGACAAGCCGCTGCCATTCGAGGCAAAGCACACCGGCTGGGGCGGGGTGAAGCGCACCTGCTATCTGGCGCGCCACTTCGGTCTGGCCAGCAACGCCGTCAACCCCGGGCGCATGCAGGTGCTGGGCGTGTGGCGGCGCGAGGCGAAGCAGGCGGCCAGCATGCGCGACCTCGGCTTCCTGGACCTGCGCTGCGGCACGGACACCACGCTGTGGGTCAACGACGGCCAGGGATCCGTCACCCAGCCGGGCACGCACAGCTTGCTGCAGGCGAAAAACAAGCTCATCGCCCTCACCAGCCCGAAGAACAACATCGGCACGCCGACGTCCTTCCAGTCGAGCATCGGCCTCTTCAACTTCCAAACGCCCGCGCCAGCGTGGGAAGTCTACGTCGACGGCAAGAAAGTCGCGCTGCCGTGCCTGCTGAAACAGGGCCAGCGCATCACCATCAAGGACGGCGTCACCTACGTGGGCATCATCCCGCTGCCCGCTACCGACCTGGGGCGCGACGCCGAAGTCTCCATCCAGGTGGGCCCGCCCCAGCGCGCGGCGTTCTATCAGTCGGCCTTCGGCGCGGCGCTGGAGATCAACTCCTACAACTATAAGCGGCTGGAGCCGCTGCCGGCGGCGCAGGCGGTTGCCGCGGGCAAGGCCTACGGCGGCTTCATCGTCGAGTTCGCCGACACGGAAGACTTCCCCGACTTCGCCGCCTTCCAACAGCACCTGGCGGCGACAAAATACGAGCTGAACTACGATGCCGCGAAGAGCGTCGTCTCGGTGAAATACACCAGCGGCGCCGACATACTGGAAGCCGCCAGCGACACCACCGTCGACAACCCGAACCTAACCACCTGGCTGGTGAACGGCCAGAGCCCGCTATTGCCCCAGGGTATCGAGCGCGACACGCCATACGCGCAGCAGGGCCTGGGCAAAGTGGAAAAGAACGGCGCCACGCTGCAGGCGGCGGAGGGCCGGCGCATCTTCCTGCTGACCGAACCGAAGGCGAACGTCGTCTGCGCGTGGAATCCGCTGCCCGACCTCACCCCGCTGACGCTGACCTTGCCCGGCGGCGCCGCGGTGGCCGCCGACGGCACCGTCAGCCTCACCCGCATCACCGCGTTCCTCGGCAGCGGCGCCCACCGCTACGAGATCGACTCCGCCTTCAAGCCCGGCCAGGACGCCGAAGCCGGCACCGCCACCGCCTTCCACATCGCCGGCGAACCCGCCGCCCCCGCCGTCATCCTCAACGGCGCGCCGGTGAAGAACCTGGAGACGAAGACGGTAGACGGGAAGACGGTGTATGTGGTGAAGATTCGGTAAGATCGACGTCGGAGTGCGTAATCGGCCCCCCTCCCCAGCCCTCCCCCCGTGCCCTTCGTGCACAGGGGGAGGGTGTTGTTTTGCATATCTCCCTCCCCCTGTCCGCGTAGAGGACGGGGGGAGGGCTGGGGAGGGGGGCCGATTACGCAATTCGGTTTGTCACCCCTGCCAGAACACCACCACCGCCGGCGCTTTCTCCGGTCCCTGCACCGGGCCGGCGGGGTGGCCGATGATAAGCGGGGCGACGACGGCGTAGTCGGCGGGGACGCCCATTTCCGCTTTGACCTCCGGCGAGTCGAGGAACGGATGGGCGAAACCAATCCAGCAGGAGCCTAACCCCTGCTCCACCGCGGCGAGCAGCAGCGTCATCGCCGCCAGATGGCAGTCGCCGTAGGCGAACGGCGTCTGGTCCTTCGCGTAGATGATCACCAGCGCCGGGGCGCCATAAAAGATATTGAAGTTCGGGTCCTGCAGCGTGTCGATGTAGCGCTCCAGCGGCGACCCGGGGGTGATGGTCGCCAGCATCGCCACCTTCGCGCGATCGCTGTAGGCCTGCAGTCGCGCGGAACCCTCCACCACGCCAAAGGCCCACGGCTGGGTGTTCATCCCGCTGGGCGCCTGCACCGCCGCCGCCAGCAGCCCCTCGATGACCGCCTTCGCCACCGGCTCCCCGGTATACGCCCGCACCGAATGCCGGGCATCAATCGCCTCGCGCACGTTCATGGTCTGCTCCTCTCTTCCCGATTTGGTGTAGTATACAGGCGGCAGTGTAGTAAACAGATCTGCTTTTGTCAAAAGCTCGCACTCGCCCGTCCGTCACGCGTGCCACATCGTATATGGCGGCATGTGAATTCTGGCAATATTTCCTTTACACGGTAGTAGTGGTAAAATCTCACGCAACGTGACCGCGCCGTCTCATGCAAAATGACCGCGGGTCATGGGGGGATCACACGCTCCCCGTCTCTGACTTCTGCCTCTGGGAGGAGCACCAGGGGTGTTCCTGATGAATCGTCTTCTCAATGATATTGCAGCCAAAGAGAGGATGATGATGAACCGGGGGAAGATACTGCTGCCGGCGAAAGAGCAACCGATGACTGCATCCCGAGGCTATCAGGTGCGCCACCTGCGCGACGCCACCGTCGTGCCGTGCCCGTGCGGCACGAGTCACCGCATCTTCACCCGCGACGACACGCCGGTGGCGAACCTGCACGTCACCACCATCACCGACTCGCGCAAGCACTACCATATGAAGGCCACGGAGTATTACTACATCCTTGACGGCACGGGGGTGATGGAACTCAATGATGACCGCGTGCCGCTGGAACCCGGCACCGCCATCATCATCGAGCCCGGCACCGCCCACCGCGCCACCGGCGACATCACAGCCTTGATCGTCGTCATCCCGGCGGCGGAGCATGGGGATGAGTATTTTTGTGAGGGGTAGGCCAGGGGAAAGGTATCGGCGGCGCGCCGAGTGGATGAAAAAGCATCAGGTAATACATCTGGCAGCGAGTCTGGAAGCTGACGCGAGTCGCGCGCCGGGAGGATCAGTGAGAACCGGGCGCGATTCTCATCGGCTTCCAGACTCGCTGCTCGACATTCACCCCTGCCCGTTCTCATGCAACCGGAGCGTGATACGATTCGAGACGGTTCCAGGTCAGCCTCACTCGTCCCGATACGCCGACATGCTAATGGTGCAGCCAGAAATAGATGGCTAATGCCATACCAGTGATGATCAGGAATGTGTTGATGTAGACGGCCGTTTTTTCTGTCCAGGGGAGTTTGAGGTAGACAAATTTCGTCAATACGCCAATCATCCCTACGATCGCCACCCATGCACCCCAAGCGATATTCAGGACCGTCTCCGGATATGCTTTTTTATCTGAGAGTGATCCTAACAATGCCGTGACCAGTATGATGAATACCATGAGGGCTATACGGGCAATGACCAGCATCAGTTACATCCTTCAGCGAGTATTTCACATCATGCAGTGCTGCGAATCTGTGCCATGCCATCGCGATATCGACCGCTCACTCCTCCCGATACGCCGACATGCTCAGCTTCAACTCCGCCAGCGTCTTCTGCGCCAGGTCGCTGATCTTTGTGCGTTTCTGGGTGAGCGTCTGCAGTTCGGGGTAGGCTTTCATCTCTTTCAAGCGGGCCAGGTACATCATCGCCAACTCTTCCGACTGGGCGGACCAGACGGATTCCATCAGGCTTTTCGCCTTTTGCACGTGGGCGAAGGCGATTTCGTAGGCGGATTGCAGAAAGGGGCGTTTGGCGATGGCGCGCTCGGCGAGGGCCAGGCGGCGGGTGTCGCGCAGGTGCAGCATCGCTTCTTCGCCCACCTCCACCATCACCGCGTGTTCTACCAGCCCCAGTGATTCGTTGAAGTTGTCCACGGCGGCGAATTCGCGGGCGGCCAGCCGGGCGGCGCCGGCGCGGTCGGGCATGTCCGTCATCGCCATCTCGCGCAGCAGCGGGATGATGTTCGGGTCGCCTTCCTTCATCCCCGCCGCCTGGTTCAGCCGGCCCATTTCCAGCACGGCGGCGGCCACGCGCAGCGGCCCGGCATGCGGGTGGCGGATCACCGCGGCCAGTGTCTCGACGTATTGCGGGGTGGCCAGGTTGTTCATGGCGGCGCGGCGGGCGGTTTGCGCGGCGGGCACGGTGCCCTCGGCAATCCAGCGGGCGAGAGCCGCGGTGTCGCAGGACTCTACCGCCAGGCGGATGCGCTCGCGCGCCACCAGCAAGCCCACGAAGGTCGCCTCCACTTCACCGGGGGGCGTGGCGCTGTATTTCAGCAGCATCGCCAGGTACGGCGCCGGCCGCGGCGACTCGATGGGCGTGCCCTCGCGGCGCAGGCGGATGTATTCCTCGCCCAGCACACGCAGCACCGGGGCGCGCTGATCGTCGGGCAGGCTCACGATGCGCTCCAGGTGGCGGCGGGCATGGGAGCGCTCGTGCAGGAAGGACAGCGCCTGCGGCCGGCCGGAAGGGATGCGCGCCAGCATATACAGCACGTGCATGCACACGCCGTCCCAGAACTGCGGGTTGCCGTCATCGATCTCCGCGTAAGCGTAATCGTAAAGGAACACGAGCCCGTCCACCGCCTCGACCTGGAAGAAGGTCTGCATGCAGGTGGTCAGCAGGTGGCGCATGTCGTTCAGGTCGAGGGTTTGCCCGCTATTCAGCGAGACGAAGCGCATGCAGTAGCGGGTGAAAAAGAGCAGGCCGGCGAGCTTTTCAATCAGATGAGCGCCAAAATGCGCGGTGATGGAGAACCCCGGCTCCTGCAGCGCGTGGTCGAGGTGGAAAAGGTCGGGCAGCATGGGCTTGACCGCCCGGCGCAGCATCTCCTCCGCCTCGCCGCCGGGGCCGTCAGGCGGCGGGGCGTCAAGAAACGCGGCGGCCGCCGCCGCCAACGCATCCGGATCGCGTACAAGATCGACTGCCATCAATGACCCTCATCATTCGGGGACTGACTGCGAATTACCAGCGTCCATGATCGCTGTTACACATTCAACAGCCGTGTTGCTGATCCACCTGTTCACGCCATGCCCGGTAATTCGTAGTCTGTCCCCGAATGACCGGGTTATCGTTCGGTTCCAGCCCTGTGGGCGAATAAATGGTGACAGGGACCGTTTTCCTATATATGCCTAATCGTTTACCTATCCTGAACTTAGGAAAACGGTTGCAGTCACCATTTATCGGCCGATCATGACCCTCGTAACCAGTGTAGTTGCTTGGACCCCTGCCCCCTCCCCAAACCGGGCGAGGGGGCGAGGCGGATTCATGGTTTTGATAACCGCTTTAATCTTACCACCAATTCGCCGATTTATACCATGGATTATTACCGCCGGCGTGAGACGAGGGTGACCCAGCCGTCGCGCTCGTAGCGGGCGAGCACGTCGTGCCCGGCGGCGGCGAGGGCGGCGGCGATGTCGTCCTCCTGGGTGAGGATGTAGCCGGAGGAGAGGAAGAGGCCGCCGGGGGACAGCACCGCGGGGAGGGCGGGGATGAGTTGGAGGATGACCGGGGCGAGGATGTTGGCGATGACCAGGTCAAAGGGGCCGTCGATGCCCGCCAGCAGATCGGCGACGCGGAAGTCGACGCGATCGGCCACGCCGTTCAGCGCGGCGTTCTCGCGCGCGACGCGCACCGCCAGGTCGTCGTTGTCGGTGGCCACCAGCCGCCCGGCGCCCAGCTTCGCCGCGGCGATGGCGAGGATGCCGCTGCCGGTGCCCACGTCGCAGGCCGCCATGCCCGGCCGCAGCCAGGCGGTAAGCGCCAGCAAGCAGGTGTAGGTGGTGCCGTGGGTGCCGGTGCCGAAGGCCATGCCCGGATCCAGCGTGACGATTTCCTGCCCCGGCTGCGCGTCAAATGGGATCCAACTGGGCACCACGGCCAGCGACGGGGCGATTTCGATGGGCGAGAAGAACTGCTTCCATCCCTCCAGCCAGTCCTGATCTTCCATGGTGGCCAGGGTATACGGCGGCCGGGCGGCGAGCAGATCCACCGCCACCAGGCTGTCCAGCGCGCGCTCCACCGCCGCGCGCACATCCGCCTCCACGGCGTCCTTCCAGAAGGCGCGCACGTAGGTGTGGCCCTTACGCCACTCCTCGGCCACGCCGTCGGCGCCGGCCAGGCGCACCGTATCGGCCACCGCTTCGCTCAGCGCGTCCGGCACCAGTATTTCGGCAACATGCCAGGGCATCGGTCTCCGTCTCTTTCTCGCGTCCCATTCACGATCACCGTCATGGCGTGGGCTGTCGTTGCGCGCTCCCGCGCGCGCCCTCACCCCTGCCCCCTCTCCCAATACTGGGAGAGGGGAATGACCGTTGTATTGCGGCGCTGCAACAACAGATCAACACAACTTGTCGCTTGTGTGGCTATTTCCCTCCCGCCGCGGGCAGGTGGCGCTTCAACAGCGACAGGCAGCGCAGGTCGAAGGACTCGGAGCGCGCGGCCAACTCGGCGATTTTGCGCAGCTCGGGCCAGGCTTTCAGCACGATGAGCCGGGTGATCGCCGACTCCACCATCTCACCATTGGGCGTGCTCCACACCGCGTCCAGCAGGTTCTGGATTTCCGTCAACTCGTCGTGCGCGCGCTTGTAGAAGCGGTACAGCTCGCGGCGGCGGGCCAGCAGCGGCTCGGCCACCATCAGGCGGCGCATGGCCTTCAGCGCATCGATGGCGGCGCCGGCGGCGTCCAGCAGCGGCGCTTCCTCGGCGATGATGAGCAGGCCCGGCTGGTTCATCACCGTACCCAGCTCGTGGGCGGCGATCTGCGCCACCGGCAGGCGGGCGGGGTCTTCCGTCATCGCCGCTTCAAAGAGCACGCGGTTCAACTCGGCGTCGCCGCCGTCCGGCCGCTCCTTGCGGTTCATCTCGCCGATCTCCAGCACGATGGCCGCCTGGCGTACCAGCGGAGTGCCCTCCATCGCCAGCACTTCCTCCAGCAGGCGGGCCAGCGCGCGGGCGGGCATCGCCTCGCGGGCGTGGCGCAGCAGCGCCTGCGCCGCCCCGGCCGAGCCGTAGATGAGCCAGCGCATGGCGCCCTGGTAGTCGCCGGCGTGCAGCATGCAGCGGATGCGCGACTCGGCGGTGAGCAGCGAACAGAGGCCGAGGGAATCCTCGTAGGGAATCTCCGGGTCCATGTGCCGGAGCAGCTTCACATAGGGCGGGCTGGGCGGCGGCACGGGGCGCGATTCGCTGGCCAGCGCCAGCTTGCAGCCGATGAACAAATCCTTGATCTGCGCCGTCACTGTCGCCTGGGTGGAGGCCGCCAGCCGCTTGTACTGCGCGGGGGTGGCAGGGCGGTCAAGGATGAAGGGGATGGCGTAGTCCTGCGCCGCGGGCAGCAGCGCCAGGAAGAGCAGGCAGTGCAGCGCGATATTCTCCCAGAAGGTCTGCGCGGCGGCGTCCGCCGTCTCGCCCTTGCGCGCCATGGCGAAGTCATACAGGAGCCCCAGCCCCTCGGCGGCGCCGGTGCGGTAGAGAATTTCCACGTAGAGGATGGCGTCGCGGTGGGCGAACTCGTAGTCGAGCAGCTCGGCGTGTTCGTGCGCCAGGTCGCGCAGCGTGTAGTGCAACAGCAGCAGGATGGCGGCGATCTTTTCATGGTAGTGCGTCTCGAACAGCCGGGCGACATCCACCGGCGCATTCGTGCGCTGGCCGCGCTCGATAGCGCCCAGCTCGGGCACCACGCGGGCGTGGGCGTCGCGCAGCGGGCCGTCCAGCGCCGACGCCGCGGGGATGTTGATCGCGTCAGTAGTCCAGCCCAGCAGCGCGTAGGCATCGCGCGCCAGCGCGTCCGGCGTCGTCGGGGGGGCGTCGACGGTATGCATCATCGCGGAGCCTCCTGAGAATCGAGCAGCGCAAGCAGCGCCGGCTGATCGCCGGCGATGACGCGCGGGGCGCGGCCGGCGCTGTCCGCGGCGTCGACGTCGGCGCCGTGCGCCAGCAGCGCCCGCGCCACGTCGGGCTGGTTGGCGGAGAGGGCCAGGTGCAGCGGGTGGTCGCCGTGGCGGTCCGCGGCGTCCACCGGGGCGCCGGCCGCCAGCAGCAGCTCGGCGACCGCGGCGTGGCCATACGCGGCGGCGGCGTGCAGCGGCGTCTGGCCGTATTTATCCCGTGCCTGCCCATCGGCCCCATGGCGCAGCAACAGCGTCACCGCGGCGGCGTTGCCCATCATCGCCGCCAGGTACAGCGGGGTGGCGTCGCGCTTGTCGCCGGCGTTCACGCCGGCGCCGGCGTTCAGCAGCGTCTCCGCCGCGCGCAGGTTGTTCATCATCACCGTACGGTGCAGCGGGGTGGCGCCGTTTTTCAGCTCGCGGGCGTTCAGGTCGGCACCGGCGGCGAGCAGCGCGCGCGCCACCTCCAGCGGCTCGGCGAAGCCCACGTGCAGCGGCGTCTGCCCCACGTGGTCGGGCCGGTTTACGTCCGCCCCGTGCGCCAGCAGCAGCTCTACCATCTCGACGCCGCCGCGCACCACCGCCAGGTGCAGCGGGGTGCTGCCGAACAGGTCCTGCGCGTGCACGTCCGCCGCGTGCGCCAGCAACGCGCCGGCGCGGGCCAGGTCGCCGTAGAACGCGGCGTCATGCAGCGGCGTGCGCCCCGCATCGTCGCGCGCGTTGACGTTGAGTTCGTCGCTCATGTATCGCCCATCCTTTCCGGCGTCCGGGCGCCGGGCTTGGTGCATACAGCATTCGCGGGCAGCGTGGAAAATCCTGTTTTTCTCGCCACGCCCCGACAGGACGGGCAGGTTGCGCGACATGGCGGCGAGATGTCGGCGGAGCCGTGCATGCGGTCGCCGTCCGCGCAGGCATGATGACGGTTGGGGGAACCGACGATATGAAGCTGACGACACACGCGCGACGACGCATGAATACCGACGCCTACCTGTGGAGCGTGAATACGCCGCGGACGACCTTCGCGCTGCGGGTGGACCACCCGCGGCAGGAGGCGGAGGTGCTGCGACACTGGGAGGCCATCGGGCTGTACCGGCAGGCGGCGGCGGGAGACGGCAAGCCGCGCTTTCTGTTGCATGACGTGCCGCTGCTCGCGCACGGTCCATTGCCCGCGCACCAGATGCTGAACCGGTTGCTGAAGGACATGGTGCTGAAATTCCGCGGCATGCAGGGGTACGCCGTGCCGTTCATCCCCGCCTGGGGTCTGCACGGGCTGCCCATCGAGATCGCCGTCGCCCGCCACGACGGAGGGAACGCGGCCGCGGCGACGCCGCAGGCGGCGCGCCGGCGCTGCGCCGCCCGCGCCACCGCGGCGATGGCGCAGCAGCGGACGCAATTGCAGCGACTGGGAATACGCGCCGACTACGACGCGGCCTGCCTGACGATACAGCCATCGTTTGAAGGCGCGGTGCTGCGCACCTTCGGGGCGCTGCTGGCGGCGGGGGCGATCGCGCGCGACGTGCGGCCGGTGCGCTGGTGCCCGGCATGCCGGATGGCGCTGTCCGACGCCGAGCTGGACGGGCATGCATGGCCGGCGCCGGGGGTACACGTGGCGCTGCCGGTGCTGCACATGCCGCGCTGGCTCTTCAGCGGCGAAGACCGCGGGCGCATGTCGGCGGCGGCGTGGACCACCGCGCCGTGGACGCTGCCGGGCGCCACCGGGGTGGCGCTGCATCCGGAGGTGAGCTACGCGCTGGTGATGGACCGCGCGGACGCCGAAGGCTTCACCTACCTGGTGGCGCGCGACCGGGTGCGGCTGTTCGGCCACGCGCTGGAGATGCGCGAACCGTATGTGCTCGGCGAGGCGCTGGGCAAGGAGCTGGCCAGCCTGGTGTTTTTGCACCCGCTGTCCGGACGCGAGCTGCCGGTGGTGCTCACCACGCGCGTGGAGACGGATCCCGGCTCCGGGGTGGCGGTGGTGTGTCCGGGCGCCGACGCCGACGATTACGCGCTGGCCGCCGCGCACGGTCTGCCGGTCGTGCCGGTGGCAGACGGCGACGGCCGGCTGACGGCGGCATGCGGCCCGTCATTTCACGGGCTGGCGCTCGATGACGCGCAGCACGCCATCCTCACGCGGCTGGACCACGACGGCGTGCTGCTGTCGTTTCACGTGATCGAGCAGGCCGGGGAACAGTGCTGGCGCTGCCGGGGGCCGGTCATCCAGCGGGCGGTGGCGCACTGGGTGCTGCGGGTGGCGGCGCCGCGCGAGCAGGCGCTGACCGCGGTCGAGTCGATACACTGGCAACCGGCGTGGGGCGCGGCGCAGATGACGGCGCTGCTGGCGGCGCGGCCGGACTGGTGCCTGTCGCGCCAGCGCCTGTGGGGCATCCCCATCCCGGCGTTCGTATGCGGCGGCTGCGAGGAGCCGTTGCTGACGCCGGCGCTGGTGGCGCGCGTCGCCGAGTGTCTCGAGACCGATGGCGCGGACGCCTGGTGGACGCGACCGCCACGCGCGTTCCTGCCCGATGGCGCGCGATGCCCGCACTGCGGCGGCACTGCCTTCCGCAAATCGGACGAGATCTTCGATGGTGGATTCGAAGCCGCCTGCAGCCTGGTGGCGGCGCAGGCGCAGCGCGCTGAGGCCGCCGCGCCCGCCGAACTGGTGCTGGAGGGCCACGACCAGTACCGCGGCTGGCTGCAGGGGGCGCTGCTGATCGCGGCGGCGCTGGAGCAGCCGCCGCCGTACCGCGCCGCGGCAACCCACGGCTTCGTGCGCGGCGGCACGGACCTGTGGGCGGTGGTGAAAACGGACGGCGCCGAGCTGCTGCGTTGGTGGGCGGCGCTGTGCGACACCCGCGCCGACGTGGGCTGCACCGCGACCGACCTGGCGCGGGTGCGCGGGGTGTATCAGCGCGTGCGCGGAGCGGCCCACCGCTTGCTGGGGCACCTGTATGACTTCCTCCCCGGCGAGATGACGGCGCCGGACGATGCGCTGGCGCCGCTGGACCGCTGGCTGCTGGACGAGCTGGATGCGCTGACGACGCGGGTGACGACGGCGCTGGAGGCATTGGAGATGCACCACGCCGCGCACGCGCTGGTCGATTTTTGCGGAGCGGTGACGGCGCGCTACTTGCCCGCCGCGCGCGGCCGGCTCTTCGCCGCCGCGGCGGACGAGCCGGGACGACGGGCGGCGCAGACGGCGTGCTACACCGTCGTAGAGCGGCTGGCGCGGCTGCTGGCGCCGCTATTGAGCTTCACCGCGGAGGAAATCTGGCGGCACCTGCCGGCGGCGGTGCGGCCCGCCAGCCCGCAGTTGGCCGCGTGGCCGGTGGCGGCGCCGGCGCGGCTCACGGCGACGGAGGCGGAACGCTGGGCGCTGACATGGGCCGCGCGGCGCACGGCGCAGGCCGCGGTGCAGGTCGCGAAGGCGGCGGAGTGGATTTCTTCGCCATCCACTGCAAAAGTTACCCTCTACCTTGCAGGAAAGTACCAGCGCCTGCTGGAATTATCCCCGGATATCCTGGCGACCGTCTGCGGCGTGGCCGCGATAACGACCGCGCCCGGCGACGACGCGCCTGGCGACGCCATACGCAGCCGGGACGGGAACCTGGCGGCGATGGCCACGCCCGCGCCCGGCGCCCGCTGCCCGCGCTGCCGGCAGTGGCGCGTTCCGGGCGGAGATATCGTGTATCCCGCGCTGTGCGCGCCGTGCGCCGCGACCCTCGCGGCCATCGACATGCCGCCGGCCGCGGCGGCGTGACAGATACGGAAGCCGGGAGCGCTGTCTCGGGTGGGAGCACGCCGTCAACAGTGGCGGTATGACAGATACGGGGGATTGGACGCTGTCAGGGTTTGGGTTCGTTGTCAAATCGGTACACTACAGCCACGGAATTCCATGTAGGATACGTGCCGGCGGCAACGATGGCAACATCGTTGCCGCTTGAATTCCATCACCGGGATGTCGGGCATGAGGTATCCGGCCATTCCGACGGCACATGCCAGAGAAAGGGGTTATTGTTATGGCCACCGCGCAGCATACGCCAGCCCGTATTCGGGCGATCAAGAAACGGCTGCTGGAAGAGAAGGAGCGCCTGGAGCAGGAGCTGCAGGAGATTCTGGACCGTACGTCACATTCGGCCGATCTCGAACAAGCAGCCGAATTGTCCACATATGACGACCATCCGGCGGACCTGGCCTCGGAAACCTTTGAGCGCGAGAAAGACCTGGCGCTGGAAGGCAACCTGGAGGATCTGCTGGAGAAAATCAACGTCGCGCTGGAGAAGCTGGATGACAGCACCTACGGCATCTGCGATTCCTGCGGCGTGGATATCAACGCCAACCGGCTGGAAGTCCTGCCGTGGGCGTCGCTCTGCCTGCTGTGCCAGGATCGCCTGGAGGGCCGCTAACCCGTGATGACACGCGCCAGGGGCCTGGGATGGGCGCTCGGATGGGCCTTGCCGGTCGTCGTGGCGGATCAAGTGATTAAGGGACTCGTGCTGCGAGCGCATTTCGCGGACGGGTCCCATATCCTTGTGCCCGGCGTCCTGGAGCTGGTGCTGTCCCGCAACTCCGCCGCGGCCTTCGGGTTATTCGGCGGTGTCCCCCCGTCGGTCCTCATCGGTCTTATCATCGTGGTGCTGGGCATCTTCGTGGTGCTGGCCTGGCCGTTTCTGGGCAGCCGGGTGGGCGTGGTAATGGCCGCGCTGGTGCTGGGCGGCGCGTTGGGCAACCTGACGGACCGCATCCTCCACCGATATGTGGTAGACTACCTGCAATTACTGATCCCGTTTCACGTCAACGGCCGCACCTGGCTGTGGCCGGTCTTCAACCTGGCGGACATCTGCGTGGTGCTCGGCGTCGGCTTGCTCGTTATCCTGCTGTTCCGCGGTGAACGTCGTCCCTCCCCCGTGTCCGCGCCGGCGGATTCGCTTGAACCGCCCGGAGGTATCGCATGAAACCCGTTCTCTATGAGCTGCACGGCCTCACCTGGCCGATCTTCGGCGCGATTGTCGCGCTGGCGGTGGTGCTGGTGGGCGTCTGGTTGGCCGTCGCGCGGCGTCGCGGCCCGCTCACCCGTGACCACAGCATCACCGCGGCGGTGGTGCTGGGCATGACACTGCTGGCGCTGTTCATCCTGAACGCCATGCCGGCGATCCGCATCAACGCCTACGGCGCCATGCTCACTGTCGGCTTCATCCTCGGCACCTTCACGGCGATTCGGCTGGGCATGCGCCGCGGCATCGCCCCCGAGCGGCTGCTCGACCTTGGCCTCTTCGTGCTGGTCGGCGCCATCATTGGCGCGCGGGTGGCCTACGTCATGATCACCCCGGACGCCGGGCCGCTGTTTGACGTCAACCTCATCATGGCCAAAGGCTTGGGCGGACTCAGCTTCCACGGTGGGCTCATCGGCGGGCTGCTGGCGGCCACGGGCTACATTCTGGCCACGAAACAGCGGTTCTGGCTCATGGCGGACTGCACCGCGCCCGGCATTGCGCTGGGCTATGCCATCACCCGCGTCGGCTGCTTCCTCAACGGCTGCTGCTTCGGCAAGCCGGCCGAGAACCTGCCATGGGCGGTCACCTTCCCGTCGCCGGTCGACAACGGCCCCATCGGCCCGGTGCCGCCCTTCGGACCCATCGGCCAGATCGCGTACGTGCATCCGGTACAACTCTACGCCACATTCATGGCCCTGGCCATGTTCGGCATCCTGCTACTGCTCTCCCGTGGGCAGAGCCTGGGGCGCGCCGGCCGCCTCTTCATGGTCTTCCTGGTGCTGGAAGGCGTCGAGCGCTTCGTGATGGAGATTTACCGCTTCGGCGACACCGGCGGCGTCGTCACCCCCGCCCAGTTCGTCAGTGCGCTCCTCGTCGTCGCCGGCGTCATCGGCTGGTTCACCCTGCCCAAGCAGCCGGCGGTACTTCCCGACGCCTCGAAGGCGGAGCAGGCGGCGGCGGAGTAAGCGAATCAGGCGCTATTCTCGGCCATACACCCCCGTATGCGTCATGGTCACGCACACCGTATACTGGGTATCGGTCCCGTCCCCGGCCTTCCGAGGGTGGGGGCCGATACCCAGGAAAGCACGTGCCATACCTTGATACAACACCCCTTCCCCTGGCGCCGGGGTCTGCCATGACCGCGCGATAGCCTGTCGATTACGATTACGACGGCGATTATCACTCGAACACAAACAGCAAATGCTTCGCCCGCGCATGTATCACGCGGTTGCGGCCGGCTTCTTTCGCGCGGCCCATCGCTTCGTCGGCGTCCTGCAGCAGGCCGTCGGCGGTCTCCGAGGTTTCCGGGTAGACGGCGATGCCCAGGCTGGCGGTGATGGGCAGGATGATGCCGTTGGACAGGCGCGGGTTGAGGGCTTCCACCGCGGCGCGCAAACGCTCGGCGAGGATATCCGCCTGGCTCAACGTCGTCTCCGGCAGTATGATCACGAACTCTTCCCCGCCGATGCGCGCGGCCAGATCGGTGGTGCGGATGCGATCTTGCAGCAGGTGGGCGGCGGCGCACAGCACCAGGTCGCCGGCGGCATGGCCGTGGGCGTCGTTGATCATTTTGAAGAAGTCGAGGTCGGTATAGATGATGGCCAGCGGGCGCTTGTAGCGGGCGGCGCGGGTGAGTTCATCCTCCAAGCGGTGCAGGCAGGCGCGCTTGTTGGGCAAGCCAGTCAGCGGATCGGTCACCGCCACGCGCTCACTTTCGCGCACCCGGCGCAACAGCGCCAGGTACGCCAGCCGGGTGTGCAGCGTGTGCAGCAGCGCGCGGCCCAACGCCAACAGCAGCACCAGGCTCAATACCGTCCAGGTGGCCGCCAGGTCGGCCCGCTGCAGCAGCGCGCGGCTGTCGAACATCGCCAACCCGGCGCCCACCAGCAGCAGCGCCATCGGCGGCAGCAAGCCCATGTCGGTAAGGTATGCGTCGTCGTCGCGCGCCTGCATGGCGTCCTTCGGCCGTGCGGCCAGCTCCCAGTGGGCGGCGAGGACCAGGCACGGCGCGGCCAGCGTCCACAGCAGCGCGGCCAGCGGGAAGCCGGACGCCAGCGGCAGCAGCGGCAGGCGCGCCAGCGCGGCATCGCCCACCACGAACAGCATCGCCGCGGCCGCCAGCAGCCAGCGTGGCCCGTGCTGGTGCGTCGGCACGGCGCCGCTGAGCATGGTGGTGGCGCCCATCAGCAACAGCAGCATGCCGACGGCGTAGGCCCACGGCACCGCTGTCCCCATGCCGAGGGGTATCAGGAGGGTGAATTGGCCGCGCTCCAGGACGATGAGGGCGGCAGCCCCCAGGATGAGGAGATTATCGCCCAGCAGCGCGGCCAAACCGATCATTGTGCGCGGCAGCCGCCCGGCGCGCAGCACTAACCCAATCGCGAAACACAGGTGCGCCGCCAGCAGCAGCGCGCCGCTCGGCGCCGGCGCCGGCGTGCGGTGGCCCACCAGCCACACGCCCGGCCCGGTGGCCACCCAGCCGACGAGGAACAGCACCCCCGCCAGCAGCAGCGCCCATGGCCAGCGCTCGTCGTGCCGGCGGATGCGCCGCAGCAAGTGTATCAGCAGCCCGGCGGTCGCCAGCAGCGCGACGACCGTGCTGCCATAGGCGACCAACAACCGGCTGGGCCATGCGGGAAGCACAGCCCAACCGACGCATACCGCGAGTCCCAACGAGAGGGGCAGCGCGACCAGAGCCAGCCAACGACGGTAGCGGCACATACGAATACCTTCCACATCCGCCGGGCAATTACGGAAATCGTTAGGGATTCTTTAGAAACTGTCTTGGAAGTGCTCGCGGCCGTCTCGCGGCTCTGGATCGCGGCTGGCCCCTTCCCAAATGGCCGAGCGTATGCTAGCATGACGCGGTTGCGTGAGGGCCCCGTCGGATATGTGGATACTCGTTGCGCGCTCCCGCGCGCGCCCTCATCCCCAGCCCTTCTCCCAAGCCTGGGAGAAGGGAGTATCGGAGCCGCAACCATCGTTTTGCAGGTGATCGGCGCTTCCGCGCCGACAACGAGTCCAATACTTACAATAAGAAGGTGTCACCCATGACTATGACCAGTTACGAACGCATGGCGCGCACATTGGCGCGCCTACCGGTGGACCAGGTGCCCGTCGCGGTGAGTCCGTGGGGCGATACGGTGGCGCGCTGGCGCGCCGAGGGGCACATCGGCGCCGAGGAGGACGTGTGCGAGCATTTCGGCCAGGACCTGCGCACCGGCGGGTGGCTGAACAGCACCGCGAACCTCGACTTCCAGCCGGAGGTGCTGGAGGAGACCGAGGAGACCGTGCTGATGCTGGACGGCAACGGCGCCAAGCTGCGCCGCCACAAGCAGCACGCCAGCACGCCGGAGCACGTGGACTTCACCGTGCAGGACCGGCAGAGCTGGGAGGCGATCGGCAAGCCGTTTCTCATCGGGCTGGACCGCCGCCGCATCCCCTTTGAGAACTATCGCGACGCGAAGGCCTTCGCCGCCGAGCGCCAGCGCTTCTTCTGCTGGGCCGGCGTGGCCCCCTTCGAGCAGATGCACCCGATCTGCGGCCATGAATACATGCTGATGGGCATGGCGGAAAACCCGGAGTGGGTGCAGGACATGGTAATGACCTACGCGGAGATGACCATCCGCCACCTGGAGGTGCTCTTCGCCGAGGAAGGCAAGCCGGACGGGATGTTTTTCTTCGAAGACATGGGCTTCAAGGAGCGTCCGTTCATGAGCCCGTCGATGTACGAGGAAATCATGCAACCCGGCCACGCGCGCCTCTTCGACTTCGCCCACAGCCTGGGCTGCAAGGTGATCGTGCATTCGTGCGGCTATGTCGAGGCGCTGGTGCCGGGCCTCATCGAGGCGGGCATGGACTGCCTGCAGGCAATGGAAGTGAAAGCGGGCATGGACCTGCCCACGCTCTTCACACGCTTCGGCGACCGCATCGCCTTCTACGGCGGCCTCGACGTGCGCCACCTCATCGCCAACGACCGCGCCGCCATCGACCGCGAGCTGGAAACGAAGATGCTGCCCGTCCTCGCCGGCGGCGGCGGCTTCATCCTCCACAGCGACCACTCCGAGCCCCCCGAAGTGGACTATGCCACCATGCAATACTTCGTGGAGCACGGGCGCGAGCTGAGCCGACAATTCGCCCCGGTGGGATAACAAGCCCTGTTATGGAGGGCCGGCAAGCGCTGCGCTTGCCGGCCTTCCACACAGGGCTGTTGTGTGATCCGCGTCTTTACTGCCCGAACCCGTAGGTCACGCCATCCGTGACGGGCAGGCCGTACAGGTCGCCCAGGCGGCAGTAGAATTCCCAGCCGCCGCTGCCCTGGCAGATCTTCAGCAGGATGGTGTTTTCGCCCTTTGTCAGTTGGATGTCGGCGCGTTCCTGGTCGGGGGCGGCGCCACGGTAGACATTCTTGGCGATAACCTGTTTTCCGTTCACCCAGGCGGTGATGGTGTCGTCGCTGCCGGTGAAGAGGGTGACGGTGCGCTCGCGGTCGGAGACGATTTTCGTCTTCGCGTAGGCCACGGCGTTGTCATTCACGCCGAAGCGGCCGCGCAGCTCGATGCCGCCCTTGCCCAGCGCCGGCTGGCCGGGCGGCAACATGCGCGCCCACGCCACCTCTTTGCCGTTCAGTCCCGGGTACGCCGCTTTCGTCGCGTCCTGCTCCGGGCCGTACGGGGTGTCAAAGCCGGCGCCCTTGGTGTTGTCGAACGGGCCGGCGAGCTGCCAGTCCTTGATCATGTATGCCAGCGGGTCCGGGCGGTCCTTCATGAACAACACCGACTGCACGCGGGTGAAGCGCGCGGGCAGCGTCGCCAGGTCGTCCTTGCTCAATTTCCCCAGCAGCGGCACGGCCCACCCCGGCTGGTTGTTAATTGTCACCGCGGTAACGTCCGCCAGCTTCGCGCCGTTGCGGAGCACCGTCGGCTTGCCGCTGAAGCCGAACACCACCAGCGCGGTGGCCATGTCCGGCGTGTGCTGGTCGGCGCGCACCGCGTAGTCTACCCACACGGTATTCGCCTTCGGGCGCACCACCACGCGGGCCAGCCCCAGCCGGCCGTCGGCGCCGATGCGCACCCCCGGCGCCTCCAGCGCCCACAGCGTGGGATCGGGCAGCGGGTTGTTGCCGGCGAAGGTGCCGGTGATCGGCTCGGTTTGCAGATAGGCCATGCGCCCCGGCTCGGTGGTGAGCACCGCGCCGTTTTTCGCGAGGCGTCCCAGCCGGCCGGCGCCCGCCAGTGTGCTGTCGCGCTCCACGCCCAGCGGCAGGTAGGCGTATTCGCCGTTCACGCGCCGGAAGGGGAAGCCGTTCGTGGTGGGCGCGCCGCCCTGGTACTCCGGCTTGAAGCCGCACTCCAGCGTGTCCTTGCCGGTTTTCCAGGCAACGCCCAGCACCTTGCCCGCGCCGTCCCAGGTCGCGTCCAGCGTCGCCGCGCGCAGGTGGGCGCGGAAGGCATCAAAGGTCTTATGCTCCGCGGCGTCGCCCATCTCCAGCGCGAAGCCGCCGTAGGCCAGCGCCACTTCGGGGGAGTTCTGTTGCGCCGCGGGCATCGGGGTGTCCGACTGATAGTTGTACTGCTCGATGAGCAGCGCCGGGCGCGCCTTGCCGCCGCCCTGCATCTGTACCTCGGGACCGGTGTCGGTGGTGATCACTACCTCCGCGCCGCGGCCCAGGTCGGTGGAAGGCAACGGGATGACCGCCAGGTAGGTGACCCCATCACGGATGGCGATCTTCTGCCCGGCCTTCACCGAGACCGGGAACTCCGTCACCCGCTGGTCGTCCACATACACTTCCCAGGTGGGCTTCTCCTGGAAATTCAACAGGCCCAGCGTCGTCTGCAGGCTCTTCACCTCCGCCGGGAAGGTGTTCGGGTATTCCTGCGCCTTCAACCCACGGTTCGGACTGGTAAATACCAGCAGCTTGTTCTTGTGCTGCATGCAGTAGGTGTAGCTGCCGTAGGTGTGCACGCTGCCGTTGGCGTTGGACTGCGTCGTGCCGTGATACAGGCTGTCCAGCAGGTTGGTCCGGTTGATGCCGTAGCGGCCGATGAGCGTGCCCAACTCGCCGGCGGTGGTCACCTGCTTCGCCTCGCGGCGCCACTGCGCCATGAAGGGCACCGTCTCGCTGCTGGCCACGTCCTGGCTGGCCACGCCGTAGTTGACGCCCAGGTACGCGCGCCGCTGCAGCGGGCTGGCGGCGTAGCCGCCCCACTGCTTGTAGCTGTTCGTCACGTAGAAGGGCAGCGGCTTTTCGTCGACGGTATAGGCCATCCAGTCGTCGCCGAAGGGCGTCACCATCGCCTGCGCGGCGATCATCGCCGGCGGGCCGTCGTGCCCCAGCACCGGCATGCCGCCCACCGTGGTCGCCTTGCCCAGGTCGGTAAGCGCACCGCTGTGCGACAGCGTATGCACGATATGCTTGGTGCCGTCCTGAATGGCCAGCAGGTAGGCGATGCCGGTGCGGCCGCTGGTGGCCACGAAACGCCGCAGGTTGGGGTGATACATGCTCGTCAGTTCGTCCACCGTTTTGATGAGCATGCTGCGGCCCATCATGCGGTCGATAACGTCCGGCCCCCAGTTGGCAAATTCCTTCTGCGCCAGCAGGGTGAGGGTGAGATAATAATGGTCGATGGACTCCTGGGTTGAGCCGTCGTACCAGCACCACAGCCGCAGCGGCAGGTTCTCCAGGCCGTAACGCCCATCGTCGATAGCCTCCTGGATGCCGGTGAGGCGTCCGCCGAGCAGCGCGCCGGTCACCGCCAGGTGGTTGAAATTCATCGTCGACATTTCGCGCGTGTAGCCCGCGCGGTAGTAGCTGGTGTTGCCGCGCCAGTCGCCGGTGCGCGCCAGGTATTTCTGGTTGTCATCGCCGTAGATGCCTTGCGGGTGTACCAGCTCGCTGGCCGGGCGGCCGGGCATCAGCCAGGCTTCCCAGTAGCGCTGCATGTGCTCCAGCGCCGGCGCCGGCCAGCTCTCGCCGTATTGCAGCGCCTCCACCGCCAGGAACGGCGTCAGGTGGCCTTCAAAGTTGCGATACGGCCGGCTGAGCACCTGGTCGATCCACTTGTTGTAGCTGTCCACCGTGGCAGGGAACTGGAAGGCCGGGTGCTTGGGATCGGCATACCCCAGCTCCTGCACGCGCGCCCATTGCCAGTCGGGCATCCACGTCGGTTTCGTAAAGGCGTGCTGCGCGGCGATCTTCGTCAGCGCCTCGGGGGTGGGCATCACCGCCGTCGGCGTGCCCTGGCCGCCCTTCTCGCGCAGCGTCGCCGACAGCGCGCGGGTGTCGTAGCGCAGCGCCGCCGGGTCGATCGCCGTCGCGGGGGCGGGGGTGAAGGTCACCACCAGCTTCGGGGTGTCGATGAGGATGCCGCGACCGCCGGTGGCCGGGCCGTATTCGTAGCCGTTCCAGCCGTCCTTGTAACGCGTGTCATAGGTCTCCCACTTGCGCAGCAGCACGCCGCAGCTTTCCAGCACGCGCAGACGCTCGGCCAGCGTTTTGCCAAACGCCTCGCCGGTGAGCGCAACGGTGAGGTCGACGACGCCCAGCCGATTCTGCTCGGAGACCTCCGCCGGCCCGAAGGCGGTCGGGAAGCGGTCGGATTTTTCATCCTGCGCGCCCCACTTAGCCCAGTAGGCGGCGCCGTTGATGCTGGCGTTGTAGGTGGGGCCGATCTCCGCGTCGGCCACCCACGGCTGGCGCAGCACCCACGCCTGCGCGTGCCAGCGCGGCGGGTTCTTCACCCAGCGATCGCCCATGAAAGACATGCCCGACGGATCGGCGTACCCTTCCGCCCAGAATTCGGTGCCGTTGAAGGGGAGCTGCAACGCGACTTGCTGAATGGCGTACCCCTTGCCAAGCTGCGCGGCGATTTGCGCCGCGGCGCCGGGAAAGCGCACCAGCAGGCCGCGGTGGATGGCGTCGAAGACATACGCGCCCTTCTCGCCGTTCTTCCGCTGCTCGGGCGCCCAGAACGCCGACGGGCCCTTGCCGGACGGCCCCTTGTCGACGACCTTCGTGAAGCCGTTGGCGCCGCACACCACCGGCACATTCCACATCGCGCGGAAACCGCTGATGCCGGCGGCCTCCGGTTGGTCGAAGGTCAGCGTCACCGGCGCCTGCGCCAGCAACAATGCCGGCACTGCCAGCAGACACAGCAAAAACATGGCTTTCATGGGCAACTCCTCGGAACACGGTTTTCCGCAATAATGCTGAGTAGTCAGACACCGCCCACACGGTTTTGATGCACGATATGCCAGAATTCGCGCCCGTCCCGCGAATTCCTGTCGGCAGGAAAATCGGCGCTGACGGCGCAAGAACATCTACAGCGGAGGCCGGGTGCAAAATCGGCCCCTCCCCAACCCCTCCCCGAACCGGGCGAGGGGGAGGACAAGGTGTTGAGAACGAGCAGCAGATAAATGGTGCCAGCAACCGTTTTCCTAAGTCCAGGATATGGCAGCGGTTCTGCACACCCAGGAAAACGATTCCTGTCACCATTTATCCGCCCGCAGCGCTGGTACCGAATATGGAACCTGAACGGAGAGGATCGAGTACGAGTATGAGTGCTACTCGACCAGAGAAGATTTGCCGAAGGTCGTTGCGCGCTCCCGCGCGCGCCCTCATCCCCAGCCCTTCTCCCAATCCTGGGAGAAGGGGGTACCGGAGAGAATTGATACTTCGCATTACTACCTTGGTGATGTAGTACGAGTATGAACACGAGCACGAATACGAGCACGAATTAAGGAGACTACCATGCACGCCACCATCCACCTGGACACCCAGCATCACGTCGGGCCCATCGACCGCCGCATCTTCGGCGGGTTTCTGGAGCACCTGGGGCGCGCGGTCTATGGGGGCGTGTATGACCCGGGGAATCCGCTGAGCGATGCGCGGGGCTTCCGCCGGGACGTGCTGGAGGCGCTGCGGCCGCTGGGCATGCCAGTGATGCGCTATCCGGGCGGCAATTTCGTGAGCTGTTATGATTGGACGGACGGCATCGGACCGAAAGCGGGGCGCCCGCGCCGGCCGGATTTCGCCTGGAAAAGCGTCGAGACGAACCAGTTCGGCACCGACGAGTTCATGGCCTGGTGCGCCGAGTTGGGCACCGCCCCGATGATGGCGGTGAACCTGGGCACCGGCACCCCCGAGCGCGCCGCCCACCTGCTGGAATATTGCAACCTGCCCGGTGGCACCTCGTGGGCCAACCGCCGCGCGGCAAACGGCCACCCGGCACCCTACGGCGTGAAGCTGTGGTGCCTGGGCAACGAGATGGACGGCCCCTGGCAGGCCGGCCACGTGCCGGCGGAGGTGTATGGCCGCCAGGCGCGCATGGCGTCGGCGCTGATGAAGGGACTCGACCCCACCATTGAAACCGTCGCCTGCGGCTCCTCCGGCCGCGGCATGGGCAGCTACCTGGAATGGGACCGCACCGTGCTGGAGATCGGCTGGGACACCGTCGACTTCATCTCTGCCCACCGCTACAGCGGCAACTGGGGCGGCGACAGCGCCAGCTTCCTCGCCGAAGGCGTGGAGATCGACCGCATCCTCGCCGACTACGCCGGCCTGCTCGCCTACGTGCGCGGCCTGAAGCGCAGCCCGAAGCAGGTGCACCTGTCCTTCGACGAATGGAACGTGTGGTACCGCGCGCGCAGCGACAACGGCGACTGGACGGAGGCGCCACACCTGCTGGAGGAGCAGTATAACCTCGAGGACGCGCTGGTCTGCGCGCAATACCTGATGGCGTTCCTCCGCCGCGCCGATCTCGTCAAGTGCGCCTGCCTCGCGCAGATCGTCAACGTCATCGCCCCGGTGCTCACCCGTCCCGACGGCCTGCTGCTGCAGACGATCTACTACCCCTTCCTCGCCATCGCGCACAATGCCGCCGGCGTGTCGCTCACCCCGGTCATCGACTCGCCGACCTACGACACGAAGACCTACGGCGACGTGCCGATGCTCGACGCGGCGGCGACGTATGATGCGGAGACGGAAACCGTCGCCCTCTTCCTCGTCAACCGCGACCAGGGGCAGGAACTGACGGTTGAAATCGACCTCGCCGACATGGCGGTGACAGACGTGCTCGGCGTCGACGCCCTCACCGGCGACATGCACGCCGCCAACACCTGGGAGCACCCCGCCGCCATCCAGCCCGCCCCCGCCTGGGGGGTGATCACCGAGGGCGGCCGCCTGCGGGTGACGGTGCCGGCACCGGGGTTTGCGGCGGCACGCGTGGCAGTGGCGAAGCGGTAGATTTTCGTAGCGCGTGCCCGCCGTGGCACGCTGGTCAACGCATTTGAAGACCGTAAAAGAGGAACCACCCCGTTGTCGACTGCGGGGTGGTTCCTCTTACACGGGTAGCCATTTCGATAGCTTTGCGTGCCACGGCGGGCACGCGCTACATTCGTGTTCCCATTTTATTACACAAATCATATCGCCATCAATATGCCGCGTCATGAACCCTGCCATCCGCATCGGGGATATAGGCTGATATGACGAATTTATTATCATCAGGACTTTCGCTCAACATCCCACCGCCTGAATGGTCGGGCGGCGTAGGGCCG
>CAZPYA010000033.1:0-250 GCA_964590255.1 uncultured bacterium
CACGCTGGACGAGTACCGCAAGCACATCGAGAAGGACCCGGCGCTGGAGCGGCGCTTCCAGCCGGTGTTCGTGGAAGAACCGAGCCCGGAGGAGGCCATGGCCATCCTGCAAGGCCTGCGCGAGCGGTACGAGCAGCACCACGAGGTGACATATACCGACGAGGCGCTGCAGGCGGCGGTGCGGCTGTCGGCGCGCTACATCGGCGACCGCCACCTGCCGGACAAGGCCATCGACCTGATGGACGAAGCC
>CAZPYA010000033.1:260-46728 GCA_964590255.1 uncultured bacterium
GGCACATCGAGGCGCTGCTGATCCCCGGTGACGTGCGCGAGCTGGAGCAGCAGGCGCTGGAGCTCGAAAACCAGCGCAACGACGCCGCCATGCGCCAGGACTACGAGCTGGCGGCGCGCATCCAGCAGCAGATCGCCACGCTGCGCGCGCAGATCGAGGAGAAGGAGCGCAACCAGCCGAAGGTGGAATCGGTGGTCACCGCCGAGGACATCGCCGCGCTGGTGGCGAGCATGACGGGCATCCCGGTGGCGCGCATGTTCGAGGAAGAGGCGCAGCGGCTGCTACACATGGAGGACGAGTTGCACCACCGGCTCATCGATCAGGCGCACGCGCTACATGTGGTGTCCGACGCCATTCGCCGGGCGCGCGCTGGGCTGAAAGACCCGAAACGCCCCATCGGCTCGTTCATCTTCCTTGGCCCCACTGGGGTGGGAAAGACCGAGCTGGCGCGGGCGCTGGCCGAATACCTCTTCGAGGATGAAGAGGCGCTGGTGCGCGTCGACATGTCGGAATACATGGAGAAGCACGCCGTCTCGCGGCTCATCGGCGCCCCGCCGGGCTATGTCGGCTACGAGGAAGGCGGGCAGTTGACGGAAGCGGTGCGGCGGCGCCCGTACCGGGTCATCCTGCTGGACGAGATCGAGAAAGCGCATCCGGATGTCTTCAACATCCTGCTGCAGATCCTCGAGGACGGCCGGCTGACGGACAACATGGGGCGGACGGCGGACTTCCGCAACACCATCATCATCATGACCAGCAACGTCGGCAGCCAGCACGTGCTGGGCGACGGCGGGCCGCGCATCGGCTTCGCTGTGCCGGACGAGCCGGCGATGACGGAGCAGAGCTACGAGTCGATGCAGAACAAGGGGCTCAACGCGCTGAAAGGCCTCTTCCGGCCGGAATTGCTGAACCGCATCGACGAGGTGGTGGTGTTCCTGCCGCTGTCGCTGGAGGACATGAAAAAGATCGTGGGCCTGATGATGGCGAAGGTGCAGGCGAACCTGACCGAGCGCGACATCACCGTGCGCCTCACCGAAGCGGCGCAAGCGCGGCTGGCCGAGGAAGGGTACGACCCGGCCTACGGCGCCCGCCCGCTACGGCGCGTCATCCAGCGCCAGGTGGAAAACAACATCTCCCGCGGCCTGCTGGACGGCACCTTCCGCGACGGCGACACCATCGTGGTAGACGTGGAGGACGGACACATCATCACACGGCTGTTCGTGGAGACGGATCAGAGCGCGGCGTAACGCGCCCCCTCACCCCCTGTTCGACAGGCTCACAGCCTGCAGCCCTGCCCCCCTCTCCCCGCGGAGAGGGGGGTATTGTTCGTTCGCTGCTCCATCGCATCAAGCGTTGCCGGATTGCCTGATCGGCCCCCATCCCCAGCCCTTCCCCCGTGCCAGCGGGCACAGGGGAAAGGGGTATATTGCGACTCTCCCTCCCCCTGTCCGCGGAACGCAGTGGAGAGGACGGGGGGAGGGTAGGGGAGGGGGGCCGACTAGCAATCCGGGCCTATCCACAAGCATCACCCTCTCCTCGGGGAGAGGGGGCCAGGGGGCGATTAGGCAATCCGGCAGCATCCTGTTACCTCCCCCTTCCTATGCGCGCGACTCGACGGCGTCTCGCTCGCCAATGGTCAATCCGGCGGGCGAGGCACGCGCAGGTCGTCCCGGTCGGCCAGTTCGGGGGTATAGACGACGCAGGCGTTGCGGCCCCCAGCTTTGGCGGCATACATCGCCAGGTCGGCGTGCTGCAGCAGCAGTTCGGGGGTGAGCGCGTCGTCGGGGGCGAAGCTGATGCCCAGGCTGGGGGTGACGGTGAGCTGGCGCCCGGCGATGGGGAAGGGCGCGGCGAAGGTGGTCAGCACGCGCTGGGCGGTGGCGGCGGCGTGTTCGTGAGCGCCGATAAGCGGCAGCAGCAGCACGAATTCATCGCCGCTCATTCGCGCCACGGTGTCGCTTTCGCGCACGCAGCCGTTCAGTCGTTTGGCCACCTGCACCAGCAGCTCGTCGCCGGCGCTGTGGCCGTAGGTGTCGTTGACGTCCTTGAAATGGTCCAGGTCCAGCAGCATCACCGCCGCCAGCGTTTGCTCGCGGGTGAGGCGCGTCAGTACGCGGCCCAGCCGGTCGTACAGCAGCAGGCGGTTGGGCAGGCCGGTGAGGGCGTCGTAATAGGCCAGGTAGCTCAACCGGGACTCCGCCTGCTTGCGCGAGGTGATGTCGCGGGTGACGCCGAGGAGGCTCACCGCCCGGCCGGCATCGTCGCGCTGGAAGCTGACGGTGCTCTCCGTCCACACCGTGGCGCCGTCCCGGCGCTGCAGTTCCACTTCCAGTACGCGCGCGCTGTCGGGATCGCCATCGCCGCCGGATTCGTGCGCCAGCGCGCCGTCAAGGAGCATGCGGGCCTGCTCGGCCGAGGTCGGGGTGAGCAGATCGAACAGGGAATGGCGCAGGCTTTCCTCGGGCTGGTAGCCGGTCATGCGCAGTATGGAGGGGCTGACATAGGTGAGCCGACCGTCGAAATCCGCCGTCCAGATGAGATCGCTGACATGCTCGGCCAGCAGGCGGTATTTCGCCTCGCTCTGCCGCAGTGAGGCCTCTGACTTCAGGCGGATGATGCGGTGACCGAGGACGGACGCATACAACTCCATCAACTCGCGTAGCTCCTCCTTCGGCGACTGCTGTGTCAGCGCATTATCCACGCTCAAAAAGCCGATGATCTCCTGGGCGTCCCATATCGGCGCGATAAGGTGCGCGCCGTGGCCGATTACCTGTCCGTGCTGGTCATATAGTGGGTTATCCGGCTCACACGCGCACGAGCGCGCTCCCGCCGCCGCCAGCCGACCCATCATGCTGTCAGGCGCCAGCGTTACGCGGATGCCGCGCTCATCACGCGACATGCCGTGTTCGTCAATGCCGAAGGTGCCGATGATGGCCGCGGAATCGTCGGGATCGCACAACCAGATGGAGACGCGCTCGAACCCCAGGTGCGCGTGGCCCATTTCCACCGCCTGCTGGAACAGCGCGCCGAGGGTGACGGCTTTGAAAAGCAGATTGCGCACGTCGTGCAGCGCGCGCAGCCGGTCGAGGAACTGTCGCTCCTGTGCCTGTGCCGCGCGCAGCGCGCACTCGGCGTCCATGCGCTCGGTGATGTTGCGCACGTATTCGATGACACCGGTGATCTCGCCGGTCTCTTCGTGCAACAGCGGGAAGGTGAACAAGTCGACCCAGCCGATTTCCTCACCCTGCTCGTTGCGCAGCGGCACGGTGGCCTGCGAGGCGCGGCCGGTGTGCAGCGTGCGCAGCGTGGGGCAGTCGTCGCAGGGGACGGCGCGGCCGTGATAGGCTTCATAACAGCGCTTGCCCAGCAACGGCAGGCGCGGAGTGTTCCAGCGTTCCATCGCCGGATTCACTGACAACACCGTCAGGTCGGGACTGAGGATGGAGATGCCATCCTGAATGCTGGCATAGATATTGTTGAGGAACCGCTCGTTTTCCCGGAGGTGGATGGCTGTCTGCTGGGTGATGGTGCGATCGAGCAGCGTGGCGAGGATGAGCGCGATGGCGCCGCCGGGGGCGAGAATGGGCGCGATGTTTGCCATCACGTTGTGCTGCACGCCGCTGCGCAGCGTCAGGTGCATCTCAAAATCGAGAATCGAGTGGCCGGTGCGGGCGACATGCCAGGAAGGCAAAAAATCCTGCGGCAGCGGACGGCCGTCGTGGGTGGTGACGGAAAGGGGAAATTCGTGCAGCGTGAGACCGAGCACGTCCTGCTGGGCCACCCCGAAGAGCTGCTCGGCGCGCGACGACAGGTAGACGACGCGGCCGTCCGGCGCCATCACCACCGCGCCATCCGCAATGGAGTCGAGCGCGGGCTGCCAGCCGGCGAGTAACGCCTGTTGCTGGTCGTCCAATATTTCGTCAACAGTCAGATACCCCTGGTTCATGTGGGAGCCTCATGAGACCCGCGGGTGTTTGCGCATGAATATCGAAAGAACGTATAAACATATTCCATATCTACGCGAGCGATTCCTCGTAATCTGGGAAAATGGTGTCGGTGAATTTCCTGACCGAGTAGGCCATGGCGGGACATAACGGAAGGATTTCGCCGGTGTACCGGGAAGAGGGGAAGCAAGGTATCGTGAACGCAGGGGGTGTTCCATGATAAGACTCGTATGCCTGGCGGCGATGGCGTTGGGCCTGGCCGCATCCGCCGTGCTGATCGCGCCGGTCGATGGCCGGTTCGCGGTGACCGGCGAAAATTACACCGCGCAGGTCTCCGCGGGCGGGGCGCTCACTTCGTTGGTGATCAACGGGGTGGAGTTCATGGCGCCGGAGGCGAAGATCGCCTGGGGCGGTAAAACGCGGGTCGCCGCCGGGGTGTTCGCCGCGCCGATAAACCAGTGGTATCTGCCCTACCTGCTGCCGGGCGGGGCGGTGGTGAAGGACGCTACCATCCGCGCGGAGGGGAACGGCTGGTGGATCGAATACACCTTCGGGCCGGATTACCTCGAATTCACCTATTTCGGCGCGCCGGAGGGCGGGCGCGGCTTCCGCGCCGGTTATCCGCCCGCCGAGTTGTGCCTGAGCCTGGCGCCCGACCTGGGCCGCGCCTGCGACCCGGAGAACCAGGGAGAGCTGGGCTGGCCGGTGAACCGCCCGCACGAGCCGGGCAACTACACCATTCTGGCGAAAAACGGCGCCGGTTTCCACGCCACCGACGTCTGCCGCATCCAAGCGATCAAGCACGGAACGATCGACGTGCCGGGCAATCGACTCGACCTGCTCATCTACAACACCTACGACCAGACGCAAAAGCCGATCACCCACCGGCTGCGGTTTTTCACGAAGGCCGACCTGGCGCACGCGCTGACGATGGAGATCACCTCGCCGAACCCCGACCACATCTTCCCCGAGAACACGCCCATCGTCTTCCCGGTGAAGGTGACGGCGCTCTACGGGCACACGCTGAACGGCGCGGTGGCCTTCAAGGGGGCGCCGTATGTGTGGAAAACGCCGGAAGTGACGGCGTCGGTGCCGCTCGCGCTCACCGCCGCCGCGCCGACCGCCACGGTGAACCTGCCCATCCTGCCGCCGAAACCCGGGCACTACACCGGGCTCATCCAGGTGACGGACGGCAAAGCGCCGCTGTATAGCCAGCGGCTCGGGTACATGTGGCGCCCGGCGGAAATCCCCCCCGCTACCCCGCCGAAGGATTTCGACGCCTTCTGGGACAACACCATGGCGGAGTTGGCGAAAATTCCATTGGATCTGACCATGGAACCGCAGCCGAAGCTGGAAACGCCAAACGGGGTGGTCTACAAGGTGAAGTACCGCTCGTGGGGCGGGCGCTGGGCCTGGGCGTGGCTGACGGTGCCGAAGAAAGAGGGCAAGGTGCCGGCGACGTTGTATTGCCCGGCGGTGAGCGTGTGGCAGCCGCCCCCGCCGCAGCCGGCCAACGGCGCGCTACTCATCCAGGTGGCCATCCACGGCGGTGACCTGGCGGACTACCCGGCGAAGCCCGACTTCGACTACATGAATACCAATATCACCGACCGCGAGACGTATATGCTGCGCTACAGCTACTGCTGCCTGGCGCGCTGCTACGATATCGTGAAGAACCTGCCGCAGAGCAACGGCGAGATCCACGTCTCGGGCGGCAGCCAGGGCGGCGGGCTGTCGCTGGTGATCGCGGGCCTGCGGCCGGTGACATCGGTGCGCGCGGTGGCGCTGGCGCTCTGCCGCATCGACTGGACCATCCTCGGCTACGCCCAGTGGGGCCCGGCCTGCCCGAAAGACGCCGACCCGAAGCAGGTGGCGGAAGTGGTGCGCTATTACGACCCCGCCAGCTTCGCCCACCGCATCCACGCGCCGCTGCGCATCTGCACCGGCCTCTTCGACTGGTGCGCCCCGGCCGAGGGCATCTTCACCGCCATCAACAACCTGCCGAAAGAGACGACATGCCACGTCTTCATTGACCCCTTCGGCGGCCACTTCACCCTCAACCAGACGCGCTTCCAGTCCAACGACCCGGGCCTGGAAATCCCGCGCTGGCACGGCACCGACGCCGATAACAAGGTGGCGAACCCGGGAAAGTGATAAACTGACGGGTAATGAGAAGCAATTGTGGGGTCGCACATGCAGATTAACCTCGCGTATGGGAAAACCGGCCTGCCGATCACGCTGCCGGATGACGCGGCGGTGACGGTGGTGGAGCCGGCGTTCGTGCCCGGATTGGCCGACCCGGCGGATGCGGTGCGGGCGGCGCTGATGGCGCCTATCGGCGCGCCACCGCTGCGGGCATGTGCGCGGGCGACGGATACCGTGGGCATCGTCTTCAGCGACATTACCCGGCCCACGCCCAACGCGCTGCTGCTACCGCGTATCCGCGAGGCGCTGGCGCACGTGCCGGACGAGCGGATCGTCCTCTTCAACGCCACCGGCACTCACCGCGCCAACACCCATGCCGAGTTGTGCGGCATGCTCGGGGACGAGGTGGTGGCGCGCTACCGCATCGTGCAAAACGACGCCGAAGACCGCGACAGCCACGTGCTGACCGGCGCCACGTCCAGCGGTAATGCCATCTGGCTCCACCGCGAGTTCCTCGCCTGCGACGCGCGCATTCTCACCGGCTTCATCGAGCCGCACTGCTTCGCCGGCTTTTCCGGCGGAGGCAAGGCGGTGATGCCAGGCCTGGCAGCGCTGGAGACGGTGCAGCGCAACCACGGCGCTGCCAACCTGGACCACCCGGGCGCGCGCTGGGGCGTCACCCGTGGCAACCCGCTGTGGGAGGACATCCGCGAGGCGGCGGCCATGGCGCGGCCCACCTTCCTGCTAAACGTCACCCTCAACCGCGAGAAGGCGGTCACCGGCGTCTTCGCCGGCGACTGGCTCCAGGCCCACGCCGTCGGGTGCGACTTCGTCCGCGAGACGGCGATGGCGCCGGTGGATGCCCTCTTCGACATCGTCATCAGCACGAATTCCGGCTACCCGCTCGACCTGAACCTGTACCAGTCGGTGAAGGGGATGAGCGCGGCCGCGCAGGTGGTGAAACCCGGCGGCAGCATCATCATGGCCGCCGACTGCTGGGACGGCGTGCCCGCCGGTAGCGCGTATGGCGCGCTGCTGACCGAGGCGCCCGATCTTCCCGCGTTGCTGACGACCATCCGCACCCCCGGTTTCACCCGCCCGGAGATGTGGCAGGCGCAAATTCAGGCGCTCATCGCCCAGCAGGCGGAGATTCACTTCTACACGCGGAACTTGACACCGGAGCAACTGCGCGCCGCCCACCTCATCCCCTGCGCCTCCGTCGAGGAGACGGTGGCGCAACTGCTGCGCCGCTACGGCCCCGGCGCCCGCATCTGCGTATTGCCCGAAGGCCCGCAGACCGTGCCGTACCTGCGCCCGGTGGCCGTGGAATAATACGACAAAGTGAAAAATATAAATGGGAACTGGCACGAATTATCCAGCCTCCGGGTGTATCAGCAAGCATCGTGCGCTGATAATTCGTGCCTGTCCCCACTTTTCACGGCGTAAGGAGAACCGCATGACGCGCCGCCGGAAGCTGGTGCTCGGAATCATTGGTGTGCTCATCCTGGCCGTCGCCGGGTACTACGTTTATCGCAACTGCTACACCCCGCCGGCCTGGACGGCGCTGCGGCAGTGGGCGCAGGCGGCGGAGCCGGGGGCGCTGTTAAAAGGCAACCCGGAACTGGCGAAGCTGGACGGTCGCGACCTGCCGGTGGTGCATACGCAGGATGCGCCGATGCGCTTCGTCTTCAGCGACAGCCCGGAATACCTCTACCGCGACGCGCTGGGCAAGGGCCTGGCCACGATGCGCCTCACCGACGCCCCAGCCGACCGCGCCACCCCCGGCAAACGCATCCCCTTCGGCGTGGGCATTTACCACATCAACAAGGTCACCGATCCCGAGACGCATGCCGGGAGGCCGGCCACGGTCAGCTTGGTGGTGCGGGCGATGGCGTCCGTCACCGATGCCGGGAAAACCTATCGCAATACCCGTCCGACTGTCGTCCGCTTGCTGCGCGGCGCCTGCGGGGTATCCGACGTGATGCCCATGCACGCCGGCAAGGCCTGCGCCATCAGTTGGTTCACCACGCCGAATGTGCAACCGGCGACCGTCATCCTGCGACCAGGCGAGGCGAAGATCATCTACGCGCGCACGCTGCAGCCGGACGAGTGCATGAGCGCCATGCTTGATCTCGACGCCACGAACGGCTTCTTCCTGCGTGCCGACACCGTCTTCGGGGTGGTGAAGGATTTCGACAATATCACCTATGCCCCATACGGCATGACCATCGGCACCAACTCTGGCACCGGGCCGTATTGGAAGCGCATCCTGCGTCCCGTTGACGGCACGCCGCCCTTCGACGCCGCCGACACCCGCCACATCAACAAGGCCCACCTGCGCTACGTGAAGCAGCCGCCGCAGGTGCAGTACCTGGATGACGAGACGTGGGACATGCGTCCGGAAAACCAGGGGAAGAAGCTGGTGCGCAGCAAAGGGGGCCGCAAGCGCCCCTTCAAAGGCGACTACAACGTCGAATACACCATCGTTATCCCTGTCGTTTCGAAAAGCGGCAAACCGGCGTCCTTCGCCGTGGTCGACGTGCAGCGCTTCGGCATGTTCGGCGGCGCCATACGCACCGCCGACGGCCACCTCGTGCAAATCCCTGCCGGCGGCCCCACCACCTCCATCCGCACTGGCGCGGAAGGCGTCCTCCTCACGCGCGGCACCGTCACCAGCAAAACCCCGGTCGAGTTCCGCTTCAACTGGCTGCTGCCCGGCGGCTCATACGGCGATCAGGCGTTTATGCTCATCCCGCTGGGTGACTAACTATTATCCGAATACAGGGAAAGACGTCAGCCTGTCGGGTTTGTAATCCGCGCCCCCCGCGGCGCGTGTTATCGTCTTTCTCATCCGGTGTGCGGACAACCATCGTCATCGACCACGCGCCTACCCGCACCCCGGTCATAGTAATCGACACCACGCGCCGCGGAGGGCGCGGACTACATCACGATCTCTTTTGAACAGCATTGCGTCCACGAAGGTGGGCGCCTGGCCGCACGGCCACGCAGGGGGCTACTTCAGTGCCCGCTGAGTTCTACCCGAAGGCAGTCCGGTCCGTACCGCCGACAAACCCATCTGCACGCAGGAGATTGGGGACACGCCACCGAACAATAAAGAAAATCCACCCTTGGGGAGAGAGTTCATGCGGTTGGACGTGCAGGTTCATGCGCGGGCGGGGTTGCTGGGCAATCCGTCCGATGGGTATTTCGGGAAGACGCTGTCGTGCCTGGTGGGCAATTTCAAGGCGCGGGTGACGCTAGTAGAGAGCGCGTATCTCGCGCTGCAGCCGCACCCGCAGTTCGACCCGCTGGAGTTCCAGAATATCAACGAGCTGGGGCAGGTGTATGGCCGGCAGGGCTATTATGGCGGGATGCGCCTGCTGCAGGCGGCGTGCAAGAAGTTTTTCGTCGAGTGTATGAAGCGCGGCATTACCCTCGATGGGCCGAACTTCACCATGACCTACGATACCAACATCCCGCGCCAGGTGGGGATGTCCGGCTCGTCGGCGATTGTCATCGCCACGCTGCGCGCGCTGCTCTGCTGGTACGGGGTGATGGATCGCTTCGACCAGGCGTCCTTCCCCACCATCGCGCTGCAGACGGAGCAGGAGGAGTTGGGCATCACCGCCGGCATGCAGGACCGGGTGATCCAGACCTACGGCGGGGCGATGTATATGGATTTCGACCGCGCGCTGCTGGAATCCACCGGCGCGGGTCGCTATACGCGGATGGATACCGCGCTCATTCCGCCGCTGTATCTGGCCTACGTGCTGAACCCCAGCGACTCGGGCGCTATCCACAGCGATGTGCGCCGGCGCTGGAACGAAGGCGAACCGGAGGTGGTGCAGGCGATGCACACCTTCGCCGGTTTCGCCGACACCGGCCGCGCGGCGCTGGAGCGCGGCGATATTGCCACCTTCAGCAACCTCTTCAACGAGGCCTTCGCGCTACGGCGGACGATCTTCGGCGACGCGGTGCTCGGTCATGACAACCTGCGCATGACGGAGATTGCCCGCGCCCACGGCTTCCCCGCCACCACCTGTGGTTCCGGCGGCGCCATCATCGGCACGCTGGGCGACGACCCGCAGAATGCCGCCTTTGCGGACACCTTGGCCGCTGAGGGGTACCATTTCCTGCGGGTATTGGTCGGTTCCGCGTATCCGTGGGGGCAGGAAAGCTGTAATATTGTTTGGTAAGCGTCGCTGATGGGTATAGCTGGGGTAGGGAGGCTGCCATGATTGTTGCCGCGGACATTATGACGACGGACGTGATCGCCGTGACGGCGGAGACGCCGGTGGCGGAGGTGGCCGAACTGCTGGCCGCCAACAAGTTCGGCTCGGTGCCGGTGGTGGGCGTGGATGACGACGTCGTGGGCCTGGTATCCGAGGAAGACCTGGTAGAGCGCGCCTCGCGGGTACATCTGCCCAATCACGTCGTCTTCCTGGGCGCGGTCATCTACCTGGAGAACCCGGCGAAGTTTCGCGTGGAAGCGGAAAAGATCCTCGCCCTCACCGCCGGCGACATCATGCATACCCAGGTCTACAGCGTCAGTCCCGACACCCCGGTCGAGGAACTGGCCACGCGCATGCTGGACGGCGTGCGCCGCGTGCTGGTGCTGGATGCCGACCGCCGACTGCTGGGCATCATCACCCGCGCGGATATCGTGCGGATGTTTACGACCGGCGGACGGCTGCCCGGAGAGGCATAACGCCCGTGTCGCAGCTTCCACCGCCGCCCACCGAGCCGCATGATCCGCCCCGCGCGCCCATCTGGGCGCCGAATCCGGGCGTGCCGCTCACCGCGCGCATTCTCGCTATTACCTTCGGTGTGCTGCTGGCGCTCACCGTCATCATCTCGCTGGTCGGCGAGCGCCCGCCGGACCAGCCGTTGCTGCCAAAGGCGTGGGACACCTACGCCACCAAATCCGGCATTACCGCACGCGTGCCCGACGGGTGGGTGTCGCAGGTGGCCGGCGAAACGGACGAGTTCACCTGCGTGCGCTTCTGGCAGCGCGACGGCGGCCCGGTGACAGTGGACCTGCTGGGCTGGCGGCTGCCGCGCGAAATCGATGACGCCATCCGTGCCGCCGTGGCGAAAGAGGTGGAAGCCGACCTGCGCACAAGCTGTACCGGCTACGCCCCCGCCGCGCCCGACGGCGACCGCCGGCGTTTCACTTGCACCCTCGATGGCCACGCCATGGCCGGCGCGTGGACGCGCATCGAACGCGGCCGCGCCGTCGCCGTGCTCATCGCCCTCACCCCCGCCGCCGGCGCCACCACCATGGACGCGATCCTCGATGAGATGGCGGCCGGAGTGGCAATGCAGGAAGAGTGAGCCGATTGCTGTCGCTACTCAGCAGCGCCTTGCCCGCCAATCTTCGCCGGATCGGGCGCCGGGCCGTGCAGCAGGCAGATGGCCTGCGGGCGCTTGATGCGCAGCACCAGCGTTTCGAAGACGCGGAAGGGGTGGTTCATTCCCTGTGGGCCGAGATACGCGGTGATCAGGTCCTGGGCGATGGCGAGGTCGATGTTCTGCGGGCCGAGCGAGAGCACCAGGCCGGGCATGGTGCGGATGGATTGGGTCTGGAAGACGCCGCCCTGCACCAGCTCGCGGATGTGCTGAATCTCCAACACGCCGCTGCATTCGTAGACGCGCTGCATCTGCGCGTAGGCCAACGGGTTCACCACCACGGCGTAGGGCGGGTAAAAGCCGTCGGCCAGCAGTGTCTGCACCGCCGCCGCCACCGCCTTGAAGGCGCTGCCGGCTTCCGCCCAGTCGCCGACGTCGATAGCGTGGGCGCCGCGGGCATTGGTCAGGCCCTGGTAGCCATACGATTCCATGCCGTTGAAGATCAGGTCGTCCTCGCGCTGGGCCACGAACACCGCGGCGGCGGCCGCCGCGCCGGTGTCGATCATCACCCCCAGCCGGCGGGCGGTTTCCAGGTCGCGCCAGAAGAGGATGAAATCCTTGTAGATGATGGGCAGGTGCTCGTGCACGCGGCGCAGCGGGCTGATGGGATTCACGTCTTCCTCGCCCAACAGCGAGATCGTCGCTTCGCCCAGCGGGCCGAACACCTGGTAGTCCAGGTCCTGCAGCCCGGCGCCCAGCGGGCCAAAGACATCGAGAAATCGCCGGCCCATCAGGATGCGCCGCGCCACCGTTGGCACCACCGCATCGATCTGCGCCCACTCGTCCGCGATCAGCGGCGCTTCGTCCCGCGCCAGAAAGGTTACCATCGCGCTCTCCTCCCCGCACTCATCGATTGTCCATGTCACCCTACCCGGTTACGGTTCGCTCGGAGTGACGGAAGCACAACATCGGCATGCATGGCAGGATGCGTGTCGCATCGTCTTGCCCTTTTCCGCAGGGATTCGTACACTGTAGCCAATCATGCGCGCGAGACACGGACGATCGCTGTTGGTGCTCCTACTCCTGCTGCTGCTGCCGCTGTGCGGTTTAGCCCAGCAGGAGGCGCCGCCGGTTACCCCGCCTCCGGTCGACGCCGCCCCGCCGGTAACACCCGCCACCGGCACCCGCCCGGTGACCATCCGCGCCGAACGCTTCCTCTTCCTCGACGAACAGGGGCTGTACCAGTTCATCGGCAACGTCTCAGTGGAGTCCGAGGATGTCACCATCCATGCCGCGGAGGCGGTCTACGACAACACGAAGAAGGTGGTCTCTGCGCGGGGCAACGTCTCTATCACTCTGCCCGACGGCAACACCTACTGGGGCCGCTTGCTGGAGTTCAACGTTACCACGCGCGAATGGCAGTTCCTCGACTGGTCGGTGGAATATCCGACGGGCTTTCTCGGACAGCCGTTTATCGGCCCGCTGTTCGTCGCCGGTCGCGGCATCGGCGGCACCGAGCTGAACCAGACCGGCCTGCCGAATGCCGTGCATGCAGATAACGCCCGGGTGACCACCTGCGAACTGCCCACGCCGCATTATTTTATGACCTCGCGACGCATCGACATATATCCGGGTGACAAGCTGGTCGCCTACGATACCGACGTCTACGTGCTGGGGCGCCGGGTGCTGCACATCCCCTGGTTTTACCTTTCGCTGAAACTGCGGCGCACGCCCTTCGTGCCGGAGGCGGGACAGAACGACTACGAAGGCTACTACCTGCGTGTGCTGTATCAATACGTGGTAAATCCCGCGAACGTGGGCGGTGTGCGCGTGGACTTGACGCAGAAGCTGGGCACCGGGGTGGGGGTGAACCACTTTTACGCCGTGCCCGGCGGCGACGGCGAGGCGTTCCTGTATGGCCGGCAGGGTCTATCCGAGTTAGTGGCGCGCGTCGACCACACCCAGCACCTGCCGCGGGCTATCGACCTGACGGTGCGCGGTGACCTGCGGCGCAACAGCCTCTTCTCCAGCCAGCCGACGACGAATACGAACCTGGACATGAACCTGGTGCGCAACACCACGCATTCCCAATTGCAGCTCACCACCACGCGCAGCCTGCAGAAGTCCTATTTCCTCACCGACAACACCAATGCCAACCTGTCTTATACGCTGACCCCCGGCAACGGGAACACCTTCAATTACAGCAGCGTCTACAGCAGTTTCGGGCAGCCGAACAGCGGGCTGGCCGGCGACCAGGAGTTGTGGAACCGTATGACGCTGGTGCGGCGGCTGTCGATGGGCACGCTGAACCTGCGCTACGACGCCCGCACCGATCTCGATGGCGAGAACTACACCGGCGACAACTTCTTTTCGGGCCTGCAGCGCCTGCCGGAAGTCTACCTAGATATGGCGTCGACCAATCTGCCCATCGCCACGTTGCGCCGCATCCCCAGCACCGTCCAGGTGGGGTGGGGGCATTTCGATGAAGAGCCGGGGAATACCCGGCTGGACCGCTACCTGCTGAACTGGCAGACCAGCAACCTGCGCTGGCGGGTAAACGAGCGCACCACCATCACCCCGCAGGCGGGGGTGCGCCAGACCTTCTATGGCGACGACGATTTCACCGCGCTATATCGCTACCGCGCGTCGCTGCCCATTCGCCAGACCTTCGGACAATACCTGACCAATACGCTGAGCTACACGAAGCAGGAGGCGCACGGCTACACGCCCTTCCGCTTCGACTCCAATGACGCCTACCCATACGAGTTGGCGACAGAGTCGCTGGCCTACAATAACAACCGCAACCTGCGCATGAATCTCACCGGCGGGCGCGACATCCAGAACAACCGCTGGCAGGACGCCTCCTTCTTCGCCGGGGTGGACTTTACCCGCAACATCACCATGACGCAGGCGGTGGCCTACGACCTGAACAACGGCCGCTGGCGCGACCTGGTCAGTCAGTATCACTTCGGCCGCGACGAGTTGCTCACCGTGGACCTGGGCACGCGCTACGACCTGCCCGGCCAGCAATTGCGCACGCTGACGACGAATGTCGACTGGGTCGTCGGCCCCCAGTGGCGGGTGCAGTGGCTGGGCAGCTACGACGGTATCCGCCATACCACCCTCTACAACGAATTTCTGGTCGTGCGCGACCTGCATTGCTGGGACGCCGCCATCTATTACAGCTTTCAGCGCAAATATGTCTACCTATATTTCCGCCTGAAAGCGCTCAATCTGCCGCTGCCCGGCTTCGGCATTGGCCGCAACGGGCAGGTGCTGGACACGGCGCAGGGGCTGCCGTTTTAAAAACTGGAGCGCGGATTTTCAATCCGCATGATTACAGAAATCGGGCGGATTGAAAATCCGCGCTCCCAGGATGCATGACACCGGGAAGGAATCGGCGACAAGGTCAGTTATGATGAATACGTTGAAAATTACGGTCATCGGCGGGGGAAGCACCTATACGCCGGAACTCATCGAGGGCTTCATCGCCGGCGCGATGCCGGTGGGGGAGATCGCGCTGCACGACATCGACGCCGGGAAGCTGGCAATCGTCGGCGGGTTGGCGGCGCGCATGGCGGAGGCGGCGGGCACTGACGTGCGCGTGACGCGGACGACCGAGCTGGCGCAGGCGCTGGACGGCGCGGACGCGGTGATCACCCAACTGCGCGTGGGCGGGCTGGCGGCGCGGGCGCTGGATGAGCGCATCCCGCTACAGTTCGGCGTGGCGGGGCAGGAAACCACCGGCCCCGGCGGCTTTTTCAAGGCGCTGCGCACCATCCCGGTGATTCTCGACATCGACGCCGCCATGGGCCGCTACTGTCCTGATGCGCCCCTCATCAATTTCACTAATCCTTCCGGTCTGGTGACCGAGGCGCTGCGGTGTCATGGACGCGGCATGAGCATCGGCCTGTGCAATTTCCCCATCACCCTGCGTATGCACGCGGCGCGGGCGCTGGAGGTGGAGGCGGAGCGGGTGTCGCTGGCCTACTTCGGCCTCAACCACCTCTCGTGGTCGCGGGTGCTGGTAGACGGCGAGGACCGCACCGACGCGCTCATCGAGATCATGATTGCTGATCCCGCCCACCGCGAGATCACCGGCTATGCCTTCGCGCCGGAGACGTTGCGCCGGCTGGGGCTGCTGCCGTCGGGCTACCTGCGCTACTACTACGATACCGCCGAGATGGTCGCCCAGCAGCAGGCGGCGCCGGAAACGCGCGCCGAGAAGCTGCTGCGCGTAGAAGCGAAGCTGCTCGAGCAGTACGCCGACCCGGCGCTGCAGGAAAAACCCGCCGGCCTGCAGGAACGCGGCGGCGCCTGGTACTCCACCGCTGCGCTCCATCTGTTGCGCGACCTGTGGAGCGACGGGACACACGAGCACGTCATCAACATCCGCAACGACGGCGCCATACCCTTCCTGCCTGACGATGTCGTCGTGGAAGTGCCCGCCCTGGTGGGGCAGGGGCGCGTGACCGGCCAACCCGCGGTGACGGACGCCGATGGCGGCTGGCGCGTAGCCGGCCACCCCATCCCGTCCGATGTCATCGCGCTGATTCGCGCGGTGAAAGCGTATGAAGTGCTGGCTGTGGAAGCCGCCGTCAGCGGCGACCGTCAGATCGCCATCGACGCGCTGGCCGTCCACCCTTTGCTCGCTGATCACGCAGCGCAGATCCCCGCGCTCTTCGACGCGCTGCTGAAGGCGCATCGCGCCTATTTGCCGCGGTTTTTTGGGGTATAATGTCGGTTGACACGGCGCTCGCACGGCGCGTATACTACAGATAATACCAATAGCACAAACTAAGTATTATTTATGCGATTGGAGACAATGATGTTCGGTCAGATCAGGCGTGATATACAGGCGGTTTTCGAGCAAGACCCGGCGGCGCACAGCGTCACCGAGGTGCTGCTGTGCTACAGCGGCTTGCACGCCATCTGGATGCACCGGTTGGCCAGCAAGCTGTGGCACTGGGGCCTACCGCTCACCGCACGGTGGATTTCGCAGCTCGCGCGCTGGTTCACCGGCATCGAGATTCACCCGGCGGCGAAGATCGGCAAAGGCCTGTTCATCGACCACGGCATGGGCGTGGTCATCGGCGAAACCGCCGAGTTAGGCGACAACGTCACGCTTTTTCAGGGCGTCACCCTGGGTGGCACCGGCAAAGAGCAAGGCAAGCGCCACCCGACCATCGGCAGCAACGTCCTCGTTGGCGCCGGCGCGAAGATTCTTGGCTCCTTCACCGTAGGCGACGGCAGCCTCATCGGCTCCAACGCCGTGCTGCTGCGCCCATTGCCCGCCAACTCCACCGCCGTGGGCGTCCCCGCGGAGATCGTGCGCATTGAAGGCAAGCGTCCCGAACCCCTGGCCCACGACAAACTTCCCGACCCCGTGCACGAATGCATGGAATCGCTGCGTGCGCGCATCGAGGCGCTGGAGGCGCGGGTGAAGGAATTGTCGGAACCTTGATTCTGAGGATTAGCGGATTTTCTTGATTGTTAATGAATTCAGGACTTTCGCTTCCACGTTCGGCCCTCACCCCCCTGCCCCCCTCTCCCAATCCTGGGAGAGGGGGGTGAAGCGAAAGTCCTGGAATTGTCCTTGAATCCTTCAATGACACTGGCAAGGAGGGCAATATCATGTTATGCGGACATATCACCGGATGGATTATTGCGGCAGCGATGAAGGTGCATTGCGCGTTGGGTAATGGCTTTCAGGAGGTGATATATCAACGGGCGCTCGATATTGAGTTGCCGTACGACAACCCAACCGCTCGGTCAGCAGAAAAAATCAAGGCAATCCTCAAATCCTTCTAATCACGGTTCAGACAATATGCTATAATACCCCCACGCAATTACGCGACGATGCCCGCCCGGGGTGCGTCCCCGGCTTGCCTGCGCAGTGGAATTCCTGAAGAGCGGCACGGCATCATGGCAGTCCCTACTGAAAGGAGCGACATATGACTGCAACCGCGACCCGCACGTTTCGCGTGCTCGTGAGCGACCCCGTCTCCGAAGACGGCCTCCGCGCTCTGCTGGACGACACCGCTATCGAAGTCGTCGTCAAGACCGACCATACTCCCGAAGAGCTGGCCGCCGCCATTGGCGATTTCGACGGCCTGGTGATCCGCAGCCAGACGAAGGTGACCGCCGAGATCCTGGCCACCGCCGACAAGCTGAAGGTAATCGGCCGCGCCGGCGTGGGCGTGGACAACGTCGACGTGCCCTCCGCCACCCGCAAGGGCGTGGTGGTGCTCAACTCGCCAGAAGGCAACACCATGGCCGCCACCGAGCACACCTGGGCGCTGCTACTGGCGCTGGCCCGCAAGGTGTGCCCCGCCGATACCTCCATGCGCGCCGGCAAGTGGGACCGTAAATCCTTCACCGGCACCGAACTGTATGGCAAAACGCTGGGCGTCATCGGCCTGGGCAAGATTGGCGGCGCCGTCGCCCGCCGTGGCCAGGGATTCGAGATGGACGTCATCGCCTACGACCCCTTCGTCACCCAGGAGCACGCGGCACGCATGGGCATCCGCCTGGTCAGCGTGGATGAGTTGTTGCAAGAGGCGGATTTCGTCACCATCCACGTGCCGAAGACGAAAGACACCGCCGACATGATCAACGCCGAGCGGCTGGCGACGATGAAGCCCACCGCCCGCCTCATCAACTGCGCCCGCGGCGGCGTGGTGAACGAGGCCGCGCTGGCCGACGCGGTGCTGAAGGGTATCATCGCCGGCGCCGCGGTGGACGTCTACTCGACCGAGCCCCCGGCGGCGGACAACCCGCTGGTGATCGCCGCGCAGTCCGGCTGCCATAACCTGCTGCTCACCCCGCACCTGGGCGCCTCCACCGAGGAAGCGCAGATTAAGGTGGCGGTAGATGTCGCCGAGCAGATTCGCGATTACCTGCACGGCATCCCCGCCCGCAGCGCGGTGAATATGCCCGCCCTGCCCGCCGAATTGATTGCCCGCTTGCAGCCATACATGACGCTGATGGAGAAGCTGGGCAAGTTCCAGGTGCAGCTCTCGGACGGCGCGGTGCAGTCGGTGGAGGTGGTCTACAGCGGTGACATCATCGACGAGAACACCACCCCGCTCGTTCCCGCCTTCCTACAGGGGCTCTTTGCGCCCATCCTCGGCGCCGGCATCATTAACTCGGTGAATGCCCGCTTCATCGCCGAGCAACGCGGCGTGGAGATTAAAGAGGTGAAGAGCACCGAGTCCTCCGGGTATGCCACGCTCATCAGCGCCACCGTGCGCACCGAAAAAGGCGAGCACCGCATCGAAGGCACTCTCTTCGGCAAGGACAATCCGCGCATCACCCGCGTGGATGAATATTGGGTGGAGCTGGCGCCCGAAGGCCAGTTTATCATCGCCTACCACACCGACAAGCCCGGCATCATCGGCGCCGTCGGCCAGATCCTCGGCGCCCATGACATCAACATCGCCGGCATGCAGGTCGGCCGCGTTCGCCCGCGCGGCATCGCCGTCATGGTCCTCTCCGTTGACGAAGGCCCATCCGACAAGGTGCTGGATAAAATTCGCGGCATTGAAGGCGTCGGCGACACGCGGCTGGTGGAGTTGTAATCCACGGGCAATTCTGCTCACACGTAAATTCACGCACCCCGGCGCAGATGCGCCGGGGTGTTCGTGCATTTTTCAGCACATCGTATCTATTACCGCCCGCCAGCGGAACAAGGAACCGCCGTCCACTCCCGTAATCTAGTGCTTAGCATTTGCGGAAGGAGGGCATGTCAATGGACGTGCGGACGCGGCGGAATATTGTGATCGGCGTTGAGGTGGTGGTGGCGGTGGCGCTATGGATCGCGCTGGCGTGGTGGCAGGGGAACGTGGCGTATCGCACCGGCATGCGACTGTCGCAGGCCGGGCAGTCGCGTCAGGCGGTGGCGGCGTTTGACCGCGCGCTGTTCTGGCAGCCGGGCAATCCCTGGACGCTGACCAGTCGCGGCATCGCCCACCGGACGCTGAAGAACTACGACCTGGCGCTGCGCGATTTCGACGCCGCGCTGCGCCGGGCACGGGCGCGCGACAAGCGCACCGCGAATATTTTTATCGCCCGAGCCGATACTTATTCAGCGTTGGCGAAACATGCCGAAGCCGTTGCCGACTACCGCACCGCGTTAAAGCTGGCGCCGAAGAATGCTCGGGCGTGCAACAACCTGGCCTGGCTGCTGGCTACCAGCCGCGACCGAAAGATACGCAACGGCGACGACGCCATCCACTTCGCGGTGACCGCGAATAAGCTGAGCCAGTTCAAAAATCCCAGCCACCTGGACACGCTGGCTGCCGCCTGTGCCGCCACCGCGCACTACGATGCCGCCGCCCGCTGGGAGCTGCGTGCCGCTAAGCTGGTGAAAACGAAAGCTGATCTGCAAATCGCGCTGCAGCGGGCAAAGCTGTATACACAATGGCATAAGCAGCAGGCGCTGTAGGACAGGCATGTCCCGCAACTATCCGCGGCGTTGCGGTGTCAAAGGGAGGAAACTCCCCGGGAGGCGAAGATGTCTCGACACCTCACGCTGCTCTTCCTATTGCTGCTGCTGGGCATGGCCGCCCACGCGAGCGAGCGCCGGCTGGTCCTGAAGGATTGGATTGCGCATGCCTGGCCGCGCATGCTGCTCAGTTACGACCTGAGCTGCACGCCGGGTGAATTTCGCCCCGGACAGGTGCAGGTGCTGGACGCCACCGAGCAGGCGGTGCCGAGCCAGGTGCAGGTGCTGGCGACGCACAAGGACGGCTCCATCGCACGGTGCCGGGTGAGTTTTTTCGGCGAATTGCCGAAGGACGCCGCGCTGGTGTATTTCGTGCGCTCGGTGAAAAAACCCGCCGCCGTGCCGCCGCAGGTGCAGGCGAAGGCCGCCCAAGGCGTGCTGGAGGTGACCAGCCCGGTCGCCGGCGTGCGCATCCCGGCGCCCGGCGGCAAATCGTTCAAGACACCGGTGAATCCGTCGGAGGTGCCGGCGCCGATCCTCGGTTACCGCCTGTCTACCGGCCAGTGGGCGGGCAAGGGGTGGCTGGAGAGCCCGCGCAAGGTGACGGCCTGGTCGCAGACGGTGGTCGCCGACGGCCCGCTGTATAAGGAATACGCCTACGAGGTGCGTTTTGCTCCGGAGGGCTCCTATACGGTGCGTGTGCGCGTGGAGGCGGAGGAGCCGCTGGTTTACGTGGCGGAAACGTATGACATGGGCTGCGCCACCGCCGGCGCCGACTTCTTTGTGCTGGCGCTCAATGATGGCTGGCAACCCGACTCCGCGCTGTGGGTGGCTGACCGCTTGCCCGCTGGCAAGCAGATACGGGTGCGCGACCGCCGCATCGAGCACGACACCTGCGCCTGGAAAGAGGCGCTGGACTTTTCGACCGACCGCCGCCATTCCCAGCTCTATCCCACCGGCGATTGGGGCGGCAAGGCGCAGTGGTATAGCCTGTTCCAGGAGCAGGGTGACGCCGCCTCGCCCTTTGTCGGGGTGATGACGCTGCATACCGGCGCGTGGCGCCTGCCCGATCAATCGCTATCGGAATTCCGCTGGACGAAGACGGGGCAGGTGCTGGCGAAGTTCCGCACCTCCATTCACCTGAACGGCACCCCGCAGAATCCGTTTTCCACCGCGGAGATCGACCCGTCGATGCCGCAGACGCAGGGGCGGCGCATGTGGGCGCTGGTGCTGGGCCCACGGCCAGGGATGACGAAGGACGGCAAAGCGATCGACACGGCGAAGCTGGACGGCTACCGCGGTTACCAGGGCTTCATCAATCTGGACCAATATAAGGATTGGCAGCTCACCTGGGATGCGAAGACCTATCCTGGTCCGCGCGTCTTCGGCTCGCCGGAGCAGTTGGTGCGCATTAAGGCGAATCTGGATCAGTGTCCGGGCAAAGACCAGATCAAGGATTTTGCGCTCATCACCGGCGACGCGAAGGCGTTTGAAAGTGCCGGGCAGGCGGCGTTGTCGCAGATCGCCGGGCGCTTCAGCGGCGCGCTGCCCTATTTTTGCACCCATTACCGGCAGGTGCAGATGGACTACGAGCCGCTGTTCCAGGCCGATACGGCGCTGGCCGGCCCGGCGCTACCCGCCGAGATGCGGCAGACGATCCTCGCGCGCTGTGCCGCCATGTGTTACATGCTCTCCAGCGCCGACTTCATCCCGCGCGGGGCGGGCACGCATATGGGCAACCCGAACATGGCGATCAACCGCTATATGGGCTTGCCATGTTACGCTGCGCTCATTCCCGACCACCCGAAGGCGAAGGCGTGGCTGGATGAATCCTACACCTATCTGCAGTGGAAAGCCTCCTTCAACGTCACCTCCGCTGGCGGCACTTTCCGTGAGAACCCCGGCTACGCCACCTACGGGCCGACGAATTTTATGGGCATCACCGCCATCGTGCTGCGCAACGCCGGCTATGCCATCGACACATTCGAGCCGCTGAAGGACATCGGGCGCTACTTCGAGGCCATCGACACCCCGCCGACGCCGCCGCGCGGGCAGTACCGCAAGGTGATCATCGACTGGATCGGCGGGCGCAAGGTGCGCGTGCTGCCCGGCTTCGGCAACGGGCCGGACGTGCCCGGCGGCATGACCTATATGCTGCTGGCCAACCTGACGGCGAAGAGCGACCCCGCCTTCGCGTCGCGCATGATGACCGACTGGATGGAAGCAGGGCAATACCAGGGCTCCGGCGACTTGATGCATCCGATGTATTGGCTTTTCTGGGATCCGGCCATCAAGCCGGCGCCGGTGAAGCGCACTGACCACATCCTCACCGGTTTCGGCGGCATCCTCCGCGACCACGCCGACAGCCCGGAGGAGACCTACGTGGCGCTGCGCCAGGGGTACACGCAGAGCCACTGGAACCCCGATCAGGGGTGTTTTGTGCTCTATGCGCGGGGCGCCTGCATTGCGCCACCGACGGGGTGGGGGTACTCCGGCACCCAGGGCATCTGCCACGACTCGCGCATCTGTTTCGGTACGCCGCTGGCCGATCACGAGCATGGCCGCGTGGATACGAATATCGAGGACTACGGCTTCACGCCGTCGGTGGGCTATCTCCTCGGCCGGCAGACCTTCTTGCAACGCTGGGACTCGACGAAGACGCTGAATAATGATTTCGACTGGAGCCGCCAGACGGTGATGCTGCGCTCAAGCGCGGTGAATATTCCCGCCTACGTGGTGCTGCGCGACAGCACCCAGGGCGATTGCCCGCTGCCAAGCTGGTGGTACCAGTGGCTCACCGCGAAGCAGGAGGACGTGTCGCTCATCCCCGGCGGCGTGCATGTGAAGCTGGCCGACGGCGTGCTGTGCAACATCTACTTCGTGGCGCCGCAAGCGCCGCAGGTGACTATCAAAGGCACGAAAGTGGGCGGCTTCACCGAGGACTACACGCAGATCAGCGTGAACCAGGGGGCGAACCAGGGCTACCTGACCGTCTTCTATCCCTACAAAGAAGGCGAACCGCTGCCGCGGACGATTGAGCGGCTTGGCGAGGGTATCATCAAGGTCACCACCGCCGTCTCGACTGACTACGTCTTCTGCGCGGCGGAGAAACCGGTGGTATATAAAGACGATCTGGTGAGCATCAACGCCCATGCCGGCGCGGTGCGCATCTATGCCGATAAAGTCGTGCTCGTGAATGCGTCAGGCCTGGAAGGCACGGTGGCGTACAAGGGCGTGATCGCCAGCGGCACCGGGCCGTTCGAGCGCACCACGACGGTGACGCCGAAGCCGGAATCGATCACGTTCCCGGCGATTCGCGACTTTGCTGAGCCGCTGAGCGCGCCGAAGCCGTTCCTCTCGACGAATCGCCCGACGCTGGAGGGCTGGATTACCCCGGGAACCGGAAAGACGACCTACACCGGTTGGACGGGCAGCGGGCGGATGGGCGACAAGGACTTCTACATCATCGGCGAGGCGCCGTTTACCGCCGTGCATGCGCCAGGCAAAGTCACCATCACCACCTCGGGCCGCCGCCGCATTCTGCAGATGCCCATCCCCGAGGACATCGTGCCGGCGAAGCTTCTGCCGCCGAAGGACAGCCTGCCGGACGATTTCAAACTCAACTGGTCAGTGGGCGGCTGGATCAACTGGCCGTGGGCGGTAGACGTGAAGGTGGACGGCATCCCCTACCAGGGCGGGTGGTACGACGGGCTGATGACGGTGGGCGTGCCGGAAGGCAACCACGTCATCGAGATCACCGCCTACACCAACCCGCCAGTGTGGACGGAGAGCGCGTATACGCGGCTGTTGCCGGTGCCGGTGAAGAAGTAGGAGCCACTGGGAGCGCGTCCCGATACATCGGGACGCAGAAGGTAGTTGATCGTGCGGATTACAAATCCGCGCTCCCGGCCAGAATTTGCTCCGCAATCTCCTCCGGCGTAAGGGTGTCGGTTTCGATGGCGAAGTCGGCGGCGGCGGCGTAGCGCGGGGTGCGGCGCTCCAGCACCTCGGCCACCTCATCGGTGAAGGATTTGCCGCCGGTGAGGGAGGGGCGCTGGGTGTCGCTCTGGATGCGCGCGACGATGGTGGGCACTGATGCCTGCAGCCAGATGATCCGGCCGCTAGCGCGCAGCGCGTCGATATTCTCCGGGCGCTCGATGATGCCGCCGCCACAGTCAATGATGATACCGTCATGGGCGGCCAGTTCGCGCGCCAGCGCCGATTCGCGGTCGCGGAAGCCGGGCCAGCCTTCCCGTTCCACGATCTCCGGAATGCTCATCCCCGCGCGCTCCACGATGAGGACGTCCATCGCCAGGCAGGGCCGGCCCAGCCGCGTGGCGAGGAGGGCGCCGACGGCGCTTTTGCCGGTGCCGCGATAGCCGATCAATACAATATTCATTTCTGTAAATGCTCCATCAGCACCGCGCGCATCACCTCGATGGGGGCGTCCGCGCCGGTGAAACGTTCAAACTGCAGCACTGCCTGGTTGAGAAACATCTCGATGCCGGGCACGATGCGGCAACCGCGAGTGCGGGCGTCGGCGAGGAGCTTCGTCTCCAGCGGGGTATAGACGATATCGAAGACGACCTGCTCCGGCCGGAAGAACTCGGCGGGCACCACCGAGGCGTCCACCTTCGGATACATGCCGATGGGTGTGCAGTGAATGACGATGTCGGCGCGCGCCATCGCAGCGGCCAGCGCGTCGGGGGTCATCACCGCGTCGGCAATGGGCACGGCGGTGCCGGCGCGCAGATCGGCGGCCAGCTCGCGCACCATTGCCTCGTTGATATCCAGCAGCGCCAGTTCGGCAATGCCGGCGGTGCGCGCCAGCGTGAAGCCGATGGCCCGTGCCGCGCCTCCGGCGCCGAGTAGCAGCACCCGCGCGTCGGCCACCGTCACGCCGGCGTCGGTGAGCGCTTTCAGCGCGCCGGGGCCGTCGGTGCCGAAGCCCAGCAGGCGGCCGTCCTCATGCACGATGGTGTTGATGGAGCCGATGGAGCGGTCCACGTCCGCCACATCGTCCACCCAGCGCATCGCCTCGATCTTATGCGGGATGGTGACGCTCATGCCGCGGAAATTTTCCAGCGCGCGCATCCCCGCCAGCGCCCCCCGCACGTCATCCACCCGGCAAGCGATATAGACGAAGTCCAGTTCCAGCGCCGCGTAGCCGGCGTTGTGGATGGCGGGGGACAGGCTATGCCCGATCGGGTTGCCGATGACGGCGCACAGTTGGGTGCGGTTGGTGATGGTTGGCATGAACAGCTCCTCGTCCCTGCATGATAACGGATTCATGCGGAGGGTGTCTATCCGTGAGACGGTGCATAGATGTCTATACAACGGTGACTCGGGCTGTTATCATAAGATCACCTGTTCGGGAAGCAAGTGTTTTATGGTGAAGCGACGCATCGGATGGCTGGTGTTGATGTGCGGGCTGCTGGCCGCGGGGTGGGGGTTCCTCGCGCGCGGCCCCGTGGCGCGCTCCGCGCCGCCCATTCCGGTGGCACCATCACCGTTAACCCTCTCCTTCGTCGGGGATATTCTATTGGCCAGCCATGTGGGCGAGGTGGCGAAAGCGCGCGGCAGCGCCTACCTGCTGGCGCCGGTGCAGTCGGTGCTTACCAGCGACGACCTGACCATCGGCAACCTGGAGTGCGCGGTAGCCACTTGCGGTGCGCCGGCGGAGAAGCAGTATACTTTTCGCGCCGACCCCGCTGTGCTGCCTGGCCTGCGCGCCGCGGGCATCGACGCCGTCTCCGTGGCGAACAACCACACCCTCGACTTCGGCCGCGAGGCGCTGCTGCAAACGCTGGCCCACCTGAAAGCCGCGTCGCTGTCTGCCGCCGGCGCCGGGAAGAACGCCGCCGACGCGCACAAGCCGGTGCTGCTGACCGCGGACGGTCGGCGCGTGGCGCTGGTGGCCGCCAGCCGCGTGCTGCCCGCCGGCTGGCACGCGGGGGCGTCACACCCGGGCATCGCCGGCGCGTATGACCCAGCAAAGTTGTTGCGGGCCATCGCTGCCGCGCGCCCGTCGGCCGACGTGGTGGTGGCCTACCTGCACTGGGGCGTGGAGCGCGCGCCGCTGCCGGAGGCGTATCAGCGGAAGCTGGCCCGCCGCTGCATCGACGCCGGCGCCGATCTCGTCATCGGCTCGCACCCGCACGTGCTGCAGGGCTTCGAGTATTACAAAGACAAGCTCATTGCTTACAGCCTGGGCAACTTCGTGTTTACGAACCACGGCAAGACTACCGCGATCCTACAGACGGCCTTCAGCGGGTCGACGATGACCGCCACGCTGCTGCCATGTACCATCCAGCGCTACCGCCCCACGCCCATGCGCGACGCGGCGTGCGGCGCGGTGTTCACCGAACTGCAGCGTCGCTCCTTCGGTGTGCGCATTTCCGCCGATGGACACATCACCCCGACGCCGTAAGGCGCAAGCTTCGCACAGCACTGTCCGCAAACTCTCCCGGTTTGGGTACATCCGTTTTCTGGTAACCTGCCAGTGAGTGACGTCACGCCTCACGGTCGTGAGCGCGCATCATCACCAGGGAGTATTCATGAAAGTTATTACCATATCTGTTCTCGCCGTCTCGCTCGTGGCCGGCATCACCGCCGCCTGGGCCGCCGACGCGGTGCCCGCGCAGACTCGCGCCCAGCGCGCGAAGGCGATCTACACCCAAAAGGCGCAAGACCTGACCCCGCAGCACCACGCCTTCGCTGAGAAAAAGGCCGGGGCGTTTGACAAGGCGAAGCACCTGCGCGCCCACGGCGCGAAGCGCACTCACGTGCGAAAGCACGCCGAGTGCGCTGCCGCCGCGCAGGCCGCGTGTTGCGAGAAGGCTGCGCCGCAGTGCTGCGCCAACGACGCGCAGTGCTGCGCCGAAAAATCCGCCTGCTGTGAACAACATAATGCGCAACCGACCTGCCACGACGCGAAATAACGTCGGCAGTCATCCCGCAACAACGACCCGTCCCGGTTTCCGTGGCGGGTCGTTGTGCATCTGGACTCGCATACCTGTGCTGTCCCGTGATACCCGTCTCCCGCGCGGATGGGAATGCTGTAGTGGATTCGCCTGCATTCGAGAGGAGGGAGAGATGGAACAGAAGACATGGCATCGTGATGACCCCACCGGGCAGTATGTGCATGAGGCATCCATATCCGTAAATGCGCCGGCCGATACCTGCTATCAGATCTGGGCGCAGTTGGAAAACCTACCGCAGATTATGCGTTACGTGACGAACGTAGTGAAGACCGGACCGAATACCTCGCACTGGGAAGCGAAGCTCATAGGGCAGCACCTGGAGTGGGACGCGGTCACTACCGTCAATGTCAACGACACGCTGGCGTGGGAATCCACCAGCGGGTTGAAGAATTCCGGCTCGGTGCGCTTTGTACCGATGGCGGAGGGCTGCCGTATCGTCGTACATATCATGTATGACCCGCCCTATGGTGTGCTGGGCGACTTGGTGGCGGCAGCGCGCGTGAATGACGAGTTCCATCGCGACCTGATGGAAGACTTGCAGCACTATAAAACGGCGGTGGAATCCGGAGAGATGGATCGCTATCGCCGCGCGGCGTAATCGCGGGTGGGCCGACGGGGCTGATGCCCGCGGGGTCTACCCGCGGGCATCACAATGCGCCGCTGATGCTCTCCACCGTGCCGTCGGTATTGGCGCGGTAGGCGGCCAGCACTGTCTCCAGTGTGTGCAGCGCGTCGCGGTGGCTTACCGGCGGCGGGGCGCCGTAGCGTAGGCACTCCGCCAGCGCGATGAAAAAGTCGACGAAGCTTTCCGCGTGGCTTACCGGAATTTCCGGGTGTTGCCACGTTTGCGTCTCGTTAGTAAAGAGACCGAGCGGATAGCCGCCATGGTCGAGGCTGATCGTCCCCCGTGTGCCATAGATATCGAAGACGCGGTGCCCGCCGGATGGCACTCCCCAGGACGCCTGGATATTGGTGATGCTACCGTTTTCGTGGGTGAGGATGACGGCGGCGGTGTCTTCCACCGCCAGATTCAGCGTGAAGGCGCCCATCGCTGCCGCCACGGTGGTGATGGGCGCACCCATCAGTGCCGCGCACAGGTAGACGGCATGGTAGCCGGTGTCCAGCCACACGCCGCCGCCGGCAATTTCCGGGTCGCCGTGCCAGTCCGGGTGAAAGGCATCGCTGCCCGGCCCGAAACCGCCCGAGACGCCCTCGCAGCGAATGAAGAAGGGATCGCCGATGGCGCCGGAGCGCACCAGCCGGATCGCCTCGCGGAAGGGCGGGTAGCAGAGGTAGAAATGCAGCACCGTCACCAGGCGGCCGCGCATTTCCGCCATCGCCAGCAACTCTCCTGCGTCGCGCGGGTTCAGCGCCAGCGGGCGCTCGGTGACGATATGCAGGCCCGCCAGTAGCGCTTGCCGGGCGGCCTCGTGGTGGAAGGCGTGGGGCAAGGCGATGACCGCCAACTCCAGCCGCTCCCGCATCAGCATCTCGCGGTAGTCGGCGTAGCGGCACTCCGGCGGGATACCGAGCTGGATGCCGACGCGCTCCAGCGCCGCCGGGTCGCGGTCGGCCAGCGCCGCCACCTCATATAACTCGGGCAGCGCGGTAAAGGCCGGGGCATGCCCGATCTGCACCGTGCGTCCCGCACCGATTAAGCCTACCCGCAGCATCAGCACCTCCACAACATCGCAGTCGATGATCGAAAACCGAACGATGACAGCCTGCACTGCGATATCTGCTGCGGTGCTGTTGCGACAACCGGTGAGACCGCCGGCTACTTCTTCTCCTGCTCTTTCGGTTTCTCATCATCCTTCGGCTTGTCGCCGTCCTTTGCCGGCTGGTCATCCTCGACTTCCATGATCATCGTCGTCACGCCGCCGGGATTGGCCTGGATGTCGATCCAGTTATCCACCAGCGAGATGGTGACGATGCCCGCGTCCTTGATTTCCTTCAGCTCTTCCGAGCCGGTGTTTTTTACGCGGACGTTGCCTTTTAGCTCGATTTTCTCCATCTGTTGATCATAATACCCTTCATCGGCCCAGACCGTGCGGTGTTTCTGCGCCACAACGACATTGCCTTTCGCGATGCCGTACTTGTTGGCGTAGTCATAGCTCATCGCGTCGGAGGTGAGGGTGGTGGGTTCCTGAATTTTGCTTTTGATATCGCCCGTCTTCGCGTCCCTGCCGTCCTTCGTTTTCTTCTTCGGCGTGCTGACCATCTTCACGTTGCCGGTGAATTCAGCGCGGCGCGGTGACGTGTAGCCCACCACGGTGTCGCCGGTGATGCGCGTTTCCGGGTCGGTGAAGGCCGGGGTGCCGGTGCAGGTGAGCTCGTGCACCTTGCCTTCCGAGCGGACGACAATCTGCGCCGCGGTGAAGACGGCGTCATCGTGGACGATCTTCACCGGCGCTTTGCCGCCGTACAGGGTCGAGACGGTGAGCTTCTCCTGCTGCATGTTGATGTGCATGCGCTCGTAGGAGATATCCAGTTTGGAGACCTTGCCCGCGGCGCCCAACCGGGTGGCGCCGGCCAGGCCCAGCACCAGCAGCATGGCGGCGAGGGCGGTCACGCGAATCGTTCGGGAGATCATGGCGTCTGTCCTCCTGCTTGGGACATATCACGTTCGTAGCGTTGCTGTATCATCGCGGGGATGCGCGGGATCGGCGGCAGCGGTTTGCCGTCGATCCACGCCTGGATATCGTCGACATCCAGGCTGGCCTTCGCCGGCCCGGTAATGTCGATGGTGTTGCGCCGGGTGTCGATGGTCACGCCCTTCGCCTCCAGCACGTTGCCACCCGTGGTCAGGCGCACCGGGCCGGTGATAGCCAGCGTGCTGGTTTCCACCGCGTAGCTGACCAGCGCGGTGGTGCTGATGGTGTAGTCGCCCACCTGGCCGGCGAACTGCTGGGGGAACTGCAGCACCTTGCTGTAATTGCTCCACGTCACCCGCGGCGCGTGCAGCAGTAACTCTTTCCCCGCCACGGTGACGGTGCCGGTGAGGGTGATGTCGCCGGTGGCGGTATACTGCTCCAGCATGTCGGCGGTGAGGGTCAGTGGATCCTGACCGTCGCTTTCCACCAGAGCCTGTTTTAACCCCGTCACGCGGATGATCGGCATATTTTTCAACTGCTCAAAGCTTTTCGCCTCCACCGTCCAGGCGATTTTTCCGCCAGAGAGGCCGTTGATGGTCACCTTGCTGAAATGGAACTGCAGATCGTCGCCGACGGCGGGGATGGGCAGCAGCACTGGGGCCGGGCGCGGTTGCGTCCGCGCGCGCCCCAGCATTAGCCAGAGTCCTCCGCCTATGAGGCATATCGCCAGCAGCGTCGTCGCGCCGGCGAGGATCCACCGTTTCACTATGGTTTCCTCACGGGGCTTTCCCGACCGGGAAGCAAATGGCGGCCGCCTCCACGGAGGCGGCCGCCATTATTCTACCAGTTCCGCGTGTCATCTATGCGTCATCCGCAGTACGACATCGCGGCCGGCCTGGTCGATCACCACGGGGGCGGCGGCGGCCCGCTCGGGTCGTCGATATTATTGGGGATGACGGTGATATTCAGGTTCACCAGGTAGCGGGTGCCCACCTGGCGCCGCGTGGTCTCGCCGTTCACCAGCACGTAGATGGTCATCAGATACTGGCCGATGGCTGAACCTTTGCTTTCCAGCGCCTTCGGGTGGTTAGCCTCGCTGAAGCTCATCGTCCAGGCTTCCATTGCGCTGTCGTAGGTGAACGGGACGTTGGTGATCACCTGCTTCGCGCGGGTGGAGGCCGCGATATCGCTGACGCTCTCGAAATCCGCGGTGACGAAGTTGATGCTCGCGTTATTGGTCGGTGCAAAGGAAGCGGCGGTATTGCCTACCTCGATAGCGCCGGTGATCGGCGTCGGCGTGGTGCCGTCGGTGGTGCCCCCGCCGCCGCAGCCGGACAGCGCGATCCCCAGCAGCACAACCAGCAACCCGGAAAGCGTGCGCAACAGATGCATAAGACCACAGCTCCTTTTGTGGGCGCCGGCCCGCGCCGCGCCCCTGTGACCGTTCCTAATTCGCCGCCGGAAGGGAATATCCTTCCACCGCGCGTCATCTTGCGCGCGGTTATGCCGGCGTCCTGGTGCGGACGCCCAATTCATCAACCAGTTTGAAGTAGAGCAGCGCGTGCTCCAGCGGAATATTCGCCGGAAAATGGTTGCCGGTGGCAAAGACGAAGCCCGGACATTCCCGCGCCATGTCGAACACCCAGCGCAGTTCGCGCTCGATCTCCTCGGGGGTGCCGAAGGAGAGGGTGCGGCAGTCGGCGCCGCCCATCAGCACGTGGGTGCGGCCATATTTACGCACCAGCATCTCCAGGTCGTTCGTCGGCTCGAAGCAGAAGCCGTCCGCGCCAGCGGCGGCCAGGTCGTCCACGAACATGTCGTAGGTGCCGTCCGAGCAGTAGATGATGCGCTTGCCCGCCGCTTTCAACGGCGCCCACAGCTCTTTGTAGCGCGGGAAGATATAGGTGCGATAAAACTCCGGGCTGATGAACGGCCCGCTGGTCCACACCATGTCGTCGTGGCACATGAAGAATTCGATGGAGGTTTCCGCCCACGCTTTGTAGTGGTGCAGCGACAGCTCGAAAATGGAGCCGAGCACGTCCTCGCCGAAGCGCTGCAGATCATCGCCCGCCGCTTCCAGCAGCGCTTCCCAGCCGAAGGCCTCGATGGCGCCGGACACGATCGTCTTATAATAGCCGCCGGAGACCACCTGATCGGCGGGACGCTGGTTATCCTGGTACCACTGTTCATAGTACGCCACCAGCTCTTTGAAGTCGGGCAGGCCGTATTCCCGCACCGCGTTGAAGTTGAGCACGTCGTCGGAGCAGGTGAAGGGGCTGGCGACGATAGGACGGTAGTCGGAGCCGTCTTCGTTATAAATCGCATGGCCCATGTCCGTGACGCGGCCGCGTTGGCTCCACGGCACCGGGCCGTCGTTGATCGCCCAGAGAAAATCCAGGTGAATCGCCGCAAAGAAATCCTTGTAGGCGGAGGCATCCTCGCGCGGATCCTTGCCGGTAAGGTAGCGCACGATTTCCCAGTTGTCGTTGTATTCGGTGCGGGCCACGCGCTCGGTCCACTGGCAATTCAGCGCGGCACGGCCGATGGCATAACTCATGGTGGACTCCTGCTGTCGGGGGGAATGCCGGCCTTCCAGCCGGACAGTCTCATTTTACGCTATTCCGGGGGTAATGGCAATGGATTCCCTGTCGATCAGCACGACGATCATGGGCATTCTTCCCGGACGAGGTGGCGATTAATCCTGCCGGGGGATGGTCAGCGCTGCTTGGAGAGCTTCCGCGACACGCATGTCAGGCTTTGCCCGTCTCGCCGGGCGGGGAAGCGGCATAATGGCGGTGAACCCTTTTCCAAAGGAGCGAATGTCATGAACGGAATCCGTCTCTGTCTGGCCAGTCTGGCGGTGCTGGCGCTGACGCTGCTGGGCCTGACGGGCTGCAACGGCGATACGGCGGGCGTGGCCGCCGGCCCGGCCACCGTGCGCCTGGTACTCGCCAACTCGCGCGCCGTCGCGCCGACCGATATCGCGTCGCTGGTCTTCACGCAGGTGGACCTGCTCAGCGCCACCGCGAATCCGACGGCGCCGAGCCTGGCGAACTGGCAGTTCACCCCGGGGTTGATCAATCCGAATGATCCCATCCCGCTAATGCCGGAGCCGGGCACCATCCCGGTGATGACCGGGCAGACCCTCGACGCCGAGCAGGTGCTCACCGCGCTGGTGCCGGCGGGCAGCTACCAGACCATCCGCCTGCAGCTCGACAGCGCCTTTGCCGGTCTCGGCAACCAGTTGAACCTGCCGTTCTCGGCCGGCGCACTGCAGGCGCTCATTCCCATCGCCGGCGGCATGACGCTGGATCCGAACGAGTCGGTGACGCTGCTGGTCGACCTGGTGCAGCGCCGGGCCAGTATCCTGTAAAGCAGGTGCATGACCGTGTGATCTGTAGTCGACAGCGCCATTCATTCCCATGGCGGGCGAGATCATAAGGCAGGATTTTCGCTTCATCCCCCTCTTCCAGGAATGGGAGAGGGGGGCAGGGGGCTGAGGGCCGAACGCGGAAGCGGAAGTCCTGTAAGGATTACGTGTCGAGGACGACGACGAAGTGCGAGGGGTGGCGTGATGTATCGCCAGCGTTGTGCGGGAACGCGTGCGTATTTCGGCGGGTGAATGGTCGATAACGGGCAATTGCAGGTTTATGCAGACAAACGCAAGGGTACTGCCCCTGTAGGAAACCCGAAGAGGTGTCGCCTGGTTTCCAAAGTGACGATGCTATGAGTCCAGTAATGATCTGTCCACAGTGTGGCGTCCTCCTCACAGGGGATGAACGGTTGTGCCCGCAATGCGGCGCACTGCAGTTCACCGCATGTCAACCCATATCGAGCCACGATCCCCGGCACGAACGCGCCCGCCTGCTGCAGGAAGAGGCGCAGCGCTGCCTGGAGGATGGGCAGGTGGAGCGGGCGCGGCAGTTGGCGCACGAGGCGTTGACGCTGCGGCCGGATTGCGCCGCCATTCATTCGCTGCTTGGCTGCATCCAGCAGAAGCTGGGGCACGAGTCGGCCGCCAAGCTGCATTTCCAGGCTGCGCTGGCGGTGGCCCCGCCAAGCCCAGCGGCCACGCCACGGGCGTCACGGCCACGGGTGAATGTCTGGATGGCCTTTGTGGCGTTCGGCTGCGTCCTCTTCAGCGGCCTGGCGACGGTGTTCGCCTTCCTGCCGGCCACGCAAAAAACTCGTCACGCCGCGCTGATGTCCGCGCCGCCGCCGCGCGTCATACAGCAGCCCACGCCGGAATGGAGCTGGCGGATGCCGCCCCCGCGCCAATCCTACACTCATGATCCCACGCCGGAGGTGCGGACGGTGAGCGTGACGAAGGTCGCTGTCCCAGATGCGCCGCCCGCCGCGGCGTCGCCGCCGGCGCCGCCGCCGGGCACCGTGCTGGGGCCGGCCGCGCGCCCCTCCGCCGGCGCGCTGATGCACGAGCCGACGCTCGACCAGGCGGACCTGGCCTATTTCAACCAGCAATACGACCAGGCGGCGATGCAGTATGAAGCGTTGCTGCGCCGTGGCGACACCGCCGACCCGCGCATTCACCAGGACCTGGCCTGCTGTTATCAGCACCTGGGTAACTCCGGCAAGGCCACCCAGCATCTGCACGCCGCGCTGCGCGGCTACCAGGCCGCGCTGATGGACGACCCGCAAAATGCCGCCGCCCAGCGCGGCGCCGCCGCCTGCCAGGCCGCCCTGCGCGAGCTGCGCCGCTCGCGCGAAAAAGTGGCTGAGCAGCCGTAACCCCAATCGTGCATGACCGCCCGTGAGCCGCGGGCATTGAGGACCTCGCGTGCGTATCGGAATCACTTGTTTTGCTGGCATCGGCGGAAGCGGCATTGTCGCCACCGAACTGGGCATCGGCCTCGCCGCGCGTGGGCACGCGGTGCACTTCATCTGCACCGAGATGCCTTTCCGCCTGGAAGACCTGTCCGAGCACCTTTTCTTCCACCAGGTGCACTTGTTCCCGTATCCGGTGTTGCAAAACCCGCAGTATGACCTGGCGCTGGCCTCTCGGCTGTCAGAGGTGATCGCCGAACAGGAATTGGAACTGCTACACGTGCATTACGCCGTGCCGCACGCCATCTCCGCCTACCTGGCACGGCAGATTTGTCCGCGCGCCTTTCGCACGATTACCACGGTACACGGCACCGACACGCGACTTGTTGGCCTCGATCCCTCCTACCGGCCCATCACCCGCTTCGGGCTGGAACAGTCGGACGGGGTAACGGCCGTGTCGCGGCACCTGGCCGACGCCACCCACGAGGATTTTTCCCTCACCCGGCCGGTGGCGGTGATCCCCAACTTCGTCGATACTCTGCGCTTCCGCCGCCGCGTGCTGCCGCCGTGCTACCGCGACAACTTCGCCCACGCCGGCGAGAAGCTGCTGGTGCACGTGTCGAACATGCGCCCGGTGAAGCGGCTGACGGATATTATCCGCGCTTTCGCGCGCATCGCCCACGCGGTGCCGGCACGGCTGGTGATGGTGGGCGACGGCCCGGATCGCCTGCCCGCCGAGCGGCTGGCCTGCGAGTTGGAGATCGTCGACCGCGTGACCTTCACCGGCAATCTGGCGCATGTCGAGAACGTGCTGGCGGTGGCCGACCTTTTCCTCCTCGCCTCCGAAGTGGAATCCTTCGGTCTTGCCGCGCTGGAGGCGATGGCCTGCGGCATGCCGGTTGTCGCGTATCGTATCGGTGGCGTGCCGGAAGTCGTGGAGGACGGCGTCAGCGGCCTGCTAGTGCCGCTCTACGACACCGATGCGCTGGCGGACGCCGCCCTCGAACTGCTCACCCCGGCGCGGATGGCCGCCTGCAGCGCCGCCGCCCGCGCCGCCGCGGAGACGCGTTTTGACCAGGCGCGCGGCATCGACGCCTACGAGCAGTATTACGCAAGCCTGGTGCGGTAGGGCTTCCTGGCCCCTTGGGCGATCCGATGCGCATTCTCCGAGAGACATACTGGTAAATCGAGGAAGAATATGGTACTATGCTAATAGAGGTTCCCGGCTTTGCCGGGGACGTGTGCGTGTGGCAGGTGCAGCCCGCACCAACCGGCAGCCCCGTCCGGGTGGATGGCGGCCGGTTGCGTGCCTTCATCGCCGAAGGGAGAGTCAATGCCCTGGTTTCGATACACTGCCATTGACAATATGGGGCGCCCGTATGCGGGCTCCCTTGAAGCCGACGACCTCGAAACCGTTCGCTCGAAACTCACCGACCTGAGCTATCATATCGTCGGGATCAATGAGATTCCCGCGCCTTCCAATATTAATGATTTCTTCCGCAGCTTCAGCCGCGTCAAGCTGAAAGAGCTCGTGGCGTTCAGCCGTCAGTTCGCCACCATGATCGACGCCGGCCTCAGCGTGCTCAAATGCCTGGACATCCTGCAAAAGCAGACGAAAGACCAGTTGCTGCGCGAGGCACTGGCCGCCGTCCGCAAGGACGTGCATGGCGGCGCCAGCCTCACCGAGGCGCTGGCCAAGCATCCGCGTGTCTTCACCAAGCTCTATGTGAACATGGTGCGCGCCGCGGAGACGGGCGGTATTCTCGACCAGGTGCTCGACCGGCTCGCGACCTTCCTCGAAAAAGAAATGGAGATGCGCAACAAGGTCAAGTCGGCGATGATGTATCCGAGCATCGTGCTCGTGTTCGCCATCCTCGTCATGACCGGCATGATGTGGTTCGTGCTGCCGCGCTTCAAGTCGATCTTCATTGACATGGGCATCCAGCAGTTGCCGCCCATCACTGCCTTCATGCTCGGCGTCTCCGACTTCACCAAGCAAAACTGGCTGGTGGTGCTCGGCGCCATCGTCGGGGCGATAGCCGGGTATATCCTCTACAGCCGCACCGAATCCGGCGCCATGCAGATCGACCGCCTCAAGCTGAAGGTGCCGATCTTTGGCGACATCATCCTCAAGGTGGCCATCTCGCGCTTCGCGCGCACCTTCGGCACGCTGGTGGCTGCGGGGGTGCCCGTGCTGCGTGCGTTGGAGATTACCTCCGATACGGCCGGCAACCGCGCGGTGGCCCAGGTGATCACCCAGTCGTGCACCAGTGTGAAGGAAGGCGAGAAGATCAGCGATCCGATGCAGGGCAGCACGCTCTTCCCGCTGATGGTGACGCAGATGATCTCCGTTGGCGAAGAAACCGGGCGCCTGGACCAGATGCTCATTAAAGTCTCTGATTTCTACGATAGCGAAGTCGACTCGACGCTGAAAGGCCTCGCATCGCTGCTCGAACCGGTGATGATCATCTTCATCGGCGTGCTCGTCGGCATGATCGCCGTCAGCGTCATCGCGCCGATTTATTCCATCGTCGGCAATGTGAAATAACCGCGAACTCATCAACCTAGAACCCCAGCGACGATACCCAGCGATATGGATCACTGATGATCGAAGAGCAATTATTGAATTCGGACGACACCTGGGCGTCACGCGGTGAGACCAATGACGTGCTGTCCCGGTTCCGCCTCTATCGCCAGACGCGCGAGGTGGCACTGCGCGATCAGCTCGTCTGCCAGCATTTGCACCTGGTACACAGCCTCACCCGGCGCTTCAGCGGGCTGGGTGAGTCGCTGGACGACCTTATCCAGGAAGGCACCATCGGCCTGCTCAACGCCGTAGACCTGTTCGATCCCGAGCGCGGGGTGAAATTCACCACCTACGCCAGCCACCTCATCACCAGCCAGATTCAGCACTACCTGCGCGACCGCGGCCGCCTCATTCGCCAGCCCGCCTGGGTGCAGGAGCTAAATACGAAGGTGTTGCGTGCGGCTGAGCAGCTTACCCAGGAGCTGGGCCGCGATCCGCAGAGCGACGAAGTGGCGGCACGGCTGGGCGTGCCCGAACAATCGGTGAAAAATGTGATGGCCGCGCGCGAGTTGAACCACATCGCCTCGCTGAGCGGCCCCGCCGACGCGAGCGGCGACAGCGAGTTGAACCTGTTGGAGAAGGAGCAAGCCTCAGCGATCGAAGTGGAGAGCTACAGCCTGCCCCTCGAGGACCGCATGGTGCTGGACGACGCCATCGGCCGGCTGAAAGTGCTGGAGCAGAAGGTCGTCCGTCTCTATTTCTTCGACGATTTCAACCAGACGGAGATCGCCCGCCACCTCAGCATCTCGGTGAACTACGCTTCGTACCTGCTGCGGCGGGCCATCGGTAAGATCAAGACGATCATCGAGGAGCAGACGGAGATGCACAGCATCGACGACGAAGCGATTACTGCCGGCATCCCCACCGATATCCCTACCTTCGACAGCTATACCGGCGTCTATTCCGGCATCTACCTGCACCTGCGCGTCAAGGAAGAAATCGCGCGCAGCCAGCGCTACCCGACGAATTTCACCATCATGCTCGTCAGCGTAGCGGGCAGCGGAGACGACCGGCGCGTGCTCACCGCCATCGGCCGCTGGCTGCGCGACAGCACGCGCGTGGTGGACCTGGTAGCGCATATGGGCGAGGGCACCTTCGCGCTGCTGCTGCCGCACACCGGCCGCGAGGCGCGCGTCCTCGGTGAGCGCCTCTGCGCCACTGCCGCCCGCAAGGAGCGCGCCCCCTTCGCCGATTCCGTGGTACAACTGGTTGTTAACGTCAGCTTTGCCGTGTTCCCGCTGGACGGCGCCATCGCCGACGCCCTCTTCAAACGCGCTCACGGCGCGCTGGACACGGCGCGCAAAGACGGTCCGTTTCATGCGCTGGGCGCCGGGGCGCGCGCGAAAGTGTAAAGCGGAATTCCACCGCGAACCCCCTTGCATATCCATGCAAAGCCTGCTATAATTCCCAACCGTGTCCGGCCATGCCCGGTACCTGGCAAATTGTGAGGAGAGTTCCGATGGGATACGTTTGTGAAGTTTGCGGCAAAGGCACCATGACCGGCTACAGCATCAGCCATTCGCACGTCCGCACCAAGCGCACCTGGAAGCCGAATATCCAGAAAGTGCGCGTGCGTGATGCAAAGGGCACCCCCAGCCGCGTCAACGTCTGCACGCATTGCCTGAAGGCGAACAAGGTCATCAAGGCGTATTAAGCCTTCCGCGCCGCATACATAAACCGCCGGCCATCCCGATGGGACGCCGGCGGTTTGCGTTTGGTGGTCGGGCGGATTATTCCGTGGGGGCGGGGGTGCGGCGGCGGAAGCGGCGCAGCACGCGGGCCAGCACTGGCTCGAATTCCCGCACGCGCAGCAACCACAGCAACAGCAGGTAGACCCCTCCGCCGACGAGGATGCTGGCGCCCACCTGCACGAGCACCTTCATGCGCGGCACCACCAGTTTAGCACCTTTGCCGATTTCCGGATTGGAGGGCGGCACATACGGTGGGGTGATGTTCAGGTAAGGGCGGATGCGGTCGTTCTGCAGGTCGAGCACCTGCTGGGCGGTGGGCGCGCCTGCGGATGTGTCATACCGCAGGCGCGGCACTAGCGGTTCCAGGCGGGCGAAGGCATAGACCGCGCCCCCCATCAGCAGCGAGGCCAGCAGCACTTTCGACGTCATCACCAACAGCGCGCGTCCCTCTATCCCCCCCAGGCGCCGGCGTAGGATGTCGATGAGTACGAGGCTGCCGATCAGCAGGGTGATGCTGGTCGCCAGCGTGATGCCTCCGTATTGCAACGTGGTCTGCATCAGCGCCTGCGAGAGAAACCAGTTCGCGATGACGACGCCGAATGCCACCAGCAGTGGCTCCCAGTTCTTATGAAGCGAGAAAAAGGCGCGATTGATAATCTGCATCACGCTGATGCCCAGCAGCGCCCATACGAAGAACGAAAGGGCATACGCGGCCGCGCGCACCCCACCGGCGCCGAATTCGTCGCCCCCCCAGAGCAGGAAGGTGAGCGGTTCCGCGAGCACGAACATCCCGATGGTGGCGGGGATGGTCAGCAGCAGGATGGCTTTCAGCGCCTGGCTCAGCGTGCCGCGGAACGCCGCCGTCTCACCCATGACCACCTGCTGCGCCAGCCGCGGGAAGGCCGCGGTGGAAATGGCTACGGCGAAAATGCCCAGCGGCAGCAATACCAGCCGCGTGGCGGCCTGGATGTCAGTGACGGCCGGCGGCCCCAGCGATGACGCGCGGATGAGCGGGATGTTCATCATGCTGAACTGCGTGCAGAAGAAAGCGATCACCACCGGCATGAAGAGGACGAGCACTTTGCGCACGCCTTCGTGCTTCAGGTCCATCGTCGGTAGGTACCGAAACCCATATTTGAGGAGCACGGGGAACTGGATGACGGCCATACTGAACGCGCCGATGATGACGCCGAATGCCACGCCGTAAATGCCGTGCGGGCCCCAGTTGAAATTGCGCAGGTAGAGCAAGCCGAAGATGATGCCCAGGTTATAGGTGTTCCACACCAGTGTCGTCGCGAGGAAGTGGTGGTAGGCATTGAGCATGCCGGTAAACAGCGCGGACAGCGCGGTGAAGAAGACCATGAAGCAGAGCACGCGCGTGAGATTCACGGTGAGATCGAAGATTGCCGGGTGTTTGGCGTAGCCCGGCGCGATGAAATGCACCAGGTACGGTGCGAGAATGATCTCGATGACCGTGCCGATGGCGATGGCAATGAGCATCAGGTTGGCAATGGAGCTGCCGACGCGGTTGGCATCAGCCTGGTTTTTCTTCGCCAGGTAACCCGAGAAGACGGGAATGAATGCCGCGCTTAGCGCGCCACCTGCCAGCAGGTAGTATAGCAGATCGGGCACCTGGAAGGCCGATTTATACGCGCCGGCGATGTCAGAGTCGCCGTAGATGCCCAGCAACAGTTTTTCACGATACCAGCCAAGGATGCGGCTGACGAGGGTGCCGATGGCGAGGATCATCGCGCCTTTGGCAACAGTAGAGTTTGCGGACGCCTGCGCGGCTGATTCGGTAGTATCAGATGTGGTAAGCCCCTCATCATCAGGGGAAGTGACCATGCTGTGCTCCTCGTGCGCGTCCCGGGACAAGATGCATGGATGGTGATGACGGGGCGCCGCACTTGCGCTAGGCAGTATAAAACATCCGGCATGAAATGGCAATTTTCCTGCTGGGCGGAAGTGCGCTATAATGGTAGTCGGATTCACCTGAACCCGAAAGACGAATGGACGTAGACGCAGACCAACCACATAATCACCTTGCGCGGCGCGTCAGCGCCACGGCGCAGGCCCACCGGCTGTGGTCGGCGGGCGACGGCCTGCTGCTGGCGGTGTCCGGCGGCGCGGATTCCGTCGCCATGCTGCACCTGCTGGCGACGGCGCTCGGCCCGGCCGCGCGCCTCCGGCTGGCGGTGGCGCACGTGAACCATTCGCTGCGCGCCGATGCCGGCGACGACGAACGTTTCGTCGCCGCGATGGCAGCGCGCTTCAGCCTCTCCTTTCTCTCTCGCACCGTGGATGTGCCCGCGCGCGTGGCCGAGACCGGCGCGTCGGTGGAGGAAGCCGCGCGTGAGTTGCGGTATGACGCGCTGCAGGTGATGGCGCACGAAACCGGTTGCTCTTGCATCGCCACCGCGCACACCGCCGACGACCAGGCGGAGACGGTGCTGATGCGCCTGTTGCGCGGCGCGGGGGTGAACGGGCTGGCGGGCATTCCACCCCGTCGCGACAATATTATCCGTCCGCTGCTCGACATCTGGCGCGCGGAGGTGGAGGCATATCTCGCCGCGCATGACCTGCCGTTCCGCCTTGACGCCACCAACCTGTCTACCGAATTCTTCCGCAACCGCATCCGTCTCGAGTTGCTGCCGCTGCTGGAGCGTGACTACTCTCCCCGCCTGCGCCAGCGGCTGGCGCGGCTGGCCGAGGGTGCGCGGCTCGACGCGGCTTATCTGGACGCCCTCGCCGCGGAGGCATATGCGCGCCATGCTGAGCGCCTGCCGGGCGGCGTCGCCCTGCCGTTGCTGACGGCGGAGCATCCGGCGCTACGCCGGCGCGTATGGCGGCTGGCGCTCGAGGCCGTGCGCGGCGGATTGGGAGATATCGGTTACGAGCACCTGGCGGCTATCGAGGTGCTGCGCCCACGCGAGGAGGCGCACCTGCCGGGGGCGCGCGTGATTCATGAGGCCGGCAAGCTGGTCTTTCTCCCGGCGGACGAACCCGATGTGCCCATCCCCGAGACGCCGCTGCCGGTGCCAGGCGCGGTGGCGTTGCCCGGTTGCCGCCTCATCGCCGCGTGCCTGCCCCATGCCCCCGCGCCGGAGCGCGACGACGCCGCGGTGCTGGACGCCGCGGCGGTGGAAGGCCCGCTGCGCGTGCGCGGCTGGCAGCCCGGCGACCGCTACCGCCCCTTCGGCGCCCCCGGCAGCCGCAAGCTGCAAGACATTTTCGTCGACGCCGGTGTGCCCAAACGGCTGCGTCCGCGCGTACCCGTGGTGCTGGATGCCCACGGAATTATCTGGTTAGCAGGATTTCGCATGGCCGATCGCGTAAAAATGGTGGCAACGACCACCGCGACACTGCGTTTGCAGATTATCTGGGAGTATAGTCCATGGACATTCCGCAATTCATCGCCCGGGTGAGTGACGAGTTGGAAGGCGATTTTCGCCTCTTCCGCGCTCCGGGACGCGTCAACCTCATCGGTGAGCACACCGACTACAACGACGGCTTCGTGCTGCCGGCGGCCATCGACCGCGAGGTGCTGCTGGCCGCCCGGCCCAACGGCACTCGCGAAGTGACGCTGCATTCGCTCGACTTCGATGGCACGTCGACCTTCTCGCTGGACGAGATCGGCTACGACGACGCGCAGCCGTGGAGCAACTACCTGCGCGGCGTCTGCTACGTGCTGGAGGAAGCGGATTTCCACCTGCGCGGCGCGGAGATCGTCTTCGCCGGCGATGTGCCCATTGGCTCGGGGCTAAGTTCGTCCGCCGCGCTGGAAGTCGCCACCGCGGTGGCTTTCCTCACGCTGGCGGAATACGACGTGCCCGGCGAGGAGATCGCCCGGCTGTGCCAGCGCGCCGAGAACACGTTTGTCGGCAATCGTTGCGGCATCATGGACCAGTTCATCTCCGCGCTGGGCCAGCCCGGTCAGGCGCTGCTCATCGACTGCCGCAGCCTGGCGTATCAAACCTTCCCCGTGCCCGCCGGCGCGCGTATCGTTATCGGCGACACCAGCGTGCGCCGCGGTCTGGTCGACAGCGCATATAACGAGCGCCGCGAGCAGTGCGAGGCCGGCGTGGCGATATTGGAAAAGGTGTTGCCCGGCGTCAACGCGCTGCGCGACGTGCTGCCCACGCAGTTGGAAGCCCACGCCGACCTGCTCTCCGAAGTCGTGTATCGCCGCTGCCGACACGTCGTCACCGAGGATGCCCGCGTTCTCGATGCCGTGCGGGCGATGGAAGCCGGTGACCTCGATGCGCTGGGCTGCCTGCTGAATGCCTCGCACGAGAGCCTGCGGCATGACTACGAGGTGAGCTGCCCCGAGCTGGACACGATGGTGGAGATCGCCCGCCGCCAGCCCGGCGTCTACGGCGCGCGCATGACCGGCGCCGGCTTCGGCGGCTGCACGGTGAGCCTCGTCGCCAACGAGCACGCCGACGCCTTCGTCGCCGCTGTCTCCGCCGAATACACTGCCGCCACCGGCCTCACGCCGCAGATCTACGTGTGCACCGCCAGTGCGGGTGCGGGCGAAGTGGAAATCGAGCACCTGGTGTAGGCTTCATTGATCGTTCCTATAGAAGGACGCGGGTGAATAAAGCAAATCGAAAAGCATATCGCCAGTGCTTCACACAGATTCGGGCAGTATTGACTCGTCACGATCCGATCGGCATCATTTTCGTCTATATCGATGATATTGACCCCGAGACAGGAACGGTATCATCCCGGCTCGAACTCGCCAACGTAGTGAAGGGTCAAACGCATATTATCAATAGCGGTGAATACGATCCTGAAGTAGGAACGATACTGCCGCGTTTGGAAGAGGCTCGGTCAGTTGATGACGTTCAACGCATCATCCATGAGGAGTTTATACAGTGGTTCGGTAATTCGACTGGCAGTATTTGTCGGTATAAGCAAATTGCCGAGGAAGTCTGGTCAGTTTGGCAGCATTGCACGCTGAAGGCTTGTCATACTCCTGATTCAATCGGGGAATGATCGTCATCGGTTTCGTATCATGGATTTCTCTCACCTGGGCCGCACGCTGGTAATCATCGGGATGCTCATCCTCCTCGCCGGGCTGCTGGCGATGGGGCTGAGCAAGCTCGGTTTCGGCCGGCTGCCCGGGGATATCCTTATCAAGCGGGATGGCGCCACCATCTTCATTCCCATCGTCAGCATGATTATTGTGAGCATCCTGCTCAGTCTGCTGGTGAATCTGTTCCTCTGGCTGTTCCGGGGGCGGTGACCGTTGCGTATTGCCGAATTTGAATATGACCTGCCGGAGGAACTGATCGCCCAGCATCCCATCATACCGCGCGATGCCTCGCGGATGCTGGTGCTGCACCGCGATAGCGGCGCTATCGAGCACCGCCGCTTCCGCGATCTGCCGGAATACCTGCACCCCGGCGACCTGCTGGTACTCAACGACACCCGCGTCATCCCCGCGCGCCTGCTAGGGCGCAAGGCGGGCACCGGCGGCGGCGCGGAGGTGTTGCTGCTGCAGTCCACCGGCAGCGACATCTGGGAGGCGCTGGCGCGCCCCGGTCGCCGGCTGAAGCCCGGCGCGGTCATCGTCTTCGGCGATGATGAGTTGCGCGCGGAGGTGCTGCACGAGACGCCCACCGGCGGGCGCATCGTGCGGCTGTTCCCCGGTGAGCATGCCGCCGGCCGCGACGTGCACGACCTGCTGCACGCCGTGGGCGAGCTGCCGCTGCCGCCCTACATCACCGACGGCCCCGCGCCGCGCGAGCGGGAGAGCACCTACCAGACCGTCTACGCCCGCATCGAAGGCTCCAGCGCCGCGCCCACCGCCGGCCTGCACTTCACCGAGGCGACCTTCAACGCGCTAGAGGCGATGGGCGTGCGCCGCGCCTTCGTCACCCTCCACGTCGGCCTGGGCACCTTCAAGCCGGTGCAGACGGAAGACGTGGAAGCGCACGAGATGCACGAGGAGTTCTACAGCGTGCCCGCCGAGACCGCCGCGGCGACTATGGAGACGAAGGCCGCCGGCGGCCGCGTCATCGCCATCGGCACCACCTCCACCCGCACGCTGGAAAGCGCCGCGGCTGCCGCCGGCGACATCCGCGCCACCGCCGGCGCCACCCGCCTCTTCGTCACTCCCGGCTACCGCTTCAAGGTGGTCGACGCTCAGCTCACCAATTTTCACATGCCCCGCTCCACCCTCCTCCTCCTCATCTCCGCCTTCGCCGGCCGCGACCATGTCCTGCGCGCCTACGCCGAAGCGGTGAAGGAGCGGTATCGGTTTCTATCGTTTGGGGATGCGATGCTGATAATATGACACATCCTGAACCCACAACCTGGACCATTCATCTCGCACGTCGGCGACCGGGGCTGACGGCGGCGGTGCTGCTGGTGCTCTTTTTCGGTCTGGTGGCGGTGCAGGCGACCTTCGGCAGTTGGGTTCTCACTGTGCTGGCGACGGTACTGATCATCGGGAATATCGCCGAATTCCTCTTCCCGGTCACCTACCGGCTGGACGCGCGTGGCGCCTCCGCGCGGCAGTTCTTCAGTTACCGCATCCTGCCATGGGCACAGGTGCGCCGCGTTTACCTTTCGCCAAATGGGATAAAACTTAGTCCATTGGCCGCGCGCAGTTGGGCGGAGACGTATCGCGGCGTGGAGTTGCGTACGCCCGACCGCGAGTCTGTGCTGGCGCAGGTGCGTGCGTGGCTGGAGGCCGAGGGTGTAACTCCACGCTTCTCTGAGGACTGAACATGCTGCAGTTTTTTAAAAATCTCTTTCAGTCCGACCCCACCGACAAGGGTGAGGTGACGCTCATCGAGGAAATCGCCCAGCGCGTGGTGCGCGAGGGAATGGCCTCGGCGGCGGTGGTCTTCCTCGAATCGTCAAAGCCGGTGAGCTTTCTCACCGGGCAAGCGGCCATCGTAGCCACGCCGCTTCTGGGGGGCTTCCTCGGGCCGGGTCGCATCGAGCGGTACGCCGATTTGTTCAGCAATCGCGGCTTCATCGAGCGGCTCATTCAGCGCATCGAACAGTTGGACGCGGAAAATGCAGGAGAAACGGACTCGACCACGAAAACAGACGACAACGCCGAGTAACAGGGAATCATCATTATGCAATGTCCTGAATGCGGATCCGAGCTGACCGGCTCGCCCACCATGTGCCCGGCCTGTGGCGCGCAGCTTGCTGGCGCGGCCACGGCCACGCAGGCGACCGGCGGCAACTTCTTCTTGCGCAATCTCGAGCGCGTGCTGCTGGTCGGCGGCCTGTTGCTGCTGGCCGGGGTGCTCGCCCTCGTCGTTGCGCTGAAGTGGGAAAACCCGTATTGGTACACCAATAAGCCACTCGACCACGCCAACTGGCTCACCGGCGCGCTGCTGTTCGTCATCGCCGGGATGGTCATCGCCACCATCGTCACCGCCCTGCGCGGGCGCCTGCCATTCATCCGCCGCATCCCCGGCCTGAATGCCATCGACGACGCGGTGGGGCGCGCCACCGAAATGGGCCGCCCGATCCTCTTCTCCTCCGGCCTGGTAGAACTCGGAATGATCGGGCTGCAGTCGCTGGCGGTGGCCGGGCAGGTGAGCCGCCACGCCGCGCGCTACGGCACGCGCTTCATCTACCCGGTGTATGACCCACAGATGATGCCCATCGCCGAGCAGGTGCTGCGCGAGGCCTACGCCGCCGAAGGCCGGCCGGAAGCCTACCGCCCCGAGGACGTGCGCTATCTCTCCAGCCGTCAATTCGCCTACGCGGCGGGTGTCACCGGCATCCTCCATCGCGAGCGCCCGGCGGCCAGCTTCCTTATCGGCTACTTCTACGCCGAGTCGCTCATCCTCGCCGAAAACGGCCAGGCGGTGGGCGCCATTCAGGTGGCCGGCACGCCCGACCTGCTGCAAATCCCGTTCTTCGTGGTCTCCTGCGACTATACGATCATCGGCGACGAATACTACGCCGCCACCG
>CAZPYA010000034.1:0-45863 GCA_964590255.1 uncultured bacterium
GGGCTATATGGCAAGGAAGTCCAACACCGCCAGGGGGAAATCTGGCCAGTCAGCCACGATCCAGACCCACGAGACGGCTGTGAGCACTTTCAAGACAGTTTCTCAGGGCATTACACCGCCGCCGGCTCCAGCGCCGCCTTCGTCATGGCGAAGTAGCGGGCGTCCTCAATGTATTCGGGCACGCTGTTGCCGGTGCCGAGGGCGAAGCCGCCCTTGCCTTTCGACCGAGCGATCATGGCGCGGCTGCGGGCGGTGATCTCCTCGAGCGAGGCGCGGCAGATGAAGTCGACGTCGATGCCGCCGAGGAGGGCGATGCGGCCGCCGTATTGATCGTAAGCGTCTTCGATCGGCTGGATGACGTCCTCGAAGGAGTGCTTGCCGTCATACTTCATCACGTCGATGATGTCGTCCATCACCTGTTCCTGGTTGCCGCAGGAGTGGAGGATGGCGTATTTGCCGGCGTTATGGATGGCTTCGACAATCTTGATGTGCCAGGAGAAGACATACTGGCGCATGTCGTCCAGGCCGAGCATCGTCTGTGTCTTAAAGCCCCAGTCGTCATTGGAGATGCAGGCGCCCACGGCGTCTTTTGGCGCGACGATCTCGTAGTGGCGCACCAGCCGCGAGCCCACCGCGTCGAAGATCGCCTGCGCCAGCTCCGGCTCGTCGGCGATCATGAAGCACAGGTTGTCGTACCCGCACAGCGAGATGACGTTTTCCAGCACCCCGCCCGGGCCGCAGACGATGAACTTCATGCCGTCCGGCAGGTTTTTCCCGGCTTCGTCGATGGCTGAGTAGTCGAAATCGTCCGGGTTCGGCCAGTTGTAGGCCTCGAAACTCGCGCGGTCGGTGATGACGAATCCCTCGTTTAGCGAGATGGTGTTGGCGCGGCTGTGCTCGCCGCCGGGGAAGCAGAACCACGATCCGCCGATGGTGGCGTAGTCGTACCCCGCGCCCTGGAAGGCGACGATGAGCTTGCTGAAATGCTTCACCAGATCCGGATCGTCGTTCCAGGCGGCCCCGGCGAGCTGCTTATACAGCCGGCCATTCAGGAAAAACTCGAAGAGCGTCGGGCGCTCCGGCTCTTCGCAGCGCAGCACTTTGCGCAGGTTGTCAAAGTTTGGTTGGCGCATAATATTGACCCTCTATACTTGATAGGTATCCACCAGACTATTCACCACCAGCAGCGCTTCCACCTCCTCCAGGGACAGCGGTTGCGCGGGTTCCATGCGGATGACGACGGGCACGCCGGGACGCAGGTGGACGAAATTATCGCTGAAGCGGGCGTCGCCTTCTTCGAGTTCGAGCCAGTTCCACAGCGCGGCGCGCTCGGCGGTGAGGGTGATGCGGAACGCAGTGCCGTCGACCTCCACCTCGGCGAGGAGGCCGGGTTCGGCCAGTTCGAGGTGTTTCGGGCGGGCGAAGAGCACCAGGTTGGTTGAGCGCGGCTCGCCCTCCGCTTCCAACTCCAGCCACAACACCGCGTTGCGCGGGCCCAGCGCTTCCAGATAGCCGGACAGGTCGAGGGTGGTCACCAGCGTGTTCGCCAACGCCGGCGCCGTCACGTCTTCCGCACCGCTGGCCAGCGGCGCGCCCAGCGCGTCGGTAAGCGTCCAGGTGAGGGTGCCGGCGCGCGCCTCGCGGCGGTCATTCGTCACATGCACCTCTACGGTGCCCTTCGCGATATCCTCTACTCCGGAAACGAGCAGCGGGGCGTTGAAGGCGCGCGCCATGTGGTGCAGCGCTTTCCAGCGACCATGGTAGTCGATGGACGCCCAACTGGCCACCGGCCAGCAGTCGTTGAGCTGCCAGTAGAGCGTGCCCATGCCGCGGGGCATGGCGCGGCGCCAGTGCTCCACCGCGTATTTCATCGCCATCCCCTGCAGAATCTGGCTGAGCCACAGCGTGTCCTCGAAGGAGGTGGGCAGGCGGAACCAGTCCAGCATGTATTGCATGATGACGGTGTTGCCGATGCCGCTGCGCTGGTGGTGCTCCATCACCCAGGTGGTGACGTTGCGGTCCTGCGGGGTGGTGTAGCCGTAGACGGTCTTCGGCTCGGGGAAGGACTGGAAGCCGAACTCGCTGTTGAAGCGGTGCTCGCAGGTGCGGTACCACTCGAAGGGCTGGCGGCCGTGCCACACGCTCCACAGGTGGGCGTCGCCCTGGGTAGGGTCGTTGAAATTCGTGCGGTCGCCGCTTGGCGTATGCGGGCTGCACGGCCAGTAGTCGCGCTCAGGATCGCACTCCGCCACCACTGCGGGCAGCAGCGTGTCGAAGAGCTTGCCGTAGTCCGTCCAGCTCATCTGGTGGTCATTCCACTCGGGCCCGACCAGGCCTTGCTCCAGCTCGTTATTGCCGCACCACAGCGCGATGCTGGGGTGGTGGCGCAGCCGGCGCACGTTGTCCTCCGCCTCTGCCCGCACGTTCGCCAGGAAGGCGTCGTCGAAGGCCGGGTAGGTGGAGCAGGCGAACATGAAGTCCTGCCACAGCGTGATGCCCATCTCGTCGCACAGCTCGTAGAAGGCGTCGTCCTCGTAAATGCCGCCGCCCCACACGCGCAGCATCGTCATGTTCGCCGCCGCGGCGTCGCCGATGAGGCGCCGGTAATCCGCGCGGGTGAGGCGCGGCGCAAAGGCGTCGGCGGGAATCCAGTTGGCGCCTTTGGCGAAATACGGCACGCCATTCACCACGAACTGGAAGCTCTCGCCCCACTGGTCGGGGTGGCGGTCCAGCCGCAGCGTGCGCAGGCCGATGCGCTGCACGGCGGTATCCAGCACCGCGTCGCCGGCCATCAGCGCCACCTCGACGTCATACAACGGCTGGTCGCCCAGGTTGTTCGGCCACCACAGCTCGGGGTTGTCTACGGTGAAGGTGAGGGCAGCGCGGCCGTTGGCGATAGCGGCTGTCCCCTCCGCCACGCGCGCGCCGTTCCGGCTCACTGCGACGGCGAGGGTCAGCGCGTCCGCGCCGATCGTCTCCGCCTGCACGGCGACGGTCAGCACCACCTGCGCCGGGGCGTGGGCGTGGTCCTGGGTGATGTGCACGTCAGCCAGCCGCGCGGTGTCGAAGGCCACGAGATTGATCTCGCGCCACACGCCACAGGTGACGAAGACCGGGCCCCAGTCCCACCCGAAGTTGCATGGTTCCTTGCGCAGCCAGGCGCGGCCTTTCGGCTCCTTCGGCCCAAACCATCCGGGCACCGCGCGCACGGCGTTCTGCTCGGCGCAATACGTTTCCGCGGCGGCGAAGGTGATCTCCAGCGTGTTCTCGCCCGCGCGCAGGTGGGGTTTCACGTCGAATTCCCAGGTGCGGAACATGTTGTCCGTCTTCGCGATCTCGACGCCGTTGAGGGTGATGGTCGCCAGCGTGTCCAACCCGTCGCAGTGCAGCAGCACGCGATCGTGCGCCAACAGCGCGGCGTCAGCGGTGACGGTACGGGTGTAGACCCAGTCCGTGCGGCCGATCCACTGCAGGTGGTCCTCGTCATCCCGGTAAAACGGGTCGCCGATGAGCCCGGCCGCCAGCAGGTCGAGATGCACGCACCCCGGCACCGTCGCCGGAATCGCCTCGTGCTCGCCCGCCTGCCGCACATGCCACTGCCCGCCCAAATCCACTGTCCGCATCCGAAACCTCCCGCGTGGTAAATCACAACCGCAGCATTATCATGCACAGGGGTAACGACGTCAAGGGTGAATCGGTAAAACGTTTAGCGATACAAACCACAGAGACACGGAGGGCACGGAGGCAATGTAAAAAGGCAAAGTGAATATTTTCACTTTGCCTTGTGCAATACTTCTCTGTGTTCTCCGTGTCTCTGTGGTTCACGTCCTACCCGAAGCGATACCCGACGTTGCGCACGGTCTTGATCATCCCGCCCACCTTGGTGCCGAGTTTGGCGCGGAGGCGGCGGACATGGACATCCACCGTGCGGGTGCCGCCGTAGTAGTCGCTCTCCCACACCTGCTCCAGCAGCTCGGAGCGAGAGTAGACGCGACGGCGGTGGGTGGCGAGGAATTTCAGCAGTTCGAATTCCTTGTAGGTCAGGTCGAGGCGCCGGTTATCCACCACCACTTCATAGGTGGAGAGGTTCATGCGCAGGCTGTCAACCTGGATCTGGTCGCGGGGAGCGCGCTCGCCCTGGGTCTTCCACAGCGTGAAGCGGATGCGCGCCTCTACCTCGGCGGGGTTGGCGGGCAGGATGACGAAGTCGTGCAGGCCGGGGCCGAAGCGCACGCCGGGCATCTCCTCGGCGGTGGCGAGGATAATCACCGGCACATGCTCCCAGGTGGCCTGGCCGGAGGACGGCAGCCCGGCGCTCTGGAACTCGCGCGAGGCGACGTCAACGAGCAGCACCTGCGGCGTGGGGATGCGGCGGATGAACTGATACGCGACGCGCGGGATGACATGCACGGCGTAGTCGAGGCGGCGAAGCTGACTGAGAAACGAGGCAATCGGCTCCTGGCGCTCGCGCTCCGTGATGATGACAAGATCAGTGGCAGGCATTCCGGACCAGCTCACAGGCCCTCTCTCTCCCCCCACGGCAGCCTCCCCCGCCTGACGTGACCCCCGCGTTGACCAGACGCGAGGCAGTAGTATACCGGTATTGTAGCGCGTATGCGGAAGAAGGTCTAGCCGGGGGGGGAAATCAGTGCGGTAGAATCAGCAGGAGATACGAGAGATATCCAGAGGGATATACGTGATGACCAGCCACATCGCGTCGTCATATTTCCTTTTCCCTGTATTGCGTCCCTGCAGAGGGACGCCCGGCCGAAAGGCCACGCAGGGGGTACTTCAGTGCCCGCACGGAACCAAATAACTAGGACCGCTTGTGACCTATCCACCCAAATCCGTCTACAGGAAATAGTTGGGTCGATAACGATGACGATCACGACGGCGACGGCGTTTACGGCACCTTATACGTCAGCTCGACCCCTTCGCCCACCGGCACCAGCACACTCTGCAGGCCCGGGCGCTCGTGGACGTAGGAAAGGTAGTCGACCAGGTGGGTGGCGTGGGCGATGGCCTTGTTGCAGCAAATGACCCCGCCGCTGGCGATTTGCTCGAAGAGGATGTGAAAGTAGCGGAGCGCCTGCGAGGCATCGACGTCCATCAGCACGAAGTCGAACGGCCCCTCCAGCAGCGGCAGGATGTCGGCCAACTCGCCGTGGCGAAAGTCGATACGCTCGGCGTGGGGCGAGCGCATCAGCACTTTTTTTGCCATCTCCGCCTGCCACACGTCACCCTCCACCGAGGTGATGCGCCCGCCGGTGGCCGCCGCCGCCTCGGCCAGCCACAGCGTGGCGTAACCGTCACGGGTGCCCACCTCCAGCAGGTTGCCGGCGTGCGTCACTTTGATAAGGATATTGAGAAACTGGCCGGCTTCACGCGCCACGCGCGGCGCCTCGGTGCGCGGCCCGGCCGTCCTTTCGACATCCCGCAGCAAATCTCCCAGGCGTGGGTCCATAAATGCGCTCCTCTCGTCCCGCATTCCGGTGGTACCCATCCGGCGCCCGCGTTTGTGGCCGCTGCGCGACGCGGAAGGAACGTTGCGGGGACAAAACGAAATAGAGACACAGGTTGCGTAAGCGAACCTCTCCAATCGGCCCCCTCCTCGAACCGGGCGATGGGGGAGCAGGCTTCGTTGAAGATGAGTTCCGGATTCGTGTAGAGCTGCACGTCCACCCCCTCGCCCGGTTCGGGGAGGGGGCCAGGGGGAGGGGTCCGGTTATGCAACCCGGCACCAACCGGAGGACCAACCATGCGCACCATCACCGCGAACCAAATCACCGACGCCGTGGCCGAACTATACGTGCGCGCCAACCGCGTGCTGCCGGAGGAAGTCTGCGCGGCGCTGCGGCAGGCGGAGGCGGAGGAAGCGTCACCGCTGGGGCGCGAGACGCTGGCGCGACTGCTGGAGAACGCCGCGGCCGCCGCGGAGACGGGCGTGCCCACCTGCCAGGACACCGGGCTGGCGGTGGTGATGGTGGAACTGGGGCAGGACGTGCATATCGACGGCGATTTCACCGCGGCCATCCACGCCGGCGTGCGCCGCGCCTGCCAGGAGGGCTACCTGCGCGCCTCCTGCGTGGCCCACCCGCTGCGCCGCGCCAATACCGGCGACAATACCCCCGCCATCATCCACCTGCACCTGGCGCCCGGCGACGCGCTGAAGCTGACGGTGCTGCCCAAAGGCGGCGGCAGCGAAAACGCCAGCGCGCTGCTGATGCTGAAACCCGCCGACGGCGCCGACGGCGTCATCGACTTCGTGGTCAACCGCGTCTCGGCGCAGGGGGTGAACGCCTGCCCGCCGCTGGTGGTGGGCGTGGGCATCGGCAGCAATTTTGAAGGCTGCGCGCTGCTGGCGAAAGAGGCGCTGCTGCGCCCGCTGGGCGCCCCCTGCCCCGACCCCGACGACGCCGCGCTGGAAGCCGAACTGCTGCGCCGCATCAACAACCTCGGCATCGGCCCCGGCGGCACCGGCGGCACGGTGACGGCCCTCGCCGTGCACGTGAAAACCGCCCCCTGCCACATCGCCAGCCTGCCCTGCGCGGTGAATATCCAGTGCAACGCCCACCGGCGGGCGTCAGTAGTGCTGTAGGAGGAGACCAAAAAGCGCGCGCCGGCATCCACAACGGATGCCGGCGTGCGCGTGAGTGATCGGGCATGAACTACCCGGCGCTGATGGCTTCGCTCGGGCAGCTTTCCTCGCAGCGACCGCAGTCGATGCAGGTGTCGGCGTCGATGAGATATTTATCCGCACCTTCGCTGATGGCTTCGACCGGGCACTCGGGGGCGCAGGCGCCGCAGCTCACGCACGCGTCGCTGATCACATAGGCCATGATTGTTCCTCCATCGTGTAGTGTGACGGCTGGCGGTGCCGGGCTCCTCGCCGCGCCGACTGGCGTGGCATATGCGATGCGCCCGCGACCTTGAGATGCCGCAGCCATATTATAGCGAAAAAATACGTGCCTGTCTTCCCCACGCGCCGGCGGCAATAGCCTGAGCGAGCGAGCGTCCCCGCGAGCCGACTCCGGATGGATATTTGGCATGTCGTGCTTAATCTATAACTTGGTGGCGACGGGTTAGGCTTCCCCCCGGAGTCGGCTCGCGAGGACGCCGCCCGTTACTCATCATGAAGCTTACAACGCAACTCAAGCGGGACAGGCGCAGAGCAAATAATGTAAGGGTGTCTGGAAACCGGCGAGTCGTGTAATGATTACATGACTACGCGACCGCACATGATTTTTCTGGGGCGGAAAATCGGTGAAAATGAACTGGAAGATATTGGCGGAGAGGGTGGGATTCGAACCCACGGACGGGGATAAGCCGTCACACGATTTCGAGTCGTGCGCCTTCAACCGGACTCGGCCACCTCTCCGCGCGTTTGAGGCGGACAGAGTATAGCATACGCGTCCGTCTCGGTCAATTTCACCGGCGCTACAGGGTGACGGGTTCGCCGCGCCGGATGGATGCCACCTCGGCTTCGATGAGGCGGATGCTTTCGCGGGAGGCGCGGGCGGGGGCAATCTGGGGTTGCTCGCCGCGAAGGATGCAACGAAGGAAGTCGGCGATTTCGTTGCTGTAGCCGTCGCCCGGGGGCAGCGCGGGCTCGAAGGGCGGCATGGCGGTGGGATAGACGGTGAGCGGCTGGCCGCCGTCCATCTGCACCACGGCGAGCTCCAGCGCCACGCGGAAGCCGGCACGGAAGGGGTAGTGCTCGGAGGGATACCAGGCGCTCTGCAGGGTGATCATCCGCCCGTCGCCGTAGTCGTAGTCCACGGTGAGGTCGTTGATACCGAGCTCCGTCTCGATGCCGCGGGCGCGCACACGGGCGGGCAGGCCGAAGAGGTAGGCGGCGTAGTCGGCGTCGTGGATGTGCAGGTCGAGGATGGCGCCGCCGCTGCGGGCGGGGTCGCGCATCCAGCCCCCCTGCGACCACATCGGCATGCCGCCCATGCGCACGAAGTAGGCGGACTGCACCGCGCCATACGCGCCGCGGTCGACGATCACTTTCAGCGCCTCGTATTCCGGCCAGAAGCGGATGCAGTGGGCGATCATCAGCACGCGGCCGCTGGCCTCCGCTGCCGCCAGCATGCGGTCGCACTCCGCCACGGTCAGCGCCATCGGTTTTTCGCACAGCACGTGCTTGCCCGCCTGCAGCGCAGCAATGGACACCTCGGCGTGCAGGAAGGTGGGCAGGCACACGCTCACCGCGTCGACGTTCGGGTCGGCCAGCAGCTCGCGGTAATCCTGGTAGGCTGTCGCCCCCTGCTCCGCGCGCTTCGCCGCCTTCTCCGCGTCGATGTCGCAGCAGGCCACCACCCGCGCCTCGGGGTGCTTGTCGTACCCGCCCAGGTGCGCCCCCGCAATGCCCGCCATGCCGATAATGCCGATGTTAACCATGTGTTTGCTCCGCTGATAAAGGTATCTGTTCTATTTGACGGGCGGGGATGAACCCCTGCCCGGTCGGATAAATCGCCATGCGGCTGAGACAGCCGCGTTCCCAGGGAATGAGCGGCTCGACGGAGTCTCGCCCTCCAGAGTCAGTGAGGACACCGGCGCTCCGGGTTAAGCCGGCAGCAACCGCACGTACCACACGGTGTTGGGCGGCAGGGAGAGCGTTGACGTAACAGCGATGGGCTCCAACTCGTGGTCGGCGTCGAGGAGATAGGCTTCCATGTGGGTGTCGCCGGACCAGGGCAGGGATTGCAGGTCGAGGGTGAGATCGCAGGCGTCGCCGCGGAAGTTGCTGACGAGCAGGCCAGCGGAGTGGCCGTCGTCGGCGAGGCCGGCGCAATGGACGATGGCGTCGTCATCGGGGCCGGCGGTGGCCACGCGGTTGGGGGTGGCCAGCAGGTCGTTGAAGGCTTTCAGCGCGAAGTAGGCCTTGCCGGGCACGCCGTATTCGTCGAACATGCTCCAGGGGGAGTCGTCGGCGCAGTAGTAGTGGGTCATGTCGATGGCGCCGTCCTGCAGCAGCATCAGCAAGTTCGCGGTGAAGGCGGCGGCCTCGTGGTTGCGGTTGCAGGCGAAGGCGTCGCGCACGGCGGTCGCCGGGCGCTCGGGCTTGGGCTGCGTTTCATCCCAGCCGATGAGCATGGGACGCCACTCGGTGACGAAGCTCTGTGCCGCAGGGTAGCCATACTCGTCCAGCAAGGCGCGGGCCTCCGCGCCGTCCGCCACTACGCGGCGGGGGTCGTCGCGATAACAGTGCCAGGAGAGGAAGTCGAGCGGCAGCGCGTTGGCGCGGCAATAATCGAGGAACGGGCGCACGAACTCGGCTTGCACGTGGGTGGTCACTGGGCCGCCGACCTGGATGGTGGGATCGTATGCCTTCAACGCGGTGACGGCGACGCGGTACAGCTCGAAGTATTGCTCCACCGTGCCCTGCCACATCGAGCCGATATTCGGCTCGTTCCAAATCTCCACCTGGCGGATGTTGTAGTGAAAACCGTCCGCCCAGCCCTCGTTGTAGTGGCGCAGGATATTGATGCAGACGCGCGCCCACTTGTCAAAATCCGCCGGCGGGTGGATAAAGAATTTCGTGATGTGCTCGATGCTCACCCCCAGCCGGTAGACGATCTCGGCGCCGTTCTCCACGATGGGCAGCAGGTAGCGGTCGGTGGGGGCGAAGATGTAGTTGCGCGGGTCGGTCTCGTCGGCGTGGAAGAGCGGAAAGATGGTGTTCACATCCACCACATTGGGGTTCGGCCAGTGGCAGTCGTGCAGGCGCACGCTGGGGAAGCCGGCCTCGCGGTGGCGGGCGACCATGTCGGCGCTGTGCCCCCCGGCGACGAAGGGGCCGTTGCCCACGCCGTGCAGCGCGCGCAGGCGGCCCAGCGGGCGGGCGAACTCGACGGTCAAGTCGGCGGTGCGGGTCATGGGGATACCTCCAGCACAGGCGAATGCACAATGATACCACGGGACGGCGCGGGGGCCAAGTCAACCACCGGCTTGGTGGCGCGCCATTTCCTCCGTCGTCAGCGATGGTGACTCACTGCGGGGTGGCCAGGTTCTGACGAAATTCGGACATGCACTGCTCCCGACTTCAGTATTACGCATTTTCCCCGACGGATGGCCGCATCCCCTTACAGCAGCGATTCGCGTGTGAACTCGAAGGAGTTGCTGATGACCATATCCGCGCCGATAGCCAGGCCGAGAAGGATGAAGGAGAAGAGGAGATAGGCCACTCCTGCGACGAGCCACGCCAGCACCGGCGTGAGGCGGGACAGCGGGTATGGCGGCCGGTGGAGCGCACAGCGCAGCACAAGGCAGGCGGCGATGATAAAGATGGCCAGGCTGGGCAGCGATGCGCGCAGATCAGTGATGGCGCCAATTTGCTTCAGCACGCCCAGCAGCAGGAGGACGATGACAGGGATGGGGAGATACAGCAGCCAGTGACGGGGACCGGATTGATCAAACACCGCCTGCACCGCCGGCACCCAGCGCCAGGTTGCCCACAGGCCGATGGCGAGGATGGGCACGACCGTCCACGCCGGGGCCATCTGCAGCGCCTCGCGCAGGACGAAGCGGTCGCCGCCCAGCAGCGCCGCGAGGCCGAGAATCACCGCGCCACTGCTCATGCCACCCAGCGTCGTGACGCCGAAGATATGCAGCGTATGCTCCAGCAGGGAACCGGGACGGTTGCACAGCACCCAGGCCGGCTTGATGACCAGCCGGGCGGCGACGGTCCACGCCAGCAGCAGCGCAAGAAAGGCCAGCGCCATGGTGACAACCGGGCTGGAGAAAAGCAACAGCGGCATGTAGTACTGCATGTCGGGCCTGGTGGTGACGGTGGCGACGATGTCCTCGGACGGATTGCTGTTGAGATAGGCGCGGTGCCAGGCGGTGGCATCCGGCCGCTCGAAGCCCAGCGAGGCCATCAGCGTGCCGGCGCTTTGCCCGCGGCGCGCCCCCTCCAGCAACTCGGCGTAGGAGCCGGCATCCTGGCCGGCCTTCGGCGCGGCCACGGTGAGATGGGCGCCGGCGCCGCAGGTGAGGAACACCTCAGTGAGGACGATTGGGCGTGCCCAACCGGCTCCGGTGCCCAGTGGATAGGTGTAGCTGAACTCGCGGCCGGTGGTCAGTGGGTGGCTGAAATGGTAATGCACGCCACGGGCCGATTGCCCTGCTGCGGTGTTGCCCGCACCGGTGAGCGTCATCACCGCGTAGTAGTGGGTGTTATATTTTCTCAGTGGTTCGAGCAACTTCGCCGGCAGGCCGGCGCGCCCAAGCAGCACCGGTAGCTCCTCGGCGTTGTCCACCCGGTACAACGCGGCTTTGGCGGTGGGCACGGCGGTGGTGGCGTAGGGCGAATATGGGCCGCCGGCCAGCGCGCCGGGTCGGCTCATCGCCTTCAGTTCCCCTTTGGGCTCGATCAGCGCATAGGCGGGGAAGTGCGCCAGCGGCGAGAATGGCCCCAGCAGCGACATGCCGGTGAGCGACAGCGATGGCGCGAGGGCGTTGAGCACCGGATGGCCCGCTCGGGCGTTGTCCCAGGCCAACTGCTTCACCGCCGGCTGCACGCAGCGGGCGCGGAAGGTCGGGCCGTCGATTTCGGCCAGCGTAAAGCCGACGGGTTCGTGCCAGAACGGCAAGATATACGTGATGGATTGCCCGGCGGGGATGCCGTCGATGGCGATATACATGTCTACTGTCGCTCGCCCCGGCTCCAGATGCACCACCGCCACCTGATCCGTCTCACGCAGTTCACGGACAGTGTTCACCAGCGCGTCGTCCGGCTCGAAGGCGGGGTGTGGCTCGCGCTCCTCCGTCATCGTATCGATAAAGAGGTCCACCGGGGATCTGGGGGCGGCACAGCCATCGGCCAGCAGGGCAGCCGGGACGAGCAACGCGAGCAGCAGCAGAATCCAACGCATCGACAGGACCCTCCATAGATCGAAGATGCCGGTTGCATTATACCACAGGGAATTGGAGAGCGGACGCTGTCGTGCTATTGCATACGCAAGATCGGTTGCCAGCGTCTCAATCGCGCGGCGCCGCGCGATTGAGACGCTGGCAGCGGTTACTTCACCAGATAAAACATCACCCCGGCGATGGCGAGGCCGACGAAGGCGAGCACCCACATGTAGGGCAGGGTGCGCTTGAGGATGTCCTGCACGTCGGTGTTGGTATAGTTGGCGATCCACACGTTGTGGGTGTTGGTGGGGTCGCAGACGCCCTGGGCCATGCCCACGGACATGAAGGCGCTCATCACCGCGCCGGCGGGCATGCCGGCCTGCAGCAGCAGCCCCAGCAGCCCCGCGCCCATGCCCCAGGTGTTCAGCGGGCCGCGGTAGAGCGCCAGCGGGGTGAGGATGCCGAAGAGCAGCACGAAGTGGAGGAGCGCGCCCGGCGTCTGCCCCATCGGCACAATCTTCGCCATAGCCGGCCCGACAATGCCGCTCACCTCGGCCGACATGGTGGCGATGAGCACCATGCCGATGCCGATCATCAGCACTACCGCGGGACCGACGGCCGCCACGCCGTCAAAGGCGGATTTCGTCAGCAACTGCACCGTGCTCTGCCCCTTGCGCCAGGTGGTGATGGCGCCGTAGAGGACGCCGAGGAGCAGGGCGACGGCGATGGGGAAGTCGTAATTCGTCGGTGTTAGCGCGGACGGCGTGGCCGCCAGCCCCATCGCGGGATCGCTCTGAATATTCAGGTCAAATTTCGTCCACGGTTTCGCGGCAAATGACGCCGCGGGCACATCGGTGGATGAGGATTCGGCCAGCACGCGCACACGACACGAATCCGAGGTGAGCTTCACGGTATCGCCAATTTTCGCAGAGATGCTGTCAATACTGCGCAGTTGCCCGGTAGTATCTTTGCGCTGATAATCGATCATGACAGTGGTCGCCGGCGGAACATCCGGCCCGCCGGTGATAGTGATCTCTGCCGGTTTCGTCACGATCTTCGGCAGCAGGCTGAAAAACAGCACCGGCAGCAGCGGGATAATCGGGGTGAGCAGCGCGTACCAGGGGACGAACTGCTGCGGGGCGGCGGTGTCGTCGATGGTGGCCTTGTAGCGGGCCTTGCCGAGTCGCTTGCCCTCGATGATCATGAAGGCGGCGATGGAGACCAGCATGGCGCCGGCGAAGGGGTAGGCGAAGCGGCCGATCTGCTCATTGGTGAGAAGGAGGACGTCCTTATACACCTGCCAGTTGGCCAGGTTGAAGACGCCGCCCAAGCTGAGCGCCAGCAGGAAGAGGCAGCCGACATAGAGCGGCCGCAGCCCCAGCGAGAGCAGGATGGGGATGGCGATGGTGGCGACCATGATGACCGCGCCGAGGCCGCCCAGCGTCATGAAGAGCAGGGCGATGACCAGGGTGAGGAGGACGGCCAGCACCATCGGCCGGTCGCCGCCCAGTTCGGCGGTCTTTTTGATGGCGGTCTGCGCGATGCCGGTCTTCTCCACCACCTGCGCCAGAATCGCGCCGAGGATGGCGGCGATGATGGCGCCGGAGAGGCGGGTGCTACCTTCCGCGATGACCTTGGTGAAGAGGAGGTCCCACTTCATGCCGGCGATGCTGGCCAACGCGATGGCGAGAATCGGCAGCGCCAGCAGCGCGGGCAGCACGCGGGTATACATGAGCGCCACCAGCACCAGGAAGGTGACGATCATCAGCCCGGCCATGGCCCAGACGACGCCCTGCGCCTCCGGCTGCGCGGCGTGAGCCGCACCGAGCTGTTGACCGACGAAATAGAGCACCACAAGCGTGGCGAGTACCCCGAGGCGAGCGAGCATGAGAGCCTCCATATGGTAATGCAGAATGCAGAATTGAGAATGCAGAATGGGGGGACGAATATCATTCGCATCCCCCAATCCAAAATCAAAATCTAAAATCTAAAATCGCTACGCATTCGTCAGGCGCGAGCGCGGGCTGCGCACGAATTTGATGACGGAGATGATGCTGCCGACCAGGCCGAGGACGGCGCCGGCGCCGAGGATGACGAGGATGCCCAGGGTCATCTCCGGGCCGCTGCCCAGCAGGGTGACGTCCGACAGCACGTTGAGCTGCCGGCAGGCTTCGTGGTACAGCGGCAGCAGCGAGCCGATGGCCACTGCGCCGCCCAGCAGGCCGTAGACGATGCCTTCCAGCAGGAAGGGGGTGGCGACGGTGCCGGGGGTGGCGCCCACCAGCGACATGATAAACATCTCGCGCCGCCGGGCATAAAGCGTCAGCTCGATGGTGTGGTGGATGATGATCAGCGCCAGCACGAAGAGGACGATACCGAGCACCGTACCGGACTTCGTCACGGCGGTGCGGATATTGATGAGCGTCTGGATGTAGCCCGGCGCCTGCACCTTTTTCACGTCCGACCAGGCGCGGATTTGCGTCTTCAACCCCTCGATGTCTTCCAGCGCCGTGGCCTTCACCTGCACGCTGTCAGGGAGCGGATTGGCGGGCAGCAGTTTTTGCAGTTCCGGGTTTTCCGTCCACGTCGTCGCTTTTTCGGCGGGGATGAATTTCGCCGTCTCCACCGCCGGCAGCTTCAGGATCTTCTTGTAGGCGGCCCAGGCATCCTGCCGGCTGGTTTCGGCCTGGAAGTAGACGTTGAAGCGCACCTGGCTGAGGGTGGTGTCGGTGAAATGGTTGACGTTCATCACGATGAGGCCGACGATGCCGGCGACGAAGAGCGACGCGGCAATGCAGATGCTGGCGGCGAAGGCCATCGCCGGGTGGCGACGCATGCTGATGAACGTTTCCGTGATGAAAAATTCGAGTCGAGACAACATAAGCGGATCACTCACACGCCGGCGGGGGCGACATCGTCTTCACAGGGACATTCGACGGGCTGGTAGTAGCTGCCGGCGGGATGATCGCCGACGATGCGCCCGCCGCACATGTAGACCACGCGGCGCAACATGCGGTCCACCATCAGGTGGTCGTGCGTGGCCACCACCACGGTGGTGCCCTTCAGGTTGATCGCCTCCAGCAGGCGGAAGATACCTTCCGAGGTGTCGGGGTCCAGGTTGCCGGTGGGCTCGTCGGCCAGCAGGATGGGCGGGTGATTGATGAGCGCGCGGGCGATGCACAGCCGCTGCTGCTCGCCCCCGGAGAGCTGCTGCGGGAAGGCGTTGCGGCGGTCCAGCAGGCCCACCTGCTCCAGCAATTCGTTCACCCGGCGGCGGATGATCTGCGGCGGAGTGTCGACCACCTGCATGGCGAAGGTGAGGTTTTCCCGCACCGTCTTGTAGTCCAGCAGGCGGAAATCCTGAAAGACCACCCCCAGACGCCGGCGCAGCCGCGCCACGCCCCCAGCATTTAGCCGGCCGACGTCGTGCCCCTCCACCATCGCCGCGCCCTCGACAGCCTTCACTTCACGATACATGAGCTTGAGAATGGTGGATTTGCCTTCGCCGCTGGGTCCGACGAGAAAGACGAATTCGCCTTTGTTGATGCGCAGAGTGGCGTCCTGCAACGCCTGAATCCCATTGGGATAGACGACTGAGACGTTCTGCAATTCGATTACGGGTTGTTCAGCCACGGTCCGATTATACCCTAATCCCCCGCGGAAATGAAACATCGAGGGCAAAATAGGCGAAATGAGGGGTTGGGTTAGTGGGCAGTGCCTTTAAGGCTGGATTGATGGTGGGCGGGCGAGCATCCTTGCGAGCCGACTCTCGGCGGAAGGATGGCATGTCGTGCACAATCTGTGACGTGGGGAACGCCCGCTGCGTCGTTCCGGGATGCGAACACGCACACTGCGCGGAAATACACGCACTGCGAATCGGCCATTCCTCGTTTTCCCATTCGAGTGCGAGTATGGCTACGACTGGTTACCCCATCCACCCCCGCACGTCCGGCACCGCCACTTCGCGACCTTCGGCTGCCGCGCGCACGGCGCAGAGGGCGGCCAGCGTGGAGTTGGCGCCGTCGGCGAAGGGGCAGCGCGGCGGACGGCCATCGGCGATGGCGTCGAGCCAGTCCTCGATCTCCGGGGCGTAACCATGGCCGGTGACGCGCTCGCTATCCACCGGCGCGAAGGGCGGGTGCACGTCGTCGGCGTCCTGCGCGATGGCCTGGGTGTCGCGCTCGATGGTGCCCCGCGTGCCGTAGGCGCGCAGGTTGTAATACGGGGCCATGGCGCAGCGCGGGGCGTAGAGCGCCGCCGTCTTCGCGATGCTGCCGTCGGCGAAGCGGTACAGCGCCACCTGGCAGTCGTCATGCCGCATGGCGGGGAAGGCGACATGGGTGCCATACGTCCACACCGCCGCCACCTCCTTGCCGCTGATCCAGCGCAGCAGGTCCAGCGGGTGGCTGCCGCCGCCCACCATGGGGATTTCCTCGTCGAGATACCAGTTGGCGCCCGTTACCACGTCCGTCTGCCCCGCCTGGTACAGCAGGTTGTGGATGTAGTCGCCTTCCAGATAGTAAATATCGCCGAACGCGCCTTCGCGCGCCAGCGCGTGCAACCGGGCGAAGACGGGATTGAAGCGCAGGATATATCCCACCTGGATGGCCAAACCCGGCCGTACCGCTCCGGCCATGGCGCGAATTTCCGCCTCGCTGTTGCCCAGCGGTTTCTCGATGAGCACATGCAGGCCCGCGGCCATCGCCGCCAGAAACGGCGCGCAGTGAAACGCGTCGCCGGTGTTAATACTCACCGCCTGCAGCCCGACATGCGCGAAGAAGGCGTCCGGATCGGCATACGCCGCCGCGCCCGGCGCGATGCCCGCCGCCTCCGCCAGCCGCGCGGGATTGCGGTCGCACAGCGCCACGATCTCCGACTTCCCCAGCGCCACGTGCGCGCGCAGATGCTCCAGCCCGTTATGCCCCAGGCCGATGATACCGACGCGGATGGTCATGGTGCATCTCCTTTCCTACAGTCGGGACCCCTCCCCCCTGCCCCCTCCCCGAACCGGGCGAGGGGGAGAGGCTTCCCGATATTCAATACCGGCGCAATTTTCTGTCTCCCGTTCACCCCCCTCACCCGGTTCGGGGAGGGGGGCAGGGGGGAGGGGTCGCGATTACAGGGCCGGGCGTCTTCCCAATCTCCGTCAACAGGTATATCATGGATGCGCCAAATCGAAAAGCCCTCGGAGGTATTCCATGCGTCTCCTGTTGCTCGGTCTCTGCGCCCTGTTCGGCTTCGCCGCCGTCGCCCAGGCCCCGCTCGCCCGCCCCAACCCGCCGAAAGTGGAGATCAAGGGGCAGCCGGGCACGCGCACCGTCTATTACTGGGCTTTTGCGCGAAATAAGGACGGCCACAGCGCCTATTCCGATCCCGTGGTGGTGAAGAACGCGCCGGACGTGCTCTCGAAAGACAACGCCGTGGTGCTCACCCCCGCGCCGGTAGAAGGCGCGACGGAGTACGGCATCCTCACCAGCCGCATCGACGCCCCGAAAACCGCGAAGGTGGAGATCGGCGCGAAAGGCGCGAAGACGTTTTACTACTGGTTCCAGGCGCGCAACGGTCGCGACACCTGGTCGGCGATGGAAGGCCCGCTGGTGGTGCAGGGCTGCGCGGACAAGCCGGAGAACACCCTCACCTGGGACGCGACCGGCGCCGAATACTACTACCTGTACCGCACCGAGACGCCGGCGAAGCCGGTGGGCTGGCGTGGCTGCGTCATCCTCACCGCGGGCAAAGAGCCGAAGTGGAGCGACAAAGGCCTCACCCCCGACAGCCGCATCATCAATCCCTTCGCCAACCCTGCCGAAAAGCCGGAGGGCATCGGCCGTTACGTGGTCGGCACGTCCAAAGGCGAGAGCATCGTCGACACCGGGCAGGTGCTGAGTGCCATCACCATCTTCGACATGAACACCACCGATCCGGCGTTCAGAAGCATCAAGCCGGTGGTGCAGAGCTTTGAGCCGGGCGGCGAAAACGGCGCTGTCATGCTCAACTCGCAGAACTACACGAAAACGCCGCAGTACAGTTGGGACATGGTGAACGCGTTGACTATCCACCAGGACAACTTCGCCGGCGGGTTGAATGTCTACCCTGGCGTGCCGGGCATCCACCACGAAAGCGCGAAGAACACCTATAATGGCATCGATATCCACCAGTTCAACTACACGCCCGGCCAGCACTCGCCCTACCTGACCTTCATGTTTAACTACGGCCGCGGCGACAATGTCTTCATGCACATGGCCGGCGAGCAGTACGGCCAGAACCGCGAAGCGGGCGACGAAGGCACCGAGTTCTTCAGCCTGCACCTCAGCCGCCGGCTGGCCTCCAACCGCGTGAAGATGGCCGTCGACGCGAAGACCGGCGACCAGTTCATCCGCCTGGATGGGGGCCCGGGCATCATCGCCGGCAGCCGCGGCCTGGTGAACCTGACCCAGCAATACGCCGCCGGCGCCGCACGCGTGGAGAGCTGCCAGGCGGTGGGCAACGGCACGGTCTGGACGCCGGAGATGGAGGGGCGCTGGATCAGCTTCGACGCCGACACCACGAAAAACGGCCACCGGCAGTGGTATCTCATCGAACGCTTCATCAGCCCCACCCGCCTGCAACTGGTGGCGCGCACCTACTGGGGCAAATACAATTACAAAGGCAGCGCCCGCGCAGACGGCGCTTACCGCATCTGCCCCTACACCGAGATGTCGGACGGCGACGCCAACCGCTACAGCGAAGGCTTGAAGGTGACGCCGCTGGCCACCGACTGGAAAAAAGACGACGAAGTGGAGGCCATCGCCGGCCCGCAGACCACCTTCCGCCTGGGATGGTGGGAACTGGGCGGGGAATTCCTGCCGCAGGACCACGCCGCCGGCCTGGGCATCGCCTGGAACGGCGACAAGCCGACCAGCGAAGGCGCGCTCATCACCTACAACTGGGGCATCGGCCTGGAGGTACACAACGGCAACACCGGCATGGTGCTCTATAACACGAAGGCGGGCATCCAGGCCTACAAAGAATCGCCGGTGCTCATCTCCGTCATCCGCGACGACCCGTACCGCTTCCAACTCGGGCAGAACAAGGACGGCTTTGTGATCGAGGATTATGCCAATCGTCCCTGGGTGAGCCTGGGCGCGAAGGGCGTCACCGTGCATGGCAACGGCACCATCACCGGCAACGCCCGCACCCGCGGCCGCACCGCCTTCTCCGGCGACGGCAATACGCTGGCATTCACCATCAAATTCCCGGCCAAGTTCGACACCGCTCCCTTCGTCGTCGCCTCCCCCAACCTGCCCATCGGCATGGGCGTCACCGCGGTGACGCCCGACGGCTGCACGGTCACCTTCGCCACCGCCCCACCGGCCGGGAAGGACAATGTCGTCGTCACCTGGATGGTGCAGGAGTAGGGAGTAATCAGTAATCAGTAATCAGTAATCAGTAATCAGTAATGGGCTGACATGGTATACTGGCGTATGGTTTCGCACATTTGCTGTTGTGCGCGAGTTTGCAATCTGCCAACTACTGATGACTGAACACTGAATACTGCTTACTCGACCACAAGGAGCCCACCCATGCTCACGCCCTGGAAACGCATCCCCTTCTCCCCGGAGGACGGCGGTTGCTGGCTGGTCGCCGGGGACATCGACGGCGACGGCGCGGTGGAGATCGTCACCGCGCGGAACGTCGACACGGATGACGTGCACTACACCTGCACCGTCGGCGCGTATAAGCTAGATGGCACGCGGCTGTGGCAGTGGGGCGCGCCGGGCGGGGGGCGTGGCAAGCTGCACCACGATGTCGCCTGCCAGATACACGACTGGGACGGCGACGGGCAGGCCGAGGTGGTGCTGCTGGCGGAACGGGAGATCGTCGCGCTGGATGGCGCCACCGGGCGCGAGAAGCGCCGCTGGCCCATCCCGCCGCAGGCGTCGGACTGCCTGGTGTTTTGCGACCTGTCTGGCGCCGGCCACCCATCCGATGTGCTGGTGAAGACGCGCTACGGGCAAATCTGGGCGTATAATTACGCCGGCGAGCTATTGTGGACCGTCGACAAACCCGGCGGCGGCCTCACCGCGCACCAGCCCGTCGTCTTCGACCTCGACGGCGACGGCCGCGACGAGGTGATGGCCGGCGGCGTGCTGCTGAACCCCGACGGCAGCGAGCGCTGGCGCATCGACTTCGGCGATGTCGATGTCTCGCAGCCCTATGGCCATCTCGACTGCCTGCGCGTCGCGCGGCGGGGCGAGAAAGCGGAGGACTGGCTCCTCGCCTTTACCTACTGCAATGCCCACCTGCTGGGCATGCTCGACGGCATGGGCCGCCTGCTGTGGGCGCACACCGGCGAGCATTTCGAGTCGGTGGACGTCGGCCGCATCCTCCCCGGCGTGCCCGGCGTGCAGCTTGCGGTGGATATCGACAAGTATGAGCGCGGGCAGAACCCGCTGTGGGTGGTGGGCGAGGACGGCGCCGTGCACACAAAAATGCTCGGCCACTACAGCCGCGTGCACGACCTGGTGGACTGGACCGGCGACGGGTATCAGGACATCGTCGTCGCGGGCTTCCACGGCGTCTTCGACGGTGACGGCACGCCGTTGGCCGCCTTCGACGTGAATCCCGGCGAGACCATCCACACCGTCCTCGCCGGCGACATGGACGGCGACGGCATCCCCGATCTCCTTGTCGGCACCGAAGAAGGCGAAGCCGCCTACCTCTACCGCAACGAGCGCGGCACGCGCCCCAACCCGCCGGCGCCGCTGGGGACAGGCATCAACGTGACGTTGTACTGAATATCGTCCGTAGCGCGTGCCCGCCGTGGCACGCCGAGGTGACGCATTTGCTATCCGAAGTAGAGGAACCACCCTGTTGTCGACTACAGGGTGATTTCTCTTGCACGGGTAGCAGCGCCGATAACCTGGCGTGCCACGGCGGGCACGCGCTACGGACGATGAGGTTACGGCTTTAGCGGACTGAGACCGAACTTCTTCCGCATCTCCTGCGCCGCCACCCACAGCTTCGGGTCGCGGTGCAGCAGGTTGACGAAGTTGGTGGTGGTGATGCCCAGCGCGGCGGCGGCCGCCGCGACGTGACCCTGCGCGGCCTCCAGCAGATCGAGGGCGGTGGCGAGGATGGACAGGTAGCGGGGGTTCTCCGGCGACACCTTCAGCTTGCCGGCACGGTTGATCTGCTGCGCCACCGCGGGCGGAATGACAAAATGCTCCAGCTCCACCGGGCGGCGCAGTTGCACCGCCAGCGCGTAGCGCAGCCGCTGCAGCGCCAGCGCCCGGTTCTCCCCCTGCAGCCGCGACTCCCGCGCGAAGGCAATGATGCCCGTCGGCCGATGCACGATGTCGATGGCGCTGTGCGTCTTGTTGCGCGCCTGCCCGCCCGGCCCACTCGTCCGACCGGCTTTCCAGTCACACTGCTTGAGGAGTTCTTCGTCCGACAGCTCCCAGTATTCCATCATCGCTCCAGTATACCCCATCACCTAGGCCGGAAAGCAGGGGCATAACCCGTCGATATCGAGCCCATGCTCCGCGGCGAAGGCGGCGAGGCTGGCGCAGGTGATGCCCTTGTTGATGGTGTGCGGCGAGGTGACGGAGAGTGCGCCGACGGCCACGCCCAGGCGGTGGGCATCGGCCAGCGAGTGGCCGGCGGCGAGGGCGCAGAGCACGCCGGAGAGGTGGGCGTCGCCGGCGCCGGCGGTGCTGGCGATGGGCACGTTGCGGGCTGGAATGTGGGTGAGCGCCTGACCATCCCAGCACCAACTGCCCGCCGCGCCGGCGGTGATGGAGAGCCGCAGCGCCGGCTGGCGGCGGCACAGCACGTCGCAGGCCACGCGCACGATCTCCGCGGCGGACATGTCGAACTCGTGCAACCCGGCGAAGGCGGCGGCTTCGTCGATATTCACCGCCAGCAGGTCGATGTCCGGCAGCAGCGCCCAGGCGTCCGCCGCTTCCGCCGAGGCGAAGGAGGCCACCCGCAGGAAGCCATGCTGCCCGCCCAGCCGCAGCAGTGCCACCCGCGCGTCCAGCGGCACCTCGGGCACCGCCAGGGCGATGCCGCGCCCGGCATGCCGCTGGAAAACCGGCTCCGCCGCGCGAACCGCCGCCGCGTCCACCCGCGCGCAGGCCGAGTCGGTGGTGGTCATGTTGCCGCCGGCGCCGTCGGGGTAGACGAAGCAGAAGGAATAGAGGGTTTGCTCGCCGGGCAGCGTGCGCACGTAGTCCAGGCACAATCCCGCTTCGCGCATCTCCGCCAGCAGCGACCGCCCCGGGTCGTCCGCGCCCACCGCCCCGATGGGCAGCACGGCGCAGTCGGGCCCCAGCAGCGTTTGCACGTAGTGGCTGATGATGTGCAGCTTGCAGTAGTCGCGCCGGTCGAGGAACCGCCCGCCGCGGCTCTCCTCACGGCCCAGCGTATGGTCGCCGTCCAGCGCGAAAAACACCCCGGAGCCAATGCCACCGGTGCCGATCATGGCGGTATAACGATAGGAAGTATTCATGGTTCACCGCGGGGGAGCGGGATAGTATGCCTTATTGTACCATAGGAATGACAAACGTGCGCGGGAGTCGCTGGTCAGGGGTTTGCACGGACTGCACCCCTACATCGTTCAGCCGACATGCGGACGAGCACAAGGACGATTTTACTCCCCGTATACCGTCACCACCACTGTGCGTTGGCGGGGTTTGATGTCGCATTCCAGGAAGAAGATTTGTTGCCAGGTGCCGAGGACGGGCTGGGCGTCGGTGATGGGCACGGTGAGTGATTGGCCCTGCAGGGTGGCTTGCAGGTGGGAGTGGCCGTTGCCGTCGTGCCAGGCCTGTTCGTGGCCGTAGTCACGGCTGGGCGGGAGAAGGCGGTCGAGGGCTGCGGGCAGGTCCATTTCCAGGCCCGGCTCGAACTCGATGCAGCCGAGGGCGGCGGTGCTGCCGACGGCGAAAAGATGCGCAATGCCGGTGGTCACCCCGGCGGCGCGCACAATCTCGCGCAGGCGGTGGGTGAGATCATGCATCTCACCGTGACGCCCGGTGAGCAGGTGCAGGCTTGACTGATGCACCATTGGCGGCTCCTTTCTGCGGCGGCGGAGGCACTCTGCGCGCCTGCAGCCGGCGGAAGGCGATCTCCACGCCCGGGTACCAGTAATGGCCGCCCACGCCCACCCGCGCGCCCAGGCCGGCGCCGCCGGGCACGGCGGTGTCGCGGGCCACCTGCTGGCCATTGAGGGTGACGGTGACAGTGCCGCCGTTGGCGCTGACGAGAAAGGTATTGGTGTCCTTCACCGGCGCGGTGAGAGGCGCCGCGCCGGCGTCGTCGAAGCGACGGCGCAACAGGGCGCAATTTTCGCGCGCGTAGACGGCTACCGAGAGGAAGTCGGCGGCGCTCTCGGACACACCGAGCAGCACCGCGGCGTTGAAATTCGTGAACTGGCTGCGCAAGAAGATGATCTCGCCGCGCACCTCCACCCGCTCGCCGAAGTCGCGGTCGCATACCAGCAGCAGGCCGTCGCGGCCGGAGGCGCCCTTCAGCAGGCCGTTTTTCGTGACGGTCCACGTGCCGCCGCAGTTCGTCCAGTCGGCGAGATTCGCGTCGGGGGTGATGTCGATCCACGCGCCGCGCGCCAGCTTGTCCGCCACCTGCAGCTCGTATAGCCGCTGGCGGATGAAGCGTTTTTCACGCTCGTCGGTGAGCTTGCCCAGCAGCACGGTATAGATCTTCATCGCCTCCGGGCGCTTGCGGCTTTCCAGTGCCTGCGCCAGCGTGATCTTCGCGGCGGCGGGGCCGGAGAGGGCGTAAATCTCCGGCGCGGCCAGGTCGTAGCGCGCGCCGAAGACGCAGGCAAACACCTCCGGTTGCACGCCGACGCCCAGCGCGTCGAGTTGGGCGCGCGCCTCGGGGTAGCGGCGGCTATACCACGCGGCGGCGGCCTGCAGTGTGCGGTACCAGTTGGCGTCGCCGCCGCGGCCGGTTTTCGCGTAGCCGGCGCACAGCGCCTTCATGGCGGGCCAGGTTTTCTCAGTGCGCCAATAGGCGCGGGACGGGCCGCGGCGGTCGATGGCCCGCAGCGCGGTGAGGAACTCCATCGGCACGTCGGTGTCGAAGCGACGGGTGCGCAGGCACTCCAGTCCGAAGGCGTAGCGGGCGGGGTTCTCGCGCAGCGTCTCGCGGTAGGCCTGGTATGCGGGTGGGAAGTCGAGCTGCGCGGCGACGGCGCGGTCGAACCACAGGCGGGGTGTCTCGCCTTTCAGTGGCGCGGCGTCCGCCAGCGCGATCATCGCCGCCGGCGCCTCGGGGTAATCAGGGTGCGCCTTCCACGCCTCGGTAAAGGCGGCACGGGCACCGGCGGCATTGCCCAGGCGCAGCGCGTGGCGCCCCTTCAGCATCGCCGCGACATAGCCATCGGCGTTCGCCGGCAGCGCGGCGGCGATGAGGGGATATTTATCCGCATAAAAGGCGGCCCACCCCTTGTCCAGCTCGGTGAGTGCGGCACGGCTCTCGCCGGGGGCGATGCTGCCGTCGCCCAGCGCTTCCGCCGTCCAGCGCACCGCCAGCTCTGACCAGCGCGCGCGCTCCTCGGGCTTGACGCCGCCGGTGGCCGCGCACACCTCCAGCAGGCGGCGGGGCGCCAGCCGGGCGCGGATGCGCGGGTGCTTGCCCGCCTCGAAGCCGGACACCGCCCGCCGCAGCACCGCTTCCGCCTCGGGAAAACGCTCGAATTGGTGCAGCATGGTGCCGGTGACATACAGCACCTGCGGGTCGTCGCAGCCGGCGTCCACCAGCGCCTTGCCTTGCGCCGCCAGCGCCGTGGCGTCCGGCGCCTTCGGCAGGCGATCAATGTGGCTCACGTAGTCGGTCAGGCAACGCACCGCGGCCTCGTTCCAAGCGGGGTTGCGCGTGCCGACCCCCTTGTATGCCTCCACGATGACGCGGGTGTGGTAGGTGACGAGTCGCTGCTGCCGCATCGTCTCGGTGAACACCGCCGGCCCAGCAGGGATAGGCCGCGGGGCGGCGTGGGCAGGCACACGCGCCAGGGTAAGCAGGCACGCCAGCACCAGGAATGTGGAACTAATGCGCATAATCGTCCATGTCATCGCACCCCGGTGATACCCGGCGGGCGATGCCCCTGATCGTGATTAGCGTTATGATTCAGCGCCAACGATGGTATTCCCTGCTCCCCCGCTCCTACTCGCCATCGTCCTTCTCTCCTCGGTGCGAGGGACGCGCGGCAGGTATCTCGTCCACTATGCCGAACTATTCCCTCCATGTCTACCACGGATGCCCGGGTCTTTACACCCCTGCCGTTCGGCAGCGTCACGTTGCTACCGCTGCATCCCGCTGCACGAGATCAACAACGAGCGGTATACGGTGTATTTCCCGGTGAAAGGTTGACGCATGCGCCTGCTGATCGGAGTGATGTTGATGCTGATAACCACCAGTCTGTTGCCGGCCGCCGAGCCGGTGGCGCGCCCGCTGCTGGGCGCCATTCGCTGGGATGCCTGGCACGGCGAACACGGCAACCCCGGCAAGGCGGTGCAAATGGCGCTGTCGCCGCGCCAGTGGCATGATCGGCTGCCGTTCTTCGCGAAGGTGCTCGGTGACGATGCCGTGGCCATCGACGGCACCGCGCAGGCGGTGATGGATCAGGAAATCGCGCATGCCGATGCCGCTGGACTCGATTACTGGGCCTTCGTGACCTACGCCGACGGCGATGCAATGAGCCTGGGGCTGGCGCGCTACCTGAGCAGCACGACGGCGGGACGAGTGAAGTTCAGCCTCATAACCGAATGTTCGCGCTGGGCCAATCCCGCGTTCGTGGAGCGGGTGACGACGCTGATCAGCGATCCGCGCTATCTCACCGTGCTGAATGGGCGTCCGGTGCTGTACCTGGGCTTCATCGACGCGCAACAGGTGAAAGACAAGTGGAAGGATGCCGCCGGTTTAAAAAGCGTCATCGACCAGGTCAAGGCCGCGGTGCGCAAGGCGCGCGGTGTCGATCCCTATCTGGTGATTATGGATTTCAATCCGCGGCGCGGCAAGGAATGGATGGATGCGCTGGGCGGCGAGGCGCTATGCAGCTACGCCATCACCAGCAACGCGAAAGGCGGCACCTACCCGGCGCTCACCGACCAGGCGACGCGGTTCTGGACGGACTGCGCGGCCACCGGCGCGCAGGTGGTGCCCATCTGCACGGCGGGCTGGGACCGCCGCCCGCGGATTGCCTACCCGATGCCGTGGGAAACCTGGCAAAAGCCCGGCGTGGGGATAGACGTCTTCACCGAGAAGGCCACGCCGGCAGCACTGGCCGCGCACGTGCGAAACGCGCTGGACTGGGTAGAGACGCACCGCGCCCAGGCCCCGGCACGGCTCACGCTGCTCTATGCCTGGAACGAAAATGACGAAGGCGGCTGGATCGTGCCCACACTGGCGGACGGCGCCACCCGGCTGGACGCCCTCGGCGCCATGCTGAAAGCCTGGACACCACCGCGCCAGCCATAACGCCGCGCCCCAAGCATCGCAATACCGCAATACCAGGAACCAGGAACAAGGAACCCGTAACTATGAACGCAGTTGCTCTCATCTCCGGCGGTCTCGACAGTGCCACCGCGGCGGCCATGGCCATCGCGGAAGGCTACGATCTCTACGGCCTTACCATCTGCTACGGGCAGCGCCACCTGCGCGAGGTGGACGCGGCGCGGACGGTAGCGACGGCGCTGGGCGTGCGCGAGCACAAAATCGTCGACATCGCGCTACGCGAGATCGGCGGCAGCGCGCTCACCGCCGACATCGCCGTGCCTGAGGGCCGCTCCCTCGACGAGATGGCCGCCGGCATCCCCGTCACCTACGTGCCGGCGCGCAACACCATCTTCCTCGCCGTCGCGCTCGGGTACGCCGAGGTCGTGGGGGCGGAGACGCTGGTGCTGGGGGTGAACCAGGTCGACTACAGCGGCTACCCCGACTGCCGCGGCGAATTCCTCGCGGCGTTTGAAACCCTCGCCAACCTCGCCACGAAGGCCGGCGTGGAGGGCACGTCGCGCTTCCGCGTCTTCGCCCCGCTGCTGCGCCTCACCAAGGCAGAGATCATCCGCGAGGGCTTGCGCCTCGGGGTGGACTACGGCCTCACATGGAGTTGCTACGCCGGCGGCGACGTTGCCTGCGGGCGCTGCGACAGTTGCCTGCTGCGCCGCGCCGGGTTCACCGAGGCCGGTGCGGACGACCCAATCCGCTACGCGGGGTGATCCCCGCACAAATTTCGCCTATACCGGCTGCCCCGCGACGGTACACTGAACCCGGAGGTGTGCCATGACGGAAGACATGAATGCCGGCTCGACCGGTGATATGGGTATGGGCCGCGACGCGGATATGGGCGATGAGATCGGCAGCATGGGCGCGGAGTCGTGCTGCGGCGGCGCGCACCGCAGCCGTATGCGCGAGCAGTTCCGCGTACAGGGCGATCACTTGTTGCAGAAGGTGAAGCAGCTCATTCACGAAGGCAACATCCGCGCGATCACCATCACCGATAAGCACGGCCGCGTGCTGCTGGTGCTGCCGATGACGGTGGGATTGATTGGCGTGGCGCTGGCCCCGCTGCTCGCGGCAGTGGGCACGGTGGCGGCGCTGGTCACCGAGTGCACCATCTCGGTGGAGCGTCGGGCGCCGACAACGACGTAGAACGCCCCCTCAACCCCATCCCCCCTCTCCTTAGGGAGAGGGGGGATGGAATAGCCTCATATACGGCGTCGTCCACGGCGGCGACGGTTCCCGGCGTGTGTGTGCGCTTCTTCGCCACTTATGTTACAATATATCTGTTCATCATCATTGTATTCTGCCGGGAGACGCATGCATGTCGCACAAACCATCCACGGCTTCATTGCGATTGCCATTTCCGACTTTTGCCGTCATCTTCGGAGTCATCGGACCTCTGCTGCTGCTGGCGCACGAGCTGGACAAGCGTAATTGCGGCCTGAACCTTTTCGATCCGCTCACCTCGCTGTGGCACGTGCTGCTGGTGTTGTGCGTACCGGTCGGCACGCTGCTGACGCTGGTAGCCACCCGGCACCGGCCTGCCTGGCTACGCGCCGCGGCGTGGATGAACGGCGTCGCCACGGTCGTCGCCGCCTGTTATATGCTCTGGTTCGTGGCGATGGTGCCCTACGGCCGCGAGATGACCGTGTCGCTGATCTTCGCCACGCTGCTGCTGATGCTGGCGTTGCTGGCCAGCCTGCGCTGTCGCACCTACCTGCAGCCGCACAAATCCGAGGTGGCCGGGATGGCGGTCTGCATGCTGGTAGGCGTGCTGCTCTTTCTCGCCGCCGAGTCGCCCATCCTCATCACCCAGGGCGCCCTGCGCATGACGGCCGGCGCGGAAGAACTCCACGTATACGGCCTGCGCGTGCTGGACAGCGTGGGCGATGAGCGGACGATGCTGCACCTGTGCCGCGGCCACGCGCGCTACCTGGGCTTCTTCGGCGGCGTGCTGCAGTCCGTGTTGCCGGTGACGCCCGCGCAAGCCCGGCGCGCCTATGCCGATGTCACCGGCCTCGACTACTATGAGATGCCGGAGACGATCTTCCCGAACCATGAACTCTTCGGGAATGCCGGCAATTAATCTCCAGCATCGTCGTCCACATCTGCTGCCATACGGTATCATTGCTACAGGAGTCTGCCATGCCATCCTTCGCCGGTTCGCTGCCCGCGCTCACCCCCCGCACCATGGGCACGGGGGGCATCACGGATCCATCCAATCCCGACCACGTGAAAATCGCCCGTCTGGCGATGGACGCCGGGGTGTGGTTCCACGTAGCCGATTACGGCGGCGGCGTCTACGCCGTGCTGAAGCAGGCCTTTCGTGAAGACCCCGCCCACGTGCCGCCGTGCATCGTGAAGATCGACGGCATCACCATACAGGGGTTCCACGACTCGGTAGCGGACGCGCTACGCCGCACTGGCCTGTCGCGACTCGCCATCGGCCAGGTGTGCGGCTACCCGCTATGCCAGGAGCGCGAGGCGCTGGCGGAGGCGCTGGCGGAGGCGAAGGCGCAGGGACGCATCGGCAGCTATATCATGGACGTCATCTATCCTTACTCGCCCGCGGTGATGGAGACGGCCGCCGCCAGCCTCTTCGATGGCTACATCTTCTACCTCAACGTGATGGAGCGCGAACTAAGCAACGCCGCCTACGCGCAACTGGCGGCGGGCAACGTGCCCATCCTCGCCATGCGCACTTTCGGCGGCCGCGACGGCGTGAACTACCTGAAAAACGCCGACCACCCCCGGCGCGCCGCGCTGGAACCGCTCTTCCAGCAGTCCGGCTGCGCCGACCGGCTCGAATTTTGCGTCCGCTTCCCGCTCAGCCTGCCCAATATCCACACCACTATCGGCAGCACCGGCAGCCTCGCCAACCTGCGGGCCTTCCTCGACGCCGCCACCGCGCCGCTGCCAGCCGACGTGGTCGCGGGCATCGAAGCGCTGCATGCCGAATGGAACGCGAACCGGTAACCGCAGGACTCGCCCGCCGGCTGACAAACGCCGCGGATCATGACGTTTTCTTGATACGATCGTGGGAAAACATGCTGGCATTTGGCCCGGATTATCTATATACTGATGCCGGTTTCCGCTGTTAAATGCCAGGATTCCCCCGCGGGCCGTCGCGCATCTCCGGTATCGTTGCCGGGTGTTGTCGCGCGTGCCGCCGCACAGGATCCATGGAGGAGTATCAGGATGTCGACATTGCTTGATCTGGCCAACGAGTTGCGCGCCGTCTCGGCAAAGACCATCGAGAAAGAGGCATGGAGCCTCTCCAAAGAGAATGCCTTCCTTAACGGCGCGGCGGAAGCCGCGCGCAGCCTGGGCACCCTCTCCGGCGAATCGCCCGACGACCACCTCCTGCGCGCGCTCACCATCTACCTGGAGAAGAGTCCGGCGCGCAAGCGCTTTCTCGTCACCCTCCTCGACCGCCAGCGCAAGCAGCAGCGCCAGACCCGTGACGAGGCGGCCCTCATCGCCCTACTCGACAGCGTCAAGCGCCGCATCGCCGACGCCACCACCTTGCCTACCAGCCTCGGGGACCGCTTCCGCCGAATACTCGCCCGGATATAGCAGCCGGTTGAAGTCGTCCGCCAGCCCGACCATCAGTCATGTGCCTTCCGCGCCATTTTATCCAAAACGGCAAATAATTTGCCCCTAAGTATGGAATAAATGGAAATACGCGGTATACTATCCCATGCCTGCCCGGCGTCCGCGTCGCCAGGCCCTCATCACACGGCTCATCGTTGATGCCGCCGGCATCGCCGGTGAGGGAGAGCACATGATCACAGTCACGACCCGTGCCATGCGCGACGACGAGCGCGCCATTGTCCAGCGTTGGGCGGCCGCCGGCACGCCGAAGTCCCCGGTCGGCTGGATCATTGGCTGGGTCCTTGGCGTGCCGGCCATGGCGGCCGCCGCCGCGGTCATCGCCCGCGTCGTGCTGATCGCCTTCGCCACTATCACCAATACCGCGCGCATGCCCGATTTTTCCCGGCCCGGCCCGGATAGTTATTGGGCGATCGGCCTCATCCTGGCCAGCTCGTTAGTCTTCACCCTCGTGCGCCTGCTACGCCGCCCGCACACCAGCGAGTTATACCTGCGCGCGCTGCAGTCCGCGCTGGAGGCCGGCCAGGTGGAAGAGCTGACGTGTACCGCGACCGACGCCGCGGTCATCGAGCAAGGCGGCAGCGATCAGCCGGCCCTCTTCGTGATGGACGTGGGCGACGGGCAACTGCTGGTCGTGCCGGGCATCGATGTGCTGGCGCTGGTGATGGCCGGCAACTTCCCGAATACCGCGTTCACGCTCGTGCGCCTGCCGGGCCGCGAGGATATCATCACCGCCAGCGCCGGCGGCGCGCATCTGAAGCCATCGCGCACCCGCGCTCCCCTCGCCGCCGACGAAACCTACCCCGGCGCCGGCGCCGTCCTTTCCGGCAGCCTGGCCGACCTGGATACGCTGCTGAAAACCACCTACGGCTCCGCGCACGCCGAAACTGTGGAATAATAGGGTGGCGGGCGTAGGGGCCGGAGTCGGTTATACGTGCAGATCGATCTGCTGCAGCGCGCCGGGGCGTCCGTCTTCCGTGAGGTAGAGGCCGGCGCGGCGGGCTTCACCCAGCGGCGTGCGGTCGGCATCGGTGATGGAGAATTGCGCGCCGATGTGACTGAGATAGAGCGCGCCCACGCCATGCGCGGAGAGCGAGGTGAGGGTCGGCGCGCCGTCGGCGCCCTGCTCCCACACCCGCAGCGCGGCGAAGGCGGGGTCGGTGGCATCCAGCCAGCCGTTGCCATCGCTGTCCAGCGCGGCCAGCTCCTGGAAACCGCTGCCGGTGCGCGGCCCGAAGAGCTCGCGCCCGTCGGTGACGCGGCCGTCGCCGTTCGCATCCAGCGCCAGGAAGCCGCTGCCGGGGCCGGTGAACGGAATGGATTCGGCGCGCCCGTCGGCGTTCAGATCGAAGGCGACACGCCCGCCGGTGAGCGCGGCGGCCGGGCCGGCGAAGTGGATCACCAGCGGGTCGACAGCATTGCCGGCGCGGAACGACACCGTCTCCGTGGTAGTGCTGGCGTCGGCCAGGTTCAGCGTCAGCGTGAAGGGAATTTCGCGCCGGTCGGCGGTCAACACCACGCCCTGCGCGGTCACTGTCAACTGCTGGCTCTCGCTGGCGGTGGTCGTCGATTGGTAGCTGACGCCCCACGACGGCTGGGTGGCGGCGGGCGCGGCAGTGGCATCCGTGGTGGTGAGGGTGACCTGGCTGTTCGGGGCGAGATCGCGGGCCTGCAGCGTGTCGATCTTCTCGCCGGTGAGCGCTTCGATCATCAGCTTGAGCAGCAACAGTTTCGGATCGAGCGGCTCGCCATCCGGGCCGACGGCGCCATTGACAGCGCCGTTGGTCGCGGCCGGTGGGGTGGACAGCGGCGCGGGGGCGGTCGGACGGGTGGTGACCGTCAGACTTTCCTGCCGCGTTTGCCGGGTGGCGGCGCGATATTCGGACGACAGGGTGATATCCGAGCTATGAATGCGCACGAACAGCCCTCCTGTATCGACTATCGGCAATATGGACCGCCGACTTGAGGGCGATTTGACCGATTTGGTAGAGTTTGATAGGATTTTTCCGCGAGCCGCGCGAGGCGACCATTTCTACAGGGGGGTTCCGCGATGTTATCGTCAAGCCGCCGACCGATGTCGGCCGATGAACGCGTGCTGGTGTCGCAACTGCTGCAGCCGCGGCCCTTCGACCTTTCCGACCTCGCCACCGGGTGCCTGCGCTTCGTCATCGTGCCCATCGCCGGCATTGCCGTCGGCGGCCTCGTCTACGTGCCCATTAGCCCGCTGCTGGTCAACTACCTTGCGCCCAATTTCACCATGAGCCTCTGCCTGGCGCTCGGGTTTGTGGGCAGCATCGTCTTCCTCTGGCGCGACGCGCAGTCCGGCCGCAGCCGCTTCCGCGACCCGCTGGAGCATCAGGTGATGCAGGACCTGGCCGGCGGCGAGGTGGAAGTGCTCTCCGCCACCGCCACCCAGGCCATCGCCGTGGAAGGCACCGTCGAACATGACCCCGGCATCTTCCTGGACGTGGAGCCGGACACGCTGCTCTTCCTGCAGGGCAGCTACCTGAAAGACGTGATGGGTGGCGCGCGTCCGCCGTTCCCCAGCACCGCGTTCGAATTGGTGCGCCTGCCGCACAGCCACATCACCCTGCGCGTTGAGCCGGCCGGCGAGCCGTTCCGCTTTGCGCGCATGCGGCGCCCCCTGGACGCGGCGCTGGAATACCAACCGGATGATGCCGAGCTGCTGCCCGCGTCGTTGGACACGCTGGAAGCCGATCTGGCGAGCTTGAAGTAAGCGGCGGGTGACGATATGCAAATGCAGATACTGTACCTCCTGATTGGCCTGGCGCTCGCGATCTTCCTCGTGTTCGTCGTGCTGCGCCGCCGCGATGATGCCCCCGCGGTATCGCGCGACCCGCTGCCGGATGATCCCGAGCGCTGCCCGGTGCGCGTGACGGTGCTGCTCGCCGAGCCGCCGGCCATCGATCCCGCGCGCCTGGCCGCGGACTATCAGGCGCTGTGGGACGAGCCACTCGCCTGCACCGCGCATAGCCCGCAGTCCGACACGCTGCGCGACTTCACGCTGACGGCGGGCGGGTGCCGCCTGTGGCTCACCATCGCGGATGCACCGTTGCCCGTCGGCGATGTCGCCATGCTGGAATCAACGTCGCGCGGGATGTCCCCCGACGAGTGCGCCGCCCTGCGCGACCACGCCGCCATCGCCACGCTGCACTACCGCTGGGACGGCGGCGACAACGCGCTCGTTGGCCGGCAGATGGTAAAGGCGCTGATGGCGCTGCTGCGCGACCCGGCCGCGTCGGGCTACCTCGCCGTTTCCGCCGTGCGCTATGTGTCCCGCGCCGAACAGGAGCGCGTCTGCGCCGAACATGACCCCCTCGCCCCCATCGCGCTGCTGCTGCTCTGTGTCAATGTCATGCGCGAGACTACCCCGGACGGCGATTGCTGGCTGCATTCCCACGGCCTGGAGCAGTTCGGCCTGCCCGAGCTGCACGTGATCGACCAGGACGACACCGACGAGGACGAGGCGCTGCTGACCAATACCGCCCTCTACTGCCTCACGAACGGCCCCATGCTGCATCCCGGGCAAACCGTCGAGTTGGCCGGCGGCGGCGCGTTCACCGTCGCCCGGCTGCCCAATGGCGCCCTGGGCCACGACGGCCTTTTCGGCATGCTCAAGCTCTCGCGCGTCGGGGATGAATCGCCCGCCGATGCGGCGCCTGTGCCCTGAGAAGCTGTTTTCAAAGTGATCGTAGTCGGATCATGGAGGCTGGTTCGTGGCTGGCCAGGCGGATTCGCGAGAGTGTATCGAGTGATACATGCCAGCGAATCCAACGCCGCCAGGCGCGAACCAGACCCGTGAGACGACTGCGAGCACTTTGAAAACAGTTTCTGAGTGAGTGTGGTATACTGAAGCGCGATCAATCCCACCGTTCTGGAGGTTGTGTATGCGCGCGTTCCGTATGCTGTCTCTCTCGCTCCTCTGCGCCCTGCTGTCCGGACTGGCTGTTGCCCAAGGCGAAGCACGCAAGCCCGCGGTCTTCTTCACCGGCGGCCATGGCGGCCAGTGCGTCTGGCAGGTTGCGGGGAAACTGCACGCCGACGGCTTCGCCCTCAACACCGCCCCCTATCCGGGATTAGGCGCTACGCCGCTCACCATCGAGCAGGCGCGCAAATACAACGTCATCGCCGTCAGCGGGGTCGGGCTGGCCAACGCCGACGGCACGCTGCCCGACAAAGTACAGCAGACAATCGCCGTGCTGCGCCAGTATCTGGAAGAAGGCGGCGGCGTGCTGATGTTCTCCGCCTTCGGGCAGATGCCCGGCACCGAAATTCCGCCGCAGGAGGCGCTGCTCAAGCCGCTGGGCTTCACCCCGCTCGCCATGGAGATGCCCACCGACAGCGAATCGGTGAAGGCCACCTCCTGGAAGCTCGACTTCGCCTACACCACCAGCTTCACCGCGTCGCCGGTCACCGCCGGAGTGACCGGCCTGTGGTATCCGGCGGTGCAGGCGCGCGCCGGCGCGCAGAACCACGCCACCTCCTTTCTCGTCGATAACACCTGGACGGTGCTGGTGCGCGGAGCGAAAACCTCAATGACGCGCAAGCTCGGCGCTAACGGCGTCACCCCCGGCGATCCCGGCACCATCAGCCGCGACGTGCCGCTGGTGGCCTCGCGCGCGGTGGGCAAAGGCCGGATTGTCTACCTGGGCATCACCCCGGAATACTTCACCGGCGGCCCGGCGATGACCACGCTGGAAGGCATCGTGCTGGAGCGCGGCCTGAAAACGCTCCCCTCCGGCGGCTACACGCTGCTCACCAATACTCTCCGCTGGCTGGCGGAACCCTCGGCCGCCACCTTCGGCGGCGCGGCGATGGACCCGCAACTGCTGGTCAACCCGCAGAAGACCATTTTCGGCAAGCCGTATGCGTGGCCCGCCGAGCCCGCCTTCCCGGCGGCCCAGCCGGCGTGGTCCGGCGTCATTGGCGCCCGCACGCGATACTCCAGCGGCGCCGCCACGGCCGACGAATGGGTGGCGAAAGCGAAGGCAAAAGGGCTGGCCTATCTCGTCTTCCTGGAAGAGTTCAGCAAGCTGAGCCGGGAGAATTTCGAGAAGCTGAAGGCCGACTGCACCCGCCTGTCCACCCCGGAATTCAACGCCATCCCCGGCTTCACCATCGATGACGAGGTGGGCAACCACTACTTCTACTTCGGGCCGTCGTTCCCGTACCCCGACAAGAAGTTCCTGTCAGCGGACGGCACCGTCTTCGTCTCACACGATCCCAGCGTGCACCCGACCGACCCGCACAAGAAGGGGCAGTTGGCGATGACCACGCTGGACTACGCCTACAGCGTCAGCGGCTTCAAGTTGACCGCGGGCAACTACCTCTTCAGCCAGGATGCCGCGCCCTTCGCCGACTTTTTCTCCGATTACAATTCCATCGGCGTCATCACCGCCCGACGCGGCGCGCTGGTGGAGGACGCCACCGCCGACTTCCTGAAGATTGTCGATTCCGGCCAGGGGCCGCAGCCGCTGGCCATCGACCTGCTCGACAACCCCGCGCAGCTCGACGCCTCGGTGTGGCGCACGGTGCTGCGCTTGCCCGCGCAAGGCGGCAACACCATCTCCGGTAAGATCAGCGCGGAGACGAAGTTCCGCGACTACTTTTCGTTGTGGCACTATTACCCGGACAACCCGAGCCGCATTTACGTCACCAATGGTCCGGAGATCGAGCGCTGGTGCTACACCGGCAGCCGCGACTACGGCGGGGATAACCCCGGCTGGTTCGTCTGGCAAAACCTGCGCTGGATGCTGCGCGGCACGGTGTCGTCGCCCGCGGGACTGAAAGAAGTGCTCGTCTGTGACGGGCCGAAGGTCTTCCGGCGCTTCCTGCCCGGCGGCGCGCCGCGCTTCGAGTTCACCCTGGATATCACCCACGATCAGCAGCATAACCTGGCGCTGGTAGTCATCGATAATCAGGGGCGCAAGGCGGTCAGCGGCGAGCAGTGGGACCGCCACCACTTTCTCGAAGAATTCATGTGCTCGGACCGCAACAACCAGCTTTCCTATGGCTGGGTGACGAACGCGCAGGGCATCGGCACGCTGCTCGGCGGCAACCAGTCGCTGGGCACGCCGCTCAAGCGCCTCGGGTCGGATATCTCTCCCTCCGGCACCTTCAAAAATGACAACCTGCTCGGCGCGCCGGCCTTCGACGGCGGCGCGGGTGGTGAACCGGCGGCCATCGACATCGTCAACGCGCGCCAGCCCGGGCGGCCGACGGTCACGCCGATCGTGAACGAGTCGAAGCGCCTGCTGCACAACGGCGACCTGAACATGGGCGAAGGGGTGCGCGAGCACGCCTTCGCGGACGGCGTGCCCTACTACAACGTGTGGCACTCACTGTGGCGCACCCAGCCGGCGCTCGACTATATGGTGACCCGGCGCAACACTTTCTTCCAGGTCGATCCCGACAGCCCGCTGGCGGTCTTCCTCTGGCAGATCGACATCACGCTGAAAGAGGACCTGCCGAACAAGGGCTTCGACGTGATGCTGCTGCGCAGCGGTGACGACCGGCTGTGGACAGTGCACAGCAGTGACGGCCGCCACGTCAGCGGCACCTGGGAAGAGACCCCGCGCTCGCAGGACCGTTACCTGGACGTGCCCTTCGGCACAGGCGCCTATGGCGCGTTCCTCGATTCCCCGCTGGGCGGGGCGGCGGTCTTCTCGCTGACGGACGGGCTGCAATCCTCACTCGGCCTGCCGCGGCGCAACCACCTGTACGTGCGCCTGCTGCCCGGCGCGTCGCCGCAGAAGAAAGGCGAGACGAAGCGGGTGGAACTGCTCATCGTCGGCGTCCCGCGCATCACCGACGGCACGAAGCACCTGCCCGGCGCCACCTCGGAAGTGGTGGACCGCTTCTACCGCGACTTCGGGCTGGACGGCGGGCCGACCGGCTACACCGTGCAGACGACCGCCGGGACAATAACCGGCCAGCGCTACATCCTGACCGTCGACGGCACGGGGAACGGTTTCTCCGGCGCCCTCACCGGCAAGCTCGTTTCCAGCCTGCCCATCGCGGTGAGCGGCATGCGCGACGGCTGGTCCTGCTTCCTCTACGACCGCGGCCTGAAAAAGGCCCGCCCCGTCGGCGTCTTCGAAGGCCGCGCCTGGGCCACCGTCGTCCTCGGCGGCGGCAAGGACTTGTTCATCGGCCCCGCCCTCACCGCCGACAACCCGGCCGTGACCATTCAGGTGACGCAGAGCGGCGACGCGCAGTGGAAAGTGGAATTCCACAACCCCACCGATGCCCCCATCACCACGTTGGTGAAGAAAAACCCGCACTTTGACCTGCTGAAGGACAAACCGCTCCCCGCCGAGCGCGTCACCCTCCCCCCCGGCGCGTCGATTTACTGGACCCTGTAACTGGGAGCGCGGATGTCTCATCCGCCCGTAACTGGGGCCGCGGATTTTCAATCCGCCCGTAACTGGCACCGCGTCCCGATCATATCGGGACGCACCAAAACCCCTGGCGCAGGCCGGGGCGGCTTGGGTGTTTGCGGGGTGCGCCACCGGGGCGGGGGGAGGCCATTCCATTCCGATTGCATCGTAACCGATACTCAACAGGCGTCAAAAATGCCGATACCGCTCCAGGGGTAATCCACCCGCCATGGAATATACGGCACTACGTAGACAGGCGGTGTAATGATGGTTGGAAACCTGCCGAAACGCCGACGGAGATGGCTGTGGCGCCTCGCACGGTGGCTCGTGGGCGCCGCCATGCTCTATGGCCTCCATGCCCTGTGGGTCTGGCACCTGGCTCGCCCGCCGCACTACACGTTCAGCGTTCCACCTGTGCCTACGCCCAACGCGCTGGACGATTTTCACCGCGCCGCCGACAGTATCGTCGACCGCGCCGTATTCAACAGTATCTATGTAGATCGGTTTGACAATAGACTCGTGCGCGAGGCGAAGTCAACGTCGCATCCGTCGAAACAACCCATCGCTCGCGCGGACGTCGCGGCGTTCCTGCGGCGCAACGCCGAGACGTTGCGGCTCATCCGCCTGGGCCTGACGCACCGGTATGCCATTCCGGCGAGGGTGCGCGAGTCATACCAACAGTACAATCTACGATACCGAGACTACGAGAAATGGCGTTTCCATTGCCGGAAGCTGTTGGAGATCAACGCGCTGCATTATGCAAATGGGAATGACCCGCATGCGACCGCCGCGGCCTATATCGATCTGCAGCAGTACCAGCGACTGACCACACCCGGCGCATTGCCGTTTTATCGTTCCAGAGAGACATTGCAGGCGCAAGTTGCGCGCCTGTCCGTTCCCGAGGCGCGCGACATCACCGCGCGCCTGGCATGCTATACGCGGAACCGCCGCAGTTACGCCGAGGAAACAGCGCAGCAACGCACCGACTACTTGAATTTCCTTGCCACATGTTTCCCCGATGCCTATAACTGGAGTCGGGGAATAAACCGTTGGTCGCTCGTGACCGGGTTGTGGCACCCCAGCCCCATGCAGGATCGCGGCGTGATACCAAACCTGTGGTTCGCGTATACGATTCCCGACGCCCAGGTGCCCGCGCGCGCCAACCGGTATCTCACCGCCTGCATCGCCGCCGCGCGGCAGCCATGCAGCAGTCATACGCGGTTTCCTGCCCCCCCGCCGGACGTCTTTAACTACAACTATTTCGGGTGGGACGAACGAGAAAAAAGCCGGGTGGCCTGGGCGATGCGGGCGTTCAACGAGGATGCCTTGCTCATGGCATTCGCACTGGAAGGCTACCGCAACGCGCACGGAGCCTACCCTGCCACGCTGCAGGCGCTGGTTGCGGATGGCTGGGTGGCGACGCTGCCAGTCGATACATTCACCTTCACCGCTACCATCTGTTACCGACGCACCGGCACACGGTATCGCCTATACAGCCGCGGCCCCGACGGACACGATGATGGCGGAAAGCCCACCACCCCCAACCCCAAGTTGGTCGGCCCGGATTCCACCGGTGACGTGGTGTATGGCATCACCACCTCAGCGGAGGACAACTCCAATAACGGACGGTTATAGCAGGCGATTGATATTTGTCAGTTTTCGCACACTTGTCCAAAACGTGAAAGCTGCTGCGTATCTATGCCGGCTACGCCGCCCGCACCCAGTTTGTCCCCCTCTCCAGCATGGGGAAGGGTGGCCTTCAGGCCGGGGTGGGGTCTGCGACAGTGCCGGTGCCAATCTCCTGGACCAGCCAACTGCAACACCCCTAATCCCCATTCCCTAACCCCTATACAGCAAACATCTGCTTGACAAAATCCGCCAAATCTGCTATACTGTCGCCCGTACCATGACAATCGAAGAGCCGTTCCGCCGTGGCAACCGGCACTGAGTTGTAGGCCTGGTGCTGACTACCCCCTTTTTCGCCAAAACACCAAAAAAGTGGGGGTAGTCACGGGGGGTAGCCGGGGGTAGTCCGCCATCCGTGACCGGCAACCGCATACAGGTACCCCCCATATCGCAATATTATCAAAAAATGGGGGGTACCCGCGGGGGGTACTCATCCACCCCGGCTCCCCTCGTCAATCCCCAATCGTCAATCTCCTTTTGACGCCACCCGCCCCATCGCCTACAATAGACGTCGTGACCACCGACGCCCTGACCCCGATGTTTCGCCAATACATGGACCTGAAGCGGCAGTACCCCGACGTGCTGCTGCTGTTCCGCTGCGGCGACTTTTACGAGATGTATGGCGATGACGCGGTGATGGGGGCGACGGCGATGGATATTGCCCTCACCTCGCGCGAGATGAAGGGGACGCGGCTGCCGATGGCGGGGGTGCCCTTCCACGCCATCGACCGCTACCTGGCGCGGCTGCTGGCCGCCGGGCACAAGGCGGCGCTGGCCGAGCAGATGGAGGATCCGCGCCTGGCCAAGGGCCTGGTCAAGCGCGAGGTGATGCGCGTCATTACCCCCGGCACGGTGACGGAGGACTACCTCCTCGACGAGCGCTCGAACAATTTCCTGCTGGCGCTGCATACCGAGAACGGCTTTGGCCTGGCGGTGGCGGACTGCTCCACTGGCGACTTCGCCGTCACCGAGCTGACCGGCGAGCGCGCCCGCGACCGCATCCTCGAAGAGGTGACGCGCCTGCAGCCCGCGGAGATCATCCTGCCGCTGGCGCTGCAGCAGGACGCCGACTTCATGGCGGCGCTGCGCGCCCGTACGGCCGCACCCATCTCCACTCCCGACCTCACCGATTTCGCCTGGGAAACCGCCTACCAGACGCTGACGAAGCATTTTGGCGTGTCGTCGCTGCGCGGCTTCGGCTGCGAAGAGATGCCGGTGGCGGTGGAGGCCGCCGGCCTGCTCATGCGCTACCTGCAGCAGGCGCAGAAGACCACCGTGGGGCAGATCCTCACCATCGCCACCTATTCGCTGGACGACTACATGCTGCTGGACGCCTCCACCCGGCGCAACCTGGAGCTGATCACCGCGCTGCGCGACGGCACGCGCATGCACACGCTGCTGTGGATTCTCGACACCACGCGCACGGCGATGGGCGCCCGGCTGCTGAAAAAGTGGCTGCTGGCCCCGCTGCTGGACGTGGACGCCATCAATCGCCGGCTGGACGGCGTGGAGGCCTTTCGCGAGGACGGCATGCTGCGCGACGGCGTGCGCGACGAGCTGCGCGGCGTGCACGACCTGGAGCGGCTGCTCTCCCGCGCCATCTCCGGCAGCGGCAGCCCGCGCGACCTGGCGCAGCTCTGCGACACGCTGGCCGCCGTGCCGCGGCTGGTGGCCATGCTCGACGCCGCCGCGCCCATCCTGCGGCAACTGGTGGAAGGCGCCGACCTGCTGGACGACCTGCGCGCCACGCTGACCGAGGCGCTGGTGGACAGCCCGCCGCTCCTGGCCCGCGAGGGCGGCATCATCCGCCCCGGCTACCACGCCGAGTTGGATACGCTGCGCCGAGCGAGCACCGAAGGCAAGGACTGGATCGCCGCGCTGGAGACCGCCGAGCGCGAGCGCAGCGGCATCAAGTCGCTGAAGGTCGGCTTCAACAACGTCTTCGGCTACTACATCGAGATCAGCCGGTCGAACCTGGACGCCGTGCCCGAGGACTACATCCGCAAGCAGACGCTGGCCAACGCCGAGCGCTACATCACCCCGGCGCTGAAGGAATACGAGGCGATGGTGCTGGGCGCCGAGGACAAGCTGAAGGAGCTGGAGTTCTCCCTCTTCAGCGCCTTGCGCGGCGCGGTGGCGCTGGAGGCCGAGCGCATCCAGAAGCTCGCCCGCCTCATCGCCCAGCTCGACGTCCTCGCCGCCTTCGCCGAGGTCGCCGCCCGCAACCGCTACGTCCGCCCGTCGGTGGACGCCGCCGACCGCGTCGCCATCACCGGCGGCCGCCACCCGGTGGTGGAGCAGACGCTGGCCGGCGAGCACTTCGTGCCCAATGACGCCGAGCTGGACACGCAGACGAACCAGCTCATTATCCTCACCGGCCCGAACATGGCGGGAAAATCGACCTACCTTCGCCAGGTCGCCCTCATCACCCTCATGGCGCAGGTGGGCTCCTTCGTGCCGGCCGAGTCGGCGGAGATTGGCGTCGTCGACCGCATCTTCACCCGCGTGGGCGCCAGCGACGACCTGGCTACCGGGCAGTCGACCTTCATGATGGAGATGTCGGAGACGGCGAATATCCTCAACAACGCTACCACGCGCAGCCTGGTGATCCTCGACGAGATCGGGCGCGGCACGTCGACCTTCGACGGCCTCTCGCTGGCCTGGGCGGTGGCCGAGCACCTGCACGAGGCGCCGCGGCTGGGGTGCAAGACGCTCTTCGCCACCCACTACCACCAGCTTAACGAGCTGGAAAACAGCCTGCCGCGGGCGAAGAACTATCGCATCGCGGTGAAGGAAGGGCCGGACGGCATCGTCTTCCTGCGCAAGATCGTGCCTGGCGGCACCGACCGCAGCTACGGCATCCACGTGGCGCGGCTGGCCGGCCTGCCCCGCGAGGTGGTGGAGCGCGCCCAGCAGGTGCTGCAGTCGCTGGAAGAAAACGACGAGATCGCCGAACGCGCCCGCGGCCTGGTCGACCGCCACGTCACCATCGCGCCCCCGCTGCCGAAAACCCAGCTCACCCTCTTCGAAATCGCCGAACACCCGCTGGTGGAAGAGCTGCGCGAGCTGGACGTGGACGACATCACCCCGCGCCAGGCGCTGGACGTGCTGGCGAAGCTGCAGAAGAGGGCGAAGAAGAGTCAATAATTCGAGCATCACCGGAGGCACCACTATGGCGATCCTTGTTGAAATCTGTTGCGGCTCTCTTGACGACGCACTGGCGGCGCAGGCGGGCGGAGCCGATCGCATCGAGCTGAATTCCAGCCTGCTGCTGGGCGGGCTCACCCCATCGCTGGGCACGCTGGTCGAGACGAAGGCGCGGCTGACGATCCCGGTAATGGTGATGATCCGCCCGCGCGGCGGGGGCTTTTGCTATACCGACGCCGAGTTCGCGGTGATGGAGCGCGACGCCGAATTGGCTGCCGCGCACGGCGCCGACGGCCTGGTCTTCGGCGTGCTGCACGCGGACGGCGCCATCGATGTGCCGCGCACGCGGCGGCTCATCGCCATCGCGGGCGACCGCCCGGTGGTTTTTCATCGCGCCTTCGACGTCACGCCCGATCCCTTCGCCGCGCTGGAGCAGCTCATCGACCTCGGGGTGGCGCGCATCCTCACCTCCGGGCAAGAGGAGACGGTCTACAACGGCGCCGACCTCATCCGCCAACTGATCGAGCGCGCCGCCGGGCGCATCGACATCCTCCCCGGCGGCGGCATCGACCGCTTCAACCTGGCCGACGTGCTGGCGCGCACCGGTACCACACAGATTCACCTGGCGCTGCTGGCCGCGACGACCGATCCCTCCTGCCGGGCGCGCCCGCAGGTCTTCTTCGGCGGCGCCCTCCGCCCCTCCGAGGAGCTGGTAGAGGTGACGGACGTCGCCGCGGTGGTCGCGCTTCGCGCGGCGCTGCGCGGCTAACCCGCTGTATTCGCGAAGCGGATATGGGGTGGATGACTACCCCCGGCTACCCCCCGCGACTACCCCCCATTTTTTGTGGTTTTGTCAAAAAAGGGGGTAGTCGTTTGAGTTCCGGGTTCCGGGTTCCGGGTTCCGGGTTCCGGGTTCCGGGTTCCGTGTTTCAAGTTTCGGGTTGATCATTCATCCCCCGTTCACCCCTTAAATTATTCTCATTTTACAATATCGGGGGTGAAATGGTGGAAAGCGGGGACGCTCGCCCGCCCAGGTTGTGATCGGTACGTGGGGTGATCGCGTGGTGGCATCCGCCCATTTTGGGTTGTCACGGTACGGGCGGCAGTATAGCAGATTTGGCGGTTTTTGTCAAGCATATGTTTGCGTATTGTCTGAACCTTGATGTGAAGGATTGGGGGAAGGTTGTGAGGCGGTAAGGCGCCTGGGCGGCGCGATTACAAGCCCGACAGGCAGATGCGTCTGCTTCACCAGACGGCACTCCGCTGTCGCTGCGTGCCTGACTACGAGCCCGACAGGGCGATACCCTTTCCGGTCATTCCTTCGCAGAGTGAAAGCGGCGATGCTCGCCGCACTCCATATTAGCTGAACGCTTCGTCGATCCAGTCGATTTTCGCCTGCAGCATCTCGATGCAGGGAGTGAAGGCGCCGTCGGTGCGTTCGGCGAGGTCGAGCCAGGGGGAGTCCGTATATATGCGGATGGCGGCGGCGGCGTTGGCGCGTTCCAGGGCGGCGAGGCGGCGCATCTCCTCCTGGTCGCCATCGCGGCGGGCGACGAGGAAGCGGATGGTGTTCTCGCAGGCCTGGAAGGTGCGGTACAGGAGTTCGGCGAGGTCGATTTCCTCGGCGAGGTTGCGGGCATCCATCGCGGTGGCGGCGCGGGGGGCGGCGGCACGGAGGACGTCCCACCCTTCTCGCGCGGCGGCGGTGGCGGCAGTGTATTCGCGGATGACGATGGCCCAGCCGTCCGAGCCGTCGTCGGGCGCCAGGAACAGTGAGGCGGTGGTGGCGGGCAGCTCGCGCATCACCAGGCACTGGCGGGCGACGTCGATGGTCTTGCGCGAAAAGGTTGCCTCGTTCTCTTGCAGGTAGTACAGGTAGGCATAAAAGGCGTCCGGCACGGGGGCGTCCGCGGTGGGCGCCAGCGGGTGGGCGGGACCGAGAAAGCTGGGGCCGATGTAGTAACACGGCCCGCAGATGACGGCGGGCAGGTGGCCAAGGGCATCGCTGATGCGCGCCCAGGCGGCGACGGCGTCATCGGCGACCGCCGGACCGAAGTCGCGCGCCGCCATGGCGCGCAGGAAAACCTCGGCAGGCATGTCGGGCCGGTAGGCGGCCCACAGCCCCAGCTCTTCGGCGCGCGAGCCGCACATGCCGAAGAAGAGCCAGGATTGCTGCACCCCGGCGGGTTCCAGCTTCCGCACCGTCTGCCATTTCTCCGCCAGCCGCTGCATCCCCGGCACATAGGGGAACTGGAACACCTCCAGGCCGATGCCTGTCTCCGTCTTCACGAAAAGCGGCGTGCCCTGCCACCGTGCGAGCGCCGCCAGCCGGACGATATCGTCGCTGGGGCCGGTGTAATCAACGCTGTAATCCCAGATGTGCTTCGTGTAGCCGTCCTTTTTGTACGCCTGATCTTTCTCGATGTGGTGGTACAGGGCCACGCCGGCGGGCAGGCTTGTGACGAAGGGCTCGCGGTCGGGGTGGTCCCAGCCGTAGACGGTGTAGGTCCACGCGGCGACGTAAGCCGCGGGAGGCACGCTGTTGCGAATCCGCGCCAGCAACCCGGCGATGACGCTCTCCTGGGTGCCCGCGCTGCAGCGCGGGCAAGGCAGATAGCCGGGACGGTTCTGCCACATGCGGCAATGGTACATCGACTCGCCGGCGACGATGAGGGTGAGGCCGGCCAACTCGGGGGCGGCGGTGAAGAGGCGGGTGAAGATCTCGTCGTACCAGGCCAGTACCACCTCGTCGCTGGAGCAGAGGAAGTGGAAAGGGCCGTCGCCGAAATCGAAGCCGGCGCCCATGGCATGCGGATGAGTGGCGAAGACGGGGTGATCGGAGCGCAGCTTCGGCCCGACCACCACATAGCTGAACTGCACGCCGTAGGCGGCGGCGCGGCGGGCGGCGTCGGCAAGGATGTCGAGGTGATGTTGCGCGTCAGGGTGGTTCAACTCGGGCAACAGCGCGCCGTCGGCGTAGCAGAGCAGATCGCCGTAGATCATCATGTTGTTGACGCCGAAATGGGCGTAGAGGCGGAACGCGTCGTCGCTCAGGTATTCGGGCTCGAAATCCGGCACCGAGTAGTTGCCGCCCCACGGGCCCTGACTGATCTGCACCGGCCAGGCGGCGCGGCGCGTCATTTCGCCGGCCGGCAAAATCGGCCCGCGGCGGGTGCGCATCTCCCACTCCAGCCAGGCGACGCCCGCCCACAGGCCGGCCATGTCGCCGCCAGCCACAGCGATGACCTCGGGGGCGATGACCAGCCGGCAGTCGCGCGCGCCAAGGGCGGGATCAAGGACGACGGTAATGCGGCAGGAGGCCGTATCGGACACCGCCACGCCCAGGCGGGCGAAGAAGTCGGCCAGGTCGGCGGCGATCTGCGGGTACGCGGTGTCGAGGGTTACCGCACTGAGGAGGAATTCGCCCTCTGTCGGCTGCGCCTCGGGATCGCGGGCGACGGCCCGGTGAGGGTCGCGGCGGTCGAGGCGCATCGGATCGGCATTCGTGCGCCGCAGCAGGTCGCGGGTGAAGAGGGAGTTATGCATGGGGGAGTAGTTCGCGGCGGGGCTTGAGGGTTCCTCCTCCTCGAAATAACCGGGTGCGCGCATAGTTTGTTACCTTTTTTATGCCGCCTTCTCGTATTGCGAGCA
>CAZPYA010000035.1:0-14301 GCA_964590255.1 uncultured bacterium
CTCGTCCATCACCGCCTTCAGCCGCTCCTCGAACTCGCCGCGGAATTTCGACCCCGCCACCATGCTGGACAGGTCGAGGGCAATCACGCGCTTGTTCTTCAAGGTTTGCGGCACGCGGCTCTCCACGATCGCCTGCGCCAATCCCTCGACGATGGCGGTCTTGCCCACGCCCGGTTCGCCGATGATTGCCGGATTGTTCTTCGTGCGTCGGGAGAGAATCTCGATGACACGCCGCACTTCGCCGTCGCGGCCGATCACCGGGTCCAGCTTGCCCTCGCGCGCCAACTGCGTCAGGTCGCGGCTGTATTTGGCCAGCGCCTGGTATTTGCCCTCGGCGCCCGGTTCGGTTACCCGCTGGCTGCCGCGGATGGCCACCAGCGCCTGCTCCACGCGCTCGCGGGTAACGCCGAAGTCGCGCAGGATGCGCGCGGCGTCGCTGGCGCCCTCCTCGATGATCGCCAGCAGGATATGCTCGGTGGCGATATACTCGTCGCTCATGCGCTCGGCAATGGCCGGGCACAACTCGCCCAGCACCCGCTGTGCCGCCGGCGTCGGGTAGACTTGCGCCTGCCGCGCGCCGCCCTGCACCTTTGGCAGGCGCTCCAGCGAGCGCCGCACCGCCTCCGCCAGGTGGATATCGTCCACCTTCATCTGCTCCAGCAGCTTCGGCACCGTGCCGTCCGGCTGCTCCAGCAGCCCCAGCAGGAAGTGGTCCGTATCCATCTGCATATGCTGAAATCGCTGCATGATCGATTGCGCGATCATCAACGCTTCCTGTGCCTTCTCGGTAAACTTGTTGAAATCCATCGCTGTACCTCCTTCTGCGTCCTGCCATATTGCCTAATCGTGCGGATTACAAATCCGCGCTCCCAGTATCGTGCGGATGAGACATCCGCGGTCCCAGTCAGTCCTCATCATCTTCGTCGTCGTGGCGGGCAAACTTCGGGTTGCTGCCCGCGATGACCACCACCACTTCGCCCTTGATTTTCTTGTCGGCGAATTGCGCCGCCAGTTCCGAGAGGTAGCCGTGATGCACCTCTTCGTAGATTTTCGTCAACTCGATACACACCGCGGCGCGGCGGTCGCCCAGCGCTTCCAGCGCCGCCGCCAGCAGCGCGCCTACCCGGTGCGGCGACTCGTAATAAATCGTCGTGTGCGGCAGGTCGCGGTCCAACTCCAGGAAGGTGCGCCGCTTGCCCGGCTTGCGCGGCGGAAAGCCCTTGAACGTGAACGACGCGGTGGAGAGGCCCGACGCCAGCAGCGCCACCGGCAGCGCCGATGCCCCCGGAATCACCTCTACCCGGTAGCCCGCCTCGATGGCACGGCTGACGATGACGTAGCCCGGGTCGCTGATGCCCGGATAGCCCGCGTTGGAGGCCAGCCCCACCGTCTGCCCCGCCGCCAGCAGGCCGAGAATACGCTCTGCCGCCGACGCTTCGTTATGCTCGTGGTAGGCAAACATCGTGCGCGGCCGCGGAATCTCGTACCGCTCGTAAATGATGCGCGTATGCCGCGTATCCTCGCACGCCAGCGCGTCCACCTCGCCCAACACCCGCTTTGCCCGGTAGGTCAAATCCTCCAGGTTGCCAATCGGCGTCGCAATCACCAGTAATGTCCCCGCCGTGCCTTCTGCCATCATCATTCCTTCTCATCTCCCCTTCCTTCACAGGGGAGGGGTTGGGGGAGGGGTCGCGTCACCACTCCTGCGTGATCCGCTTCAGCCGGCGCTTCGCCTGCGCGCGTACCCGCTCCACCTCAACCTGCAGCTCTTCGATGCGGTCGAGTAGTTTCAAAATGACGTCGATGCCCGCCAGGTTCACGCCCAGATCGTTCTTCAACCGCTGAATCTGCCGCAGCCGCTCGATATCCGCCTCGGAGAACATGCGGATCTGCCCGCGCCGCTGCGGACGGATCAGCCCCAGCCGCTCATACAGCCGCAGCGTCTGCGGGTGTATGGCCATCATCTCCGCGATGATGCTGATGGTAAAGCGCGGTTCGCGCCCGCCCGGCCATTTCTCATGTTCGGTCATCACTCGTCTCCTTCTGCGGCGGTCACCCGCGCGAGGTGTCCTGCCGCAGTTGCGCCAATTCTTCTATCAGCTCACGCTCGCGCGCCGTCAAATCCTTCGGCACGGCGATGCGGATTCTCACATATAAGTCGCCAAACCCCTCGCCGCGCAGCAGCGGCATGCCTTTACCACGCAGGCGCAGCATCTGCCCCGACGACGTGCCCCCCGGCACCCGCGCGGTGAGCGTGCTGCCGTCCAGCGCCATCACCGCCGCCTCGCCGCCCAGCGCCGCCTCCGGGAAGGAGACCGTCGCCTCGGTGTAGAGATCGTCGCCCTTGCGCTCGAAGCGCGGATGAGGCCGGATGCGCGGGATCAGGTACAGGTCGCCCGCAGGGCCGCCGGCCGCGCCGGCGCCGCCCTGGCCGGACACGCGCACCTTCGCGCCATCCGCAACGCCCTTCGGAATCTTCACGGTGATTGTCCTGGGCCGCTCCACCGCCCCCGCGCCGCCGCAAGCGCCGCACACCTTGTTCTGCACCATTCCCCGCCCGTGGCATGCCGGACAAGATTCCCGCGCCACCAGCGTCACCGCGCGCTCGGTGCCGTGATACGCCTCCTCCAGCGAAATTTCCACCTCGTGCTGCAGATCCTCGCCACGGGTAGCCGGCCGCGTCCCGCCGCGCCCGCGCCCCATGAACCCGCCCAGCAGATCGCCCAGGTCGAAGCCGCCGCCGCGCATATCCTCCGCGCCGCTGAACATCTGCTGCCAGTCCGTGCCGCCCGGCCCCGCGCCCGCGCCGGGCCCGGGTCCGTAGCCGCCACCGAAGGGATGCTCGCCGGCATGCTTCCACCCTTCGCCCAGGTGGCCGAACTTGTCGTATTTCTTTCGCATCGCGGCGTCGCCCAGCACCTCATACGCCTCCGCGATTTCTTTGAACCGCGACTCCGCCGCCTTGTCTCCCGGGTTCACGTCGGGGTGGTACTTACGCGCCAGCTTGCGGTACGCGGACTTGATCTCCTTCTCGGAAGCCGACCGCGCCACGCCCAATATGGTGTAATAATCCTTAGCTGGCATACGCCCCCCCAATATGGGATGTGCGATGTCGGATGTCGGAATATGACATCCGACTCATCCGACCATTATTTAACATCCAAAATCAGACGCGGCCGGCTTGCGCCGGCCGCGTCGTGTTCTCAATCCACCGTCAATTCAGCCGGTTCGCATTGTGCACTTTACAATTCCTCAGGGGTTATTGCCCCTCTTTATACTCCGCGTCGATAACGTCGTCGCCGCCCGGTTGCTGTGCGCCGCCGGCCTGGGGGCCGGCTTCCGCGCCTGGTCCGGGCTGCTGCGCGCCGCCGGTGGCCTCATATAGCCGCTGCGACACGCGCATCATCTTATCCTGCAGTTCCTGCATGGCGGCGCGAATGGCGGCCACGTCCTCGCCGACCATCAGGTCGCGCACCTGCTTCACGCTCGCTTCCAGTTCGCTCTTCTCGTCCGCCTGCAGCTTGTCGCCCAGCTCGGTGATCTGCTTCTCCACCTGGTAGGCGATGCTGTCGGCGGCGTTGCGCGCCTCCGCGATCTCTTTCAGGCGCCGGTCTTCGTCGGCGTGGCTCTGCGCCTCGTTCACCATGCGCTCCACTTCCGAGCGATCCAGCGTACCCGCGCCGGTGATGGTGATGCTCTGCTCAATGCTGGTGGCCTGGTCCTTCGCCCGCACATGCACGATGCCGTTTACGTCGATGTCGAAGGTCACGTCGATCTTCGGCACGCCGCGCGGCGACGGCGGGATGCCCGTCAGGTCGAACTGCCCGAGCAGCCGGTTTTCGCGCGCCATCTCGCGCTCGCCCTGGAAGACGACGATGGTCACCGCCGGCTGGAAGTCCGCATAGGTGGTGAACGTCTCGGTTTTGCTGGTCGGAATCGTCGTGTTGCGCTGGATGAGGCGGGTGAAGATGCCCCCCGCGGTCTCGATGCCCAGCGACAGCGGCGTCACGTCCAGCAGCACGATGTCGGTGCGCTCGCCCGCCAGCACGGAGGCCTGGATCGCCGCGCCCACCGCCACCACTTCGTCGGGGTTCACCCCGCGGTGCGGCTCTTTGCCCGCCAGCTTGCGCGCCAGTTCCACCACCATCGGCATGCGCGTGGATCCGCCCACCATGATCACTTCATCCAGGCTGCTCGCTTGCAGGCCGGCGTCCTTCAGCGCGCTGTTAAACGGGCCCACCATGCGCTCGACCAGGTCGCGCGTGAGGTCTTCGAACTTCGCGCGGGTCAGCGTCATATCCAGGTGCTTCGGGCCGTTCTGGTCGGCGGTGATGAACGGCAGGTTGATGGTCGTCTGCACCACGCTGGACAGCTCGATCTTCGCCTTCTCCGCCGCCTCGCGCAGGCGCTGTAGCGCCTGGCGGTCTTTGCGCAGGTCGATGCCCTGCTCGCGCTGGAACTCCTCCGCCATCCACTTCACGATGCGCTCGTCCCAGTCGTCGCCGCCCAGGTGGGTGTCGCCGTTCGTCGACTTCACTTCAAAGACCCCGTCGCCGACTTCCAGCACGGAGACGTCGAAGGTGCCGCCGCCCAGGTCCCACACCAGCACGGTTTCGTCTTTCTTCTTATCGAGCCCGTAGGCCAGCGACGCCGCCGTCGGCTCGTTGATGATGCGCAGCACTTTCAGGCCGGCGATCTCGCCCGCCGTCTTCGTCGCGTTGCGCTGCGCGTCATTGAAATACGCCGGCACGGTGATGACCGCCGAATCCACCGACTGCCCCAGGTACGTTTCCGCGTCCGCCTTCAGCTTCTGCAGGACCATCGCGGAGATTTCTTCCGGGGTATACTGCTTGCCCTGGATATCCACCACCGCGAGATTGCCGGTGCCCGTCGTCACCTGATATGGCACGATGGCGCGCTCGGAGGACACTTCGTCATACCGGCGGCCCACAAAGCGCTTGATCGAAAAGACCGTGTTCTCCGGGTTGATGGTAGCCTGGCGCTTGGCCGGCTGCCCAACCAACCGCTCTCCGGCTTTCGTAAATGCGACGACCGACGGCGTTAAACGACTGCCTTCCGCATTGGTGATGACGGTCGGCTCGCCGCCTTCCATCACCGCCACGACGGAGTTGGTGGTGCCCAAGTCGATACCGATGACCTTTGCCATGTCCTCATACCTCCCGGGGTGGCGGTTCCTGCTTCGCCCACCAACCCCAATATGCTATGCGCATCATAAGACTTGAGTCATTCCTTGTCAAGTACCATGCGCGATAAAACTCAACAAATTGTAAAAGATGTCCATGCATGTCCCGTATGGTGAGGTGGATTGACGACAGTGGTGGGGAGCCGGGGCAACCCGACACAAGCGCTCTACCGTGTCTCATGATATGGAGGGCGAGACTTAGTCGAGTCGCGAATACGCACAAAGCTGTCTCTGAAAGCGATACCTGTCCCTACGCGCGCCCTCATCCCCGCCCCTGCTCCCAATACTGGGAGAAGGGAGCTATATGAGATCACAGAACACGGTAACGACAACTGATCACTCCCCTCTCCCAAGCTTGGGAGAGGGGGCGGGGGTGAGGGCCGCGCGGCAGGGCCGGCATTGCTTTTTAATAGGCCTTTGCGCGTGGTCGCGTCCTGCAAGCCAGAAAAATCAGCAGGGAAACCCCGCCCCCGCCGCGAATACATACGCAACCCAATCACACGAGGTATTCCGCATGACTGGCACGCTCTCCCTGAACGGCACCTGGTCCCTGTATCACGCCGAAGGCGCGCACCGCATCGTCCCCGGACACTTCACCGCGGAAACGCTGCAGGGTTGCCGTCCGCTGGCCGCGGCGGTGCCCGCGCCCATCCACCAGGTATTGCTCGATGCCGAGGTGCTGGATGATCTGAATATCGGGTTGAATTCACTGAAGGCGCGCTGGGTGGAGGAATCGTTCTGGATTTACCGCCATGCCTTCACCGCGCCGGATACCGCGCTGGCGGGGCCGGCGTGGCTTACCTTCGCGCGGCTGGAGCTGAACGCGACGATCTACCTTAATGGCGCGGAGATCGGTACGCATGCCAACGCCCACCGCCCGGCGACCTTCGACTTAACGGGGAAGCTGCGCGCGGGGGGGAACCTGCTGGTGGTGGTCATCGAAAGCGGACTCTTCGCCAACGCCGACCAACCGAGCAAGGACTACCACGTCGGCGAGCAAGGCTGGCTGACGAAACGTAACTGGCGCCGCGCCCCGCAATATCAGTCCGGCTGGGACTGGCACCCGCGCCTCATCAACGTCGGCATCCTCGGCGACGTGACGCTGGAATGGCGCCCTGCCCGCGTCAGCCAGGCGACCGTCTACGCCGTGCCCGCCGCCGACCTGTCCTCCGCCGTCGTCACCGCGCGCCTCTCCGTGGAGAATGGCACGGGTGAGTCCATTAGTGGGATATTGCGCGCGCGCGTGCTGGAGACGGGGCAGGAAGTGACCGTGCCGGTGACGCTGACCCCTGGTGACAACCGCCCCGAGGCGGCCATCACCCTCGATAACCCAAACCTCTGGTGGCCGATTGGCCACGGCAACCCCTTCCGCTACACCGTAGAGCTGTCGCTGGAAGCGGGCGGCGAAACGCAGACGATTACCCGCAAGGTGGGCGTGCGCCGTGTGGAGATGGACCAGTCGCCCCACCCCGTCGAGGGCCGCTACTGCATCCTGAAGATCAACAACCGCCCGGTCTTCTGCAAGGGCGGCAACTGGGTACCGGCGGACATGCTCTACAGCGCCGTCACCGCCGACCGCTACGCCGCGCTGGTGCAACTCGCGCTCGACGCCAACTTCAACACCCTGCGCATCTGGGGCGGCGCCGAATACACCCCCCACGCGCTGCTCGACATCTGCGACGAGCGCGGCATGCTGGTGTGGCACGACTTCGCCTTCGCTTGCGCCCAGTACCCCGCCCACGACGCCACCTTCGCCGCCGAGGTATGCCGCGAGCTGACCTACATCACGCGCGAGTTGGCGCACCACCCCTCACTGGTGGTCTGGTGCGGTAATAACGAGATCGAGTGGGGCGACTGGGGCTGGGGCTATGACCACAGCACCCCCGCCCACCCGCACTACGTCATTTTCCACCGTGACATCCCGCGCACCCTGGCCGTGGAAGACCCCGCCACGCTGCACTGGGTTAGCTCGCCCTGGTCGCCCGACTACAAACAACCCAACGACCCCACCATGGGCGACCAGCACCCGTGGACCGTCTCCATGGAAGCGGGCGCCGCGGATTTCTGGAAATACCGGACGAATATCGACCGCTTCCCCAACGAAGGCGGCGTACTCGGCATGTCGTCGCCCGCCACGCTGAAGCAGTTCCTGCCGGAATCCGAGCGCGCGCTTTTCTCCATGAGCTGGAACCACCACGACAACCCCTTCGCCATCCACGACAGCACGCCCGGCGAATTGGGGCACGCCTACAAGACCGTGCAGATGTGGACGGGGCTCGATCCGCTGGCGATGGACTGGGAGGATTACGCTTTCGTCAGCGCGCTGTTGCACGCCGAAGGCCTGTATGAATACATCAGCAACTACCGCCGCCGCATGTATGACTCCGCCTCCGCCATCTTCTGGATGTACAACGATTCCTGGCCTGTCACCCACGGCTGGACCATCGTCGACTACTACCTGCGCAAAAAGCTCGCGTTCCACCCGGTGCGCCGCGCCTTCCAGCCCGTCACCGTGGTGGTAGCCGACAATGGCGCCGTCGTCACCGTCTACGGCGTCAACGACACCCCGCAACCGTGGAGCGGCACGCTGCGCTGCGGCCTCTTCACCCTCGACGGCCGCCTGCAGGACGGACGCCAGGACGTGACCCTCCCGGCAAACGCCAGCACGCCGCTGGCCATCATCTCTCGCGAGCAGTGGCAGGCCCTCGGCTTCACCCGCGCCGGCGCCTTCGCCGTATTGGAAGAGGCTGGCCGCGTCATCGCCCAGCACCGCCTCTTCCAGGAGCGTTTCAAAGACCTGGAGTTCGCCGCGCCGGCCATCGCGCTGTCCGTGCAAGGCGATCAACTCACGCTCACCGCCAACGCCTTCGCCTGGGGCGTCTGCCTCGACCTCGACGGCGAACGCCCCCTCGCCGACAACTGCCTCGACCTCATCCCCGGCATCCCGTATACCATCCCCTGGCCCGCCGCCCTCGGCGAACCGAAGATCCTCAAAATCGGGAATGAGCATGCGGTGGCGAAGCCGGCGCGCGCGTAGAAGAACAGGGAAGTAAGAAGAGCAGCGAGTCTGGAAGCCGACGCGAGTCGCGCACCGGATGTATAAGGACGAATAGGTTGTTATTAACAATCATGTGCGGTCATTCATACGCCGCTTCTCACGATATCGCGCCAACACCGTTGCCAGCACCGCCCCGGCCACTGCGATCACAATGATGAGCTGCTCCGGCAACGCGGATGACGGGCCGGGATCACGCGAGGAACCGGTCACCTGCAACCATATAAATCGTGCATATAGGAGTATCGCGATGCCCACACCACTAAGCAGCAGGATGATCCGGCTCCCTGCATCGCGGTTCTGCTTTCCCGCCGCGAACAGATAACCAACCGGCAGCAACGTGAACAGCAGTGGACCGAGTGTGAGACGCAATGACATGCGCAGTCCAGAGTAGAGTAAGGCCACACGGGAGCCATCAGGCGAAAACGGGTGCAGCGTCATCTCTACGAGAAAGAGGCAGTAGGCGGCTACTACCACCCGCTGCATCCAGGTCAGCGCCCGTGCGCCGTCGGCGACCATCCACATCAGCAGCGTGGTGCTGCCGGCAACAGCCAGCAGCACCAGCAGCATGCGTTCCAGATCGAAACCCGACAGACGCTGATACGCCATGACGAATTGCGGCTTGCCCCAAAGATTGATGGGGAACACTAAACACGTTACGCCCGCGATCACTCCGGCAATCAGCACCCCACGCTGCCACCCATTCATCTTTCCTCCCTGTCTTTACTTCACCGCCGTCACCTGCCGCCCCGCCGGCACCGCCACCGCTTTCCCGTTCACCGTCACGGTCTGCGCCGGGCCGTCGGTGATGAGCGTCAGCACGCCGTTTCGCTGCGTCAGACTCGCCGGTCCTGACGCCTTCAGGGACAGTGTGCCCGCCGTGATTTCACCGCCGGACAGCAGCGTCAGCGTCGTCGCCGCGGCTTCCTGCCGGATCATTCCCTGCGTGCCGGCGAAGCGCCGGTCGCCGGCGGTCCAGGCGATTGCCGCGTCGGCCATGAACACCGCATCGGTGCCTCGGATGTGTTTGATCTCCACGCCTTTGCCGTTCAGCAGCGTGGTGAATGCCGCCGGCGCCTCGCCGCGCTTGCGCGGGAAGAGCACCGCCAGGTAGCCGCCGCCCGGCGCCACGTAGGCGCGCAGGTTCGTCAGCACTTCGTGCCACTTTTTGCCGGGGTTGGTCTTCTGCCAGGACTCCTGCGACGGCCCGGCCAGGAAGGAGCTTTCGTCCGTGCGGGTGAACCAATTGGGCTGCGCCGGCTCGGCCATGAAGATGTCCAGGTCGACGCCGTGCGGCCCGGTGCCCCGCGCGGGGTTCGCCGACGTGTCAATTTTGTCCAGCAGCATCCAGATATTCCATTCGCTCACCAGCGGCGCGGTGAAGGCGATACCGTCGCGCATCACCAGGTAGCCGGGGCCGCTCGGGTCTTCGGCGCCCGCCGCGTCGAAGGACTTCACCAGCGCCATGGTGCGCGTCCAGGTGCGCTTGGGAATGGGATACGGGTCCATGGGGAAGTTCGGCGGCATCGGCACGGTTTTATCGTCCGGCACCAGTCCCTCGCGGTCGGTGACATGCTGGCTTGTCGCCGCGTCCACCCCGCCCAGCGCGCTGAAGCCGGTCATGCGCGCCGCGTAGTCCTCGTTGCCGGCGGCGCTGGCGAATTCCGTGCCGCCAAACAGCCCTGGTTTCACCTCGCGGTGGCCGATGCTCACCCGGTTGAAGTACCAGGCCCCGCGGAAATACGGCGTATATTGCGAGCCAAACTGAATGACCAGCGGCGCGCCCTTCGCGTAATACATGAAGGAATTCTGGTCGCCGTAGTTGTAGTGCTCCACGTTATCGCCGGCGCGGAAGGCCACCCACACCTCTTCCTTGGACGGGAAGCCGCTGCGCAGAATCGCCCCGAAGCCGGGGTAGTTCATGCTTGTCAGCGTCGGCTGCTCGGCGGGCAGGGTGGGGTTGAGCATCGTCTCGCTGAACTGCATCCAGTCCGGCTTGCCTTGTTCCAGCCACATCCACTGCATGCGCTTCGAGAAGGCCGGGTCGTCCGCCTTCGTCAGGTTCGCCAGCCAGCCGAAGAGCGGCGCCTGCTCCCACGAACCGTTGCCGAACGCCGGCACCAGCCGCGTGCCGAAGCGCGGGTCATTCGGCGTGGAGATATTCAGCAGGTAATCCCACGTCGCCTTCATCTTCGGGTTTTTAAAAACGTTCTGCCCGCCGGCGTAGGCGATGGGCACCGCCGACTGGAACATCGGATACATCGCCGCCTCGTACTGGTAGTGCGGGCACTCGCGCCAGGTGCCGGCCTCGCGCACCATGTCGTCCAGTTCCCGCTTCGCCTCCGACTCGCCGCGCGCCCGCCACGCCTTCGCCAGCGGGTGGTCGGGCAAGACCACGCTGGCGACGCCCAGGTGGTGCTCCTGCCGCGGCGGCATGTTCGGGTTGCCCAGGTGTACCCCGGACTGCGTGCTGTGCCAGTCCTGGTCGTAGACCACGTTGGCGATGAAGGCCATCAGCCGGCGCATCTCCATCTTCTCCGCGGGGGTGGCGGTGGCGACGCTCATGGCGGCGTCGAACTTGATCAGTTCCAGCATCGGCGCGGCGTTGTTCGGCGCGGCGAAGCCCATGTAACCAAATTCCAAATATTTCTCCACCAGCGAACGCAGGCTGTTCAGCGCGCCTTGCGCGTCGTTCGGCACATTCCAGCCCGGGCTGCTCTTCGCGTGCAGCAGGTCGTCGCCGATCTTCGGGTCCTGCATAATGGCATAGGAGATCGGCCGGTTGTTATACTGCCCGAAGCGCGTCAGCCAGCGCGGGTTCTCTTTCACGCGCTGGCGAATCTCCTCCAGCTTGCCCGGCTCCACATACAGGCGCGGGTAGGTCACCTTCGGGTCCGTCGGCCAGTCCAGCGTCCAGTCCTTCACTTTGTTCAGCGGCAGGTCGCAGTATTGCCGCACTGCCTCCAGCACGCTGCTGCGCCCTTCCTTCGGGAACACATTGTCCTTGCTGTCGACGTGCAGCACCCACGCGCGCCGCCCCGCCGTCCGCAGCCAGCCGGCCTCCACCTTGCCGGTATAGTACGGGTTCCCCCACTCCACTCCGTCGCGCACCCAGTCCTGGTCGATGTAGAGCGGCAGATCGAGGCGCACCTTGCCGCCCGGCTCGGTCATCACATACATCCCCATCGGGTTGCGCCAGTAGCCGACATTTGCCGGCAGGATGGAGATGGCGTCGCCGTCCGGCTGCGCCGAGTTGTAGAACGTCGCCCGCCGCGCCGTCTCCGGCCACCAGTTCACATAAGCCAGAATCGACATCTCCTTGCGCGCTTCATCGAAGTCCAGCTTGTAGTCCGCGCCGAGGGCATTCGTCTTCGCGTCGCTGCGCTTGCGCCAGGTGCGGATTTCGGTGGCGACGCGGTCGGGCTTGATGCTGGAAAGGTCAAATGAAAGGAATGCTTTTTCGGCAACATCCTTCGGGGTATCGAACCGTTCGCGCATCTGCACAATGCTCTGCCCTTTGTCTAGCCGCACCTGGACATTGTAAAACCCGGTAGGAAATTTGATGCTGATTTGATAAACCGCAGAAATTGGGCCATTAAGCAAGCACTTTGTCGAGATGGCTTCTATGAGTAGGTCGCCGCGTAAACGCGCAGAATAACTTACCGGCGAATCGTGACGCTGGACAGTAAAGAGTGGGTAGGCTACTTGACTTAATGGTATCGAGTCCGATGTGAAGGCTGATAGTGGCGTACCAATTTTAACTTTAATAATCCCATTATCCATCACCGAATCGAAACTAGAGCCTTCAGCGAGATTACCCCCAATCGGCTTCCCCTTCTTCAACGTATATGTCACCGCACCATCCGCCGGCAGCTTGTCCACGATAAATCCTACCCAGGCACGACCTCGCTCTGTTGGCGTGATCTGCACCGGCACCGCCTTGCCGTCCGGCCCGATGAGCGTCAGGCTCTTCGCCTGCGACGCCGGCAGTTTCACCGTGTAGGTGACCAACTCGTTCGTCCAGGTTTTGTGCAGGTACTCTTTGAGGGTAAAGGTCATCGCCGCCTGCGCGGCCAGCGCGAGACCGGCAAGGAGCAACACGAGGTAACGCATTCAACACCTCCAGGGGAGTGATGTTACCCTATTCGCCCCCACCGCGCTCCCCCCTGCCCCAATCATGAAAATCCTCTCATCCTTCGGATCACGGCTCAGACAACAGCAAACATGCGCTTGACATATCAGCCAATATATGCTATAGTGCACCCGAACCGAGATAACCACATATTCGTGCGATCGAGCAACCATCGCCTCCCTTGTCCCTCCTTTTTTCAATTTTCCAAGCAAAACAGAGACAAGGTTAACGATTCGCGGCTCCCAGATTGACTACCCCCTTTTTTGCATTTTTCATCAAAATTGGGGGGTAGTCACGGGGGGTAGTCAGCACCGGGCGCCGAATGAAAGTGATAACCGCCTGCCAGAGTGAGGAGTAAACGCATGTCCGGTTCCATCGCCCGCGTCGACGCCGCCTTCCGCCACGTCGCGCCCGACCGCACCCCGCTCTTCGAGATCTTCTGCGCCTACCACCCCATCTACTGGGGCATCTGTGGCCGCACCATCGGCACCGATGAAGCGCTGTGCTGGGACGCCATGGCCGACGGCGTGGCCTACGAGGAGCTGTTGGAGGCGCACGCGCAGGCGGCCTTCCAGGTGAACAAGTTCTTCGGCGTCGACATGGTGCGCCTTATTGGCGCCCCGCCGCACGAGTATGCGCGCCCGGTGAAGACCGGCCCGAAGACGTGGACGCGCAGCGGCAAAGACTACATCTTCAACGAGCGCACCGCGCTGGTGGAGCTGGAACACCCCACCGCCGCCGACGGCTACGCCAGCCGCTTCACCGAGGAGCAATACATTGCCATGATTGAGGCGTGGGACGGCACTGTTCCCACCGAGTTCGCGCCCAACCCGCTGTACCTGCGCGTCCGCGAGTTGGCGGAGGCCGAGGGCATCGAATGGGTCTACATGGGCGAGATCGGCTGCGGCACCGGCGTGGCCTTCTACCCCCCCTTCATGCTGATGTGGATGCTGGCCGAGCCGGAGCTGTATACCCGTTGGCTACAGTGGCAAATGGCCACCGGCCTGCCGCGCACGACAGCGCTGGTGGGGCAAGGCTACAGCGTCATCGCCATGGGCGGCGACGTGAGCACGGACAAGGGCCCGTTCATCTCGCCGGCGCTGTATCACGAATATATTCTGCCGGCCATCCAGGCGCACGTGCGAACCATCCACGACGCAGGCGCGCAGGCCGTCTACACCTCGGACGGCAACCACTGGGACATCAAAGAGGACTTCTTCTTCAACTCCGGCATCGACGGCTATAAGGAAGTGGACCGCGCCGCCGGGATGACCATGGAGCGCCTCATCGCCGAGGGCATCAAGGAGCGCGTCTGCCTCATCGGCAACCTGGACGCCCGCTTCACCCTCTGCCTTGGCACCCCCGCGCAGGTGCGCGACGAGGTGATCACCACCCTGCGCCAGGGCCAGCAGACCCCTGGCGGCCACATCCTCCACGCCAGCCATAGCGTGCATGAGGACGTGAAAGTGGAGAACTACTACGCGGCAGTGGACGCCTACCGCGACTATTTTGGGATGGAGAAACTGCCGGGGTAAACGCCCCCTCACCCATTTCCCCTCTCCCCGAGGAGAGGGGAAATGGTATTGTATGAGTAGCACACGGCTCTTTCACCGATCCTTCCCCCCTCTCCTCGGGGAGAGGGGGAGAGTTATGAGGAAATACGGCGGCAGGGAGAGGCTGGTTCGCCATACGCAGGCTTATTTGAACGGTATTGGGTGAGACTCCGTCGAGCCGCGAATACGCGCATGGGTCTGTAGAAGAACAGCACCGGCCCCTCCGCGCGGCCCTCACCCCCGGCCCCTCTCCCAAGCTTGGGCGAGGGGAGACTCATGATGAAAACAGCAACGACATTCGAAGTTTAGATCACTCCCCTCTCCCCAGCTTGGGAGCCGGGCCGGGGGTGAGGGCCGC
>CAZPYA010000035.1:14311-45820 GCA_964590255.1 uncultured bacterium
GCATACTTATGCACGTATGCCCGGCTCGACAGAGTCTCGCCCTCCAGGGATCGTATACAACGCTAACTGATTGAAAGGATCACGCGATGCCCCTGACCGACATGCCCCTCGACCAACTACACACCTACGCCGGCCGCAACCCGCGCCCGGCGGATTTCGACGCCTTTTGGGACGCCGCACTGGCGGAGATGCGCGCGCTGGACCCGCAAATCGAGTTGATCCCATCCAACTTCACCGCGCCGAACGCGGAGTGCTTTGACCTGTACTTCACCGGCGTGGGCGGCGCGCGGGTGTATGCCAAATACCTGCGCCCGAAGACGATGGAGACGCCTGGCCCCGGCCTGGTGCTGCTGCACGGCTACTCGGGCAACAGCGGCGAGTGGAACGACAAGCTCGCCTATGTCGCGCAAGGCTTCTCGGTGGTGGCGCTGGACTGCCGTGGTCAAGGCGGCCTTTCGGAAGATGTCGGCGGGGTGAAAGGCCCCACCGCCAATGGCCATATTATCCGCGGCCTGCATGACGCCCCCGAGAAACTGCTCTTCCGCGCCATCTACCTGGACTGCGCCCAGTTGGCCGGCATTCTCATGGGCATGCCCGGCGTCGACTCGGCGCGCGTGGGCGTCACCGGCGGCTCGCAGGGCGGCGGCCTTACCCTCGCCTGCGCCGCGCTGGAGCCGCGCCTGGTGCGCGCCGCTCCCATCTATCCCTTCCTCTGCGACTACCGGCGCGTGTGGGAGATGGACCTGGCGGTGGCTGCCTATGAAGAGTTGCGCACCTTCTTCCGCCAGTTCGATCCGCTCCACCTGCGCGAGGAGGAAATTTTCACCCGCCTGGGCTATATCGATGTGCAATTCCTCGCCCCGCGCATCCAGGCGCACACCTTGATGGGCGTCGGCCTGATGGATACCGTCTGCCCGCCCAGCACCCAATTTGCCGCCTATAACAAAATCACCGCGACGAAAGAACTGGTCATCTACCCCGACTACGGCCACGAAGGCCTGCCGGGCATGAACGACACCGTATTTCAGTTCATGATGGCACTGGCAACCGCGCGCGTCTGATGGTTAAGCGCATCAACTGTTTATTAAGGAGGCTTCAATGGACTTAAATCTTCTTAATCTGAAAGGAGTTGACCGGCGCCATCCCTAAATTGTGGAGTCACGCGGTGAGCTTTCCCGCGCACTTCACACACAGGATGGTGCTGATCCTTGGTCGAGGAAACATCGACTTCACGTCCCGGCGCGCCGGATGCCCGACTGACGGCTTTTCTCAATGCCCTGGCCGCGGAGAATGAGGAACGCATCGCGGCTATTGCCGGTGATGCAGCCTTCCTGCATGCCTCAGTGCGCGACGGCATGCAGCCACTGCACGTTGCCGCCGGGGTGGGCAGTGAGGTGGGGGTGCGCATTTTGCTGAAGGCCGGCGCGGACCCGCTGACGACGGACCAACGCGGCCTGACGCCGCTGCATTATGCCGCCTCGCGCCACGTAGTGACAGCGCTGCTGGACGCCGGCGTTGACCCGAATATCCGCGATCGCTTCGTGGGCCGCACGCCGATGCACACCGTGCATGCCCCGCGCGTGGCATCGGCGCTGCGGGCGGGCGGCGGGGATATCCACGCCGTCGACCAGCGCGGCCGCACCCCGTTGCACGTGGCGGCGGCCACCGGCAACCTACCATTGATCGACTTCTTCCTCACGGTGGGCGCCTCACCGCGAGCGACGGATAAACACGGGCACCTGCCCATCACCCTGGCGCAGGCCAAAGGGCATGCCGAAGCGGCACAGCGCTTGAAAGCGGCCATTTCGCAACTGGCACAGGCCGAGTTGCCGACACCCGTCGAGCCACCGGCGCATATCGACACCGAACCGACGTCGATGAGCGCGATCACCAATCTACTCGGCGAACATGGCATGGTCGCCGGTGAGTCGAAAGAGATCGACAACCTGCTGAAAAAGATCGAGCACCCGGAGCCCACGCGCAGCCAGCATCCGCTGATGGCGGCGCTGCGCCAGCACGGCGGGTGGCTGGTGGCTGGCATGCTGCTGGGCGCGCTGCTGCTGTACCTGCTGGCGCAGGCACAGCAGGCGGCCTGGACGAACCGGCCGGGATACCCGGTCATCACCACGCGGCCGATTCGCGGCATGAGCGCGATCGCCGCTACCGGCAGCCTGTCACGGCGCTGGCAGTACCGCCCGAAACGCGTCGCGCGCAATCCGGTGATGCACCTGCACCACGCCGACTGGCGCGACCAGACGACGGAGATTCTGGCGCTGCTGAATATCTATCAGGACAACCCGGGCAATGCGGTGTTTGCGGTCGAAATCATCATCGACGCCTACCCGAAATGGACGGCGACGGATAAGATGCTCGCGGAAATCACCCGCAATGCCGGCAGCGAAATCTTCAGCCTACCCTGCTTTACCAAACGGGAGCAGGGAGAAGGCAAAGTTTGGCTGAAGCGCGTCGCGGCCTCCAATCTGCAGCCCGGCATATTCGAGGAGTTCGAGACGGAGGCGGCGCGCGTCATCATTTCGGGCGACGCCTGGACGCGCACCTGCCTGGTGGTGGCGAAATAGCGGAGCGCGGACCTGGCAGCCCGCGCTCCGGCGTAATTACCGCACTTTGCTGCCATTCGGCACTGCTTTATCCGGCGAGAGCACGGCCATGCCGGTTTCGCCGGCGTCGGCGGCCAGCAGCATGCCCTGGCTCACTTCGCCGCGCAGCTTCGCCGGCTGCAGGTTGGCGACGATGACGATCTGGCGGCCGACCAGCGTTTCCGGGGCATACACCGCGGCAATGCCGGCGACGATCTGGCGCGGCTCGGTCTCGCCCACGTCCACTTTGAGGATGAGCAGCTTGTCCGCCTTCGGGTGCTTCTCCGCGGAGAGCACGGTGCCGGCTTTGAGCTGCACCTTCGCGAAATCGTCGATGGTGATCAGCGGCTGCTCAGGCGCCGCTTCGACGACCGGCGCGGCGGGCGCGGCCGGTGCTTCCACTTTGGGGGTCTCTTCGGTCACGACGGTCTCCTTTTCGACAATACGCGGGAAGATGGGGCCGGCGGGCTGCGTCTGGCTGCCCGGGCGCAAATCGCCCCACAGCAGCGCGGAGAGCGTCCACGCCGGCTGCGCCCACCCGATTTGCGCGGCCACGCGCTCGGCCACGGTGGGCATAAACGGATACAGCAGAATCGCCGCGAAGCGGATGCCTTCGGCGAGGGTATACATGACGGTGTTGACTTCCGCCGTCTGCCCCGCCTTGAAGAGTTTCCAGGGCGCCTGCTCTTCGATGTAGCGGTTCAGGTAGCTCAACAGCTCCCACACCGCCTTCAGCGCTTCCATATAGTTGACGGCTTCGCCGCCCAGGTGATGCTCCACCAGCTTCGCGGCGTGCAGCGCCTCAGGCAGCACGTCGACCCGCGCGGGGATGGCGCCGTCGCAGTAGCGTCCGAGCATCGTCACGGTGCGGTTCACCAGGTTGCCCAGGTCGTTGGCCAGGTCGCTGTTGTAGCGCCGGAAGAGCGCCTCCAGCGAGAAATCGCCGTCCGTACCGAAGGGCATCTCGCGCAACAGGAAGTAGCGCAGCGCGTCGGCCGCCACGTCAAATTCGGCGCCGGCGGCGTCGACGATCTCCTGCGCCAGGTCGACCGGATTGATGCGGAAGCCCTTGCCGCCGTGCTTGGACTTGCTGATCTTCTCGCCGCCGATGGTCCAGAAGCCGTGCGCCACCACCGTCGCCGGCAACGATAGCCCGGCGGCCATCAGCATCGCCGGCCACAGTGTGGCATGGAAACGGGTGAAAATATCCTTGCCCACAATGTGCGAGCCCGGCCACCATGTGTTGAACTTCGCCATGTCGGAGGGATACCCCGCCACGGTGATGTAGTTGATGGGCGCGTCGAACCAGACGTAAATCACCAGCCCCTCGCTGTTGGGAAGGTGGGCGGGCACCGGAATGCCCCAGTCCGACTTGCGGGTGATGTTCACGTCGCGCAGCCCGCCCTTGATGAACTGCACTGCTTCGTTCTTGCGGAACTCCGGCTGCAGCCAGTTCGGGTGCGCCTCGATGTAGTCCAGCAGCGGCTGCGCATACTTGCTCAAGCGGAAGAAGTAGCCCGGCTCCTTCATCCACTCGACCGCGCGGCCGCAGTCCGGGCACTTGCCCTCGTCGAGCTGCGCTTCGAGGAAATGCGTCTCGCACGGCACGCAGTACCAGCCTTCGTATTCGGCGTAGTAGACATCGCCGTTCTCGTAGAGCCGCAGGAACAGCGCCTGCGTCGCCGCCAGATGCCGAGGCTCGGTGGTGCGAACAAAGTCGTCATAGGCGACATGCATCGTCCGCCACGTCTCGATGAACGCGGCGGCCATCTCATCGACGAACGCGTTCGGGTCGGCGCCGCGCTGTTGGGCGACGCGCGCCACCTTGGTGGCGTTCTCATCGGTACCCGTGGAAAACAGCACCACGTCACCCATCATGCGGTGGAAGCGGCTCACCACATCCGCCGCGATGGTCGGGTACGCGGTGCCGATATGCGGCACGTCATTCACATAATAGATCGGCGTCGTCACATAATAGTTGCCCACGGGTCACGCTCCTTGTACGCACACGGACGGGTTCACACCCGCCCGAAACACAGCGCTGTTATTGTAGCAGAAATCGCGATGCGGCGAAAATCGACAGGCGCTTGCCATTTTGGCAAACGCCCGGTAAGGTTATGCTATCCGACATCAGGGAGGCACCCATGATCCCCCGTCCTGATCTGCTCGATGCCCACACCCCGGCCGGCGTGGAGGTGTTCCAACTCACGACCGACCCGGAGGTACCATGCTGCCATATCTATATGGAAGCGCAGATTTTCACGCCCGATTCCCGCCGCTTCCTGCTGCATCGCCAGGGCAACCCGCACTGGGGCGACCGGGAAGACCCGCGGCACCGCTACCTGCTGTGCGATGTGGCGGATGGCTCGATGACCGATCTCATCGATGAAGTCGGCGCTATCGCACCGTCAGTGACGCCGGACGGGACGGCGGTCTACTACTTCGTCGACCGCACGATGACCGAGGGGTCAATCACTCTGAAACGGGTGAACCTGGACGGCACGGGGCGTGAGACGGTAATGGTGATCGATGCACCGCTGCCCGGCACGAGCTTCCGTCCGAGCAAGCTCTACTCGCTCTCCACCATCTCCTCGGACGGCGCACGGCTGGCGGTCTCCTGTTTCCTGGGCGACGGCGCCAGCGAAGGCGCGCCGTTCGGCCTGCTGGTCTTCGACCTGGTGCGTGCTGAGGTCAACCTGGTGATGGCCGGCCCCACCTGGTGCAACATGCACCCGCAGTACTGTCGCTCGCTGGACCCGGCGGCGGCGCACGACATCCTGGTGCAGGAAAACCACGGCAGCCGCAGCAACGCGACGGGGGAGATACAGATTCTGGTCAGCGGGCCGGGGGCGGATATTCACGTCGTCCGCGATGACGGCATGGCCTTCCGCAACATGCCGTGGGGGCGCGATGGCGCAGAGCAATGCCAGGGGCACCAGTGCTGGATCGGCCGCGAGGCGCGGGCCATCACCTCGACCTTCACCGAGCCGACGAAAAGCTGTCATCTCATCGCCGGCGAGGCGGCGCCGTTCATCGATCACATCGGCAGCCAGACCACCGAGGCCGTACGGTATGATCTCAGCCGCGCGATACCCGACCCGCACTTCTTCCACTTCGCCACTGACATCGCCGGCCGCCGGCTGGTTACCGATACCTTCGAGCACGACCACCGCAGCAGCAGCCTGTACCTGGCCGACCTACCGGAAGGCGATGGCCCGCTGGCGAACTTCACTTATCTGCTGGATACCCGCGCGGTGTGGAGCAAAGGCACCCACGCCCATCCCTTTCTCTCGCCGGACGGGCGGCTGGCGTTCTTCAACTCAAACGAGACGGGGGTGCTGCAGGCGTATATGTTGCGGCTGCCGTGATTACCACCGCCGGTCGCCGTCCCATGGCACGACATCGCAGGTTTCCTGGTACCAGGCCAGCATGCGGTCCTTCAACTGGGCTAGCACCGTGGCGTAGGCCAGGTCGTCGATGACATTGCGGGTTTCGCCGGGATCGTTGGTCAGGTCATACAACTCATCCAGCTCGTAGTGGCGGCGGACGTATTTGAACTCGTGGGTGCGGCACATGGCGGCCTTGCCGTGGGCGGGCCAGCCATCCACCTGCATCTTCAGGCGGCAGTAGTAAAGGCCCGCGGGGTTCATCGCGCGGTCGCTGGCGAGTTCCGAGCAGTGTTCTTCCGACTCCAGCCGGCCGCCTTCGCAGAAGACAGCGTCGCGGTGGTCGTCCGTCTCGCCGGCAAGGACGGGCAGCAATGAACGGCCGAAGTGGCTGTGGCGCGGCGCGACACCGGTCATCGCTTCCACCGTGGCGGGGAAGTCGATGAGCTCCACCAGCGCGTCACTCACCCGCGGCTGCACCGGAACGTCCTTCGGCGGCTTGATAATGAACGGCACCCGCGACAGGCAATCTTCAAAGGTGTTTTGCGTCTTCTCCACCAGTCCGTAATCGCCGGTGAAGTCGCCATGGTCGGAGAAGATGAAGATGGCAGTGTTGTCGTATTGCCCGCTCTCCTTCAACGCCGCGATGAGCAGACCGAGCTGATAGTCCACCCGCGCACACATGCCGTAATAGGTGGCGCGCAGCTCGCGCCAGCGCTCCTCCGACCACCCGCGCAGGTTCTGCAGTTCGCGCAACCCGCGCAGCAGGTGCGGCTTCTTCGCCCAGTCGTCTTCGGTGGGCCGGCACTGGTCGGGAATCGCCGCCCGGTCGATGGCGCTGAACCAGGGATCCTCCACGCCGTAGGGCGGATGGGGATACTGCAGCGGCAGGTAGAGGCAGTAGGGTTGCCGCGGCGCGGAGCGGATGACATCGATGGCGCCGAAGGTGTGAGCCCAGTCGCCATTGCCGTAGATGGAGTTGTCGCCGGTCTCCAGCCGACCGGCCATGAAGGAATAATAGGTATCGCTGCCGGGCTCCCCGCGCCAGTCGGTCCAACCATGCAGGTCGCTATTCGGCTGGAAACCCCAGCGCTGAAAATCCGCCTCGGCGGGGCTGAACTTCACGTCGCAGTAGTCGTCGTAGCCATACTGCGCGGGGGTGAGATCATTCTTGCCGCCCCACCAGACGAAGTAGCCTTCCCCCTTCAGCGTCTGCAACAGCACCGGTTCGTCCTTGCGGAGCATGTAGTGCATGGTGCGGTGCCCGCGGGTGTGCGGATACCAGCCGGTCATGAACGAGCAGCGGCTGGGCGTGCACACGGGATTCTGGCAGAAGGCGTTGCGGAAGGAGACCGCGTCCTCCGCCACCAGCGCGTCCAGCACCGGCGTCACCGCCGCCGGGTTCCCCATGTGCCCGAGCACGTCGCCGCGCCACTGGTCGGGGTTGAATATGATGATGTTGGGACGATTGGGCATCGGTTGCTCCTATGGTTCGACTGCGCGCAAGGCATCCGCGTGCAACGGATCCACGATCACGTTCCACGTCACCCCCGGCCATTCCCAGGTGAGGCGCCAGGCGCGCTCCTCCAGCGAGCGCGGGACGTCCATGTGGTCGATGCCGGGTTGCATTATCGGCGGCTGTGTCACCGGTCCGTCCAGCGAGATACCCCAGAGGGTCACGAGGGCGCGGCGGTCGCGCAGGGCGTCGCCGTCGAGGGACAGCTCCCATTCACGGGTGTTGTCGAAGCGGCTGACCATCTCCGGCGCGGCGTCGCAGGAGAGCGGCAGGCACTGTATGCTCACCATACGCTCGGGATAGGCCAGTGTCACCTGCGACCAGCGCGCGATGGGCGCCACGCTGTGCACCGCGCGGCCGGGGGTGGTGATGGTCACCTGTGCCAGTGGCTCGGTAGCCGGCATGAGTACCATCACTGCGGTGCCATTCACCAGGCGGAAGCGGTCGCAGAGGCGCTCCCACGACGCCGGGATGGGCGACATGATGCGCAGTGCGAGCAGGTTGCCGCCCTGCTGCAGGCACCAGGTGCGCCCGACCATCGGCGGCACGACATTCGTGGTGAGCGACTGGCCGATGTAGCTCCACACCTGCGTCTCTGGATGCGAGTGGTCCTGCCCGTCCTCGCGCGTCGCCCACTGCAGGAAGCCCCAATCGCCGGCAGGCCGCCAGTAGACCGCCGGGAAACACATCCACGACATGCCCCAGAGCAGGTGTTCGGCCGAGGGCATCAGCGGCACGCACGAGACGCTGCCCAGGCGGATATCCTCCTCCAGACGCGCCGCCGCTGTCACACCTCCATAGCAGGGAATGGTGATCTCCTGCTGTCGCAGCGGGCGTGGCGGCACGCGGTCATGCCAACCCAGCGCGTGGAGCGTCGGCCCCAGCAGCGCCTGGTTGCTGATCTCTACCTCGCATAAATCATCCGGCAGCGGGCGAATACGCGCGCGGTAATCGACGTATTCCGGGCTCTCGATGAAAGCGTACGAGCGGAAACTCGGTACCCCCGGCCCGCCCTGGTAAGCATCCTCGATGGCCAGCAGTTCGTGGAAGAGCGCGGTATACTCGGCGCGGAGGTTATCCGGCAGCTTCTCGCTCAGGAACAACAGCACCGAGAGCTGATCGAGCATCACCGAGCGGTAGATGTCGCTCAGATGCTCCCCCCACCCCCATTCCTGTTCGCGCCAGTATGCCGCCGCATCCCGCATCGCCTGTTGGAGCGCGGATGTCTCGCTCGGAAGAATCTCCGCCAGCAGCCACCCGCAGACGAGATCGCCCAGGTACTTGTTCGGGTAATAGAACGCGCGCTCTTCGTATGCTTTCCCGAACCACTGCCACAGCCCGGCGAAGATGTCGAGCAGCAAGGCACGGCTGGTGGCATCAAGCTGGTCGCGGTGGGCTTGCCACAGCGTCAGCAGCCCCATGCCGGTGAAGAACGCCGCGTTGCTGTCGGAGAGATACAGCTCTTCCCAATACCAGCGCGGCACGCCGGCGAAGGCGCCTTCGCCCGTCCGTTGCGCCTCGCGGATGGCGGTAAGCACGGCCTGCACGTCAACGCGATCCAATTGCCCCGCCTGCGCCGCCATGAGCAGCCGAGACGCCGCGTCGGGGAGCGGATGCACTCGCGCCGCGTCCTTCACCGGCGGCGTGTGCCCCGCGCCTTCGCGCCACCAGAGGCCGATCTCCGCGTTCCAGTTCTGCTGCCAGTCGTATGTCATGCTGCCTGCCTCGTTTCTACACCCCCAGCGGATAGTCGCACACCTCGCGCCAGGCTTCGATGAGCGTTTGCAGACTTGACCACGGGGTGCTGGCGAAGATGCATTCGGCGGGGGTGAGCGCCAGGCCGCCGCCGGGGCCGAGCAGGCGCACGGCGTTGTGCACTTCGCGGCGAATGTCGTCGGGCGTACCGTATTCCAGCGTGATTGGCTCGTTAATGGCGCCGATGACGGCGACGTTGCCAGCGAAGGCTGCCTTCACCGCCGCCAGGTCGATGGGCTCGCTGTTCGGCAACGGATCGAGTAGGCAATGGGCGTCGTAGCCCAGGGTGGCCAGCTCATCCAGCAGCGGCATCACGCCGACGCTCATGGTGTAGCCCATGAGCCGGTCCGCCTGGTGGATGAGATCGGCCAGTTCCTTGATGCGCGGGGCGAAATGCCGGCGGAAGAGCGCGGGTGACCAGAAGGAGGTGCCTTCGTAAAATCCCCGGCGCATGATGAAATCGACCGGCGTGTCGAGGAGCAGCTCGACGTAGCGGCGATCCCAGGCGTGGATAATGTCCAGCAATCCCTCAAACAACTCCGGCTGGTCGAGGGCCATGTCGAGCAGGCCATTCACCCCGCAGAGCCACACCGCCGCGTCGGTGCCGCTGGAGCCGTGCCCGACGTGCAGCACGCCCAGCGCCTGCGCCTGTTGCGAACGGTGCAGGCAGGCCTCGCGCAGATCCGCGAGTTCGTCGTTCGTCGGCGTATACAGGAGATAGCGCAGTTTCTCCAGATCGGCTTCGCTGGTAAGGGGGCACCGGCGGTAGCGGGGCACGTTGTAATCATCCATCAATGCGAGCTTCGGAGTGCCGTCATGGTGCATCGGCCAGTCCGTCGTCTCCCAGTCGTCGGTGAGATTCACTTCCTGGCGCAGCACGCCGGCAGGGGTGTCGTATTCCGCCACCAGCACTGACTGACCCGGCCCATCGGGATATTCCGTCCACTGGCGCACCCGCACGTCGGGGTGAAATCGCTGCGGCGGCAGGCTCCACAGCCAGGGATCGGTGCCCAGCGACAGCCAGCGCTCCGCCTGTTCGACATCATTCGACCAGTGCAGTTCCGGCGGGGGCACAAAACCGAAAGAGCGCAAATGCAGCGGCACGCGGTCCGGCTCCTGCCGGTAGCGGATGGCGGTGAGCATGCGCTCACGCGAGGACAGGATGCTCATGGCGTCTCCTCGTTATTCGGATAACCATTTTTTCTCCGCAACCGCTCGAATTCCCCCTTTCGTGTGGAATGTCCGAAAGAATTCGGCGATTCCGCTTGACAAGATGCCCGGCGGGGAAATAACAATCTGTTTTACAAGGAGGAACGCTATGTCGTTATCCCGCTCGCTCTCCCGCATCGTCATCGGGCTGTGCCTGCTCGTCGCGGCCGTTGCCGTTGCTGCCGACGTGCAGCAGCGTTTGCTGCCGAACGGCCTTACTATACTGGTGAAAGAAGTGCATGCCGCGCCGGTGGTGACGGTGGACGTCTGGTACAAGGTGGGCTCGCGCAACGAGCGTCCGGGCATCACCGGCATCTCGCACCTGCTGGAACACATGACCTATAAAGGGGCGAAAGGCTACAGCCGCGACGCCATGCGCGACATCGTGAAGCGCAACGGCGCCATCGACAACGGCGCGACGTATTTCGATTACACCCACTACTACACCACCATCGCCAGCGACCGGGTAGAGCCGATATTGAAGATGGAGGCGGCGCGCATGAGCAGCGCCACGCTGCAGCAGAAGGACCTGGGCTCCGAGTGGACGGTGGTACGTTCCGAGCTGGAAGGCCGCGAAAACGACCCCGGCACACAGCTTTTCCAGGAGCTGATGGCGGCGGCGTTCAAGGCCAGCCCCTACCAGTGGCCGGTCATCGGCTGGCGCTCTGACGTGGAGCACACGAAGGCCGCCGACTTGCAGGCCTATTACCGCACCTACTATGTGCCGGTCAACGCCACGCTGGTGGTCGTCGGCGACGTGAAAGCCGACGCGATCTTCGCGATGGTCACGAAGCAATTCGGCAGCATCCGCAAGGCGCCCGCGCCCCCGCAGTGGACCACGCCGGAGCCGACGCAGCGCGGCGAGCGGCGCGTCACCGTGCGCCGTCAGGGCAAGGTGCCATTCGAGCAGATACTCTGGCACGTGCCGGCTATCACCCACGCCGACGCCCCGGCGCTGATGCTGCTGGACCAGATTCTCGGCACCGGCCGCCTGTCGCGCCTGTACCAAAAAGTCGTCGAGCCGCGCATCGCGGTGGAGTCGTGGTCGTCCATTTTACTGCTGCGCGACAGCAGCATCTTCATCACCGGCGGCATGGCCGGCCAGGGACAGAAGATTCCGGACATCGAGCGCGCCGTGCTGGCCGAAGTCGAACGCATCAAAACCGAGCCACCCACCACCGAGGAGATGGCGCGCGCGCGCCGGCAGCTGGAGGCGTCGATCATCTTCGACCGCGACAGCGTGACGGAACAGGCCCAACAGCTCGGGTATTACCAGACGGTGACCGGCGACCACGCCTTCCTCGACCGGCTGCCTGAGCGGCTGCGGGCGGTGACACCGGAGGACATCGCCCGCGTGGCGAAGACCTACCTGACCGAGGATAACCGCACCGTCGGCATCTTTCAGCCGGTGGCGACGGGGAAAGGCGCCGCGACGGCACCGGCGATGGCCACGCCCGCCGGGTACCACGACGGCGATGCCGCCCGCATCGATGCGCCGCTGGCACGCGCGAAGGCGCCCGCGCCAGTGGTGACCAAAGTCGCCCGCGAACGTATCGTACTGCCCAACGGTCTGGTGCTCATCGTGCAGGAGAACCACGCCAACGCCACCGTGGGCATCGAGATGAGCCTGCGCGCCGGCAAAGCGTATGACCCCGCCGGGCGGGCGGGCAGCGCCACGCTGGTCGCCGACCTGCTGGACGCCGGCACGACCACCCGCACCGCCGACCAGATCGCCACGGAGCTGGAAGGCAGCGCCGCGACGCTGTCCGCCGGCACCGGATGGGAGACGGTGGGCATCCACGGACGCGCATTGAGCAGCGACACCGAGCTGCTGCTGCGCAACCTGGCCGACATCGTACGCAACCCGATCTTCCCGGAGAAGGAAGTGACGAAGGTGCGCGAGTCCAGCCTGGCCAACCTGGCCTATACCCGCGACCAGCCCGGCCAGAACGCCTACCGCGCCTTCTATCGCGCGGTGCTGCCGGAGGGTCATCCCTACCGCGTGGCCTCCTTCGAGGAAGAGGACGCCGGGTTGAAGACGATTACTCGCGACGACCTCGTCGCCTTCCACACTTCGCGCTACACGCCGCGCACCGCCATTCTGGTAGTGGTGGGCGACGTGAAGCCCGCCGACATACGCGCACTGGTCGACAAGCATTTCGGCAACTGGCAGGGCGCGACGCCGAAGCTGGTGACCTTCCCCACCCCTGTGCTGGCAACTGAAACGCGTGTGGTGACGACGATCCCGGAAAAGTCGCAAGTGAATATCTACGCCGGTTATGCCGGCGGGCTGCGGCGCACCGACCCGGACTACTTCGCCGCGCAGGTGATGAACATGATTCTCGGTGGCGGCGGCGCGCTGAATAGCCGGCTGGGCGACGTGATCCGCGACCAGCACGGCCTGACATACGGCATCCACAGCGCCTTCCACGCCTCTACCGGCGCCGGTCCATGGTATACGGCCATGGGCGTGAACCCGGCCAATGTCGACAAGGCCGTTGACCTGTTGAAGGCGCAGATCGCGCTGATGCGCGAGAAAGGCGTCACGCAGGCTGAGGTCGACGGCACCACCGCCTATGTCACGGGCGCTCATGCCATCGGGCTCATTACCAACGCCGCCATCGCCGGCGAATTACTCGACGCCGAGTATTTTGGCCTGGGCCTGGATTACCCGGAGCGTTTCACCGCGCATTACCGCGCCGTCACCCGCGAGCAGGTAAACGCCGCCGCGCAGAAGTACCTGCACCCGGACAACCTGGTGATCTCTATTGCCGGCTCATACGGGAAGTAGGAGCGTGGATTTTCACCACGCACGAGTTGACAGCCGGCCTCGATGCTGCTATAGTATCGCGGTCATCGGGGTGTAGCTCAGCTTGGTAGAGTGCACGGTTCGGGTCCGTGAGGCCGGAGGTTCAAATCCTCTCACCCCGACCAATGACGAGCCCGCGAGAGAGATCTCGCGGGCTTTCACTTTTGGTGCCGGTGAGGACACCGGCGCTCCCAGGTTAATTCGTCTGCAGCCGACCCACCAGGTCGTTCACGTCCGCGATGCCGTTGCGGTCCAGATACTCCGCCAGGCCCTGCTTGATCTTCAGCGGGGCGTAGGGATCGGCGTAGAGGGCGGTGCCGACGGCGACGGCGTTGGCGCCGGCGAGAAGCATTTCCACCGCGTCTTCCCAGGTGGCCACGCCGCCCATGCCGATGATGGGCACGGAGACGCGCTGGCGCACCTGCCAGACCATACGCACGGCGACGGGGCGCACGGCGGGGCCGGAGAGGCCGCCGACGTTGTTGGCAAGGATGGGCCGGCGGGTGTGGATGTCGATGCGCATGCCGAGCAGCGTGTTGATGAGCGAGAGCGCGTCGGCGCCGTTGTCGACGGCGGACTGGGCGATTTCGGCGATATCCGTCACGTTCGGCGAAAGTTTGACGATGAGCGGTCTTGTGCAGTAGCGGCGCACGGCGGCGGTGATGTTCGCCACGCTGGCGCAACTGGTGCCGAAGGCCACCCCACCTTCTTTCACGTTCGGGCAGGAGATGTTCAGTTCGATCAAGTCGATGCTGGTGTCGGAGAGGCGCTCCGCCATCGCGCAGTAATCGTCCACCGTGCTGCCGGCGATGTTGGCGATGATGACGGTGCCTTGCGTCTTCAGCCAGGGCAGCTCATGCGCGATGAACGCCTCCACGCCGGGGTTCTGCAGGCCGACGCTATTAAGCATCCCCGCCGGCGTTTCCGCCACGCGCGGCGGCGCGTTGCCCGGCCGTTCCTTCAGCGTGAGTCCCTTCACGGCGATGGCGCCCAACTCGGACAGCGGGAAAAGCTCGCTATACTCCCGCCCAAAGCCGAAGGTGCCGGAGGCTACCGTCACCGGATTGGCAAGGGTGATGCCGGCGATATTGGCGGTGAGATTCGGCGTCGTTACCACACCACTACCTCCGCGTCGAAGACCGGGCCGTCGCTGCAGACGTGGGCGTAGGTTTCGCTGCCGTCGGGGCGGCGGATTTTCTGGGCGCAACCGAGGCAGGCGCCGATGCCGCAGGCCATGCGCTGCTCCAGCGAGAGCTGGCAGGCGATGCCGCGGGCTTGCGCCACGTCGGCGGTGGCGCGGAGCATCGGTTTTGGACCACAGGCGAAGATGGCGCCCACCGGGCCTTCGTCGCAACGCGCCGCCAGCAGTTCGGTGACCAGGCCGTGGTGGCCGGCGGTGCCGTCGTCGGTGGCGAGGCGCACGTCGGCGCCGACAGTTTCAAAGTCCTCGATCATCGAGATGAGATTCGCGGAGCGGAAGCCGAGCAGGACGGTGGCGTTGCGGCCGAAGGCTTTGCAGGCATGGATCAGCGGGAAGATGCCGATGCCGCCGCCGACGAAGACCGCGGGCTGGGCCGGATCGCCCAGCCGGAAGCCGTTGCCCTGCGGGCCGAGGATATCGATCTCCGCGCCGAGAGGCTGTTCGGCCAGCCACGCCGTGCCCGCGCCGCGCACCTCGAAGATGAAGCGCAGGCGGTCACCCTCGGCGTCGCAGATGCTGATGGGCCGGCGCAGCGTGAGATCGCCGCAGCGCACCATGATGAACTGCCCCGGCTGCGCCGCGCGGGCGATTGGCGGGCACTCGACGGTGAAGTCCAGCAGTTCGGCGCGAAGGGCGCGCTTTTTCACCAGCGGGCAGGTTGTGACGGTGAGACTCATGACAGGGGCATTATCGCACTTTGGCGGGGTTGGAGGCAACCGGCGGGATATGTTCTCCGTTCATTGGTCGATGACTACCCCCGGCTACCCCCCGTGACTACCCCCACTTTTTTGTGTTTTTTGCGAAAAAGGGGGTAGTCGTTTTCGCTTGTGATGGGCGCGATTGCCTTATCGGCGCGCCTTGCCGCGGCTGCGGCGCAACTACGAACGGTTATCAGCAAGCCAGGAGATATGGCGCATCGCGTCACATCCATATGAAACCAGAACAAATTAATACTTCTCATGGTACGGTCAGCAGTATAGCAGATTTAGCAGTTTTTGTCAAATTTGCGTTTGCATGTTGTGCCTAAATGTTCATATGCATTTCCGAATCCCTCTCCCTTGTTCCCTCTTCCCTGCCTTGACGCTTCGCGTCAAACCCTTTACGCTTGGGGCATGCTGGCAAAACGTGTCATCCCCTGCCTGGACGTGAAAGACGGGCGGGTTGTTAAAGGGACCAATTTTCTGAATCTGCGCGATGCGGGCGATCCGGTGGAACTGGCGGCGTTTTACGACCGCGAAGGCGCGGATGAGCTTGTGTTTCTGGATATCACCGCCTCGCACGAGCGGCGGAAGACGATTCTGGACATCGCCGCGCGCACCTCGGAAGAGGTGTTTATTCCCTACTGCGTGGGCGGGGGCATCAAGGCGGTGGAGGATTTCCGCGACCTGCTGAAAGCCGGGGCGGACAAAATCTCCATGAACACCGCGGCGGTGCAGCACCCCGAAGTGATTTCCGAAGCCGCCGAGCGCTTCGGCAGCCAATGCGTGGTGGTGGCCATCGACGGCAAATGGAACGGGAGCTTCTGGGAAGTCTACCTGCATGGCGGGCGCACGCCGACCGGCCGCAACGTCATCGAGTGGGCGGCGGAGGCGGAGGCGCGCGGCGCCGGCGAAATTTTGCTGACCAGCATGGACGCCGACGGCACGAAGGCCGGCTTCGACATTCCGCAGACACGCGCGGTGGCGGAAACGGTGCGCATCCCGGTGATCGCCTCCGGCGGCGCCGGCTGTCCCGAGCACCTCTACACCGCGCTGACCGAGGGCAAAGCCGACGCCGCGCTCATCGCCAGCATCACGCATTATGGAGAGTATACGATCAAGCAGTTGAAGGATTATCTGCGGGAGCGGGGCGTGGTGGTGCGGTAGGAGATACGCAGAGCGCGCAGAGAGGTTGCGGAGCGGACACTGAAGTACCCCTGCGTGGCCATGCGGCCAAGCGTCCCTCTGCAGGGACGCAGCGGTTCTGGCAGCGAAACCCGATATCATTATCAGGCAGGATTTGACGATGACCATGACCAAACGTGAACGTTTCCTAGCTTTCGCCAATTTTGAGCCGGTGGACCGTATTCCCCGGCATGCGGGGTATGTGGGGTCGCTGACTGAGAAGCTGACTGCGGCGCTGGGCGAGAGTCCGTATAGCTACTTCGACAGCGACAGCGGACGGGGCGCGGGGTTGACGCCGCCGGACGGCTTTCAGCCGCCGGATTACCGCGTGTACCACGAGGCGTGGCTGGACAACCCCAACTTCTCCATCGACGGCAACGGCTGCGGGCATTTGAACCACGGGTTCTACCACTTTACCGAGTATATCAGCCCGCTGCGCCACGCCGAACGTTTTGAGGAGCTGGAAGCCTACCCGATCACCAGTAATGCCGGCTGGTCAGACGCGAGGATGAAACAGGCGGCGGACGAGGCCCACGCCGCGGGCGATTTCGCCAGCATCTTCGTGGGGCACATGTATGAGAACGCCTGGCAGGTGCGCGGGTACGAAGAGTTCCTGATGGACCTACTGACCCAGCCCGAGTGGGCGGAGTACCTGCTGGACCAATATTGCGAGAACAACGTGCGCGTAGCGGAAGCAGCGGCGCGCGCCGGGTATGACCAAATTCAGACTGGCGACGACGTGGCGAGCCAGGTGGCGCTGATGTTCCAGCCGGAACTGTGGCGCGCGGTGATGAAGCCGCGCTGGGCGAAGGTGATCGCCGCCGCCCGCGCCATCAAGCCTGACATCCATGTGTGGTATCACTCGGACGGCAATATCTGGGAGATCCTCGACGATCTCGTGGAGATCGGCATCACCATTCTCAACCCGGTGCAGCCGGAGTGCATCGACCCGGTGGCCGTGCGCCAGCGCTGCGGCAAGCGGCTGGCTTTCGACGGCTGCATGGGCACGCAGACGGTCTTCCCCTTCGGCACCCCTGACGACGTGCGCCGCATGGTGCATTACTACGTCGATGAACTCGACGGCAAGAACGGCGGCCTGATGCTCTCCCCCACCCACGTGCTGGAACCGGAGGTGACGGTGGAGAATATTGTGGCGTTTTTTGAGGAATGCGATCGGGTGTAGGGGATAGGAGATAGGGGTTAGGGGTTAGGGACGAAAACGGCGGGGCTGCGCTGTGCTTGCCTACCTTCCACACAGTGCTGTTGCATAGCCCAGAAACCAGGAACTCGGAACCAGGAACGATTTTATGCGTTGGTTTGGCTTTGGGACGGCGTTAGGGATTGATTTGGGGACGACGAACGTGCTGGTGTACCAGCATGGGCGGGGTATTGTGCTGCGCGAGCCGGCGATGGTGGCGGTGACGCGGAGCGAGGGGAAGTTGGTGGCCATCGGCGAGGAGGCGCGGCAGATGCTGGGCCGGACGCCGGGGAACATCATCGCGGTGAGTCCGCTGGACGGCGGGGTGATCGCCAACTTCAGCGTGGCGGCGGCGATGCTGCGGCACATCATCGACCGGCTGTGCGGCAAGGGACGGCTGATTCACCCGGACGTGGCCATCTGCATCCCCTGTGGGGCAACGAGCGTGGAGCGCCGGGCGGTGCTGGACGCTGCCCACGAGGCGGGGGCGCGGCGGGTGACGCCGCTGCTGGCGCCGGTGGCGGCGGCGATCGGCGCGGGGCTGCCGGTGACGGCGCCGCAGGGCAACATGGTGGTGAATCTGGGTGGGGGCACGACAGATATCGGCGTCATCTCGCTGGGCGGCATGGTGGTGGGCGGCGCGGTGCGCGCCGGCGGCGCCACGCTGGACGAGATGCTGGTGCGCCATCTGCGCCGCGAGCACAACCTGCTGGTGGGCGAGCGCATGGCGGAAGAGGTGAAGCTGCAGATCGGCTCGGCCGACCGCCTGGACCCCGAATTGACGATGGAAGTGCGCGGGCGCGACGTGATGAACGGCCTGCCGCGCACCATCCGCATCGGCTCGGAAGAAGTGCGCCGCGTGTTGTCGGAACCACTGACGACGATCTGCGACGGCATCCGCCACGTGCTGGAGGAAACACCGCCTGAGCTGTCCGCGGACATCATGGAGCGCGGCATGGTGCTCACAGGCGGGAGCGCGCTGCTACGGCAAATCGGCCGCTTCATCACCCGCCGCACGAACGTCCCTACCCGCCTGGCCGACGACCCGCTGACCTGCGCCGCGCTGGGCGCCGGCACCTACCTGGAATCGCTGCGCCGCAACGAGGGGGCGTGGGAGCCGACGGCGCCGTCAGTGACGGGGCGGAAGGAATAGGGGTGGTTATACACGGCCCCCACCCCTACCCCCTCCCCCCTCCGCTGCGCTGCGCAAGGGAGGGGAAACGCGATTTTCGTTGCGCTAATGAGTGCTCCCTTCCCTTGCGCAGCGCAGCGGAGCGGGGGAAGGGCCGGGGATGGGGGCCGATAACCAGAATCTTCATCCGAACAAGAGAGATGCGGAATAGTTATTTGAGATTTTGGGGTACTGTGGAGTGTAATGGATACGCCTGATTGCAACGAGCCGTTACCGATAGAGCCTGAGACAACACCACCGGCCCTTGAGCCGACGCCGACGTCGCCGCCGGAGGAGCCGCCCCCGCTGATGCCGGCGGTGTGGCGGGCGGTGTGGGCCAGCGTGTTGTACCTGGGCTTTTTCGCGGTTATCACCTGGTTTAATGCCCGGGGCGGGGCGCAACTGCCGCTGGCGGGATGGATCGGGCTGGCGGTGGCGACGACGGTGGGCTACCTGTTCATCCTCATGTATGCCATTCGCGCCATCTGCCGGGTGCCGCTGGATACCCGGGCGGAAGTAAAGTTGCTCTTCCTCTTTCTCTTTCTCTTCCTCGCCGCGAACCCGATGACGTGGAAGATCGTGCAGATGCTGCTGACCGGGCAGTCGTTCATGAGCATCATCAGCACGATGACGAAGATGGAGTTGCACCCAGTGGCGGCGACCCTTGTGCCGTACCTGCTCATTGTCACCGGCGTCTTCGGCGGACGGCTGCTGTCACGGTTGATTCGCGAGTGGAACATGCTGCTGCCGGTGGGGTTAATCTCGGCGCTCATCGACTTCTGGGGCGTCTACTGGGGGCCGGTGAGCATGGCCACCGAGCAGGCGTCGGAAGCGGTGAGCGGCATGGCTACCGCGGCCACCGCCGCCGCGGCGGTGCCAGACGAGGTGGTCAACCAGGTACCGGAGACGCTGCGCTTCCTGGTGAACCTGCAGCCGCCGCAGAATATCGGGCTGGGCGACTTCGTCTTCACCGCCTTCTTCCTCGCCTGCGCCCTGCGCGCCTGGAACTCTGACCGCCGCACCGCCTGGGGCATCTTCACCGGGCTGCTGCTGGCGTCCATCCTCATGGCGGTGGAAGGCACTACCCTTTTCGGCATCGACATTCGCTTCGACTATCTGCCGGGGTTGGTGTTCATCTGCGCGGGGGTGCTGCTGGCGAACGCCACGCGCTGGACGCTGTCGCGGCAGGAATGGGCGATGACCGGCGTGCTGGTGGCGTTGCTGGGCGGGTTCATTGCCTATGGGGCGATTAGCGCGGAGATGGGCAAGCCGAAGAGTTATGCCACCGATTACACACTGGGCGACGTGCCGGTGCAGGTGGCGATGATGCAAAGCTACACCCGCGCGCTGGGCGACATGCACCTGGCACAGGCGCGGAAGAACCAGCCCGCGCCGGTGACGAAGCCGGTGTTCGCGCAGTGTGCCTACGAACGCGTGGATGAAGTGCTCGTTCCGACAGGATGGGCGATTGCCGCGTTCAACTACGGCGCCACGCTGACAACGCTGCGCGAAATCATCATTACCGGGCAGGCACAGTCGAAGGGGGCCGGTTGGGATGTGGCGCAAACCATCAACCTGCCGCCGGCGCGGCTGCCCGGCTATCTGCGGATGAATGGCACCACGCTACCGACGGACGACCTGGCGCTGGCGCGACAGACGCCGGCGATGTCGAAATACCAGGTAAACGCCCTCGGCGAGTTGGACCCATTGTTGCAGAGCGTGACGAAGGGCGAGAAGAGCGTCATGGTCATGCTGGACGCCGGTGGCATCCGCATCATCAGCGCGGCTTCGGGGAAGGTGCTGAAGCAGATCACCTTCCCGAAGCCGCGGTGACATTTTGGATTTGGGATTTTAGATTTTGGACTGATAGATCGATAGGCCTTGTTGTCAGCATTGCGCTCCCGCGCGCGTCCTCATCTCCCTTACCGGGTTGCCTACTCGGCCCCCAGCCCCTGCCCCTCCCCCGCTCCGCTGCGCTGAGCAAGGGAGGGGAGTTCTATCATTCAGGCGGCCTGGGGTAGGTAGCGCTGGGCCAGCTCGTGGATGAGCGCGTGGTATTGCTCGTGTATGCCTTCGCCGATGCGCTCGTGTTCCACTTTGTCGAATTCTGCTTCCAATTGTGTGTGTATTACGGGTGGCAGCAGGCGCTCGGCCATGACGAAGAGGATGTTGTTTTCCTTGTCGATGTGCGCGCGGAGAAGCAGCACGTAGCCGACGGCATTGTAGGCGAAATCGTGCCCAGCGGCCTCGCCCTTTTGCAGGCGATCCAGCGCGTCGGCCATGCCGCGGATGTAGGCGCGACCTTGCGTGTGCTCCATCAGCATTACGCCGACCGGTCCGCTTTCGGCGGGCAGTCCCACTCGGCCCAGCGCGGGGAAGAGCTGGTCTTCCTCCTTGCCGTGATGGCAGGCGTCAGCGAAGGTGCGCAGGAAGTCGATGATCCGCGCCAGGTCACCGGTCTCCACCGACCGCCCGGCCTCCAGTTCTCCGGCCAGGTGCTCCAGCACATCCAGCATAGTAAGGATGCCTTCGTGCTCGTTGCGCAGTTGTTGGGTCGCAAACATCACTCGTCTCCTTTCGGCGTTTCGGGTTGAACTCATCATATGGCGTGTAGGCATATAAGTATATGTTTTTTGTCATGTTCTGTGCGGTATTTCTCCATTTTGCAGAAAATCCCCGAATCGACACCACAGTCGACGGCCGGCATGCATGAACGAAGGAACGGGTGGGTAGTATATCAACACCTCTTTGTTATACCCCCACTCAGAAACTCGCTAGAAGGTGCTCGCAGCCGTCTCGCTGGTCTGGATCGCGCCTGACCGCCGACGAATTCCTGGCATGTATTCCCCAATACACTCTCGGAATTCGTCGACGATCAGCCACGATCCATCCTTCGCGATCCGACTACGAGCACTTCCAAAACAGTTTCTCAGCTTTCACACGGATGTCTGTGAAAGGTCGTTATGCGACTTAGCGCTCCCCACATTCTGCAGGTACTCGGTCCGTTGCCGTATTCCGGGGCCACGCGCGTGATCATGGCCATTACCCAGGGGTTGCTGTCGGAGGGGTACCGCGTCAGCGCCTACTCGGCGGACGCGAAGACCCAGGCGGCCTTCATCAGCCTGGGCATCGCCGTGTTTCGCGGCCGCGCCGGGCAATTTGCGGCGACAGCGGAATTGGCCGGCCTGTGCCGGCGCGAGGTGGTGGACGTAATGCACACCCACGGCTACGTGGCGGGCGTGACCGGCCGGCTGGCGGCGGGGGTGGCGGGCGTGCCCGCGGTGCATACCATACATGGGTTTCCCGCGGCGGACGCCTCGCCGGCGCGGCACGCGCTGCGTGTGGGCATCGCGCGCGCCTGCGCCCCGCTCACCGCGCGGCTGGTGCTGGTGAACGACGATGATTACCGCGAGGCGGTGGACAGCCACTGGGCGGCCGCGGCGCGCTGCCGGTTGATTCGCCACGGCATCCCCGTGCCGCCGACGCCCGCGCCGGTAGCGCCCCACGACGGCCGTCCGGCGCTGGTGGCGGTGGGCCGGTTGGTCGAGCAGAAGGGATACCGCTACCTGCTGGAGGCGATGCCGCGGGTGCTACACCGCTACCCCGGGGCGCGGCTTATCCTGGTGGGCGACGGGCCGGAACGCGAGGCACTGCGCCGACGCGCCCGCGAACTGGCGCTGGATGAGGCGGCGATCTTCGTCGGCTTCCAGCCAAACCCGCTGGAGTGGCTGGCGCGCGCGCATTTGGCCGTCTCGTCGTCGCTGTGGGAAGGCCTGCCGCTGGCCGTGTTGGAGATGATGGCGGCGCGGCGGCCTATCGTGGCCACTGCCTGCCGCGGCACCCGCGACCTGCTGCGCGACGACGACACCGCCATGCTCGCCCCCTGCGCCGACAGCATCGCGCTGGCCGAGCGCATCCTCGACATGCTGGACAGCCCCGCCCGCGCCGCCGCCATGGCCGACCGCGCCCGCCGCGACATGGAAACCCAATACCACGAGTGCCGCATGGTGGACGCCTACGTGCGCCTCTTCCGCGAGATCGAACCCGTCTACGGCCACGCCCCCCTGCCCCGCCCATTGCCGACGATCATGCATCCCGAACGGGTGGAGATGTATGCGCGGGTGGATGAGGATGTGGCGTAGGGAGACGAGTTATTCGTAATCAGTAATCAGTAATCAGTAATCAGTAATTTGAAGTCAGATGACGTGTTATGGGGAACGGAATCAGCCGAAAAGAACACAAAAGGCACAAAGGGAAGGGGCGGCGTGAGGGAGCGACGCAGGGAATGATGGGGTGGCATGGGCATTATTGTGGTAGTACGCCCATCGGACCACGGCCTTTCGCGACGAAGGCCATTTTACGGGTGGTGATGTCGTAGAGGACGATCTGCGGGCCAAACTGATAGACCACCTGATCGCCGGGGAGCATGAAGGCATTGCGTGATTGCCAGCGAAGGAAGGGGAGTTCGAGGCCCAGGTTGAAGCGCTCTCCGCTCCGGAGATGATGCAGGGTGAGTCCTTCGGTGCCCCAGAAGTCGGTATTGCCTTCATAGGTGCGTGTATCGGGCGGGAGTAGATAATATACGGGACCATGCTGTTCTTGCATAAATCGATTGACGGACTGCTTTTCGTTCATGACATCATATGTGGAAACATTTCCCAAGGCAATCGTCAACTCCTCATCCGTTACCCGTACCGGCACCGAGCCATCGAGCCGAATGCGGTACAATGTGCCGTTGTCCTGATAGATCACAGCCGTTTTAGGATTTTTCGCAAATGACAGGTCATGCGCCAGGCGGGCATGACGCACGAAGCCGGTGCCGGCGACGACGAGATAGCCGCCCGAAATCAACAGGTAGGACACCACCTGCGCCAGCAGGGTGGCGCGCAGAATGCGCCGCCGGGAATACCACTGTTCGTCAATCGTTTCGCCGTCCGCGATGCATGCCCGGCGGTCGAGGCGGAACGCGATATTGTAGAAGGGCCATTCTAGGAGCACCGACAGCGCGAAGGTAATCCCGACCATCACCCCCATGAGCAGCGGTATGCGATACAGGGGCTGGGAACCGAGCAGCAGATCCGTGAACGGGTCGCCAATATTCACCAGAATGAAGCCGACGATCATCGAGCAATAATTGGCGGCAATAGTCCAGGTCACAGTCCGTGCATAATCCAACTGGTAGAACCGCGCCAGCACCCCGGCCTCAATCATGCCGATGAAGAGATTACCGATGAGGAGATGCCCCATCCCCCACCACATGAGCACCGTGCCGGCGTTGGCCGACGCGGGCATGGCGAGGGCGAGTAGCAGGCCGATGGTGAGCACTATGCGGAAGCCGTTGCCGTGAACATGCATAATGGTTTCTTCCTATTGTCCTATCACCATGCGGATAAGGTTCATCGACGCCTCCCACACCTGCCATGCCCATTGCGGCACGCCGGCGTAGCCCCTTGTCAAAATGGCGAGGAGGGCGCCGTGGGTGACGAGGGTGAGGGCGGGGATGGCGATATAGGCGTAGAGCAGGCCGCGGGTGGCGAGGTCGGGTTGGCGGGGGGAGAGTTCGCGGTAGCCGCTGAAGACGTGGTAGCCGAAGGTGACGCCGATCCAGAAGTCGAACCACCACAGCGGCATGGCGCCGAGGAACGGGCGGATGAGGATGAGCGCGGCGGTGAAGGTGGGCAGCACGTAGGGCGCGAAGCCGATCATGTCGTCGCCGAAAACGCCGCCGAAGCCGCGATGGAAGATGACGTGGCCGTTGTCGCGGCGCACGGTGAAGTTGGTGACGCGGCGGAAGTAGCAGAGCGCGACGAGGGCGTGGGTCAATTCGTGCTCGAATACCTCGAAGCCTGGAATGCGCCGCAGCAGCACGAAGTAGAGCCCCGCCCCCGCCGCCAGCCCGACGAGCACCGGCCCCCAGCCGAACGCCAGGCCGGCCGCCAGCACTTGCCACAGCGACACCGCCGCCCCCGGCAGCACAGCCAAGAACAGGACGCCGAGGACCAGGCGGATGAGGAAGGCGATCATGGCATCCTCACGTCATGCAACCGCGGAATAATCGTCGCCATATTTCTGGCGCCGCCGGCGTGCCTGTTGCTCGATGTATTCGCGCGTGAGTTGATCCCAATATGCCTGTCGTTCATCCGGCGTCATCTTCTCCAGCCGGGCCTGCACTTTCTCTGCAGCCTGATGCTTCATCTCCACACAGTCGAATGGCTTTTTACTCATAATCCAACACCTCCAACGGCGAGTAGATGGCCAGTGGGCGGAAACCGTTGACTTGATTCACCGCATTGTACTTGGGAATTTTCCGAAAGTGCACGATATGCTTGAAATTCCAACTCACAATCAACGCGCAATCAGACACAGAGGCAATCGCCACGTGCAGCGCATCGTCCGCATATTTTACCGTCACGATGCCGGCATCCAGATACGCCTGTTGCAATTGCTGGGCAGCCGGGGATATCGGCATGATGGTCATATAGTCGGTAACAAGCTCATCGAACAGTGTCCGCACCTGCGCGGGAGCCTCGGATATTTCTGCAACGACCGCCGCCGAGATGACGAGTGTGAAGCGACCTTCCCTCACTTGATCGAAGAACCGGTGCGTCACCACCGCATACTCACGATCAAACACCCCGCCGAAGACACAGGTATCAACATAGATGCGTATGGGTTGATCAGCCATCATGAGATATTATAGCATAGGGAGATGTTATCAGCGAATCATGTCATTCCATGCTGGCGCAGAAAACGGAAACGGTTTGCCGACCGGACGCGGCCTGCTGCGCGGCGCCGCTACTGTGAACTTCAACCATACACCAGTTGCCTTGACCGTTCCGCGCGTTATCCGCGACAATAGGGGCATGGGTAAGGCTTTTTTGCTGGATATGGATGGGGTGTTGGTGCGCGGGGCGACGCCGATTGCGGGGGCGCAGGCGTTTATCGCGCGGCTCACCGAGACGCGGACACCGTTCCTGATCATCACCAATAACCCGCTCTACACGCCGCGCGACCTGCAGCACCGGCTGTCGACGCAGGGGTTGCAGATACCCGAGGGGCACCTGTATACGGCGGCGATGGCCACGGCGCAGTTTCTGGCGGACCAGCGGCCGCACGGCACCGCCTACGTCATCGGCGAGTCGGGGTTGACCAGCGCGCTGCACGAGGTGGGGTATATCAATACGTCGGTGAATCCGGACTACGTGGTGCTCGGCGAGACATTCGCCTACAATTTCGAGCAGATCACCCAGGCGGTGCGGCTGGTGGCGGCCGGAGCGCGCTTCATCGCCACCAATCCCGACGTGTCCGGCCCGGCCGAGCAGGGCATCGTGCCCGCCTGCGGCGCCATGGCGGCGCTCATCGAGAAGGCCACGGGCGTGGCGCCCTACTTCATCGGCAAGCCCAACCCGCTGATGATGCGCAGCGCGCTCAACTTCCTCGGCACCCACTCGGAGGACACCGTAATGGTGGGCGACCGCATGGATACCGACGTCATCGCCGGCATGGAGGCAGGGATGGATACGATTCTCGTGCTCTCCGGCATTACGCGGCAGGAGGAGATCGAGCGGTTCTCCTATCGACCAACACAGGTGGTGCCGTCGGTGGCGGCGATCGAGATATAACCTACCGGAGTGCCAAATCGAACCCCACCCCCCTGCCCCCCTCCCTTCAGGAGAGGGGGCAACGCACGCACACACATCGTCATCGCCACTTTCCCTTGACAGCGGTGTCAGAATGAGCAGCATATCCATCCCATGGGAGGCGCGTATGCGTGCCCTGTTCCTCATTCTGCTCTGCGGAGTCTGCGCCATGGTTGCGTCGGCGGTCACCGTGTCCTTCTCGTATGAGGAAGCCCTCAAGCGGACGTGGACGCACGAGGTGCTGACCTTCACCGTCTTCGTGCCAGAGATGCACTGCCATCCGGAGACGATGTTCGTTACCGATGAGACGGGCGCGGTGGTGCCGGCGCAAATTTCGCCGTCGGATGTGACGACGAAGCCTAACGCGCTGCCGGTGACGGTGACAGTGCTTGCCGACTACCAGCCGTGGCAGAAACACACCTGGACGCTGCACTGCGACGAGGCGAAGCCGACGATGCCGGCCACCGACCTGAAGAGCGCGATGGAAAAGGACAGCTACGTGCTGTCCAACAACCAGATCGCCATCCGCACCGGGCGCGGGGAGAAGACCTTCAGCAAGCCGGTCGCGGCGGGCACGGTGCCGGCGCCGCTGCTGGCGGTGCGCGGCAAAAGCGGGCAGTGGCTGGGCCGCGGCTGGCTGGAGTCGCCGTTGAAGGTGGTGGGCTACAAGATTGCGCTGGAAGAGGACGGCCCAATCTTCAAGCGCGTGCGCGCCCGTTACCAGTTCGAACAGGGGTATTACGACTGCACCGTCACGCTGCGCGCGGGCGAGGATGTGGTGCATTTCCACGAGGAATTCGACATGGGGGCGGTGTCGCCGAACCGCGACAGCCACTTCTGCTTCAGCTTGTATAATGGCCTGCAGCCGGACACCGTGCGCTGGGCCGGCTGGTACGTGGACAAGCGCTTCAACCAGAACGGCGCGATATGGCTGGACCGCGGCAAGGAGGCGACCTTCGCCATCGACTACGCGAACCCCGGCCCGATGCTGCGCCTGCACGGACTGTTCTACTGGTGGGAGCAGGCGGCGTGCTACTACGGCGCGTATAAGAAAGACGCGCCGAACGGCGATTTACTGGCGGTATTCCCGGAGCGCCCGGGGCACTGGCGCAACCCCACCGTGCTCTTTCTGGAGAGCCGCAAGGGGCCGGAACTGGTGGTGAAGGCGCCCATCCGCCTGCCCATTCCGCAGGGCGTGGTGGAAGGTGTCGAGTATCGCAGTTCCTACATGAGCGGCACGCTGGACCCGGGCACGCCACCAACGCAGGGGGTGCGCGAGTGGGGTCTGCTGGTGTCGCGCCCGGCAGAGGTGATCTCCGAGAAGGGCGACTTCGTCGGCAGCGGCATCCGCCGGGCGTGGACGCGCTACGGACAAAACCCGCTGGACAAGATCAAGGACTGGGCATTGCAGTGGGACGCCCCCGGCGCGGACGCCTATCCGCGGGGTTTTATCACAAAGGCGGAACTGCCGGCGATGCGCGAACGGGTGAAGCAGAACAAGGCGCTGATGGCCTCGCTGGGCACGCAATACACCCGGCGCATGACCTACCTGGTGACGCAGGACCCGAAGGTAAGCGACGACCTTCTACACGACCCGGCGAACGGCGACTCCAACTGGATGGGGTTGATGCCGCGGCTGCGCGCTTTCGCCGCCTGTTATCTGGACTTGGACGGCGACGTGGGTCCGTCAACGCACATGCACCGCGCGGCGGGCATGTTGCGGTCGGCCGCGCCACTGTTTGACGCGGCAATGAGCGTGCCGGGGATGACGCCGGAGGAGCGGCGCGAGGCCAACGCGTTATACGCCTTCCTGGTCTACAAGCTGGCAGACCGCGACTACCTGGCCTACGGCACGGGATTCCACCTGGGCAACCCGAACATGCCGGCGATGGCGCTGAACGTGCTGGGCTACTCGGCGGCGATGATCCCCGAACACCCGCGCTTCTTCGACTGGATGACCTTCTCCTCGAAGTGGACGGTGGATATTCTGCGCGACTTCACCGCCCCCGGCGGCGCCTGGCGCGAGTGCCCGCATTACCAACTGGACGGCACCATCGCGGGGGTGATGCAGTCGGCGACAGTCTTCAAAAACTCCGGGTTCATCGACCTGTACCGCAACCCGTACTTCAAGTCGAACATGCTTTTCAACCTGAAGCTGCTTACCCCGGTAGACCCGCGCTTCGGCATCCGCACGATTCCAGCGATTGGCAACGGGGCATACGAATCCACCAGCCTGTATGGGCGCATGGCGGCGGGCACCGCGAGCAGCGACCCGAAATACGCAAGCTGGATGCAGTGGGGCTGGAAGGCAGTCGGCTCGCACTACCTGTATGAGAACGACGAGATGATCTGCAACCCGGATCTGCCCGCCGAAGCGCCGGACATGCGCAGCGCGCACTTCCCCGGCTTCGGCGCCATCATGCGCTCGCACTTCGGCGACCCGAACGAGACGTATCTCGCCTTCCGCATGGGTTTCCAGATTGAGCACTACGAGGACGACCAGGGGCAGATCGTGCTCTACACCCGCGGAGCGCCGCTGGTGATGGATTTCGGCTCGCTGTACCAGCCGTGCATGCTGCGCTCGTGGATGCACAACTGCGTCTCTATCGAGCACAAGACGCATTGGGAAGACCTGGGGCAGATCACCGAGGCGAATTTCCTGCAGGCGGCCGACGCCTGCAAGGGCCACGTGACGGTGACAAAGCTGATTGACTATCCGGAAGACCCGAAAGACAACCTGCCGCCGAACCTGATGCATAAAACCACCCCCATCAAACCGACCACCTGGACGCGTCAGGTGATGCTGGTGAAGAATGAGGTGGCGGACGCGCCGCACTACGTGGTGCTGCGCGACACGCTGGCCGGCGCCGGCGACCAGTTCACCGACTTCACGCTGTGGTGCCTGGCGAAAAACGTGGAGACGAAGGGCAACATCGCCCATTACCCCGGGCAGTTCGGCATGGACCTGACGGTGACGATGCTCGACCCGGTGAAACCGGAGTTCGCCACCGGCAAGTATGGCCACGACTTCCCGTATTACGGACCCATCGGATATTTTTGGAACAAGCAGAACCCGGGCAAGAAGTTCGAGGAGACGCAATACTTCATCCGCGCGAAGCGCACCGACCACAAGGGTTACTTCACCGTGCTCTACCCACACCGGCCGAACGAGGCGGTGCCGGCCTTCACCCCCTGGGCGAATGGCGCGGGCGTGACGGCCACGGTGAACGGCGAACAGCACACCGTCATCTGCGCGGAACAGCCGGGGAAATACAGCGGGAACGGCATCGCCTTCGACGGTCAGCGCGCGGTGGTGCGTGAGAAGGATGGCCGGCTGGTGTTGGCGCTGCTGCAGGGACGCTCGTTGGAAGCTAAAGGATACAGCATCGCTGCCAACGGCCCAGCGACGCTGATAATCGAGAACGGGAGCATCACCGGCGAAGCGAATTTCGCGCAAGCCGGCAAGCTCTTGCTGACGATTCCAGATATGACGACTGTGAGGACGACGACAATCGTGACGACAGATACCAGCGTGTCGACGGAAGGTATGATCCAGGATGGCCCCCCCCTGAAGATCTCGCTGCCGGCTGGACGGTGTGCGTTTGTGGTGAAGTAAGGGGGCGGTCGATTTCGATAATCGATTACGACTGCGAGTGTGAAAAAGACCCCGCTTACCGGGACGGCCGATAAGCGGGGTTATCCCCCATCCATCCGGGTTGCCCCGTGGGATGGGTCTGCAGGAACGCTGTCGGGGCCATGAAATATGTCCCGAATCTCCGCATGATTGCTCACACGGCGTGGACATGGCGCCAGGCTTTCCACTTCATCGTTCCATACATGCGCGTTAACAGGGGGATGGTACCACGCGGCCATCATCGCGCAATCCCGTAAACGGGCGGGGTTTGGCGCGGTGTCGGAAAAGGTAGACAGAACCGGCGGTCGAATTGAAAAGGAACCCTCACCCCCTACCCCCTCTCCCCGAGGAGAGGGGAGGAAAGGTTCGACGATGGCAACACTGGAACTGCAGGATCGTGTGGCACTGGTGACCGGCGCGTCGCGGGGCATCGGGCGCGCCATCGCGGCGGCGCTGGCGGCGCGGGGGGCGGCGGTGGCCATCACCTACCGCGAACAGGCCGACCTGGCTGTAGACGCCGTGCGCGCCATCGAAGGCGCCGGCGGCCGCGCGGCGGCGTACCAATTGGACGTGCGCGACGGCGTGCGGGTGAAGGAGGTCGCCGACGAAATCGGCGCACATTTCGGACCAGTTTCTATCCTGGTGAACAACGCCGGCGTGGTGCGCGACAACTACCTGCGCTTCATGGCGATGGACGAGTGGACGGACGTGCTGGAGACGAATCTCACCGGGGCGTTTCTGTGCGCCAAAGCGGTCCTCGCCGGCATGCAGCGCGGGCGCTGGGGGCGCATCATCAACATTAGCTCGGACGCCGCGCACGTGGGCGATATCCGCCGCGCCAACTACTCCGCCGCCAAGGCGGGGCTGCTCGGCCTTACCCGCGCCCTCGCCCGCGAGGTCGCGCCGCAGGGCATCACCGTCAATGCCATCTGCCCGGGCATGATCGAGACGGAGATGACCACCGACATGGAAGACTCGCGCCGCCAGGGCCTGCTGCGCGGCATCCCCGCCGGCCGCTTCGGCACCCCCGACGACGTCGCCGCCCTCGCCGCCTTCCTCGCCTCTCCCGCCGCCAGCTACATCACCGGGCAGGCGATGAGCGTTGATGGCGGGTTGCATATGGGGTAAGGCGAAGAGTCTCGCGAGTAGCGCAAAATGTTTAACGAAATAATCAGGACACTGCACTCCATTAACAGAAAAGCCATTTCTCGTTAAAAACGGGGAAATGCAGCGAGTGCCGCATACCTGTTTCACCGACCTTCCGGTATACAAGGACGAACGATGGTGCGTAGAACGAATATCCATCCGCTGCTGCAGCCATATGCTAAACGGGCGCAAAGCTGTTTCTATTTCTTTGGCATTGTCGGTGCCTTTTTCATGCTGGTGCCACTATTATTGGCCCCCGACCTTGGTATCAGGGGCATCCTGATAGCACTTCCTGTCCCGCTGATCGCACGGGTGCGCGCATAGTTTGTTACCTTTTTTATGCCGCCTTCTCGTATTGCGAGCA
>CAZPYA010000036.1:0-31763 GCA_964590255.1 uncultured bacterium
GCATGGAGCGGAGCGGAAGGCACGGGGGGAGGGCCGGGGAGGGGGGCCGATTACGCACTCGGCATTTGTCATTGTCTCACCGAAAGGTTACTCCATGCTCATCGCCCTCAACCATGTCTGCCTGCGCGTCGCCGACCTGGAAGCCTCCTGCCGCTTCTACGAGGAACTGCTCGGCCTGCGGCGCGGGCCGGAGTTTCGCGACGACGCCGGCAACGTCATTGGCGTCTATCTCTACATCGGCGGGCGGTCGTTTATTGAACTCTTCCCGGCGGAGGGACCGGTGGAGCCGCTGAACCACCTCTGCCTGGAGGTGACGGAGCTGGAAATGCTCCTCGTCCGCCTGCGCGACGCGGGGGTGAAGACCACCGACATCTTCCTCGGCCGTTCTAAAGCCTGGATTGCCTCTGCCTGGGACCCCGACGGGCACCTCGTCGAGTTGAACGAATACAGCCGAGATGATGCGTGGATGCGGCTGTATCTGGAGATAACGGCCTCCGAACACCACTGACCCGTTGCCCCACCCGGCGGATTGTGTTAGCCTAAGACTGGCCGGCAACTCGGCCAGTTGGAGCGTATTATGGATCAACCGCAATATCAGTCGGGGTCGTGCCCCATCGACACGCCGGGGATGACGGCGATGCGTTCGCTGGTGCTCATCTATCACGAGGATTTCGAGGCGGACATTACCGGCATCGTGCAGCGCGGCATGGGCGTGGCGCGCTACACGAAGGTGCATAATGTCACCGGCGCGCGCGTCGACACCTTCCACGATGTCGACTATCAGCCGGAAAGCCGCAACCACATGCTCATCATCGTCGCCGACTGCACCACCGTGCAAAGTCTGGCCGCCGCGCTGCGCGACCTGCGCGCGGTAAAGGGACACGGCGTGCGCGGGTATATCACGCCGGTCGAAGAAGTCATTTAACCATGCGCATCGCGGATCTGTTGCTGGTGGCGGCGGGGGGCGTGCTCGGGGCGTGGGCGCGGTATGGGATGACGACGATCAATACGCTGCGCTTCCCCTACGGCACGCTGGCGGTTAACCTTGTCGGCTGCCTGCTGATGGGGCTGCTGCTGCGCGGCACCGAGACAGGCGTGGTGAAGTCCGAGTGGCGCCTGCTTATCGGCATCGGCTTCCTCGGCGCGCTCACCACTTTTTCCACCTTCAGCGGCGAAACGCTGGCGCTGCTCAACAAAGGCAGCCTGGCCACCGCCCTGCTTTACATCGGCGCCTCGGTGGCCGGCTGTCTGCTCATGGTCACTCTGGGGTATCGCCTCGCCCTGTTCCTGTGGCGATAAGGAGTCTCCGATGCCGTTTTCCGAATCCCGTTCCGGCAAGCTGCTGCGCATCTTCATCGGCGATGCCGACCGCCACCAGGGCCGGCCGCTCTACGAGGTGATCGTGGAGCAGGCGCGCGCCCACGGCCTGGCCGGCGCCACCGTGCTGCACGGCCTCATGGGCTACGGCGCCCACTCGCGCCTCCATACCGCCAGCATCCTTCGCCTCTCCACCGACCTGCCGGTGATCATCGAAATCGTCGACCTCCCCGAACGCATCGACGCATTCCTCCCCATCGTCGACACCCTCATCGACGACGGCCTGGTCACCATCGAAGCCGCCGAAGTCCTTATCTACCGCCATAAACGCGACAAATAGCTGACATACGCTTGCAGCAAGCGCACAGTCTGCTGAACTCAATCACCAGCCCTGCTGATTCGGTTGCATGGGGCGCACATCGTTCGGTATACTGTATCTGCGCATATGCATACCCCGTCGCGTTATACCGCTCCTGGCCTGTTCTGGGCACTCACCAGCGCCTTGCTGTGGAGCACGACCTACATCGTCATACGCGCGCTGACGCCGTATGGCGTGGACGGGCTCACCCTCTCGGCGATCCGGTTCGTGCTGGGCGCACTGGTGTTGTTGATCCCCGCGCTCACGGTGTTTCGACGGCCATTCCTGGCCGTGCCACCGCGTGACCGCGCCATCCTGGCCGTCCTCAGTCTCTTCGGCATCGGCGGAATGAGCGTGCTGCTGTTCGTGGGACAAGCCGGCACCTCCGCCATCAACGGCGCGCTGATCATGCAGGTCAGTCCCGTATTGATGCTATTGCTGGCCGCCGCGCTCGGTGAGCGCATTCGGCCTATGCAAACGGGTGGCATCCTGCTGGCGCTGGTCGGCAGCTTGCTCATCGGCGAAGTCTGGCGGATGCACGGTCATTGGCGCGGCGATATCCTCATCATGCTCTCCGCGGCATGTTGGGCAGTCTATTCGGTGCTGGGGCGTGGCGTGGTGGCGCGGCATGGCGGTTTTATCGCCACTGCCTGGGCCATGCTCTTCGGCATGGCGTTTCTGGTGGCGGCACGCCTGCTGCTGCCCGTCGTCGCGCCGGGCATTGCGCTCACCTGGCCGGTGGCGGACCCCCGACTGTGGAGCTACCTGCTATACCTGGGCATCTTTCCGTCAGGGGTCGCATTCGTGGCCTGGTACGAATCATTGCATCGCTTGCCGTTTTCACTCGCCAACGCTTTCCAGTATTTGACCCCGGCAGCCACCATTCTGCTGGCATGGGGCATACTCGACGAGCAACTCACGCTGGTGCACCTGACCGGAATCGCCGTGTTGGCAATGGGGATTTGGCTTGCGAGCCGACATGACCGTGCGTGATACCGGCAGCCGCATACGGGCATCGCCCGCGGCTTATCCGGATGGCAGGGTCGGCAGGTATTGGGGGAAGCCAAGCGCGGCGCAGGCGCACGTGCCGTCGGCGGGCGTGTCGAGAAACCGGCGGATAAGGGTGCGCAGATCTTCGGTGCGGTCGGACATGATGCCGAGCACCTCCTCATGCGTTAGCGGCGTGGACGACATGCCGGCAGCCCAGTTGCAGACGATGCATACGGCGGCGTAGCACAGGCCGGCTTCGCGGGCCAGCACGGCCTCGGGCACCGAGGTCATCCCCACCACGTCGGCGCCGAGGATGCCCAGTGCTTTGATCTCGGCGGGGGTTTCAAAGCGCGGGCCTTCGGTGCAGGCATACACGGCATCGCGCGTGATCAGGTCGCCGAGAAAGTCGCCGGCGCGTATCAGGCGGTCGCTGAGCGCCGGACAGTATGGCTCGGTGACATCGACGTGCACCACCACGCCGGTGTCGCCGTCGAAGAAGGTCGAGGGCCGGCTCTTCGTCCAGTCCATAAACTGGCCCAGTACGGCGAAACAGCCCGGCGGCATGGCGCGATTGAGGCTGCCTACCGCCTGGGTGGCGAGCACGTCGCGCACACCCAGCGCGTGCAGCGCCCAGATATTCGCGCGGTAGTTCACCCGGTGTGGCGGCACCGCATGCCCCACCCCGTGGCGCGCGACGAAGAGCACCTCCGCCGACCCCACCCGCGCGCGAATAACGGCTGCCGGACCGTATGGCGTGTCGATGAACTCCGGATCGGCCGCGCCACCCAGATCGTAAACGCCGGTGCCGCCGATGATGGCGATGGTCATGGTCGGTTCCTCATCTCACGCCCCCCTCACCCGTGAACCGCATATGGGGACAGAACCCGGGGCGTTGCGCGCTCCCGCGCGCCCTCACCCCTAACCCCTCTCCCAATTCTGGGAGAGGGGAAACGTAACTACAGCGGGATTTGTATAGGTGTTCGATTGCGATAGGTTGTTAGGTGCGTGAAGCCTGCCGCGCGGATGGCCGCGACGCCGATGGCCAGCGCGCAACCCAGGTCGTCCACGCGGTGGGCGTCGGAGCCGATGGTGACGCGGTCGCCGCCGCAGGCGCGATACCGGCGCAGGATTGCCTCGGAAGCGGCCAGCGGGGCATCGCGGTCGGCGCGCTTGGTATTCACCTCGATGCCCACGCCGCGGGCCGCCGCCAACGCCAGCGTGGCGTCCAACTCGTCATCGTAGCCGGGGATAACGTCGCCATCGCGACGCATGCCCAGTTTATATGGATAATCGAAATGCGCCAGGCTGTCGATGCTGCCCGTGTCGATGAGCAAGCGGGTATGGTGAAAATACTCGGCGTAGAGCGGCGCAAGTTCCTCCGGTGTCCAGGTGGCGCGGTCCCAGCGCACCTCGATGAGGTGACGGCCGCCGACGCAATGCACCGAGCCAAGGACGAAGTCCACGTCATACCGCGGCAAATCCTGCCGCATGGCAGGCAGGAACTCCGGCCGAAAATCCACTTCCAGCCCCAGCCGCACATCGAGCTGGTCGCCATACCGCTGCCGCATGGCCTGGCAGGCGTGGCACACCACGTCGTAATCGAAATAGCCGTATTCGGCAAGGGTGGTATCGTAATCCACATGCTCGGTGAAGCACACTCGCGCCAACCGATGTTCCACCGCGCGGGCACACAGCTCCTCCATGGAGTTCACCGCGTCGGCGGAGCCGGCGGAGGAATGGACGTGGTCGTCGATGGTGGCAGCAGTCATCCGCATCAGGTTATTCCGGTAGATCGTTCCAGTCGTCTGGTTCCGAAGGCGGGGTGTCTTCGGGCTTGATGCTGGCCTCCTCCATCACCTCGTCATTGACGAAGAGGGCGCCGCTCATGCGCAGCAGCAGGGCAATCGCATCGCTCGGCCGGGCATCGATGAGCATCTCGTCCTCGCCGCGAAAGAGATGGAGGGTGGCGAAGAACGTGCCGTCGACCAGGCCGTCGATCACCACGCGTTCCAACTGCGCGCCCAACCGCTCGATGGCCACCTGCATCAGGTCGTGCCCCCATGGGCGGCGCACGAACGCGCCGGCTTTGTCCGGCTTCAAGCGCACCCAGATGGCCATCGCCTCGCATACGCCGATGACGATGGGCAGCAGACGGCCGCGCTCATCGCGCAACAGCACGATGTCGCGATCCTGCTCGTCTCGCACCAGTTCCCAGATTTCGACGGCGATGTCGGCCACGGTCTGCCTTCTCTTTATCATGATTGCCCAATAGTGCGGGTAGATCATCCGCGTGCCAAAGGGCTATACCAGCGCCATTTGCGCGGCTTCCACGGCATATGCCAGGCGCTGGCGCAGCAGGTTTTCAACTTGATCGCGCTGGGCGACGGGCACCCACAGTACCAGGCGCAACGTGAATTTTGCGCTGTCGATGCCGGCAACGGACACCGTCGGCGCGGTCTCATCCTCGCTGGCGGGCAACTCCAGTTCGGCCAGGGCATCGACGGCGGTCTCGCGCACCAGGGTGATCGCCGCTTCGAAGGAGGTCGGGCGCGTGAGCACAACGTCCAGTGACAGCTTCACCGGCCCGCGCGACGCGTTATAGACCTGGTTGATATCGCCGTTGGCGATAACATAGAGCCGGCCCTGATCGTCGCGCATGCGGGTGACGCGCAGACCGATTTCCTCGATGCGGCCGGTGGCGCCGCCGATATTCACCCAGTCGCCCACATCGAACTGGCCCTCGCCGAGAATGAACAGGCCGGTGATGATGTCGCGGATGAGTTTTTGCGCGCCAAAGCCGATGGCCAACCCCAGCACCGACGCCGCGCCGAGCAGCGGGGCCAGGCCTTTCCAGGTGACGCCTACGGTGAAGAGGGTGAGGATGATGGCGACGAAGTAGACGAGATAGGACAGCGTGGAGGTGAGCAGCCCGTTCAGCGTGGCCACGCGCCGTTCGCTGCCGCGGCCTTGCGCCTCCAGCGCCAGCAGGCCGCGCGCCACCAGCCGCCGCAGCAGCCCGGTGAGCACGCCGGCGCCGAGGAAGATGAGCCCGACCACCACCAAACGGGTGATGGCCGCCAGCAGGATATTCGGCGGCCACTCGCCCAGTTGGCCATCACGGTACAGCGCCATCCAGAATTCCGGCGTCATCAATTTCACAAGCAGATTCATCGTGCCGAACACTCCATGCCACATGGCCGTATGTTACCCGGCCACCGACATAGTCATTCGCCGTGGGTATGGAGTGTCCCTGCCGGATGGCATAGCGATTTAGGCGGCCGCCTCACCGCGCCACCCGGACGGCCGGCCGAATTCGCGCAGCACGCGACGCAAGGCGTCGGTGTGGGTGACCGGCTCCGAGCAGGTTTCGCCAGCGCAGACATAGGCAACAGGGGCTTCGCGCGCGGGGTACGGTGGGTCGGCATCGGGCGCGAAAACGGCGACCAGCCTGCCGGGCCGATACGTCTCACGCGCGGTGGCCCAGAGCGCCTGGGTGGCATCGTCGTCCAGATCGCCGACGATGATCGCCGACGCCGGCGGATGGAGGTGATAATGCGCGGCAATGCCGAACATTGCGGCATACAGGCCATACTGTGGCGCGACGCCGGCGACGGCCTCCAGCGCGCGGCGAGCGGCATCGCGGTAGCGCGCCTCGTGCGTGAGCAACCAGACGCGGTCCAGCGCGAGCGCGAGCACGGCATTCGGCGCGGGCGTGGGCTGGTCATCGAAGACCATGCGGCGCTGTTCAAGGTACGGCACTTCCGCCGGGGGACGGTTGGCCGCGACATCGCGGAACAGGCCGGACTCATCGCCATACTGCTCCAAACACAGGTCGAGCAGGCGCCGGGCCGCGTCCAGAAGCGCGGGCTGGCCACCAGCGGCGAAGGCATCAAGGAACGCTTTCGCGGCATACGCCTGATCTTCCAACAGACCGGGCAGTCGCGCGCCGTCCTCGGCATGGAAGCGGTGGTACATCCCGTGATCGGGATCATAGGCGTCGCGCAACAGCGTGTCGGCGGCCACGAGCGCAGTGCTCAGCGCATCGTCGCGCCCCAACAACGTTCCCGCCTCCAGCAGCGCGGAGATAAGCAAGGCGTTCCAGCCGGCGTATTTTGACCGGTCGATCTTCGGTGTTTTTCGCTGTTGACGGGCCCGCAGCAGCGCGCGCTTGCCGCTGGTGATGCGCTCCTGCACCGTCTCCAGCGGCAATTCGAGATCTTTCGCCACTTCCGGCGGCGTGCGGCGCACGCGCAGGACGTTATGCCCACCATGCATGTCGCCGACCGGCGTCACCCCATAGTAGATAGCCAGCACATGTGCTTCGTCAGCGGAAAGCGCCAGACGGAACTGTGCTTCCGACCAGGTCCAGTAATCGCCGTCGTCGTGCAGGCTGTAGTCCGCGTCCTGCGAAGCGAAGAAGCCGCCGCGCTCGTGATCAGTCAGTTCGTTCAATATGAAGCACAGCGTGCCTTCCGCCGCTTCACGCAGCAGCGGATCGTCGAAGGCGCGCACGGCGTGCACCAGGTTTTCCAACATCAGCGCATTGTCGGACGCGAGCTTTTCAAAGTGCGGTACCGTCCAGTGGGCATCGACCGAATACCGGTGCCAGCCGCCGCCCAGGTGATCGTGGATGCCGCCCCAGGCCATCTCACGCAGCGTCTTTTCCACAATGAGGCGCCAGGCGTCGTCGCCGGTGCGGTCGAATTGCATCAGCGCGAATTCGATGGTCGCCGGGTGCGGAAATTTCGGCCCACCGCGCTCAAAGCCGCCCTGATCGGTGTTGAAGCGCGTGCGCACCGCGCGCGCAATGGTGGCTACCTGCTCGTCGGACAGCGCAGCGCGGCGCGCGCCTTCCGCGTGTATGGCCTCCGCGCGTTCGCGCAGCGAATGCGCCACCTCTTCCAACTCATGGCGGCGGTGTTTATAGGCGTGTGCGAGGCGGGGCAGCAGCGTATTGAGGCCGACGCGGTCTTCCAGGTCTTCCGGCGGAAAATAGGTGCCACCGTAAAACGGCACGCCATCGGGATCGAGAAAGACGGTGAGCGGCCAGCCGCCATGACCGGTGAGCAACTGCACGGCGGTCTGATAACGAGCATCGATCTCCGGGCGCTCGTCGCGATCGACCTTGATGGGGATGAACTGCTCGTTGATGATGGTGGCGATTTCCGGGTTCTCGTAGCTCTCGCGGTCGATGACATGGCACCAGTGGCACCAGGCCGCGCCGATGTCGAGCAGCACCGGTTTCTCCTGCCGGCGCGCTTCCGCGAAGGCCTCGGAGGTGAATTCGTACCACCCCACCGGCTGATACGCCGCCGCACGCAGGTAGGCGCTTTGCGCGGTGATCAAGCGATTCGGCTGCCGTTCAAATTCGTCATACAAGGCCATCGCCACCCCTCCCGCCGTGAATGATACGGGTAGTATACCCCGGCGAGGCGGGCCCACGCGACGGAAATGGCACACAAACGGGGTTGGCCGTCGGCCAACCCCGTGCGGATCGATGCGCGGCGCGTGATTACGCCTGCACCGGCACCGGTGTCACCGGCGCGGGCGCTTACGCACGTTGATCGAACAACACGCATGACGTTCAGGCGAGGACCGGCTTCACCGGCGCCGTCGCGGTGCAGACATCGTCAGGGGTGATCATAGTGCCGATGCCGCCGTCGGTGAAGAGCTCGACGAGGATCGCGTGCGGGTCTCGACCGTCGACAATGTGGCAGCGCCCCACCCCACGGGCGATGGCATCGAGACAGGCTTCGATCTTCGGGATCATGCCGCCGCCAATTTGTCGTGTCTCGATGAGGGTGGTGGCGTCACTGACGGTGAGCGAGGAGATGAGACTGCCGGGATCTTTCACGTCCATCAGCACCCCGGGCACGTCGGTGAGAAGGATCAGTTTATCGGCCTGCAACTCGCCGGCGATGGCCGCGGCAGCGGTGTCGGCATTGATGTTGTAGCTCTGCTCTTCGTCATCGAAGCCGATGGGGGCGATGACCGGCAGGTAGCCGCCGGCGACAAGGTCGCGGATGATCCGCGGGTTCACTTCCGCCACCTCGCCGACGAAGCCGATGTCGACGCCGTCCGGCATCATCTTCGTCACGCGCAGCATGTGGCCGTCCTTGCCACACAGGCCCACAGCGTTGCCGCCGAAGCCATTGATATCCTTCACGATGCTTTTATTCGTCAGGCCGGCCAGCACCATCTCCACCACGTCCATCATCGCGGCGTCGGTGACGCGGTAGCCGTTCACCTTGGTGGTCTGCATGCCCAGCCGCTCAACCATCGCGTTGATTTCCGGCCCGCCGCCGTGCACGAGGATGGGATTGAGCCCGACGAGTCGCAGCAGCACGACGTCTTTGAGCACCTTCGTGCGCACGGCCGGGTCGGTCATCGCCGCGCCGCCATACTTGATGACGATGGTGGCCTCGCGGTGCCGCTGTAGATAGGGGAGGGTTTCGGCGATGGTCTGCGCGCGTTCAAACAGGGTCTGCATCAATGGACTCCCGCTTCGGTTTCGAAATAGGTCGGCCACAGGGTCTTCCGGTCGGTGATCGCCAGCGCCATCTGCGGCCGGGTGAGGCCGCGCGCCTCGCGCAGGTCGACGCCATCAAAACGCGCGTCCTGTAGGGCGGCGCCGGAAAAAATCGTGCGCACCAGGCGCGCGCCTATAAAACTCGACCGGCGCAGCGAGGCGCCGAGTAGGCTGGCGCGGCCTATCCAGGCGTCGTTGAACACCACGCCGTCGCACATGCTGTATTCCAGATGGCAGGCGCCGAGCATGGCGCCGTCGAGATGCGAGCCGTTCAGCAGGCAGCGCTCCAGGTGCGCCCCGACGAGGTTGGCGCCGCGCAGGTCGAGATCGGTGAGATTCAGCCGCAGCTCTTTGCCATATTCGTGCATGCGCGCGCGGCGCCCCAGCACCGCCAGCACCGCGTGCAATTCCGGTGCGTCCGCCAGCGGAGCCGGGCGAGAAGCCTCCTGCCAGGGGATGCGCTCATGCAGCAGGTCGCAGAAGAATTCCATGATCGGCCAGTGTGATTCGGCGGTGTCACGGGCGATGCGTTCCAACGTATGCACGGCGCCGATGCGCAGCGCGGCGTTGTCGCTCTCCAGACGCTCCACCAACCAGGTTAGCGACACCGGGTTGCCCGCTGCCTGGATGGCCACCATAATCTTCTTTTGCACGAATTGCAGGTCCATGCGTCTCCGTCAGGTGGTGTAGTCGGCGTTAATACGCACATAATCGTACGAGAAGTCGCACGTCCAGACGGCGGCCTTACCGTCGCCGTCCGCCAGCATCAGCTCGATGCATACCTCATCCGTCTTCAGCGCCGCGGAGGCCGCGACGACATCGAAGGGCACCGGCTGGCCATTGCGCACCACGGGAATGCCGGCGAGATTGAGGCTGGCGCGGTTCGGATCGAACGCCACGCCCGCCCGACCGGCGGCCGCGAGAACGCGCCCCCAGTTGGGATCATTGCCAAAAAGCGCTGTCTTCACCAGCGGCGAATTCGCCACCGTCTTCGCGATGACGGCCGCGCCGGTCTGGTCGGCCGCGCCGGTCACGCGGATCTCCACCAGCTTGGTGGCGCCTTCGCCGTCGCGCGCGATAGCCTTTGCCAGCTCGGTGGCAACCCGGCACAACCCCTGCTCGAAGCGGGCAAAATCCACCGTCCCCTGCTCCAGCCGAATGCCGGTGACGCCGCTGGCGAGCAACAGCACAATGTCATTGGTGCTGGTGTCGCCGTCCACCGTCACGCAGTTGAACGACCCCTGCACCGCGTTGCGCAACGCGAGGGAGAGCAGATCCGGCTGAACCTGCGCGTCGGTGGTGAGCACGCTCAGCATCGTCGCCATGTTCGGCGCGATCATGCCGGAGCCTTTGGCCATGCCGCCGATGGTGATGGCGCCCGCCTCGGTTTCAACGATGACGGCGATTTCCTTTGGGCGCGTGTCCGTGGTCATGATGGCCAGCGCCGCCTGGTGGCCGTTAGACGGAGACAGGCCGCGCGCCGCGTCGGCGATGCCGCTGCTGATCTTCTCCATCGGTAACTGTCGGCCTATGACGCCGGTGGAGCACACCAGCACCAGCTCGCGCGGCAGTCCAGTGGCGCGAGCGACGTCGTCCGCCATCTGTTCGCAGCGTTGCATGCCTTCATCGCCGGTGCAGGCGTTGGCGACGCCGCTGTTGATAACCACCGCCTGAGCGCGGCCGGCGCGCACCTGTTTCGCCGTGAATACCACCGGCGCCGCCTTGACGACATTCGTGGTGAATACCCCCGCCGCCGAAGCGACGCGGTCGGCGGTGAGCAGCATCAGGTCCAAGCCGGTTTTCTTCAGGCCGCAGGCGGCAGCCGCCGCCCGAAATCCCCGCGGGGCGGTGACGCCCCCCTCGACGGGGATGAGATGCGCATCGATGGTCATATACGAATCCTTATCAGCGTCGCGCGCCGGCGAATTTTCGCCAGTAGGCGGGGGTGGCCAGTTCATCGACGGCCACCCTGCCCCGGTTCGACGACGCGTGAATAAAGCGCCCGCCGCCGATGTAGAGGCCGGTGTGCCCGATGGCGCCCGAACTATTGGTAAAGTAGAGCCGGTCGCCGGGTTGCAGGTTTGCCACCTCCACCGGCGTGCCGACGCCGTACTGCTGCGCCGCCGTCCTCGGCAGCTTCACGCCGTGCCGCGCGAAGACCGTCTGTACCAGCAGCGAGCAGTCCACCGTGTTCGGCAGCCGACCGCCATACTGGTACGGTACGCCCAGGTATTCCATCGCGGTGTCGATATACTTAGATTGCCCGTCCGTGGGCGCCGGCGTCGGACGCGGCACCTGCATGCGCGTCTCGGATAACGCGACGGCGATCTGCGGCACGAAACCAGTGGTGCCGTCGGACATCAGCACGGCGTAATAGCCGCCCGTCTGCCCGATAACGAGCAGGCGCGTGCCCCGAACGACGTTCGAAAAAAGCGCCTGGCCCGGCGCGGGTCTGCGCAGGATGTCCGTCTTTGGCGCGGTGATGGTGCCCACCACGCCGGTGATGACATCGCCCGCCGGTGTCGCCGCTGGGGCGGAGTCGGCGGTGCCGGCAAGCTGCGGGGCGACCTGCGTGATGATCGGCACCCAGATCACCTGTCCAGCCTTCAGCTCCGCGGTGACGTCCAGTTGGTTGTAGCGGGCCAGCAGTTCGACCGGAATGCCGTAGTCGGCGGCGATCATCGTCAGCGTCTGGTCCGCGTTGACCACGTATCCCTCGCACTCGGGCGTTTCAGTGGCGGACACGCCCGCCCCCAGCAGGACGAGCACATTGAGCACTATCAGCAGCCCGATACCCAGCAATCGTCTCCGCATGCGCACGCGCACCTCTCCAGCAATCCGGCGAAAAGTTGACAACCTATTATACCGTAACCTTGCGGATTAAGCCAGTATTCGACTGCACATACCCGGTACGACCTGACACGGACACCCCGGGCCGATGGCTCCGGGGTGTCCGTGTCAGGTCGTGTCCCGTTCCAACTAGCGCTTGGAGAACTGGAAGCCGCGGCGGGCGCGCTTGCGGCCGTATTTCTTGCGCTCTTTGGCGCGCGGGTCGCGGGTGAGCATGCCGTGCGCGCGCAGCACTTTGCGCAGCGCTTCGTCATACTGGACCAGCGCGCGGGCCATGCCGTGCCGAATCGCACCGGCCTGCCCGGAGTTGCCGCCGCCCAGACACTTCACGACGATATCGAAGCGCTCGACCATGCCGGCGACTTCCAGCGGGGACAGCGCCAGGATTTCCAGCGTCGGACGACACAGGTATTCATGCACCGTGCGGCCATTCACCGTCACGCTGCCGCTGCCGTCCCGCAGCCACACCTTTGCAATCGCATTTTTTCTCCGGCCGGTGCCGTAATAGAACTCCGCCACGTGTATGCCTCCTCATCGGCAGTGTTACTGCTGCCGCATCGTCTCCGTTACATCTTCGGGCTGCTGGCCCTGATGGGGGTGCGTGCTGCCGGCATAAACCTTCAGCTTGCGGCCCATTTCCCGTCCCAGCGCGTTGTGCGGGAGCATGCCCACCACCGCGCGACGGATTGCCTCGGCCGGATTTTTCGCCAGTTCGTAGCCGAAGGTGGCCTGCTTGAAGCCGCCCGGGTAGCCGCTGTGGCGATAACGCACTTTTTTCAGCAGCTTCATGCCGGTGACGCGGATCTTCTCGGCATTGATGATGATCACGTAATCGCCGGTATCGACGTTCGGAGTGTAGATCGGTTTGTGCTTCCCGCGCAGCACTGAGGCCACGCGCGAGGCCATGCGCCCGAGCACCATGTCGGTCGCGTCCACCACTACCCACCGGCGTTCGACTTCATTCGATTTCGCCAGGAAACTCTTCATCGGTTAACTCTCCACGCTTTCCCCCGCCGGGGGAGATCCTTGCAGGGCATACCCGACACGCATCAGGATCAGCCCGGCGGACGGCGCCGCCATCCCACTCTGGTGCCGGTTCCGCCCCTGGAGGAGTTGGTCCAGCCAACTGACCGGACGTACACCCCACCCTATCAGTACGAGATTCGCGACCAGCAGGCGTATCATTTGCCGTAAAAAGGCATCTGCCTGCACGTCGACGATAATCAACTCCTGCCAGCGATGCACGGTGGCTCGCTGCAGCGTGCGCACCGCCGATCCTCCCGGCGGCGGGCCTTCATGGCAGAAGGCCAGAAAATCATGCCGGCCCACGAGCGGCCGCAACGCCGCGTCCATCGCTGCGGTATCGAGCGGGCGCTCCACTTGCCAGCAGAAGCGTCCGCGCAATGGATCCGGCTGTCGTACCGCTTGCAGCGCGTACCAGTAACGCCGGTAGCTCGCGGTCAGCCGGGCATGAAACCCGGCGGGCATCTCCCGCGCGTGTCGCACCCGGATCGCTGGCGGTAGCCAGCGATTCACCACCCGCGGCACCCGTTCCGTCGGGATCGGGTTGTCCGTATGCAGGCTCACCACCTGCCCCAGGGCGTGCACCCCCGCATCCGTGCGTCCCGCCCCCAGCACCGCGATGGGGTGCTGCAGCGCGTCGGACAGCGCCATCTCCAGGGTTCCCTGGATGGACGGCGATTGCCGCTGCCGCTGGAACCCCGCCCACTCAGTCCCGTCATATGCCACGGTCAGGGCGAGCGTCCGCATCAATGGCTAGTCCACCAATTCGATCTTCACCATCGAGGCGCCGTCGCCGCGACGTGCCGGACGGATGATCAGCTTGGGCACACTCTGGCCGGTCAGGTGCGACTCGCCGCCCAGTTTCGTCAGGCGCAGATAGCCGCCGTTGCGGTCCTTGAACTGTACGCCGATCTCCTCGAACAGCTTCTTCAGCAGGCGCTCACCCTTCGGTCGCGTATCGGGACCTTTCAGGGATTTCGGGCGGTCACCCGGCTTCGCTGGCGTCAGTTTGTACGGCAGCGTCTCGCCGGTGACGTTCTCGAATTTCTCTTTCGTCGTGATCGCCTTCCCCATCGGGATCCAGCGGCGCGCGGCGCGCCGGTTGTTGATGTTATCTTCCCGCGAGAGGGTGATCACCTTCTCGATAATCGGGCGCACTTCTTTGGCGCGCGCTTCCGTCGTCGTCACGTACCCGTGATCGATCACGGCGGCGACCAGATTCTTCAAAATGGCGATGCGCTGGTCCGTCGGGCGGCCAAGGCGTCGTGTTGCCACGCGATGTCTCATACTCGTTCACCTATCTCCCTGTGGGCGCCCGACCGGGCCCCTTCCACCCCGTGTGGGGATTACTCTTCGTCTTCTTCCTCGTCGTCGTCGTCCTCGGGTATGTATTCGCCGGAGTCGCGCAGGGCCAACGTCATCTCCGCCAACTTCTCCTTCACCTCGGTGAGGGACTTGCGGCCGAAGTTTTTGATGGCCATCAGATCGGACTCGGAGTGCGCGATCAACTCGCCGACGGTGGTGATGCCCACCTTGCGCAGGCAGTTAAAAGTGCGCACGGAGAAGCCCAGGTCCTTGATGCGCTTCTCGGCGCCCGGCACTGAGGCGATCAGGTGCTCGGCAAACAGGCCATGCTCGTCCTGTTCCCCGAAATCGAAGAAGAGGATGAGATAGCGATCGAGGATCTTCGCCGCGTCGCTGATCGCTTCCTGCGGGCTAATCGTGCCGTTTGTGCGCACTTCCAGTGTCAGCCGATCCAGGTCGGTGGCGCTGCCCACGCGGGTGGGATCCACCCGGTAGGCGACATGGCGCACCGGCGTATAGATCGAATCCACCGGAATGGTGCCGATGGGCATGCGCGAGCGGTCCTGTGCCTCGGCGGCGACGAACCCGGTGCCGAACTGCACTTCCAGCTTGATGTCGAGGACGGCGTCGTCGCTCGTCAGCGTCGCCAGGTGATGCCCGGGATTGGCGATCTCCATATCCGGCGGCAGCTCGATGTCCGCTGCGGTCACTTCGCCGGCACCCGTTCGGTAGAGGGTCACTTCACGTGGCTCATCGGCGGGACGGTCATCGGCGCTCGGATTGATTTTGAACGCGACTTCCTTCATATTGAGAAGGATGTCGGTGGTATCCTCGACCACGCTCGGAATGGTGCTGAACTCGTGCAGCACCCCGGCGATGCGTATTGAGCGCAGCGCCGCCCCGGGGATGGACGAGAGCAGCACGCGACGCAGCGAGCTGCCCAGCGTGGTGCCGTAGCCGCGCTCCAGCGGCTCGACGATGAACTTCCCGTAGCGCGGGTCGGTCCGATCGTCAATGCGCTCGATTCTCGGCGTGGTATTACTCATCAACAACATGATCCTTCGCTCCTGCACCTTCGGGCGAGGGCGCAGCCCTCACCACTCGCGGCACCGCGACACGGCCGCGTCTCCTCGCGCGAACGCGAGGGGTTGCGCGTTAACGCGAGAAGAATTCGACGATGAGCTGCTCGTGCATTTCGGGCAGTTCCATCTCCTCGCGGTTGGGCACCGAGAGCACCTCGATGCGCTGCGCTTCGGGCGTGACGTTTATCCAGCGCGGGGCGCGACGCACCGACGAACCCTGGAAGATTTCCATCTTCTTCGCGCGCTCGCGCACTTCCACCACGTCGCCGGGCTTGACCTGGTACGACGGAATGCTTACCGTGCCGCCATTCACCGCGATGTGGCGGTGGGTAATGACCTGGCGGGCCTCCGGGCGCGACGAGACGATGCCCGAACGGAAGAGCACGTTATCCAGCCGCAACTCGAGCTGCTGGAGCATCTTCTCGCCGGTCACGCCGCGCTGCTGCGTCGCCTTCACGAAGTAATTACTGAACTGCCGCTCGAACACGAGGTAGTAGCGACGCACCTTCTGCTTCTCGCGCAACTGATGCCCGTAGTCGGACACCTTTTTGCGCCCTTGCCCGTGCTGGCCGGGCGGGAAGGGGCGGCTATCCACCGGGCACTTCGAACCAAGGCACTTGGCACCCTTCAGAAAGAGCTTCAACCCCTCGCGGCGGCAAAGTTTACACACTGGACCAGTATAGCGTCCCATGGATTCGTTTCTCCTATTTCCTTCGCTTAGACGCGGCGGCGCTTCGGCGGGCGGCAGCCATTATGCGGCACCGGGGTGGTATCCTGGATGGAGGCCACGCCGAGACCGGCGGCGCCGATGGCGCGGATGGCCGTCTCGCGACCGCTGCCCGGGCCCTTTACGAATATATGCACCCGGCGCATCCCCTGATCGGCCGCGCGGCGGGAAGCGGTTTCGGATGCGAGCTGGGCCGCAAACGGCGTACCCTTCTTCGTGCCCTTGAACCCCACCGAACCGGAGCTCGACCAGGTGACGACATCGCCATTCACATCGGTGATGGTGACAATGGTATTGTTGAAGGTCGACTGAATGTAGGCGTTGCCTTCAACGACTGCGCGCTTCTCGCGTCGCTTGGTTTTTCCAACTTTACGTGCCATACGTTCCTCCTCGGCCGGCCTGGCGACAGGCCGGCCGGGTTATACTTGCCTATTTCTTCACGGCTTTCTTTTTGCCGGCGACGGTGCGCTTCGGCCCCTTCCGGGTGCGCGCATTCGTCTTGGAGCGCTGGCCGCGCACGGGCAGGCCGCGGCGGTGCCGCAGGCCGCGGTAGCAGCCGATATCCATGAGCCGCTTAATATTGGCGGAAACCATGCGACGCAGGTCGCCTTCCACCGTCATTTCGCGGTCGATGACTTCGCGCAGCTTGCTCACCTCTTCTTCGGTGAGATCGCGCACGCGGGTTGCCGGGTCCACGCCCGTCCGCTCCAGGATCATCACGCTCGTCGGCAGCCCAATCCCGTAAATGTAGGTGAGGGCAATCTCAACGCGCTTGTCTCGGGGCAGGTCCACACCTGCTATACGTGCCATGCCTCTTCTCCTTGTCCCGTCCGGTTACCCCTGCACCTGCTTGTGCTTCGGGGTCACGCAGATCACGCGCACTTTCCCCTCGCGGCGAATGATCTTGCACTTATCGCAAATGCGTTTGACTGATGCTCGCACTTTCATGCTGGTCTCCTCGGCGCTCACGCTGATGATGCCATGCGCGACGCGCCTGCGTAAATTACAACTGTCACCCCGGCGTTTCCGCCGTTACTTGTACCGATACACGATCCGCCCGCGGGTCAGGTCATATGGAGACAACTCCATTTTGACCCGATCACCCGGCAGAATGCGGATGAAATTCAAGCGAATCTTTCCCGACACGGAGGCCAGCACCACATGCGGCTTGCCCTCCGGCGTTTTGGGCATATTGTCGACGCGCACGCGGAACGCCGCGTTCGGAAGCGCCTCTTCAACGACCCCTTCCATTTCGATTGCCGCTTCTTTGGCCACGCTGTATGCTCCCTTGCCTGCTCACCGCAAGCTGGTGAGAATTTCCGGTCCCGTGGGCGTCACAAGCACGGTATGCTCGTAATGCACCGATAGTGACCGATCAACCGTTTCATATGTCCAGCCGTCCGACAGCAACCGCACGTCATGACGCCCGGCATTGAGCATCGGCTCGATGGCCAGTGTCATGCCGGGACGCAGGACGATATTCCCGCCGCCGGTTACGTAATTCGGCACTTTCGGCTCCTCATGGAGCCGCCGGCCGATGCCGTGCCCGCACAAATCGCGCACCACGGAGTAACCGTTCGACTCGGCCTCCCGTTGCACCGCTGCGCCGATATCGCGTACGGTCTGCCCGGGACGAGTCGCCGCAATCCCCGCGTCCAGCGCCGCCTGGCCGACGTCCATTAACCGACGCGCTGCCGGCGCAACCATTCCCACCGCGAAGGTGTAGGCGGCATCGGCGTACCAGCCGTCCACGATGGCGCCCAGGTCCACCCCCACGATATCGCCCTCATTGAGGACGCGCGGGCCGGGTATGCCGTGCACCACCTCCTGATTGATGGAGATGCACGCCGTCGCCGGGAACCCATTATAGCCTAAAAACGCCGGCGCTGCACCCATGCCGCGAATTGCCGCTTCGGCGATGCGATCCAATTCGCCGGTGGTCATCCCCGCGCGGACGGCGTCGCCGATCTTCGCCAGCGCCAGCGCCACCACGCGTCCCGCTTTGCGCATCAACGCCACGTCGCGCTCGCTCTTGATCGGAACGGGCACGGCGGGATGTTTCCGCCGCGATACCATCATGCATCCTCGCCGATCGCCGCGCGTATCGCTTCCGCCACCGCCGCCACGCCAATGGTGCCGTCAATGACCACCAGCGCGCCGCGCGACTGATAATAGTCAATCAGCGGCTGCGTCGACGCCGCATATACTTCCAGCCGGTTGGCGATCGCCTCCGGCTGATCGTCCTTGCGCTGGATAAGCGCCGTACCGCACACATCGCAGATTCCCGCCGCTTTCGGCGGCATCGTGTCGACGTGGTATACCGCGCTGCAGTTCGGGCAGACGCGACGCCCGCTCAATCGGCGGATCAGTTCGGCCCGATCTACATCCAGGTTGATTACCGCATCCAACGCGTGGCCAATGCGCCCCAGCATGTCGCCCAGCGCTTCGGCCTGTGCGACCGTGCGCGGGAAACCGTCCAGCACATAACCGGTGGCGGCCCCGAGCTGCGTCAACCGCTCTTCCATCATCGCGATGATCACATCGTCGGGCACCAGCGCGCCGCTGTTCATGTATCCCTGCGCCTGCTGGCCCAGCGCCGTGCCCTGCGCGACTTCGGCGCGCAGAATATCACCCGTGGAGATATGCGTCAAGCCCCACTGCTCACGCAGGTACGCCGCCTGGGTGCCTTTGCCCGCGCCGGGCGCGCCCAGTAATATCAGATGTCGTCCCTGTGCACATGAGCCGGTGGGCTCTGTCATCCCGCACTCCTATCTGCTCCGCGCCGGTGTTCCGGCTTTATTTAATGAACCCGTCGTAGTGGCGCATTACCAGGTGCGCCTCCACCTGTTTCATCGTTTCCAGCGCGACGCCAATGACGATGAGCAACGAGGTGCCGCCCCACAGCGGGAAGAGGTTCGCCGCCGAGTTGCGATCCTGGAAAACGGCCGGAATGATATACGGCAGCAACGCCACAACTCCCAGGAATATCGCTCCCGCGAAGGTGATGCGAGTGAGCACCTGGTCAATATATTGTTCCGTCTGTTTGCCCGGCCGCAGGCCCGGCACGAAGCTGCCGTGATTTTTCAGGTTGTCCGAGATATCCTGCACGTTGTAGATCACTGCCGTATAGAAATACGTAAAGAAGATCACCAGCAGGAAGTAGACCACCGCGCCCACCCAATGGTAACCGGGCGACAGCCACATGAGATAGTCGATCCACCCTTTCGGGTTATAGACGTCAATGGCATACCCTTGCGCCTGGGCGACCATCGAGGCGATCTGCGAGGGCAGCATCACCACCGAGATGGCGAAGATGATCGGTATCACGCCGGCGGTGGCGATCTTCAGCGGCAGGTAGGTGTTCGCCGTGCCGAAGGTGCGGCCGCCCACCTGGCGTTTCGCATGCTGGATCGGAATCTGCCGCGTCGCTTGATGCACATAGGTGATGAAGACGATGATTGCCACAAAGATCAGCACGATCAACGCGATCCCCAGCACCGTGAAGGCCACGTTGCGCGTCTGCGCGCTGGCCTGAGTAGCGATAGCTACGAAGGTATCCGGCAGGCGAATCATGATGCCCGCGAAGATGAGCAGTGAGATGCCGTTGCCAATGCCTTTATCGGTGAGCTGCTCGCCCATCCACATCAGGAAAGACGTGCCGGCGGTCATCACCAGCACCAGCGGCAGCAAGCCGAGAATAGGACCAACGGTCTGCGTCAGCGGCACGGCCCCGAGGCTATGCAGGTAGATACCAAGGCCGGCGGCCTGCACGAAGGCCAGGGCTACCGTGCCGATACGCGTGATGGCCGAAATCTTCTTGCGCCCGTCTTCGCCTTCCTTCTGCATGCGCTGGATAGACGGCACGGCGATTCCCAGTAACTGCATGATAATAGATGCGTTGATGTAGGGAACGATACCGAGCGCCAGGATGGATAGGCGACGGAACGCACCGCCGGAGAGGATGTCGAATAGGCCGAACACCCCCTGGTCTGCCAGTGCGTCCATTTTGGTGGCGTCCACGTACGGCGCCGGGACATGCAGCCCCGCCACGAATAACGCGAACATCCCCGCCATGAAGAGGAGGCGTGCTCGCAGATCAGGGATCTGCAGCGCGCGCCCCAGCTTCACCAGTGATTCTTTCCAGCTCGCCTCATGTGGCACTAGATGACCTCCGTACGCCCACCTGCCGCCGTGATCTTCTGGACAGCGCTGGCGCTAAAATGTTGCGCGGAGATAATGAGCGGCTTGGTCAGCTCGCCGGTTCCCAGCACCCGCAGGCCGTCGCGCAGTTCACGCACGATGCCCGTCTGCACCAGTAGCTCGGGGGTGATGATGGTATTGGCCGCGAAGCGCTCGAGCTGCCCGACGTTGACGATCGCATATTCCGTGCGGAAGATGCCGATGTTCATTGCCGTTTTGCTGATACCCTTCAACTTGCGCAGGCGACGCTGCAGCGGGGTTTGCCCGCCTTCGAAGCCCGGTCGCACGGAGCCGCGCGCCCACTGGCCTTTATGGCCGCGGGTCGATGTCTTGCCGTGGCCCGACCCGGTGCCACGTCCGACGCGCTTTTTGCCAGTATGCGCCCCAACCGGCGCCTGTAAATTCTCCAACCGCATGATGCTTACTCCGTCGTTCTCGCCGACCCTACTCTTCAGGCGCTTCGCGCACTTCCACCAGATGGCGCACCTTGAAGGCGGCGCCACGGGTGGACGGGTTATCCGGCAGAATCACCGTCTGATTGAGCTTTTTCAGTCCCAGAGCCCGCACCGTGCGGCGCTGGTCGTCCGGGAACGTAATGAGACTTTTGCGCAACGTAATCGCCAGCTTGCCGCTCATGCCACTTCTCCTCGTCGGGCGGGACGCCCGAGAATCTCCTCGACGCTTTTGCCGCGGATTGCCGCGACATCCTCAACGGTCCGCAGCATTTTCAGGCAATGCACCGTCGCCCAGGCGATGTTCACGGCATTGTCCGACCCGAGCGACTTGGTGAGGATGTCCTTCACCCCTGCCACTTCGAGGATGGCGCGTACCGCGCCGCCCGCGATCACGCCGGTACCCGGCGCGGCGGGTTTCAGCATCACCTGCGCCGCGCCCAGGCGCTCCTGGATCGGATGCGGGATGGTGCCGTCAACCATCGAAATTTTGAAGAGCGACTTGCGCGCCGCCTCCGCGCCCTTGCGGATCGCGTCGGGCACTTCGCTTGCTTTGCCGAGACCCACGCCCACGTGGCCTGAGCCGTCGCCGACGGCGACCAGCGCGCTCCAGCGCAGCGTGCGTCCGCCCTTATGGACCTTCTGCACACGATTCAGAGAAACCACTTTCTCCTCGAGCTGCAGCGCCGAAAGATCAATCTTCGCCATGCGTCTTCTCCGTCTCCAGGGTCGGGGCCGTTAGAACTCGAGGCCGCCCTCACGCGCGCCGTCGGCGAGCGCCTTCACGCGACCGTGATACGGGTACCCGCCACGATCAAACACCACCATGGTAATCCCTTGGGCCTTCGCCCGTTCGGCTACCAGTGAACCGACGGACTTCGCTCCCGCCACGTTCCACGCCTTCAGCTCCGCGGTGATTTGCTCGCGGAAGGCGGGCTCGTTGGTGGACGCCGCGGCCAGGGTGTGGCCGGCAATGTCGTCAATCACCTGCGCATAGATATGCCTGCCGCTGCGATGCACGACCAGACGCGGTCGCTCCAGCGTTCCGCTCACTTTGGCGCGGACACGCCGATGGCGTCGTTCGCGAGCCTCTTCTTTGTTCAGTTTCATCCGTTATTCCTCACGCGCCGGGGTCCGCGCGCCGCGCGGCCGCCCGTCTCACTCGCGGATGCCCGCGTTATTTCTTACCCTTGCCCGCCTTCGCGGCCTTGCCGGCCTTGCGCCGGATCGTCTCACCCGCGTAGCGGAAGCCCTTGCCCTTATACGGCTCGGGTTTCTTCAGCGCGCGAATTTTCGCGATCACCTGGCCGACCATCTCCTTGCTGATGCCGGAGACCGTCAGGCGCGCGGTGCAGTGCTGGTTATCCACGTTCGGCGACACCGTCTCTACCGCCACGCTGATGCCCGGCGGAGGAATGACGATGACGTCGTGGGCGAACCCCAGGTTCAGCACCACGCGGTCACCCTGCAACTGCGCGCGGTACCCGATGCCGTGCAGCGACATCTGCCGGGCGAACCCGGTCGTCACGCCGTCGACCATGTTGGCCACCAGCGAGCGAGTCAGGCCGTGCAGCGCCTTGTGCGCCTTCAGCTCCGAGGGGCGCTCGACATACAGAATCGAGTCCTCCTGGCGCACCATGATCGGTTCCGGAATGGCGCGCTTCAGCGTGCCTTTCGGTCCGGTCACCATGATGGTGCCCTCTGCTATTGCCACTTGCACCCCGCTCGGCAGCGGGATGGGCTTGCGTCCAATCCGCGACATGTTACAACTCCCTGACTTCCGGAAACGCTCCGGTTGCGACTACCAGACCAGCGCGAGGACTTCGCCGCCGATATGGTCGGCGCGCGCCTGCCGGTCGGTGATCACGCCGCACGAGGTGGTGAGGATGGCGATCCCCAACCCGCCCTGCACCCGCGGAATCTCCTGGCACCCGACATAGAGACGGCGGCCCGGCTTGCTGGCGCGGCGCAGCCCACTGATGACGGGCTGGCGGCGCACTCCGTAGCGCAGCGTGATCTTCAGCGTCGCCCCGGGAGTCCCGGCATCGGCGACTTCATACTTTGCGATATACCCTTCGTCCTTCAGCACGCGGGCGATTTCCACCTTGATGCGCGACAACGGCATTTCCACCGTGTCATGATCAGCGGATACCGCGTTGCGGATGCGGGTCAGCATATCGGCAATGGGATCGGTCAGCGGCATCGCGTTCCTCCTACCAACTCGACTTCGTCACGCCCGGCAACAGGCCGCGATGCGCGAATGAGCGCAAGCAAATGCGGCACATGCCGAATTTGCGGAAATAGGCGCGGGGTCGCCCGCAGACGTGGCACCGGTTATAGGCGCGCACGGCGAATTTCGGTTTCGCTTTCCAGGTCTCGAGTTTGCCTTTTTTGGCCACGGCCGTACTCTCCTCTTAACTCTTGCGCAGCGGCAAGCCCAGCAGCGTGAGCAACGCGCGCGCTTCTTCGTCGGTCTTCGCGGTGGTGACGATGGTGATGTCCATCCCGCGAACGCGATCAATGGAGTCGATGCTGATCTCCGGGAAGATCGTCTGATCCTTCACCCCGAAGGTATAATTGCCACGGCCGTCAAACGACTTGGCCGGAAGGCCCTGGAAGTCGCGGATGCGCGGCAGCGCGGTGGTAAAAAGACGATCCAGAAATTCCCACATGCGCACGCCACGCAGCGTGACCTTGCAGCCGATGGGATTGCCTTCGCGCAGCTTGAATGCCGCGATCGACTTCTTCGCTTTGGTCACCAGCGGCTTCTGCCCGCTGATGATCGCCATCTCGCGCACGGCGTTGTCCAACGTCTTCGAATCCTGCAGCGCTTCGCCGACCCCCATGTTGACGATGACTTTCATCACCCGCGGGATCTGCATCACGTTGCCGTAGGTAAACTGCTCGCGCATCGCGGGGATCGCCGTCTCCTGATAGCGCTCGCGCAGGCGGGGCGCCGGCCCCTTCTCTTCTTCGCCGGTGAAGGCCACCGCGCCAGGCGCGGCGGTCTTGGTTTTACCAGGCGCACCAGGCTTGCCGGGTTTGCCGGCGGGGGCTTTGCCTCCCTTGGGGGCGCCACCCTTTTTTCCATCATCTTTGGCCACGATAGACTCCTTATAGTATCCCACCATCCCGTTCGCGCCTCGACGATTCGAGACCGTTCGGCGGTGAGGGCTTGTGGTCTTACATCTGCGCGGTGTCGGTCGGCCGTTCGATGTCGGCCTGGCACTGCTTGCACACGCGAATGCGACGCTTCACGGTCTTCGGACCGCCGAGCGTGGTGCGCGTCTCTTCCACTTCGCGGGATCCGACGCGGGTCGGCTTGTCGCAATGCGGGCAGACGAGCATGACGCGGGACACCGGAATCGGCGCTTCCATTTCGATACGCCCTCCCTGCTGCAACGCGCCGGCGCCGGAGGTGGCGCGGGGCTTCTGATGCTTGGTGACCTTGTTCAGGCCTTCCACCAGCACCTTGCCTTCGCGGGGCAGCACGCGGATCACGCGACCGCGGATGCCCGCTACGCTGTTGGCGCGCTCGATCTGCTCGTTCATCGGCATCGACTCCACCTGCTGGCGGAATGCGGCCGCATGCTCTTTCCCTTCCAGGTGCAACGCTTTGCGCAGGCGGCTGAGGCCCGCGCGGTCGCGACCGGAACGAATATAGACGGTATCACCTTTTACGATCTTCATGACACACACCAATCTTTTGCCCCCGAACCAGTCGAGGACACGCGAGGGTGAATTTTACGGAAATTCGCCCTCAGTGTCAAGGCCCTTGCGCATCTTTGGCGGACCTATGTCAGCGATTGCCGTATTTCACCGTAATTTCAGCGCCCACACGCCGTGCGCCGGGCTCCAACAGGCCTAGAGCACCTCCGGTGCCAGGCTGACGATCTTCATGAAATCCCGGTCTCGCAACTCGCGCGCCACGGGGCCGAAAATGCGCGTGCCGCGCGGGTTCTTCGCCTCGTTGATCAGCACGGCGGCGTTGTCGTCAAAACGGATGTACGAGCCATCGGGGCGGCGCAGCGCGCGGCGCGTGCGCACCACGACAGCTTTCGCCACCTCGCCCTTTTTGATGTTGCCGCCAGGCGTTACTTGCTTTACGGCGACGACGATGACGTCGCCGATCTGTGCGGGCGCGCCGACCGACCCCTTGAGGACCCGGATGCACTCGACCACGCGGGCGCCGGAATTATCTGCCACGTTCAAACGCGTGCGTAACGTAATCATCTGTTGCTCTCCTCATGCCAAGCGCCGCGTTAGCGCTGCTCTTCCTCACGCTTCTTTTTCGCTTCCGCGACGATGGAATCCGTCACGTGCGATGGCACTTCCTCGTAATGTGAAATGCTCATGGTGAAACTGCCACGCCCTTGCGTCATGGCACGCAGCTCGTTGGAATACTGGAACATCTCCGCCTGCGGCACCTGGGCGCGCACGATGGCCATGCCCGGACTCGCGGCGTCGGAACCCTGCACGCGACCGCGCTTGCTCGACAGCCCGCCGATGATGTCGCCGATATACTCGTCCGGGACGGTGATCTCGACGTTCACATAGGGTTCAAGCAGCACGGGCTGCGCCTTCGCCATGGCTTCCTGGATGCCCAGGCGGCCGGCGGACTGGAAGGCGATGTCCTTCGAGTCGACCGGGTGGTACGATCCATCATACAGGGTGACGCGGATATCCACGACCGGGTAGCCGGCCAGCGGCCCGCGCTTCAGCGCGTCGCGTACGCCCTTTTCTGTCGATGGGATGAACTGCCGCGGCACCACGCCGCCCACCACCGCGTCGACGAACTCGACGCCGCCGCCATGTTCCAGCGGCTCAATTTTCAACTTGACGTCGCCAAACTGGCCGGCGCCGCCCGTCTGCTTCTTGTGGCGGCCGTGGCCATCGGCGGGTACGCGAATCGTCTCGCGGTAGGCCAGCGTCGGATTGCCCAGCACGGTATCCACGTTGAATTTTCGCTTCAGCCGGTCGCGCACTACTTCCAGGTGCAGCTCGCCCATGCCCGCGACGATTGCCTCGTGCGTTTCCGCGTCCTGCTCAAAGCGCAGCGTCGGGTCTTCTTCCATGAAGCGATGCATCCCCTGTGCCAGCTTGTCTTCCTCGCCCTTGTTCACCGGTGCGATGGAGAAGTTCAACATCGGTACCGGATAGTCGGGCGCGGCCACGACGATGCGATCATGCGCGCCGGTCAGCGTATCGCCGGTGGTCGTCGCATGCAGCTTCGCGACCAGCACGATGTCGCCGGCTTTGGCGCTTTCGATGGCATCCTGCTGCTTGCCCATAAAGACGAACAGGTTGCCCACGCGCTCCTTCGCGTCCTTAGACACGTTAAAGGACTCGCTGCTGGAGACCAGCGTGCCAGAGACAACGCGCAGGAAGGTGATGCGGCCGGCGAACGGGTCGGCGGTCGTTTTGAACGCATAGGCGGCCAGCGGGCCTGCCGGATTCGCCGTCAACTCGACTTCCGTCTCGCCGCGCAGCGCGTGCACCGGAGCGGCATCGCTTGGCGCGGGCAGGGCGGCGCTGATGAGGTCGAGTAGCGCCGTGGTGCCATAGTTCTTCGCCGCGGCGCTCACCAGCACGGGGAAGACGCGACCAGCGCGAATGACATCGCGCAGCCCGGCGATGATCTCATCGTCAGAGAGCTCGCCCTCTTCCAGATATTTCATCATCAAATCGTCGTTCGCCTCGGCGGCGGCTTCGACGATCTTTTCGCGCAGTGACGCAGCCGTCTCCGCCAGCTCGGCCGGGATGTCGGTCGCCTTCGGCGCGCTGGTATCGTCGGTTTCCAGAAACGCCTGCATATGCACCAGGTCGACGTACCCTTTGAAGGCCGCCTGTTCACCGATGGGCAACGCCAGCGTGACGACATTGTTGCCGAAGCGCGCTTTCACCGATGCCAGCGCACGGTCAAAGCTGGCGTGGTCCTTATCCATCTTATTGATGACGATGAGGCGCGGCAGTCCGCGGCCATCGACCATGCGCCAGTACCGCTCGGTCTGCACTTCCACGCCGTTGACGGCGTCTACCACCACCAGCGCGGCATCGGCGACGAAGACCGCCCCCACCACTTCGCTGACGAAGTCGGCGTAGCCCGGGGTATCCAGCGCGTTGATCTTCACGCCTTGATGCTGCACGGGCAGCAACGACGTGCTGATGGAGATCTGGCGCTGCACCTCGTCGGTATCGGTATCCGACAGGGTCGTGCCAGCATCCACGCGCCCCATGCGGCCGATGGCGCCCGTCTGGTACATCATCGCTTCCGCCAGGGTGGTCTTGCCCGCGCTGCCATGCCCGATAATGGCGATATTTCTGATTTGTGCGGTCTCGTAGAGTTTCATGCACTCTCTCCTGCCCGATGCCCGGGAGCGGCGTTATTTCGCGCGCTCAATGACCTCTATCACGCGCCAGCTCGTGTCTTTACTGATCGGACGGGTTTCCATGATACGGACTTTATCGCCGATGCGGCAGGCAAAGCGATCATCATGCGCTTTAAACTTGCTGGTCCGCTTCATGATACGGCGATACAGCGGGTGCGTCACCAGGCGCTCCACCTTGACCACCACGGTCTTCTGCATCTTATCACTGACGACAATCCCTTCGCGCGTTTTGCGCTGGGTACGAACCTGATTTTCGTCCATTTCTCTCTCCTGCCTGTCGCCTATCGGGCCTTGCGGCTGGCGCGATACGCCTTGTTCGCCGCGGCCTGGAAGACCTGGTATTCGCGCATCGAGCTGAAGGCATGCTCGCTCAGCAACTCTTTCTCACGGATGAGCGTCTTCAACACCGCCACACGCTTGCGTGTGTTATGCATCCCGGCAGGATTCGACAGGCGGTTGAGCCCGGCGTCGAAACGGAAGTCCAGGAGGGCACGCTCGGCCTCAGCCAGCTCCTTCTCCAGTTCTTCCTTCGACAGGCCGTGCAGCCGTGTGCGTTCATTCAGCTTCACAGTCCCTGCCCTCCTTCGGTTTCTTCACGGACGACGAAACGCGTCTTGATCGGCAGCTTGTAGGACGCCAGTCGCATCGCTTCTTTCGCCACTTTTTCCGGCACGCCGGCGCACTCGAAGAGCACGCGGCCCGGCTTAACCACCGCCACCCAATGTTCGGGAGAGCCTTTGCCAGAACCCATGCGGGTTTCGGCCGGCTTCGCGGTGATGCTCTTGTCAGGGAAGATGCGAATCCACACCTTCCCAATACGCTTCATGTAACGGGTGATGGCCACGCGCGCCGCCTCGATTTGGCGGTTCGTCATCCAGCAGGGCTCCAGGGCCACCAGGCCATACTCACCCATCGCTACGGTATTACCGCGAGTCGCTTTCCCGGTCATGCGGCCGCGGTGTACGCGCCGGAATTTCACCTTCGCCGGCATTAACATGGTCGTGTCCTCCTCTGCTCGGCGTCAGGCCGATGCCTCCGGTCCGTCGGATTCGGGCGCGGCCGTCTCCACGGCCTCGATCACCGGAGTCTCCTCCGCCACGGGGGTCTGCGGCAGGACGTTCTCCTCCACGAGTTCAGGGCTCTCGTCCACCGGGGCAGGCGCCACGTCACCGTCGGAGCGTGTCACGCGTTTCCAGCCCTTCTTCGCGGTAGCCGCCGCCGGCGCGCCGGCCGGGGCTGCCGCTGTTGGGCGCGGCGGCATCGCCGTGCGCTCGCGCGGTACCTGCGTCTGTCCGACCATCGGCGCGGTGCCGGGCAGGATTTCGCCACGGTAGATCCACACCTTCACCCCGATGTTGCCATACTGGGTGCGGGCTTCCGCCAGGCCGTAGTCAATATCGGCGCGCAGCGTGTGCAACGGGATCTTGCCGTCTTTGTCGCCGTAGCTGCGAGCGATTTCCGCGCCGCCCAGGCGACCGCCGACGATGACCTTGATTCCCTTGCCGCCGCGCTGCATGGTGCGGGCGATAGCCAGGCGAATAGCGCGCTTGAAGGAGACGCGGCGCTCGATCTGGTTGGAAATCGACTCCGCCACCAGCATGGCGTCGAGCTCGGGCGCCTTGACTTCCAGCACGTTGAGCTGCACCGTGCGTGGGATGAGTTTCTCCAGCTCTGCGCGAATCTCATCGATGCCACGGCCGCCGCGCCCGATAATCAATCCGGGGCGCGCGGTATGCAGCGTTACCTTCACCAGGTTCGCCATGCGCTCGATCTCGATCGTCGAGACACCGGCGTCCATGCCGCCGCGACCGCCGCCGCCACGTCCTCCGCGGTTGCCGCCCCCCCCGCCACGCCCGCCACGCTGTGTGGCAGCCGCGCCGGAGATGATGCTCGGCATTTTCGCGCGCAAAAACTGGCGGATCTTATGATCTTCCAACGCGAATTCCGCGTATTCTTTATCCGCAAACCAGCGGCTCTGCCAGTCGCGGATGATGCCCAGACGCATGCCGTATGGATGTACCTTCTGCCCCATTCGTTAACTCCCCCTGAGCGTCGACTGCGCCCGCGGGCGCTCGGCCACTTCGACGGTAATATGGCTGCTGCGTTTCTTGATGATGCGCGCGCGGCCCATGGTCGTGGGATGCATGCGCTTGAAGGTGATGCCTTCATCGACAAAGCAGCTCTTCACGAATAACCGCTCTTTATCGCGCGCGAGATTCGCCTCGGCGTTTGCCCCGGCGGACTCCAGCACTTTACGCACCGGCAGCGCGGCCATCACCTTGGTGAAGGCCAGGATGTTAATCGCATCCGTATAATCCTTGCCGCGGATGAGATCCACGACGCGGCGCACCTTCAGCGGCGCGATGCGGATGTTGCGCGCCACGGCGACCGCGACGCCTTCAGCACGGCGCTGTTCAATGCGCGCGGCCTTGCGCGAACCTCGTCGTTGTTGATTCTTGCCCATGGCAGTGTTCCCTATCTCCTCCCCGCAACGGGGATGCGTTCATCCGCCTTAGCGGACTTTCGATGACTTTTCGCTGCCGGCATGGCCGCGGAACAGGCGGGTCGGGGCGAATTCGCCCAGTTTATGCCCAACCATATTCTCGGTGACGAACACCGGCACATGCTTGCGGCCGTCATGCACGGCGATGGTGTGCCCGATCATGTCCGGCAGGATCGTCGAGCGGCGCGACCACGTCTTCAGAATGCGCTTCTCGCCCCGACGATTCATCGCGTCGATTTTATCGAGCAGATGGTCGTCGATGAACGGACCTTTTTTCAGCGATCTTCCCATATCAGCCTCCACCCGGTGGGTGATGTTGCGTTATTTCGCGCCGCGGCGCTTCACGATGAACCGTTCGGTCTCTTTATTGTGGCGGGTCTTCTTGCCGATGGCGGGTTTGCCCCACGGCGACGACGGCCCCTTCTTCCGGCCCACCGGGCTGTGGCCTTCGCCACCACCATGCGGGTGGTCACACGGGTTCATCGCCACGCCCAACACTTTGCCCTTGCGCCCCATGTGGCGCATGCGGCCAGCCTTGCCGACGACGATGTTCTCGTGCTCGACATTGCCCACCTGGCCGATGGACGCGCGGCACCCGAAGAAGACGCGACGCATCTCGCCCGAGGGCAACAGCAGCGTGACGTATTTGCCTTCCTTCGCCATCACCTGCGCGTAGGTGCCAGCCGAGCGACACATCTGCGCGCCTCTGCCTTCCTGCAACTCCACCGCGTGCACCAGCGTTCCAAGCGGGATGGCGCTGAGCGGCAGGGCGTTGCCCGGCTTGATGTCGGATCCCGGACCGGATTCGACTTTGTCGCCCACCTTCAGCCCCAGCGGGGCGATGATGTAGCTGCGCTCGCCATCGGTGTATTCCAGCAGCGCGATGCGCGCTGAGCGGTTCGGGTCGTATTCCAGCGCGATGACCGTGGCGGGCATGTCGTCTTTCAGCCGCTTGAAATCGATGATGCGGTACGCGCGCTTTGCCCCACCGCCCCGGAAGCGCGAAGTCACGCGCCCGGCGTTATTGCGGCCGCCCGACTTCTTCAGCGGGCGCAGCAGGCTCTTCTCCGGTTCTTTTTTCGTCAGGTCACTGTAATCAACGGTCGTCATGAACCGCCGACCCGGTGAGGTCGGCCGGTACGTCTTCAACGGCATCGTTCTCTCCTCGCCCGTCCTTCTCGGCGGCGGGCAGCCATACGGTCCCGAGGGTCAGGCCTAGGCGCCTTCCAACTGCGGGATGTTCGGCGACTCGGCGGTCAGCGTCACAATCGCCTTCTTCCAGGCGGGCGTGGTGCCTTCGCTGGCACGGCGGCCGCGCTGGGTCTGGACGCGGCGGGTCTTGCCGCGCACGGAGATGGTATTGACGTCCGCCACTTTCACCTTGAGCTTGCCGTAGAGGGTCTCGACGGCGTGGGCAATCTCGATTTTCGTCGCGCTCTTCGCCACGACGAAGGTGTATTTCTTCGTCTGGGTGTAGGCCACGCTCTTTTCGGTGAGGATCGGGCGGATGAGAATTTCATGCAGCGGTTTCGTCATGCGACACCCCCTTCAGCGGGAATCGGCAGGCGGATCGGGCCGACGGGCTGCTGCTTCAGTTCCTGGAAACGCGCGATGCTGGCGCGGGTGAAGAGCAGGCGCTCGGCGCCGAGCACGTCATAGGTGCAGAGCATCTGCGCGGTGGTGATTTCCACATTCGGCAGATTGCGGAACGCGAGCACGGCTTCGTCGACGGTATCTTCCAGCACGAGCAGCAGACGGCGCACGCCGTTGAGCTGCAGCGTATTGAGGAGCGCTACCGCTTCGCGGGTTTTCGGCGTGGCGAAGGCAAAGGCCTCGATCACGACGACGCTCTCATCGGCCACGCGGGCCGAAATCGCGGACAGCAGCGCTTTGCGGCGCATCTTCTTGGGCAGGTGCTGGTTGTAGTCGCGCGGATGCGGCCCGAAGACCACGCCGCCGCCCTTGAAGTGCGGGGCCGAGCGCATGCCCTGTCGGGCGCGTCCGGTGCCCTTCTGGCGCCACGGCTTCCTGCCTCCGC
>CAZPYA010000036.1:31773-45128 GCA_964590255.1 uncultured bacterium
GCGCGCCGACTGCGCTTGTGGCGCCGCAGCTGGCGAGTCGAATGCGGTACTTCGCCGCGGGTTTTCGTATCGTGCGTGCCCTGCCGGCGATTGGCCAGCGTGGTCAGCACCGCCTGGTGGACCAGGCCGGGATTCGGCGCCTGGCCGAAGATATCTGCGGATAGTTCCATCGTCCCCGCGGCCTCGCCAGCGGGGGTAAAGAGCGGGACGGTTACCATGTGAAGCCCTCCAAAGCGGTGAAGGTGACATACTTGCCCTTGCCGCGCTCAATCGTCGCTCTCTCAGGCATGGTGACGACGACCAGGCCGCCGACCGGACCCGGCACGGCGCCCTTGATCACCAGCATGTTCTTCTCGGCATCGGCGCGGATGATCGTCAACCCTTTGACGGTGACCTTCTCGGCGCCCATATGGCCGGGACGGCGGGAGTTCTTGAAGACGCGCGCGGCGTCGGTGGCGCCGCCGGAGGCGGGCTTGCGGTGGAACATCGAGCCGTGCGTGGCGCGGCCGCCGCGGAAGCCGTAGCGCTTCACCACGCCGGCGAAGCCGCGGCCCTTCGAGGTGCCGGACACGTCGACTTTGTCACCGGCGACGAAGACGTCCGCGCGGATTTCCTGGCCCACCGGAAAATCGTCCGGCGCGGCCACGCGAAACTCTTTCAAGTGACGCAGCGCGGGGACGCTCGCTTTCTCGCAGTGGCCGTATTCGGCCAGCGTCAAGCGGCGCATGGCGGTTTCTTTGACCGCGCCGCGCTCGCCGGTCTTGCGGCGCTGCTCGTGCACGCGGCGGATTTCCTGCGTACGTCGGACATCACGGTCCTCGTACGGCAGGTAACCGAGCTGCACGGCTTCATAGCCGTCTCGATCGGTCGTGCGGCGCTGCACGACATAGCAGGGACCCACTTCTAACACGGTCACAGGAATCGCTTTGCCGTCAGCGGCAAAGATCTGTGTCATGCCCACTTTGCGTCCCATAATCATTTTGCGAATGGTTGACATGGTGTTCTCACCCTTTCCAGCACCCCAGCGGAGCCGTGAGCGGACTCATAGGGCCGACCCGACGGGTCGTCAGGCGCGGCGGAGATGCCGCGCTAAATTTTGATTTCGATATGCACACCGCCGGGCAGGTCGATCCGCATCAACGCGTCGATCGTCCGCTGGTTGGGCTCGAGGATGTCGATGAGCCGCTTATGCGTGCGCATCTCGAAGTGCTCCATCGATTCTTTGTCGATATGTGGGGAGCGGACGACGCAGAACTTGCTGATCTGTGTCGGGAGCGGAACCGGGCCGGCAACGCGGGCGCCGGTGCGGCGGGCCGTGTCGACGATCTTCAAAGCGGACGCGTCCAGAATCCGGTGGTCGTACGACTTCAGCCGGATACGGATTTTGTCTCCCGGAACCTTGCGAGCGGCGTCTTTACGCATGGCAGTGTGCCTCCGTGGTGGTTTTCATCCACCTTTGTATTATCACGGTGCTTGCGCCGGAGGCAGAACCCCCGGCGCACAGTCGATAATGATAGTCATTTCGCGCGGTGCCGTCAACAGGTTTCAGCGAAAACTGCACGGTTTTCCCGCGATTTCTTTGAAAAACAGACGAATCGCCCGATTTTCCGCCGCCAACCTCGCGCGGCCGGTGGTAAATAACCTTAGCTACCGACCCAATACGGACTCGGCAATGGACTTCGGCACTTCCTGGTAATGGGACGGTTCCATCGAAAACGACGCCCGCCCCTGGCTCAGCGAGCGCACCACTGTGGCATAGCCGAACATTTCCGCCAGCGGCACGCGGGAGCGAATCGACTGCACGCCGCCCGGTTGGGGTTCGATGCCATCGATGTGCGCACGACGCGCGCTGAGGTCGCCCATGATGTCGCCGATATTCTGGTCGGGGCAGGTCACCTCGACTTGCATGATCGGCTCCAGCAGCGTGGGCTTCGCCCGACGCATCGCCTCTTTGAAGGCGATGGAGCCGGCGAACTTGAAGGACATCTCGTCCGAGTCGACGTCGTGGTAGGAGCCGTCGTACAGGGTTGCCTTCAGGTCGATGACCGGGTAACCGCCGAGCACACCGGTGTCCAGCGCCTCGCGGATGCCGCTCTCCACCGCCGGGATATACTCTTTCGGCACCACGCCGCCGACAACGGCGTCCTCGAAGACAAAGCCGGCCCCCGGCTCCTGTGGCTCCAGGCGGATCCACACATGGCCGTATTTGCCGCGTCCGCCCGTCTGCCGCACGTAGCGGCCTTCGGCCTTGGACGGCTGGCTGATCGTCTCGCGGTAGGCCACTTGCGGCCGCCCGATGTTCGCTTCCACGCGGAATTCCCGCTTCAAGCGGTCCACGATGATCTCCAGGTGCAGTTCACCCATGCCGGAGATGATCGTCTGCCCGGTCTCCGCGTCGGTATAGCGGCGGAAGGTGGGGTCTTCGGCCGCCAGGCGGCCCAGCCCTTCGGTCAGCTTCTCTTCGTCCGCCTTCGTCTTCGGCTCGATAGCCACGGAGATCACCGGCTCGGGGAAGTGAATCTGCTCGAGGAGAATCGGCGACTTGCCGTCTGACAGCGTGTCGCCGGTCGTGGTGTTGTTGAGCCCGACCACGGCGACAATGTCGCCGGTGCGAATCTCGTCCACTTCCTCGCGATGATTGGCGTGCATGCGCAGAATGCGCCCGCAACGCTCATGGCGCCCGCCTTTGGACAGGTTCGTCACCGCGGTGCCTTTCGGCAGCGTACCGGAGTAGACGCGGATATACGTCAGGCGGCCGACGTAGGGGTCGGACATGATCTTGAATGCCAGCGCGCTGAAGGGGGCGGCGTCATCCGGCTCGCGGATGATCTCCTCCTCCGTCACCGGGTGTATGCCATGCACCGCGCCGACGTCAATCGGCGAGGGCAGGTAGTCCACCACGGCGTCCATCAGCGGCTGCACGCCTTTGTTCTTGAAGGCGGAGCCGCACAGCACGGGCACGATGGCGATGCGCAGCGTCTGCGCGCGGATGCCCGCCATCAGCTCCTCTTCGGTGAATGCCTCGCCGTCCAGGTATTTCTGCATCAGCGCGTCGCTGCCGTCGGCGGCGGCTTCCACCAAGTATTCGCGGTATTCTTCCGCCACGGCCAGATACTCCGCGGGGATCTCCACGTCGAGCGCGGTGGTGCCCATTTCGTCGGGATAGATCGCGGCGCGCATGCGCACCAGGTCGATAAGCCCGCGGAACTCGGTCTCCGCTCCGATGGGCAACTGCAGCGGCACCGGGCGGATGCCCAGCCGCTCGCGCATGGACTCCAGCACGCGGTAGAAATCGGCGCCGGTGCGATCCATCTTGTTCACGAAGGCGATGCGCGGCACGCCGTAGCGGTTGGCCTGGCGCCAGACCGTCTCGGACTGGGGCTGCACGCCGCCGACGGCGCAGAAGAGGCCGACGACGCCGTCCAGCACACGCATGGAGCGCTCCACCTCCATGGTGAAGTCGACGTGCCCCGGCGTGTCGATGATATTAATGAGGTGGTCGCGCCACTGGCAGGAGGTCGCCGCCGAAGTGATGGTAATGCCGCGCTCCTGCTCCTGCGGCATCCAGTCCATGGTGGCGGTGCCGTCATGCACCTCCCCCATCCGATGCAGGCGTCCCGTGTAGAAGAGGATGCGCTCAGTGGTAGTGGTTTTGCCGGCGTCAATGTGCGCGGCGATACCAATATTGCGTGTCTGTGCTAGTGCGAATTCTCGTGCCATATCTCACTCTGTGTCGTGTCCCCCCACCCTGCGGGCCGGTCGGACACAATAAGTCCCATCCCGCCGATTGTCGAGATGGGACCCATCCGGACTTCCGTATGTCAACTAGAAACGGTAGTGTGCAAACGCCTTATTCGCGTCCGCCATGCGGTGCGTATCTTCGCGTTTCTTCACTGACGCGCCGGTATTGTTGGCGGCGTCCATGAATTCCGCAGCGAGGCGATCCTGCATGGTCTTGCCGCCGCGCTTGCGCGCATTGGCGATGACCCAGCGGATGCCCAGGTCGAGTTTGCGCACCGGGCGCACTTCCATCGGCACCTGGTAGGTGGCGCCGCCCACGCGGCGGGGGCGCACCTCTACCGTCGGCATCACGTTGCGCATTGCCTGCTCGAAGACTTCGAGCGGGTCCTTGCCCGTGCGCTTGTGTACCACGTCCAGCGCGCCATAGAAGATGGCCTCGGCCTTGCTCTTCTTCCCGTTTAGCATGACTTTGTTGATGAAACGGGAAATCAGCTCACTGTGAAACACCGCATCCGGCTCAACTAAACGACGCGGCGCAGGTCCTTTTCTTGGCATAGCTACGCTACCTTCACCTTTTGAAACTCCGCGAGGTTATCTCTCGCGGGGAAATCGACTTATTTCTTCTTCACGGGGGCACCGGCTTTCGGGCGCTTCGCGCCGTACTTCGAGCGACCCTGCTTGCGGTTGGCCACCCCGGCCGTATCGAGCACGCCGCGTACGATGTGGTAGCGGATGCCCGGCAGGTCCTTCACGCGGCCGCCGCGAATCATCACGACGGAGTGTTCCTGCAGGTTGTGGCCTTCGCCCGGAATGTAGGCCGTCACTTCGATGCGGTTGGTGAGACGAATGCGCGCCACCTTACGCAACGCGGAGTTCGGCTTCTTCGGGGTGACCGTCCAGACGCGCGTACAAACGCCACGCTTGAACGGGCCACCGGTGTGGACGAACTTGCGCCGGTTGGAATTGAAATTCCACGTCAGCGCCCACCGTACGGTGGGACTGACCTTCACCTGCTTTTCCTTGCGCCCTTTGCGGACTAACTGATTGATGGTCGGCACGCCGGCCTCTCCCTTCAGCGAAACTTGCGATGTGTCGCCGGCATTCCACCGGCGACGCGCGACACTGCACGCTGCCAATCGGCCGCGCACAGCAGACAGCGAAGAATTGTAACAGTGCGGCCGAGCCTTGTCAACAGAAAAAACAGCAAATTGTGGCCGGCGACGGCAACGCTTGCCATATTTTATTGAAAGACGTCCCCTGGAGCGGCAGCCCATGGGCTTGACATGTCGCCCGAGAAATACTATATTATGGCGGTTTCGGGCGGGGGTGGCTCCCCGTCGTGTCGGACCATGTCACTCGTCGCGGCCTACGTCATTTCCCCAACCGTCGCCGGCGGTGGTCGCGCGTCTATTTTCTAGAGGAGGAATCCCCATGGCAGTGAAAGTCGGCATCAACGGGTTTGGGCGCATTGGCCGCCAGGTCGCGAAGCGCCTCATCGAACAGTTCAGCGATGCGGTGGAAATCGTCGGGATCAACGACCTGACCGACGCCGCCACCCTCGCCCACCTGTTCAAGTATGACAGCAACTACGGCATCTTCAACGGCACCGTGGAAGCCAAAGAGAGCTCCATCGTCATCAACGGCAAAGAGATCGGCATCTGCGCGATTAAAGATCCCGCGCAACTGCCCTGGGGCCAGCTCGGCGTCGATATCGTGCTGGAGTCCACCGGTTTCTTCACCGATGCCAGCAAGGCGCAGGCGCACATCGCCGCCGGCGCGAAGAAAGTGCTCATCAGCGCCCCGGCGAAGGGCGAAGACGCGACCTTCGTCATCGGCGTGAACGACAAAGATTACGATAACGCGAAGCACCACATTATCTCTAACGCGTCCTGCACCACGAACTGTCTGGCGCCGGTGGCGAAAGTGCTCGATGAGAACTACGGCATCACCGCCGGCCTCATGACCACCATCCACGCCTACACCAACGACCAGAAGATTCTAGACATGCCGCACAAGGATCTGCGCCGCGCCCGTGCCGCCGCCCTGTCGATGATCCCGACCACCACCGGCGCCGCTAAGGCCGTCGCGCTGGTGCTGCCGCAGCTCAAGGGCAAGTTCCACGGCTACGCGATGCGCGTGCCGACCCCGACCGTGTCGGTGGTCGACCTCACCATCACGCTGGCGAAGAGCCCCTCCGTTGAAGAGATCAACGCCGCGCTGAAAGCCGCCGCCGACGGCCCGCTGAAGGGCATCCTCGGCTTCACCATGGAAGAGCTGGTCAGCATCGACTTCAAGGGCGACGCCCGCTCCTCCATCGTGGACGGCATGAGCACCATGAAGATCGGCGACAACCTCTTCAAGGTGATCTCCTGGTACGACAACGAATGGGGCTATAGCTGCCGCCTGGCCGAGCTCACCGCGATGGTCGCGGGCAAGCTCTAACATCCTGAGACGGTGGGTGATTGTGACATCCCCCGCCCCATCGATCGGGAATCCGAAGATGCGGATGAGCGGGCGCAGTGCCCGCTCATTCGCATATATAATGTAGGGACGGCATCCGTCCCGCGGTCTGACACGGAGGACGCATACCATGGCGAAGAAAACCGTAGCCGATCTGCCGGCGCTCACCGGCCAGCGCGTGCTCGTGCGCGTTGATTTCAACGTGGCGATCAAGCCGAAGCTGCCCGCCACTCGCGACGAAGCGGTCATCACTGATGACACCCGCATCCGCGCCGCTTTGCCCACCATCCAGGCGCTCATCGGCAAAGGCGCGAAAGTCATCCTCGTCTCGCACCTGGGTCGCCCGGACGGCCAGGTCGTCGACGGCCTGCGTATGGACGTGGTCGCCAAGCGGCTGAGCGAGCTGCTCGGCATGCCGGTGGCGAAGGCCGACGACAGCGTCGGCACCGAGGTCGAGGCAGCCATCGCGGCGATGCAGCCCGGCGACGTGCTGATGCTGGAGAACGTCCGCTTCCACGCGGAAGAGGAGTCCAAGGACGACGCCGTGCGCCTGCCCTTCGCACAGCAGCTCGCGGCGCTGTGCGATGTCTACGTGAACGATGCCTTTGGCACCGCCCACCGCGACCATGCTTCCACCGCCAGCGTGGCGCGCTACGTGCGCCCGGCGGTGGCCGGCTTCCTCATGGCGAAGGAAATCGAGACGATGGGCGGCGCGCTGGACGAGCCCGCCCGCCCGTTTGTCGCCATTCTCGGCGGCGCCAAGGTGAAGGATAAGCTGAAGCTCATCAACAACCTTATCGGCAAGGTGGACGTCCTCCTCGTCGGCGGTGGCATGATCTTCACCTTCTACGCGGCGATGGGCTACAACGTCGGCAAATCGCTGATGGACACCGAGCGCCTGCCCGATGTGAAGGGCATATTAGAAAAGGCCGAGGGCAGCGCGACGAAACTGGTGCTGCCGGTGGACGTAGTCATCGCCACAGAGCCGGCCGAAGGCGCCGGGACGCACACCGTGCGCCCCGACGACATCCCCAGCGACTACATGGGCCTGGACATCGGGCCCGAGGCCATCGCACTCCTCAAGCACTACATCAAGCACGCCAAGCTGGTCTTCTGGAACGGCCCACTCGGCCTCTTTGAAATCCCCGCCTTCGCTCAGGGCACGCTCGGCATCGCCGACGCGCTGGCCCGCACCGATGCCTTCACCATCATCGGCGGCGGCGACGTGGTGGCAGCCGTAAACCAGATGGGCTTCGCCGACCAGATGGGCTTCATCTCCACCGGCGGCGGCGCCTCCATCGAGTTCATGGAAGGCAAACCGCTGCCCGGCGTCGAGGCGCTGGACGAGCAATAAGCCCGCGCGGGACGGACACATCGACGGGGAGTGGAGCGCATCCACTCCCCGTTCGCTACCTGCGACCATACGCCCATTCTTATTCGATGCGAGGAGTGATGATGCTGACGAACGAATTAGAACAAACCCTCGTCCTGATCAAACCGGACGCCCTGAAAAATTCCCTCACCGGGTATGTGCTCTCGCTGTTGTCCGAGGTGCATACCGGCGTGCGCTTCGCCGGCACGAAGGTCGTGCATGTGCCGCGCCTGCTCGCTTCCGAGCATTATGCCGAACACCGCAGCAAGGTCTTCTTCGACTCGCTGCTCGATTATATCCAGGGCAAGCTGCATTACCCCGGCGAACCGAGCAAGCAGCGCGTCATTGCCATCGTGTACCAGGGCGCCCGCGCCATCGAGAAGATCCGCGAGGTGTGCGGCCCGACGAACCCGCATGTCGCGCGCGAGACAAAGCCGGGCACCATCCGCTCGCTGGGCACCGTGGTGCCGCTGAAGGACGACAACGGCGTCGAGATCAGCACGCGACTGGACAACCTCATCCACGCCTCCGCCAACCCGGAAGATGCCGAGCGAGAAGTGAAGCTGTGGTTCAAGCCCACCGATATCCCGCCGAGTATGCGCGCCTTCCCCACCGCACAGTGCGAGACGCACTATTACTACCAGGATGGCCGCGTCTTCACCGCGCATAAGCCGGGCAGCATCTGCCTGGCCGCCCCCGGCGATGTGCTGTGGCACACGGACCTGGAGGCGCTGAACGCGATCCAACACCACCAGCCTACGGCGACGACCCTCGGCGCGGTGGCCGCGAAGTACCTGACGAACCTGACGGAAGAGGACTGAGTACATCCGCTTGGTCTCATGCAATGCGAAGGCCCGGCGGGACGCCGGGCCTTCGGGGTTTTCGCGATCCGTGTCTGTTTACAGCGTCACGGTTTCTTTCATGACAATGGTCTGGGTGCGCTCGCTGCCGACGGTAATCATGCACACCGGCACGCCCACCAGTTCGGCCATGCGGGTGAGGTAGAACTTCGCGTTGGCGGGCAGCGCGTCAAAGTCGCGACAATCAGCGATGGGCTCCTGCCAGCCGGGGAAGATTTCGTAGATCGGCGTCGCCCCTTCGACTTCCCACACGTTGGCGGGGAAGATATCCACGCGCTTGCCGTCGATCTCATAGCCGACGCACACCGGGATTTCCGCGAACTCGTCGAGGATGTCCAGGTGCGTCACCGCCAGGTAGTCCAGCCCGTTCACGCGGGCGGCCTTGCGCAGCACGCACAGGTCCAGCCAGCCACAGCGGCGCGGGCGACCGGTGGTGGTGCCGTATTCGTGGCCCAGTTCGCGAATGCGGTCGCCGACGGCGTTCTGCAACTCGGTCGGAAATGGTCCGGAGCCGACGCGGCTGGTATACGCCTTCACCACGCCGATGACGTGATCGATGGCGTTCGGCCCGACGCCGGAGCCCACCGACGCGCCGCCCGCGGTGGGCGTGGAGCAGGTAACGAACGGGTACGTGCCGTGGTCGATGTCCAGCATCGTCGCATTGGCGCCTTCGAAGACCACGTCCTCATCGCGCAGCAGCGCATCCGCGATCATCCCGGCGGTGTCGCAGATCATCCCGCCGATTTCGGCATAATAACCCATGTATTCATCGAAGATCGCGCCGGCGTCGAAGGTGTTCTCCGAGCCGTAGAGCTTCGTGATGATGGCGTTCTTCTCGGCGACGATCGCCTCCAGGCGCGCGCGGAAATACGTCGCGTTGCGCAAATCGCCAATGCGCAAGCCGTAGGTGCGGCTGAATTTATCGGTATACGCGGGGCCGATGCCCTTCAGCGTGGTGCCGATCTTCCCCGCGCCCATCGCGCCTTCTGACAGACGGTCCAGCTCGAGGTGATACGGCATAATCATGTGCGCTTCTTCAGCGATGTAGATATGCGGTCGCACCGTCAGGCCTTTGGCTTCAAGTTCGGTGATCTCCTTCAACAACGATTTCGGGTTGATCACCATGCCGTTGCCGAGCAGGCTCGGTTTCTGGCGGACGATGCCGGAGGGGATGAGATGCAGGGCGAACTTCGTCTCGCCGATCTTCACGGTGTGGCCGGCGTTATCCCCACCCTGATACCGTACGATGAGCGAGGCATTGGCGGCGTAGACATCAACCACGCGTCCCTTGCCTTCGTCGCCCCACTGGGTGCCGATGATCACGATACTGCCCACGGCAGCACTCCTTTCGACAAAAAAGATGAGGATGCCCGTACGGTGGTAACCGTCGGCATCCCCATCTCCGCAGTTACGGTATTTTATACCTGATGTGCAGGGCAGATGTCAAGAAAGCGGAAACATCTGGCAAGCAAGGACATGGACTCCGGGCTGACTTGGCACCTTCAGGGCGCCCGTGGTACACTACACCAGATATGTCCACCCCGAAAAAGCCGTTACTGAAACGCCTGGAAAAATGGGCCGCGGATCGGTGTATTCATCTGTTGTATGCCCTGGTCAACCGCGGCAAGCCGCATGTCACCTCGTCGCTGGGGCGGACGATGGGACTCTGGTATCACACCCTCATCAAATCGCATCGCACCCGCGCCATCGTCAACCTGCGCGCCGCGTTTCCTGAGCTGTCGGACGGCGAAATCCTCGACCTCACCCGCCGTATCTTCATCAATTTCGGCAAGTCGGCGCTGGAGTTCCTGCGCATCCCGTCCATGACGCCCGAGGAAGTGAATCAGCGCGTGACGTTCGTCGGCGAGGAGCATCTGCGCGCTGCCTTCGAGCCGGGAAAAGGCGTGCTGCTCATCACCGCGCACTTCGGCAACTGGGAGCTGATGGGCTCGAAGTTGTTGCAGCTTGGCTACCCGCTGGACGTCATCGCGCGCAACTCCGAGCTGCCGTCCACCACCGCCATTATCAACACCATCCGCGAAGAGTCGGGCATGCGCGTCTTCGCCCGCGGCGACCTGCTGCCCGCCATCCGCGTGCTGAAGCAGAACCGCATGCTGGCGATTCTGCCCGACCAGCACGATTACGACGGCATCTTCGTCGACTTCTTCGGCCGGCCGGCGAAGACCGCCATCGGCCCGGCGGCCATCGCGCTGCGCACCGGCGCGGTGCTGCTGCCCGTCTTCACCTTCCGCCAGCCCGACGACACTATCCGCGTGGTTTTCCAGCCACCCTTCGCCGCCCAGCCCACCGGCAACAAGGACGAGGACGTGCGCGCCCTTACCCAGCGGATCATGGGCCTCATCGAAGCCGCCATCCGCGAGGCGCCCGACCAGTGGCTGTGGTTCCATAACCGCTGGAAAAGTCAGCCGGTCGCGGAAGAAGCACCTCTCGCGGTCGAAACGGACTAACCATGCACGAATTTGCCATCGGTGAAGCACTGGTACAGGCGGTGCTGGCCGAGTTGGCGGCGCTTCAGCCGCCGGCGAGGCTGGTCAGCGTGCGCGTGGTGGTCGGCGCCATGCGCCAGGTAGTACCGGAATATCTGGACTTCGCCTATGAGGTGCTCACCCGCGACACTCCGGCGGCGGGGTCGGCGTTGATCGTCGAGGCGCAGCCGATCACCGCGCGCTGCGATGCCTGCGACTGGGAGGGCGCGCTGGAGCCGGGCATCTTCCTCTGCCCGGGGTGCGCCGGCACGCAGTTGACGCAAGTGACCGGCATGGAGCTGCATCTGGATAAGCTAGAGGTGGAATATGACGACCCCGCGTGAGATTAAAGTGTTTAAAGATCTGATGGGTGCCAACGCCGAGTGGGCGGGGAAAACCCGCGCGCTGCTGGCCGAGCGCGGCATCGTCATGGTGAATATCATCAGTTCGCCCGGCTCGGGCAAAACCACGCTGCTGGAGCACACCATCCCCGCGCTGGCGGGTCGGCTGCGCTTCGCCGTGCTGGAAGGCGACCTGGAAACCACCCGCGACGCCGAGCGACTGGACGTGCTGAACATCCCCGTGCGCCAGCTCCTCACCGGCGGTTCCTGCCACCTGGAGGCCAAGCTGGTGCACCACGCGCTGCTCGACCTTCCGCTGGACGACATCGACGTCGTGGTGGTGGAAAACGTCGGCAACCTGGTCTGCCCGGCGGAGTTCGACATCGGCGAGGCCGGCAAAATCGCCATACTCAGCGTCACCGAGGGCGAAGACAAGCCGCTGAAATACCCGCTGCTCTTCCACGAGGCCGTCGCCACCGTCATCACGAAAATCGACCTGCTGCCCTACGTGCCCTTCAAGCTGGACGACTGCCGCCGCTTCCTGGCGCAGACCGCCGGCGACAAGCCGGTCTTCGAACTCTCCTCGCTGACCGGCGCCGGCATGGATGCATGGCTGGCGTGGTTTACCGCATTCTGCGCGCGATGATGCCATCCCTGTGTCTGTGCCATTTCAAGTAGCTTGAGGAGCACCTGATGACCCGACGTGAACGCATCAAAACGATCTTCGCCGGCGGCGCCGCCGACCGCTGCGGTTTCTGGCTGGGCAACCCGCACGGCGACACCTGGCCGATCCTCTTTGAGTATTTCAACGTCACCGATATCGCCGGCGTGCGCCGGGCGCTGGGCGACGATTTCGCCTGGTTCTGGGCCGAAGATTACCGCCATCCGGAAGGCAAGCCGGCCTTCGACTTCATGCATACCTCCAGGGCGCTGGGCTCGGCGGGTGTTTTCGCCGACTGCGAGGACGTGGCCGAGGTGGAGGCGTATCCCTGGCCGAATCCCGACTACCTGGATCTCACCAATGTGCTGGCCGCGTTGCGCGACGCCGGCGACTGCTATCGCGCCGGCGGCATGTGGGCGCCGTTTTTCCACATCGTCGCCGACCTGTTCGGCATGGAAAACTACTTCGTGAAGATGCATACCGACCCCAAGGTGGTGGATGCGGTGACGCGCCATGTGTGCGAATACTATCTGGCCGGCAACGCGCGCGTTTTCGCGCAGGCAGGCGACCTGCTGGACGGCTATTTTTTCGGCAACGACTTCGGCACCCAGCTTGACCTTTTCATCAACCCGGCGATGTTCGACCGCTTCATCCTGCCGTGGTTCCGCCAATTCACCGCGCAGGGGCACGCCCACGGTTATCAAGTGATTCTGCATTCCTGTGGCTCGGTACACAAGGTCATCGACCGCCTCATCGACGCCGGCGTTGACGCGCTGCACCCTATCCAGGCGCTGGCGACGGGCATGGACGCCGATTCGCTGGCCGCGCAATACAAAGGCCGCATCGCCTTCATGGGCGGCATCGACACCCAGGACCTGCTGGTCAACGGCACCCCGGAGCAGGTGTATGCCGAGACGAAACGCGTGATGGCGCTCCTCGGTCCCGGCCTGGTGGTGAGCCCCAGCCATGAGGCGGTGCTGCCCAACGTGCCGCCGGCGAACCTGGTGGCGATGGCGCGGGCGGTTGGGTCGATCTAGCGAGAAAACCGTCCCCGTCGACGCCGTGGTGTGGTATAATGCGGGCTCAATTACGAGAGCGGAGACAAGCATGAGTCAGACAGCCATTACCCCGACCCGTGACGAGAATTACCCGGAGTGGTATCAGTCCGTGGTGCGCGCCGCCGACCTGGCGGAAAACAGCCCGGTGCGCGGCTGCATGGTCATCAAGCCCTGGGGCTACAACCTGTGGGAGAATATTCAGCGCAGCCTGGATGCCATGTTCAAGGCGACCGGGCACGTGAACGCCTACTTCCCGCTCTTCATCCCGGTGAGCTACCTGGAGAAGGAAGCGGAGCATGTGGAGGGGTTCGCCAAGGAATGTGCCGTCGTCACCCATCATCGGCTGAAGCTTGTGGACGGCAAGTTGGTGCCAGAA
>CAZPYA010000037.1:0-43598 GCA_964590255.1 uncultured bacterium
CGACGCATGGCCGTCGGGCGACCATGTGTGGATGGGGAAGATGCCCGCCAGCACGCCGAAGCCGAGGTAGAACGCGAGGAAGACCCAGCGCTGGAACTCCGCGTTATTGAACGCGGTTTTCGCCACCGACGCCAGGTAGAGCAGGTCAAACGAGCCGTTGCCGGTGGCCTTGTCCGCGGCAACGTAGAGCGCGAGGAAGCCGACGATGATGAGGGCGGAACCCATCAGCAGCATCAGCGTGAGCTTCATCGCGGAGTATTCCTTCTGCCCGGTGCCCCAGATGCCGATGAGCAGGTACATGGGCAGCACCGCCACCTCGTAGAAGAGGAAGAAGTAGAAGAGGTCGACGGTGACGAACACGCCAAACACGCCCGCCACCAGCAACAGCAGCAGCGCGTAATACTCCTTCGCTCGTTCCTTCAGCGTCCACGATGCGAAGACGCCGGTGAAGATGGTGAGCGCGGTGAGGAGGAAGAGATCGGCAGAGCGGCGGGCGGGGGAAGGGTGGAAAGGGCGGCGTAGATCGCGGAGGCTCATGAATTCCGGCGTGTAGTCATACTGCCAGATCTTCGTGAAGTCGGCGGGAATCTTGCCGCCGCGCACCAGTCCGAGGTAATCCCAGGCGAGCAGCGCGCTGAGCACCAGCGTGAAGCCGGCGGCGGCCGCGGAGAGCAGGCGATACGTGAGGTGCCAGGCGCGCGGCACCAGCATGACGATGAACGCCGTCACGAACGGCACCACCACCAGCCAGGCGAGGGCATGGATATTGTTCAGAAATTCGTGCAGCGACATCAGCGAGTCACCCCCATCTGGGCGGTCGGGAAAAGATCGGGGAAGATGCCCCCGAAGGCCATCGCCAGCACCACCAGCGCGGTGAGGAGGAAGATGACCAGAGCGTAATATTGCAGGTGGCCGGCTTTCGGCCCGGCGCCGATGCGGCGCAGGAGGTAGCCGAAGCGGCCGGTGAGCCAGGCGGTGCCGTCGACGAAGCCGCCGTCAATGACCTGCTTGTCAAACTGGCGCACCTTGCTGCCGAGCACCAGCACCACGCGGTGGGCCAACCAGGTGAAGAAGGCATCCACCCACCACAGGTTGACCATACCGGTGTAAACCCAGCCGAGTTTCTTCAGCGGCTCGTCGGCGGGAGCCTTCGCATACATGCGATAGCCCCATATGATGCCGACGACGGCCAGGCCCAGGCCGATGAAGCCGATGGGCACGGGCTTGTAGTCGTTGGCGTTGCCCCACTGCATGCCGCTGAGCACCGGCACCAGCACGAAGCCGGCGATGACGGTGAGCCCGGCGAGGACGATGAGCGAGAAGCGCATGCTGGCGGGCGCTTCATGGGCGTGCTCTGCGCCTTTGCTGCGCGGCGTGCCGAGGAAGACCAGCGTCCACATGCGCGTGGTGTAGAAGGCGGTCATGAGCACGGTGATCATGGCCATGCCGAGGATAGCCCAGGCGAGCAGCGGCGACATGGTGATGGCCGCGCTGCCGGCGCCGAGCGTGCCGCCCTGGGCGACGTGCAGCGCCGACTCCAGCAGTTTATCTTTCGAGAAGAAGCCGGCCAGCGGGGCGATGCCCGCCAGCGCCAGCCCGCCGATGAGACAGGTGATGGCGGTGGTCTTCATCTTTTTGAAGAGGCCGCCCATCTCCCACATGTTCTGGGTGTGCGCGGCGTGGATGACCGAGCCGGCGGTGAGGAAGAGCAGCGCCTTGAAGAACGCGTGGGTGGTGAGGTGGAAGAACGCCGCCGCCGGCGCCGCCAGCCCCAGACCCATCATCATGTAGCCGAGTTGGCTGATGGTGGAATAGGCCATCACCTTCTTCATGTCCGTCTGTGCCAGGCCGATGGACGCGGCGAAGAGCGCGGTGAAGGCGCCCACCGCCGCCACCACGATGAGCGACGTCGGCGCGGCCTCGAAGATGAAGAAGCAGCGCGCCACCAGGAAGATGCCGGCGGCCACCATCGTCGCCGCGTGAATCAACGCGGACACCGACGTGGGCCCTTCCATCGCGTCGGGCAGCCAGATATGCAGCGGGAATTGCGCGGACTTGCCGCATGCCCCGATGAAGAGCAGGATGGCGACGACCGTCAGCGACACGGGCAGCGCGTCCGGGATGAGCCCCGTGCCAATCTTTTGCGCGAGGCTGCTGAAGGTGAGGTCGCCATAGCCCATCCAGAGGAAGATGACGGCGAAGAGCAACCCCAGGTCGCCGAAACGAGTAATGACGAAGGCCTTGATCGCCGCGCGCGCCGCTTCGGGCTTCGTGTACCAGAAGCCGATGAGCAGGTACGAACAGACGCCCACCAGTTCCCAGAAGATGAACATCTGCAGCAGCGATGAGGCAATCACCAACCCCAGCATAGAGGTGGTGAACAGCGACATATACAGATAGAAGCGCGGATGCTCGTCGCGTTTAATGTAGCCGAGTGAGTAAATCTGCACCAGCAGGCTCACCAGCACCACCACCACCAGCATCACCGCGCTCAGTGGGTCAAGCAGTACGCCGATTTTCAGCGTCTGGTCGATGAACCCTTGTACCGCCGGCGAGAAGCGCAGCCACTCCACCACCGTTTCGCGCGGCACGTAGAGGCTCTTGCCTTCCGCCTTCGTCGTCACGGCGGCGGCGGCGTGACCTTCGTCATGGCCGGCCATTGGTTCACCAGCGCCCGCGTCATGCGCCGGGGCTGCCGCGTGGTGTTCCTGGAGACGCAGCACGTAGTCACTCGTCGGCTGGTAGTACTCGGGCGCCCCGAGATGACTGCCCTGCTTCGCCTGCCCCATGCCGCCGACGAGCCCGCCGACCGCGATAGCCAGCGCCCCCGTGAGGAAGACGATGAGGATCCACGGCGCGACGCGCTTGGCGAGTTCCTGGCTTTTGCCGGCGATGATGATGGCAAAGCCGATCCAGAGGAAGGCCACCACCGGCGCGAGCACCACCAGCCAGCTATTGTTCTGTGCGAATGTGAGAAATGCTGTCATTTCGTTTCCTGTTTCCGCGAAACTCGCTTACCCGCGCATCAGCCGGATCTGTTCCAGATCGACGGTGCCGAATTTGCGGTAGAGGTTGAGGATAATCGCCAGGCCTACGGCGGCTTCAGCGGCGGCGACGGTGATCACCAGCAGCACGGCCACCTGGGCATCGAGGCGTTCCGGCCAGAGGTAGCGCCAGGCGCCGATGAAGTTCAGGTTCGCGGCATTCAACATCAGTTCAATGCCCATGAGCGCGGCGACGGCGTTGCGGCGCAGGATGAGCGCGGCGCCGCCGACCACGAAGAGCACGCCACTGATGAGCAGTATCGTTGTAAATGGTAACATATGGTTCCAACTCCGTCACGCACGCTACATTCGTAAGCCGTTGTCGGCATCGAATGTTGTGTTCTGCCTCAAACTATGGTATATTTCCTTTGATAGAGCCGGGCGTGGTGCTTTGATAGCGTCGCATCTGGCTCTTTCCGCAACTCTCTCATTCCGCAAGCGAATACTCGCAGATTTCCTCCATACACGTCGAGCTCTCCGACAGGGATTCGCCCCCCGATGCAATCATCCGCTCCGCTGGCAGCAAGTATTCGCCATACCAGATCCGTCCAAACGCATCGTGATGATCATATATCGTCTGACGCATGGCTCGATACATCCCTTGAATAGCTTGACCGTATGCGTCATCTACGCCGTCACCGTCGACCCATTCATGATGTTGCCGGAATCCGGCGGCAAACAAATCTGCGATCTGGATACCAGGCGTAATCGCTGAGTTCACAAACAATGGTGTTTCAACGATATGCGTCAAGCGTCGACCGACTTCCGAGCGAAACAGAAAATTCGATATCTGCACGGAAAGCAGCGCGTCTGATTTCCCATCCTGGGAGTCCATGATTAACAGCCCTGACCGTCCACTTCCTGCTGCAGCCAGATATGAATTGATACGGTGAAGCAGACAGTGCCAATGATATGGCAACAGCCCGGGGCCAGACATCAACGCTGCGATAGGCCGTTCCATGACAATCGAAAATGTCACCACGGGAAACGACACAGCTATGTTGATCACACCTTCAAGATACTGCCACTTCACCGGTTGTCGTCTTCGGGTGCGATGATTGAAAATAGCATGCGCTTTATACTTCTCCTCCAACCAGGGATCCGTTGCCAGCGATAAACCACGCTTCAGACTATGCATTGAACGGGCGAGTTCGCGACTCCGCTCGATGGGAATACCTACCGCTACAATCACCGGTCGTGTTGCCGCATCATGCGGATGAGGATGCCCACTCTCGTCTATGTAGAAGAGCATCGTCATTGACCTGTTATACCTCCACCGACTCGCGCGTCTATCGTGTTGTCCGTGTTGTCCGCGGCGTTCTCATCATCCGTGGGCCGCTCCTTGCGGGCCAGCACGATGGCGCCGATCATCCCCGCCAGCAGCAAGATGGACGCCAACTCGAAGGGGAGCAGATACTGTTGTAGCAGCACCACGCCCAGCGCCGGCACTTCCGACACCGGCAGGCCGGGATTGGCCGGGATGGCGGGCGTCGTCGACGTCGCCGGAATTTCGCCCCGCGGCGGCACCAGGTGCACTTTCTCCAGCGGGCGCAGCGCGGTTTGCGACATCACCATTTCGCCGGTCGCCTTGGTCTCCTGGGCCATCACCGGCGCAGGCAACTCGGTGCGCAGCGATGCGCCGACCAGCGCCACCAGCAGCACCAGCGCGGCGAGGAAGACGGGGAAGCCGAAGTTATTCGACTGCGCCTCGTCCGTCTGCATGGCGTTGCGGGTGAGCGTGACGGCGAAGATGATGAGCACCAGGATGGCGCCGATGTAAATGAGCACCTGAATGGCCGCCAGGAACTGCGCGCCGAACAGCAGATAGAAGCCGGCGATGCCCCCAAAGACCGGAAAGAGCCAGAACGCGGCATGGATGATGCTACGCGTGCCGATGACGCGGAACGCCCCGATGAGGGTGATGGCCGCCAGCACCAGCAGCGCGATATTGAAGCCTGTCATTGCGATATTCATGAATCCGTACCTCAGGCCGATGCGCTCGGCTGTGCCGTCCCGCCGTCGTCAGCTTTCTTCGTTTTCGGCACGTATGGTTTCTTGCCTGGGCGCAAGTCGCCGCCCACCGTGGAGGGCAGCACGCCCGGCATATCGGCGCCGTTGGGCTGCGAAAGATCGTCCATCGTCAGGTGCAGCGCCTCACGCGACTTGATCTGCAGCGGATGCGTCTTTTGCTTCATGCCCAGCGCCTCGAAGGGACAGGCTTCCACGCACAGCCCGCAGAAGAGGCATTTCTCCAGGTCAAGCTGGTAGGCGGTCACCTTGCGCGCCTCGCCGGTCACCGCGATGCAGCGACCGGGGCACGCCTGCGCGCAGATGCCGCAGCCGGTGCAGCGCAACTCGCCCGTCTCCGGTTCGCGGATCAACTCAAAGCGCCCGCGATAGCGCGGGGCGATGCGGCGCGTCTCTTTCTTCCCCCAGCGCGGCGCGTAGCCGTACTGGATGGTGACCGGCTTGCGGAAGTTGTTTTTGAACGTCACGCTCATGCCGACCATAATCGCCCAGATGCCCGATGTGACTTTTTTGATCAATTCGACCATAGCACCGTTCCAACCGGCGTCGTTACGACGCCTGAATTGCCAATCCATAAAAGGCCAGCGCCGGCCGTTGCAGCGAATCGCGCAGCGCGCTCGGCGGGTTACACCCCACTGACAGGTGGCAGACCGCGCCCAGGCCTGCCTCGCGACCCAACTCCAGCCGCACCACGTTCGGCTCCTCCACCCACGCCTTCGTCACCGGCACCGCGCCGTCGGCGTCCTCCACCTCGAACTCCCGCGCGAAGAGCGTGAGCAGCACCAGGTGGTCGGTGACGCCATCGAAGGCGATGGCAACGCCGGCGCGCCCGTCATCCGTGAAGCGCGCTGCACGAGCATCGACGGGTTGCCAGTTCAGCGGCTGCCCGTAGACCATGCCCAGCGCGATGCGCGCGAAGCGCTCGCCCAGCACGACGTTGCCCGACGCGCTGGTATGGATGGCATCCGACAGCCCCAGGTCCAGCGTCGGCGCCACCGCAAGGTACGGGATGACCTTCGCTGCCTGACGCTGCGTCTCGCGCATGATGGACCACTGCCGCCCCTGCTCGACGTCCGAGCTATCGAAGTAGCGGTTCAACTGCGTCGTCAGCACCGGCAGCTCCGCGCCGTAACGCGCGCGGAACGCCGCCACGAAGCGCGTGAAGCGCTCCAGATAGGTGGCATTCCACTCGGCGCTGGCGTCCGACTCGCCCTGGTACCAGACCATGCCGGCAACTTTACCGCCGCAGGCGTCGATGTGGCGCAGCATGTTGTGATAGAGCACCGCGGCGTCACCGTTGCCCGGGTCCCACGCCGAGAGCGGAGAACCGCCCAGCGCGGTGGGGATGAGTCCCACCGGCACGCCGGCGCCCTCCAGAATACCTTTGCCAAAGGCCAGCCACGGCGATACATCCACCCAGCCGCCGTCGCGGTTGACCGGGTGTTTCGTGCCCGTCGGGTCAAAAATCGGGTGGGTGGCCAGCCGCCATGCCTCGTCTCCACCGAAGACGGACACGCCCATCATCGGCGGGTCCACCACCGCGCCGTGGCCATAGCCGACGGCGTTGCTTTGCCCGGCGATGACCCAGATATCGCCCACGGCGAGATGCCAGATTTTGTCGCCGGTGCCGCGCCATTCGGCGCCCGGCGCGCGCACTCGCGTCTCAGCTTTGTATAGCCCGCCGGTGGGTACGCGCAGCGTGCAGCGCCAGGCGTCGCCCGGCAGCATCTCGGCGGCCCGCCAGTCGCAGCCGGCGGCGGCGGCGTTGTCATACTCGCGCGCCACGCGCACCTCGACTACGCTGCCCTCGGCGCCGGCCCACCGACCGGCCAGCGCCAGCGGCGCGGCACCGTCGGCTTCGCGCTGCAGTACCGCCCAGCTCTGTGGCCCCACTGTAATCGTCGCGCCCGGTAACAGGGGTGTCTCGATCGTCATTACGTTACTCACCATTTCCCATCACCGCGTCGAAGTCGCCTTCGGACGAGGAGATCTCCTGAATCTTCCACTGCAAAAAGCCGACTTTCACCAGCTTCACGTGCGCGGTGCGCCGGAAGGGCACCCAGCGGTTCGGCTCATCGGACTGGGGCGTCTGCCCCACCACGGCGATGTCCGCCTCCATGCGGTCACGCAGGATAATCGGTTCGTTGATGAACCCTTCAAACCGCAACCGGTATTCGCCGGCGTGTCCGGTGATCGTATTGCCCACCAGTTTCAGCGCCCGATCGATCGGGATCGCATCGCCCTGCAGCAGCACTTCGACCATCAGCGGCGCGTTCAGCTTCACCGTGCCATCGGCGGTGAAGGCGTCGCGAATCTTCGCCAGGTTTCCCTGCTCGGTCGCCTCAATCGCCTGGATCACCGGCGCCTGGCGGGCACTTTGCTCCAACGCGGGGTAAACCAACCAGAACCAGATGGCGGCCAGTCCGATAATTGCCCCGACGATGATGCGCAGTCGACCGATAGTCATCCTGTTTTATCCATATCCGGCATCACTCCGTGCCGCACCCCGCCTCAGGCGGGCAGCCTTCCGGCGTGCACACCGCGCCTTCCGGCACGGCCGGCGCTGATGGCGACATCGTACAGGCCTCACTGGCCTTCGCGGCTTGCGCCGCCGCCCGATTCTCCATCATCTGCTGTTCCACCGTCGGCAGCATGATGGGCGCCCAGACCGCCGGCAGCGTTACCGGTCGATTGCTGTTCAACTCGATCACTTTTTTTGCTTCCGCGACGCCGTGATCATCTGCCGGCGCAAGAACCGGGAACGACACCGCCGTCGCCACCGGAGCCGGCATGGGTTTCAGCCATGCGCCTACCACGCTTACCAGCAGCAGGTTCGCCAGCGCCACCGGCAGCAGCGCTTTCCAGCCGAAGTTGAGCACCTGATCGATGCGCAGGCGGGGCAGCGTCCACTTCACCCACATGAGGATCCACAGCACCACGAACGTCTTCACCATGAACACGCCGAACCAGAAGACCTTCATGAGGAAGGGCACGGCGGCGGGAATAATCTGGCCACTCGCAGTGAACCAGCTCTCCGGCCGCCAGCCAAAGACCGCATTGACGAAATACAGGTCGAATCCCCACAGGCTGTAGCCACCCAGGAAGAGGGTGACCGCCAGCGCGGCGATGAAGAAGGACGCAGAGAACTCCGACAGGAAGAAGGTGGAGAAGCGCAGGCCGGAATACTCGGTATTGAACCCAGACACCAGCTCGGACTCCGCCTCGGGCAGGTCGAAGGGGGTGCGGCTGACCTCGGCGAGGCCGGACACGAGGAAGATGAGCAGCGCCGGCAGCGTGACCAGCGTGAGCCACGGATACTGCATCTGGCTGCGCACGATAGCGCCGGTTTCCAGCGTGCCGTGCAGCAGCACCACGGCGAGGATGGCCAACCCCAGCGGAATCTCGTAGCTGACGAGTTGCGCCGCGGAGCGGAGACTGCCGAGCAGCGACCACTTGTTGTTGGACGCCCAGCCGGCGATGGTGATGCCGAGCACCGGCACCGCGCTAACCGCGCAGTAGAAGAGAATGCCGATCTTCACGTCCTGCGGAATCCACGTCGCCGAGAAGGGCAGGATCATGTAGGCCATGAACGCCGGCAGGAAGACGAGATACGGCGCGATGTAAAAGAGCCAGCGGTCGGAGCCGGCTGGGCGCAGGTCTTCCTTCATCAGCAACTTGATGGCGTCGGCGAGGCTCTGCAGGATGAAGCCGAGCGGGCCGCCGGTGCGGATGGGGCCGACGCGGTTCTGGATGTCCGCGGAGACTTTCCGCTCCAGCCAGATCACCACCAGCACCACCAGCAGCATGATGACCAGCGAGATGAGCGCGACGATGAACGAGCGCATGAACTCGTTGGGGGTGAGAAAGGCCCAGACGCCGACCATCCAATTCCAGATTGCGTTCATGAAGTTTTCCATCAGCGGTCAATCTCCCCCAGCACGATGTCAATACTGCCAAGCACCGCCACCACATCGGCGAGCTTCACGCCGCGACACATGTGGTCCATGGCGGAGAGGTTGGCGAAGCTGGGCGAGCGGAAGCGCACGCGCAGCGGATTGGCGGTGCCGTCGGAGACGGCGAACACGCCGAAGAGGCCGCGCGGCGCCTCGACGCGGGCATACGCCTCGCCGGCGGCGGGCTTCACCACGCGCGGGGTCTTGCCCAGCACCTCGCCGTCCGGCATCATCGCCAGGCACTGGCGCACGATGCTGATCGATTCGCGCATCTCGTCCAGGCGCACTTCGTAGCGGGCGAAGCAGTCGCCGGCCTCGCGCGTCGCGACCTGGAACTCCACCTCGTGATACGCGTCATACGGCTCGATCTTGCGGATATCGTACGGCACCCCGGAACCGCGCAGCGTGGGACCGGAGAGGCCGAAGCTCACCGCGTCCGCGCCGGAGATGACGCCGACGCCTTCGGTGCGCGCGCGGAAGATGGGGTTGTTCGTCAGCAGGTTCTCGTATTCGACCAGCATCTTCTCCTGGGTCACCAGGTACGCCTGCACGCGGTCGAACCAGCCGTCCGGCACGTCGGCCATGACGCCGCCGAAGCGCAGGTAGTTGTATGTAAGGCGCGCGCCGCAAATTTCCTCGAAGAGATCGAGGATCGCTTCGCGTTCGCGGAAGGTGTAGAGGAACACCGTGGTCGCCGCCAGGTCCAGCGCGAAGGAGCCGAGCCACAGCAAGTGACTGGCGAGACGTTGCAGCTCGCAGATGGCGGTGCGCAGGAAGCGCGCCCGCGGCGGCACGTCCAGCCCGAGCAGCTTCTCTACCGCCAGTACGTAGCCCTGGTTCATGCACATCGACGACAGGTAGTCCAGCCGGTCGGTATAGGGGATGACCATGGTGTAGGTGCGGCTTTCAGCCAGCTTTTCGGTGCCGCGGTGCAGGTAGCCGATGACCGGCACGATGCGCAGCACAGTCTCGCCGTCCATCTTCAGCATCAGGCGCAGCACGCCGTGGGTAGACGGGTGCTGCGGGCCCATGCTGACGATGGTGGTGCCGAAATCTTCCGGTACCGCCGGCAACTCGACCACGGGATCCGGCAACTCGGGGATGCGAAAATCACGTAACGCCATAACAGTTACTCTTTCACCAGCAGGTCGACGATCTCACAATCGGTCTGCTCGGGAATCTGCCAGCTCATATCATCGTTGTCGACCACGAAATCCTTGCGCAGCGGGTGCCCTTGAAAACCTTCCCAGGTGAGGATGCGGCGCAGGTCTGGGTGACCGTCGAAGACCACGCCGAACATGTCAAACGCCTCGCGCTCCTGCCAGTTGAAGCTCTGCCAGAGGTCGCTGGACGTGGGCAGGTGCGCATCTTCGCGCGGCAGGCGCACGAAGACGTGGGCCACCAGGCCGTCCGCCGTGCGCGCCACCCGATAGAACACGCGGATCGCCTCGCCCTCGTCAATGCAGGTCAGGTCTTCCGGATAATCGAAATCCGGTCGCACCGCCTCCAGCAGGGCGCGCGCGTTTGTCGGCGTAGCGGTGAGCGTCCACTGCCCGTCGCGCTGCTCGGTCGCGGCCAGCAGGTCGGCATATTTCGTCACGAATTGTTCATAGGTCATCATTAAAGTGTTATCCCGTTTTCGGCTAAGGTGGCACGCAGCACCCGGGCCATCACCACGTACCCCGCGTGGTGCGGATGCACGCCGTCTTCCGCCATGTCGTGAATGAGGAAACCGTCCGCATCCACCATGTGCGGGTGATAATCCACGTAGATGGCGCCCGCTGCCTCGGTCATCGCGCGCAGGCGGGCGTTGATCTCGACGATCTGCACGTTCTTGCGCGGCGCGAAGACTGTGGCGTCGGCGTCGCTCAACCAGTTCGGCCCCCACACCGGGAGGATGGAGCACACCGCCATGCGGATGCCAGCCGCCAGCGCCTCCGCGGTCATCGCGGTGATGTTGTCGACGACCACGTCGGACAGCGCCGGGTTCAGCGCCGCCGGCTCCCAGCCCAGGTCATTGGTGCCGATCTTCATTACGATGGCGCGCGGGTGCAGTTGCAGCGCGTCCGCGGCGAAGCGCCGGCGCACGTTCGCGCTAATGTCGCCGCCGATGCCGCGGTTGACGAGGATGCCCCCGCTGCCGCCGAAATACGCCTGCAGCTCCCAGATATGGGTGATGCTGTCCCCGATGAAGAGCACGTCCGGCCGCACGCCGGCCAGCACCAGCGATTCGTTGCAATAATCGAACTCGACGCGCCGGCTGTTCGCCGCCGCGCCATCTTCGAACATGCCCGGCTTGATAACCATCTCACGCGTGATCGTCACGGTTCTACCCTCCTCCGGGTTATTTCGCAGCCTTCAGCGGCGCCTCGCGCGTATTACGCAGCGGATGCTCGCGCTTGTAGCTGCGTCCCAGCTCCAGCAGAGCGTCGATGAGCTGCTCGGGACGCGGCGGGCAGCCGGGGATGTAGATATCCACCGGCACGATCTGATCGACGCCGCGCACCACGCTGTAGGTGTCATAGAAATACGGACCGCCGCCGGTGGCGCAATTGCCCATGGCGATGACATACTTCGGATCCGGCATCTGGTCGTACAGCCGCTTGAGGATGGGGGCGATCTTCTTCGTCACCGTACCGGAGACGATCATGATGTCCGACTGGCGCGGGGTGGCGCGGAAGATGACGCCGACGCGGTCCAGGTCGTAGTGCGACGCGCCGGTAGCCATCATCTCGATGGCGCAGCAGGCGAGCCCGAAGGTGACCGGCCACTGCGACGACTCGCGCGCCCAGTTCAGCAGGTCCTCGACGACGCCGAGCATCACCGAACCGCCGGGCACTTTCGCGCAGGCATCAACAATTTGTGTTCCGTTTACTCCCATGCCACGTCTCCTTTCCGCCCCTCGGCAACAAGCCCGAATGCCATTCGGTCACTCATTCCCACTCCAGGGCTCCTTTCCGCCACGCATAGACCAGGCCGAAGACGAGGATAACCAGGAAGATCAACACGTCGATAAACAGAAAGAGGGTGAAGCCGTCCATCCGGCGGAACACCGCGGCCCACGGATAGAGAAACGCTACCTCGACGTCGAAGAGGACGAACAGCAGCGCGTAAATGTAATAGCGCACATGGACCTTATACCAGGCCTTGCCCACCGGGACGATGCCGCATTCATACGCGGATTCCTTCACCGGGTTTGGATGGCGGGGGCGCGCGAGGTGAGACGCCGCGAGCGCCACCATCCAGAAGAGCAGGCCGAGTCCGAAGAACACGGCGATGGAGATTGCCTGATTCGTCATGGTGTTCTCTGCTACTTGATGGATTGGGACGATATGTACCAGCCTGAAACGATACCCTATTATACTGGTGATGTCAAGGAACCCCAACTTCTTACCGACATTGTCGTGAATGTGATTTCTACGACATTTTCCTTCAAATAGGCATGGATACGCCGTAAACAGGCATGCGGGGAAAAGCCTGCCGCTCCGCCTTCCTTTCCCCCACTTCTCGCCACTCCGCGTGCAAAGACATCTCATCTCCAATACAATTGTCTAAAGAATTTCACAAAGTGCGCCGCGATCACCGCTTTGCTACTGGCGCGATCAGCGCTTGCTTGCTAGACTAGCAATGGCATGAACTACGGACAAGCGCCGATTGGGAATATCCTGGGGGGGTTGCTGAAGAACCGGCACCTGGTGGCGGATATGCGCCGGGTGATGGTGCTATCGCTATGGGAGCGCGTGGTCGGCGAATTGGTAGCGAAGAAAGCCTGGCCGGAAGGCGTGGATGACGGGGTATTGACCGTGGCGGTGACCACGCATGCCTGGGCGCAGGAGTTGGATCTGCTGAAACCGCAGATTTTATCGCGTTACCGACAGTTGCTGGGGCGCAACGCGCTGCGCGATGTCCGCTTCCGGGTGGGTCGCCGCCGCAAAAGTCCGGAGCCGGCGCCCGCCCCCATCCCACCGCTGCACCCGACCCGCGAGGAACGGCTGTCCACCGAGCCGGTGCCCGGCGACCTGCTGTCCGACATCGGCAATCCGGAGGTGCGCACGCTGCTGGGCCCCGTCTTCGCCCGCCTGCGCGCCGCCCGCGCGTGGAAGCAGGAACACGGCTGGACGCGCTGCCCCACCTGCCACCGCGTGCATGCCCGCGCGGCCTGCCCGTATTGCACCCCGCCCGACGCGGCCTGACCCCTCACGCCATTTCACGAAATGCCCGCGCCGTCCGCGCCAATCCCTCGCGCAGCGTCACATGGCTGGTGCCGTAATTGAGACGCAGGAAGCCCTCGCCCGTCTCGCCGAAGACGCGCCCCGCCGTCAGTCGCACCCCGGCCCACAGCAGTTCATCCACCAATGCCTGGCTGGGGCGACTGAGCGCGCGGCAATCCAGCCAGGCGAGGAAGGTACCCTCAGGTTCAATAAGATGCACGTTCTCGAGCGGATCGAGATACTCGTGCAGCAGGCGCTGCCCGGCGACGAGGTAGGCGCGCAGCGCTTCCAGCCAGGCGTCGCCTTCACGATACACCGCATCCAGCGCCAGCAGGCCGAACATGTTCGGATGGAGGATGCCCCGGTGACATTTCTCCGCGTGCATCTTCGCCCGCAGCTCGGGGTTGGGAATCACCTCGTACGACGTCGCCAGCCCGGCGATGTTGAAGGTTTTACTGCCCGCCAGACAGGTGATACTCGCCTGGGCGATGGCGTCGTCCAGCATGGCGATGGGCGTGTAGGGGCGGGCGAAGGCGAAATCGCCATGGATGTCGTCGGAGACGAGAATCACGCCGTGCGCCAGGCAGATCTCCCCCACCCGCGCCAGCTCCTCGCGCGTCCACACCCGGCCCACCGGGTTATGCGGGTTGCAGAGGATGAGCATCGCCGCGTCGCGCGCCTGCGCGGCCAGTGCGTCGACGTCCATGCGATAGCGGCCGTCCTCCAGCACCAGCCGGTTTTCCACCACCACGCGTCCGTTCTGGCGGATGACGGAAAAGAAGGGGTGATAGACGGGGGTCTGGATGATGATGCGGTCGCCGGGCGCGGTGAGCGCGCGCACGGCGGTGGCCAACGACGCCACCACGCCGGCATTCATCTCCACCCACGGCTCTTCGATCTGCCACCCATACCGGCGGGCGACCCAGCCGGCGATGCGCCCGAGGAAGCCGTCAGTGAAGCCGGTGTAACCGTAGACACCATGATCGGCCCGCGCGCGGATAGCCGCCGACACCGCCGCCGGCGCTGGGAAATCCAGATCCGCCAGGCACATGGCGATGGCATCGTCGGGCAGCCCGTCCCACTTGACGCTGGCGGTGCCGCGGCGGTCGATCTGAGTATCAAACTCATTTGTATTCATATCGTTCATAACTCTCGGCACCGATGACTCGATTTGATCATCATACGTTAACTGGTATATTAAGTGACTATGCTGTTATTGGTGCATCCTGAAACGAGAATCGTTGGTTTGCACCCCAAGCATAACGCTGGAACAGTCAATATTTTTCCGTGTGATTGTTTTTTTATTGATGTCAATAACAACAATACTATTGAGATGATTAATCAAACAGATACGACTACCATCACTTGTCATGTCAAAAGAACCATCAACTGTTATACTTGATATATCAGCGGAGGTAATGTAGGACGTAATACACGTTGCTGTTTTACTCCTGCAATCATACAAGTATATGTCACGCTGGTTATTTGTATCTGTCTTATCAAGATTGCTGGCAAACGAATCAAACGCTATGCGTGTGCCATCCGCAGAGATCACGACGCGGGCATCACCCGAATTATTATTGCCCATGGCTCCTTCAGCATTTTTACTGACAGGCAATACTATGCCGTTTGCTGAATCGAATAGATATACCTGGGATGTTTGTTCTGGACCCGTTGATAAAATAGCGATAGTAGCTCCGTCATCGCATAGTTGTAATCGGCATCCAGGGTTACCCATCAATGACGAAACGTCTGATGGTAATCTCATTTCTTTATAACTCGCTTTTGCGACATCGTATAGTATATACCCTCTCGCAACAGGGATGTTTTCATCATTATTTTTCGGTATCGCATGGCCTTTAAACAGAACATACATACCACTTCTAGAACAGGATAATATCGATCCTTCTCCAATAAAGGAGTTCGCATTATGAATGCGGTCTCGGACAACAACATAGTAACGAAACTTGTCATCCTTCTTCAGGCGTCCCTCTGCGGAGAATATTGAGAACTTTCCATTCTGGCTTATATATGGCGATGAGCACAATAGGGGCAAAGGCATACCATCATTTGAAGTGCTTTCTAGTGCCAAGGAATGTAACTCTGAATTATAGGCGTATATACTTTGCGCTTGCCTATACTTTTTCCACATGCCCTCAACTTGAGTTTCAAAGATAGCATACCCGCCATCTGAACTGAGTGAGACTTGACCAAACATCTCTGCCCTTTGTGGATAGCCGCCTGAACCTGGCTGATCGCCATAGCTATATATTGTATTGAATACATCATCTTTCAATCGATATTCAATGATTCGCGTGATTCCACACCAGTCTGTTATATCTAACTTGTTGATACTCACCATATTTTCAATATACACAACAGGAATTTTCGCACGAAATGTAATAATATCGCCTGCAGCGGAAATACGTGGCTCTGTACAACGGATATATTGCGGGAACAGACTGAGTGATCGTTTTTCTGTCGTCGTGTTACCGTAACATGCATTACATTGTGTTACAACGATAAGAACCATCAACATACAGAGGTATAATGATCTCACGTCGGCGCATCTCGAAATCCATACGTTGCTCAATCTATACATACATCCACTCCAAATGAATCAATTTGACTGCAGCGCCTCTCGGTGGGCCAACACGCGGGCGAAATAGTCGTCGAGCAGCTCAATGCCGAATTCGCACGTCAGGTCGGCGGCGGTGACGTCGGCGCTTTCGCTGGCGAAGAGCACGCAGCCCAACTCGCCGGGATCGGTGATCTTCACGCCGGCGCCATACTTTCGCTTCATCGCCACCAGCTTCTCCCAATTGAAATCCAGGTGGGCGACGGCGCAGTCCAGGTTCACCGTGGCGGTGACGAAATCGAAGTAGTTGGTCGTCGAGTCGATGATCTCGCCCAGCGGGTTGATGAGATGACTGGGCGTGCCACCGGACACGGCGGAGACGAAATGCGCGCGGCACGAATACGCCCAGTAGCGCTGCATCATCCCGCCATTATAGACGGAGTTGAAGAGGATAAGGTCCGGTTTCGCGGCGGCGTAGCGCAGCCGTAACTCGTCGATATTCAGGTCGAAACAGATGGCGATGCCCACCGTGCCGAAATCGCACTGAATGAGCGGCGCCTCGGTGCCGAAGCGGAGGCCGTGCTCGGTATTCTCGCCGATGAAGAGGTAATTCTTATCGTAGACCCCCGCCACGTTCCCCTGCCGGTCAAACAGCGTCGTGCGGTTCACCCACGCGCCGTCGTCCGCCTGCCACTTCGCCGAATAGGTGAGATAGCAGCGGTTGTCCCGCGCCACCCCGGCAAAGAAGTTGAACAACCTGTCGCCTCTCGCGGCGAAATACGCGTCCTGATCGCGCCCCAGGCAGTTCGGCGACGCATCGGCATCCATCGGCGAGTCGCAATTTTCCGGCAGCACGATCAGGTCCGGCCGATCCGGCAACACCTGGGCGATCTCCCGCTCCCAGTGCGCCAGCATGATCTCCACCACCGCGTCCGCCGGAATATCCACGCGCACCGGCAGCAATTTCGCCCCGATGGTGCTAATTTTCACGTAGTTCGCCATGCCGAACCTCCTCAAGCCACAGTACGGTTGCGTTACTATTCCGCCCCGCGCGTGTGATCCCTGCCCTGCGTGCGGACGGTTTCGTCAAAGGCCGCCTGGCCTTTCCGCGCCGATGACCACACGCGCCTACCCCCGGCTACGATGACGATACGATGCAGAATACCGTCCAATATGACGTATTGAACCAGAAATACTCGGTGACATAGACGGGATTTATAAAGCAGCGAGAATAGCCGCTGCCGTCTGCGCGCCCAGCGCCTGGTTGCCGAGTTCGAGGAAGTGGACGTTGTCAGGGGAGAGCCATTCCGGGTGCGGATCGACGAGGGCGTAACGATCGATGATAGGGATGCCGAGATCGGTCATCACGCGCTGCGCGATAGCATTACGGGCGATGACGCGGACGTTGTCCGGGTCGCCGGCCGCGACGTCTTCGCGCAGAATGCGCGTCGACTGCGCCCAGATGAGGCGGGCGTCCGGCGTGGCGGCGCGGAGGTGAGCGATGAGACGCGGCAAGCCGGCGGCGTAGTCGTCCTCCGAGTAGGCCCAGCCGTGCAGGCCGTTATTGACGACGATGGCCGCCCAGGGGTACTGCGGCAGCACCAGATCCAGCTCACGGGTGAAGACCGGATCGGTGAGGAAGCGCGAGGTGGTGAGACGCGCCAGGCGCATGACCTTCTGCAGTTGCGCTTCGGCGTCGGGGTAGAGCCCCTGGGTAATGGAGTCGCCGATGAGCAGGGCGCGCGGCACGGCGTCGTCGCCCGCGCCGGGAATCCAGATATTGCACCATTCAATGCGTTCGCGATGAGCAGTCATGGGCTGTTACTTCACCGTAACCCGCCGCGCTCCTGCCGGCAGGCACAGGGTGAGGCGGCCTTTCTCAGTTTTAATGACGGCGGTGCCGGTGACCTGCCCTTTCATGCCGGCGGGGAGGGTGAGGGTAATCTCGCGCTCTGGACCATCCGTATCAATCGTCAGCGTCCCGTTGTCATACACGGCGGAAACCGGGCCGGCGCCGGCGAGCGCGAGGGTGTCGGCACCGAGCGTCATACTGATGGCTGCCCCCTCGACCAGGTGCAACTCGATGGCGTTGCCGCGACGGGTAACGGCGGCGGCGCGGCCGGTGACGGTGATGCCATCGACGGTGACGGTGCGCTCGGTGGGATAGAGGAAGATGCGGTCGGTGGCGTCGCCAACCGTGACAGTCACCGTCTCTTCGACCCCCGGAGCGATGACCGGATGCTCGCCGGGAAGCTTCGGGTAAAGCACGGCGCCGTATTGCCCGCCGGCGGGACTGCTCATGCGCACGACATTCTGCTGCGAGAAGTAGGTCTGCGGCACGATCACCTCGGTGATGCCGGGGGCGACCTGGCGGGTTTGTGGCTTGTCGCCGTCGGGGTTGGGCTCGGCGTCGGGGTCTTCCGCTTTATCCAACGGGCCAAAACCGTATTTTTCGGTGACGGGCGCGGCGTCCGGGCCGGCGAAGAACTGCACCAGCAGATCCACGCCATAGAGACCGGTCACCTCGGCGCGGCGCGGCGAGAGGCGCAGCGCGGAGGAGAGCGTCCACAGGTTCCACTCTGTCGGACGGGTGTCCTGCACAGCGTCGCGCACCACCAGGTAGGTGGCGCCGGCAGGGTCGGCACTTTTCATCAGCAACACCTGGCGCTGCCAGACCAGCTGCGGCAGCGCGGTCGCCGGCACGCCGTCGTCGGGGGCGTCGTCCTGCATCACCGCGGCTTTGTCGTAGTAGACGCGCGAGCGGGCATAATCGGCGGGCGGCAGGAAGCCAGCCGCCCGCGTGCGCCCGCGGTAGCTGTAGCGGCCGATTTTATTCACCGTTACGCCGTTGTGCCACCAGGCCTCTGACATCTGCGGGGTATACATGCTGGCCCAGTCCACGCACAGTGGCGCGCCTTTGCCGAAAAAGTATAGCGCGCTGAGGTCGAAGTGGAAGTGACCGTAGCCGAAATGGTCCTGATGCATGGCGAGATAGGTCTCGCGCGGGGTGTCGACCCCGTGGCGTATCACCACGCCGAATCCGCCGATGGCTTTGGAGGCCGGAGACGGCGGCGTACCACCTTTCTCGCCCAGCGCCCAGCGAATTCGCGCCATCTCCCGCGGGTGGGAGTCCTGGTAGACGGGGAACAGCGTCTTCCAGTAGTCGGGCCGGGCACGGTTGGCGGTGCGGTCATTGACGATATCGACGGTGTCCCCCATCTCCGGCATGTGGCGCGGGTTGCCGGTAAAGCGCGGGTCGGGCGGGGTGACGATGTCAGCGTTGTAGAGCGCGATTTTCAGGAAGCGTTCGCCGGCGAAGAGGTCGCCGATACCGGCCCCGCGCAGCGCCAGCGCCGCGGTCAGCATCGCCGCCACCCCCTGGTAGCCGGGGCATTCCATCCAGGCGCCGTCCGGCGTGCTGGCGGAGGCCAGGTTACGTTTCAGCCATTCCGCGCTGGTCGGCGCCCACTCCGCGGTCGCTTTCGGGTGGTCGAGCAGCGCGATGGCGCCTTTGAGCATAGCGGAGTTGCCGCTTTGAATCATGTTGGCGTTGGCCGGCCCGATCCAGCTTTTCGACGGCCAATAATCCTGGTCGAATTGTTTATACATCACGAAGGCGGCGCCGGCGCGGGCACTCAACTGCTGGTTGGCCGGCATCGTTTTCACGGCGGCGGTATATTGCTCCCAGGCGTCGTCCTCGCCGGTCCAGCACTGATGCTGGTGGATATACGTCTCATGCCAGTGCTGACCACCCAGTAAAAACTGCTCGGAAAAATACGGCATAGTGCCACGGCCGATGCTGGCGCGGACATACGTGGCGTTCGGATCATAGCGCACATTGCCCCAGTCCAGCGTCCAGTCCTTCACTTTGTCGAGCGGCGTCTCGCCCCACTTCGTGTGCAGCAGCAATGCGCCGGTGTAACCGGCGAACTGCCCTTCACCACCGACGCCTTTCGGCACGGCCAACTCGTCCTTCGGACCGGCGAAGAGCGCCCAGGCGCGCGAGCCGGCGACGAAGGGGAAGTCGGCGACCAGGCCCAGCTCGGCGTCCCAGCGCAACGGCACCTGACTGCGCGGCATCCAGCAGGAGAGAAAGCGCGGGAAGATGCCAACGGCGGTGACAGCCTGTGGAATGATGTCATCATCATCGGGACCACCCGCCGCGTCATGCCAGACGCCGGCATAACTACACCAGCCGGGCATCCAGTGCAATTGCGCGGGACTCAGGAAGGCTTTCTCGGGGAAGGCGGCGGCGATTTCGGATTTCTGGCTGGTGTATCCCAGGCCGCGCTTGCTGAAGACATGCGTGGGCTTCGCGCCGGCAGCCGGAGCGAGGTGAAAGACGGCGCCGTCGCGCTGCCCCGTCTCCTCCACCAGCACCACCGGCTGGCCGGTGGGCACGCGGATATCGTAGACGCAGGTTTTGTCGGCTTCGAGGGTATACGTCACCCGCGCCCAGGCGAACACCGGACCGGCGGCGAGGAGTTCCGTCTTCCAGCCGGTGCATTTGGCATCGCCGGTGAGCCACCCTTTGCCGGCCCAGGCATCGCCGGCGCGCACGGCGAGGATGGGGGCGGGCACCGCGACCAGCGCCGCCACCCCCCCGTCACCAGCGGGGATGGTCACGCCGATTTTTGACGTGCTGATGCGCCAGCGGTCGCCGTCGCGCTGCACGGACAGATCGGGTTTCGGGCCGGGATCGACGGCGATATCCGTCAGGCGGAAGCGATGCTGCCCGAAGGCCGGCAGCGAGGTTTGTAATGCCACGGTGCAATGGGTGACCAGGCCGGCGTCGTTCGTCATTGTGGAGACGACCTGCATGGGAATGGCGGTCTCGCCGCGCCACAGCGAGCGAATGGCCTTCGCCGGCACCGGCCTCGCCAGCGTGATATCATAGGTGAGCAGTTCGTCGGTCCAGGCATGGCCCAGACTGTCGTGCAACTCCCATTCCGCCATGGTGTCGGCGCACCCGGCGGCCAGCAGCAGCGCACAGAGCAGGCAGAGGAGGTAGCGCATGGGCGTGGCTCCTGTTCATGCGTATTAAAGCTTCCTTCTATCTGACACCGGTTTCTCCTGTTCGTTCGCGGCATGCGTGCGCTATAATGGGTTCCATATGCACGAGGGGGGACGATATGGCTGACACGCTGCGGTACGGGTTCGTGGGCACGGGCGGGATTGCGCGGGGAGCGCATATCCGCACGGTGCAGGCGCTGGAGTTGGGGCCGATCACGGCGGTGTGCGACACGCATCCCACGGCGCTGGACGAGGGGCAGCACATGGCGGGAGCGCCATTCGCCACCGCGGACTACCACGCGTTAGTGACGCGGGCGGACGTGGACGCGGTGGTGATCTGCACGCCGAACGACACCCACGCCGACATCGCCGTCGCCGCGCTGCAGGCCGGCAAGCATGTGCTCTGCGAGAAGCCGATGGCCACTACCGCGCGCGACTGTGACCGCATGACCGCCGCCGCGAAGCACGCCGGCCGCGTGTTGCAGATCGCCCAGCCGTATCGCTACGCGCCATTTTACCGGAAGATGCGCCAACTCATCGACGACGGCGAAGTCGGCCACGTGCAGATGGCCTGGGCGAAGGAGTGCATGCAGTGGGGCGACGTGGCGCCCAGCGAGACGGCGTGGCGGATGTACCAGCAGCGCTCGGGCGGCATCCTGGTGGAAAAGAACTGCCACCATCTCGACTTGCTTAACTGGATGATCGGCTCGGAACCGGTGCGCGTGGCGGCCTTCGGCGGCAAGGCATTCTTCCAGAAGCCGGAGATTATGGACCACGCCACGGTGATCATCGAATATGCTAACGGCGCGAAAGGCACACTGTTGCTCGTGCTGTATCAATCAAAAGCCCTCATCGATCTCGAGGTCGGCGTGGCCGGCCCGCTGGGGCGCATCGAGACCTTCGACCAGCACGAGCTGTACCTGTACCAGCGTCCAGAGATCGCCACCCAGCAGGCGCTGCGGCGCGCGGGGTGGTCGGCAGCGGAGATCGACGAGATCTGGCCGGAGATCAAAAAAGAGGCGCTGTGGGCGAACCCGAAGCTGCTGGCGCTGTCGCCGCAACGCCGCGAGGATGTCTACGCCGCCGCCGACATCTTCTACGACAACCTGCTGCCCAAGCGCCCGCAGAACCTGACAGTGCCGTCGGAAGACCACTTCATGCACCCGGGCGTGCGCGACCTGCACCGCGACTTCGCCGCTTGCATGCGCGAGGGCCGCGCGCCCTTCTGCGATGCCAGCGTGGGCAAAGCGAGCATCCTCATCGGCCTGGCCGGGGAGATCGCCGCGCGCGAGGGGCGGATTGTAGATATCTCAGAGATCGCGTGAGTCTGGATTGGTGATAAAGGAGCCATCATGCGTCTGCTTGCCATCATCATCGCGTTATGCGGCGTGCTGCCGGCGTTGGCCGGGACGGTGTTGCGGCAGTTTGTGCTGGAGGACTTCGCCGGGCGGCCGTGGGGGCCGGAACTGCTACGCTATCAGGTAGTGCTGCCGGCGGGCGTGAAGCCGACCGGGTTGGTGCTGACCGGCCCGGACAGCAAGGCGGTGCCGTTTCAACTCGATGATGTCGTGTCGGAGCAGGGGAAGCCGACGCGGGCGGTGCTGGCGTTTATCGCCGCGCTGCCGGCGAACGCGCGGAACACCTTCACGCTGGCGACGGGTGCGGCGCCGAAATTCGCGGCGGGGGTGACGCTGACGCGGCGCGACGGGGTGCTGGAGATGGGCAACGCCATCTGCGCGGTGCGCGTGCCGGCGGCGGGGAAAACCTGTACCCCTCTGACGGCCGCGGCGACCGTGCCAGGGCCGATCCTGGGCGCGCGGCTAGCGGACGGCACGTGGGCGGGTGAGGCAGCGCTGCGAACGATGCACCCGGTGACGGGATACACGGTGCGCGTGCTGGCGACTGGCCCGGTCTACGCCGAGGTCGAGATCGCCTACAGCTTCGCGCCGAAGGGGTATTACCGCATCACGCTGCGCGCGGTCGCCGGGCAGGCGTTCATCGAGGTGCGCGAGGCGTTCGACTTCGGCACCATGGGCGTCGGCCCGAAGGCATCCGATTGCCTCACCGATGATTTCCTCGTATTCAACCTGGCGAAGGGGTGGAAGCCGGATACGCTGCGCGGCCTGGGCGAACTGGCGCGGTCGCCGGCGGTGCAGGCCGCGGCGGCGAAAACGATCACGGCGCGCGGCGGTGACGCATATCTTGGCACAGTCGATTCCTGGGTGACATTGAATGAGGCACGGGTGGCGACATTCGAGCTGCCAATAGACTTCACCCGCGACCACCGGGAAGCGGTGATCCGCCCGATGTCGCCGTGGGGGAATGATTTCTCGTATGGTTTAGGGGTGCTGCGCGACGCCGATTGGCAAGCGCCGCGAGCGCCGTTCATCGGCATGGTGCCGCTGCACGCGGGTTACTGGCGGCGCGGCATGGTGGCGGAGATGCACACGACGACGACGGGTGACGTGCTGTTGCATTTACCGATCAGCGCCCGCATGCTGCGCTGGGACCTGGAGTGCGGTGAAGAGTCATCACAATTTTCCAGCGGGGAATTCGATCCGGCGTACCCGGAGACATTCGGCCGGCGCGCGTGGGCGCTGGTGCTGGGGCCAGCGCCGGCTCCGGCGGCGCTCTACCGCATCCGCTCGGTGTATGGTTTTATTGGATTGAACGCGGCGAAGGAATGGATCACCGCGTGGCCAGATACAGGGACGGTCTACCCACGGGTATTTACCACCCCGGCCGGTCTCGATCATTTGCGAAAGACGCTAGACGCGAACCCGGCGAAGACACTGCTGGGGCCGCTACTGGCGGAGTCGCCCACGCGGGCGGATATGGCGCTGACGGGCTTGAAAAATTGCGTGCGCAGCGGCATCAACGGTTTCTTCCACAGCCATTACCGGCAGTTGCAATTCGCCAAGGAGTCGCTGGCGCACGCGGAATTAGCGCTGGCCTCGCCGACGCTGCCCGCCGCGCAACGCGCGGAGCTGCGCAAGTGGCTGGCGGTTTACTCGCACCTGATGGCCGACCCCGACTTTAATCCGCGCGGGGCGGGCAACCACCTGGGCAACCCGACGATGCCTTTCAATCGCATCGGCGGGCTGGCCTATAGCGCCGCGCTCATTCCCGACCACCCACGGTCGCAATACTGGCTGGCGCAGATGGATGGCGTGCTGGACTACTTCCTGGGCCGCTACCACGCGCCGGAGGGGTGCTTCATCGAAGACCCGGGCTACTTCATGGTCACCGGCGCCTCGCTGCATACACAGATGGCGCTGGCGCTACAGGGGGCGGGGGTGCGGGAGTTCGGTCGCGACCCGCGCCTGCAAGCAGACGCCCGCTACGCGCTGAACCTGCTCTCCCCCGTCGACCCGCGCTTCGGCCAACGGCGCACGGTAGGCTTCGGCACGCACGATTCGCACCCCTCGCCGATCTGGATGGATTACGCCGCGCTCTTCAAGGGCCGCGACGATGCGCTGGCGCGGCAGATGATGTGGGCGTGGCGACAGCAGGGGGCGATGGCGCAAGGGTCCTCCGGCGATTTCATCGACAGCGCGGATTTTCTCTTCTTCGACCCACAACTCCCCGCCGAGGTTCCTGCCCTGAGCTGCGAGAGCTTCCCCGGTTTCGGGGCGATTATGCGCGCGCACGTCGGCACGCCCCAGGAGGCGATGCTGGCGTTCCGCGCCGGCTACCAGATGAGCCACTGGGAGCCGGACCAGGGGCATTTCGCCTTCTTCGCCAAAGGCGCGCCGGTGGCGATGCCGTGGCTGGCCCATTACAAGTTCAGCGCAGGCGTGCCCGCCGGGCTGAACCACCTGAATACCCTCCGCTTCGGCACGCCGGACACGCCGCAGATGTTCGGGATGTGCGACGCGCGGGTGTCGCGACACGCTTTCCTGCCAGGGGTAAACTACGCCCGGTCGGTGGTGCGCTATCCCGAGAGTTTTTCCAAACCGTCGCCGGGCTTGCCGAACGTGGCGGCGCCGCAGCCGGGCCTGCCGGGCACGCCGGGGGAATTCACCTGGACGCGGCAGATGCTGATGCTGACGGCCGACCAACCGACCGGCCCGCAATACCTGGTGATCCGCGACAGCGTAGCGGGCAACGGCAAGCTGCCCTCCTGGTGGCATCTGTGGGCGGCGGGGACAAAAGACGACGTGCGCCAGGCGGGACACACCGTCACCTATCGCCAACCCTACAACGTGACGCTTGACGTGCACGTGCTCCAGCCGCGAGGGACGAAAATTGAGCTGATCCCGCACATCAACGCCGTTAATGCCAACGATAAAATGGTGCTCACCCGGTTAACCGCGCCGGCGGGCGAAGGCTATCTGACCGTGCTCTTCCCGTATAAAGACGGCGAAAAGTCGGCAACCGTATCTTCGCCGCGTGAAGGCGTGGTGAAGGTGGTGCATGAGGCCGGCACGGACTATATCTTCATCACCCCGGAGCGGGTGAGCTACGACGTGGACGGATTATTATTCGAGGGTGGCAGCGGCATGGTGCGCATCGGCAAGGACGCGGTGACGCTGATCATGGCGGAAGGGCCGGGCCGCGTGGGATACCGCAACATCATCCTCGTCGGTCCCGGTCCATACCGACAGACACTCCCGTTGACGAGCTTCCAACCAGATCTCCCGTTGACCGCATTACCATCGGACATTCGGCCTATGACTGCAGCCACTGTCTCCTTCCCATTACCGGCGGCGAATGGCGCGGCAGTGCAGCCGGGGGTGACGAAGGACGTGGACGGCGCGACGACCCGGTATCGATTCGATAACGCTGCGGGGAGTTACCGGGACGCGCAGGTCGCCTTCTCCGGTGAAGCCGGGATCATCGAGATCACCGGCGACACGCGTCGCTTCCTGTTAGCCACCGGCACCGGACGCCTGCAGGCGGGCGACAGCTATATTGACGGCGAGGGGCCGTTCGATCTGACGATGACCCGCGAAGTCGTCACCGGCACGGTGGACGGGCCGACGCGCGTTTTCGTCATGTCGGTGCCGCCGGGCATCGTCGGCATTCCCGACTTGTTCATTGACGGAGTGCGCTGGAGCCCGGGCAACTGGGACCGTGCCGGCTGCGGCTGGTACGCCGGTCTCGACGTGCCGCGGCAGATGGCCATCGCCGTGCCGGCCGGCAAGCACACGATCGCCGTGAAGCGGTTCATTTACCCGCCGGTGTGGACGGAAAATCCGATGCGGTGAGCAGGGAATCCAGCATCCAGCGGGAACCAACATTACGATATTACCAGATACGGGGGGGCGTTCCATGGCAAAAATCACCGGCACCTTCATCGACTTCGCGGTCGGCATGGAATATTCGTCGCAGTGCATGTATTATCCCGAGCTGCTGACCCAGCCGGGATTCTGGGCGCGGGAACTGGCGGACATGCGCGCGGCGGGCATCACCGACGTGATTATTGCGCGCATTATGGAGCTGGGTCGCACCCATTACCACTCGCCGCTGTTCCAGGAGTGGGGACGCGAGGACTACACCGCGGCGATCATAGCGGCGGCGGGCGAGCTGGACATGCGCGTATGGTTGGGCGGCCACGTGAACATGGCCTTCTGGGACAAAACATGGGATTTCCCACGGATGATGCATCGCGACCTGAACGTGAACGTGGAAATCTTCCAGGAGCTGTGGGAGCAATACGAAGGGCATCCCGCGCTGGCCGGCTTTTACGTGTCCAACGAACCGGACCGCGACAACCTGGACACCCCGGAGCGCGCCGACGCGCTGGCCGCCTGCCTGCATGGCATTTACGCGGTCATCAAGCGGGAGTCCGGCCTGCCGGTGCTCGTTTCGCCATTCTATTCCAAATCGCTGCCCCCCGACGAGTTGGCGGCCTGGTGGGACGCCTTCCTTGACCGGCCGATGTTCGACATCCTCGCCATGCAGGACGGCGTGGGCTGTTACCCCCGGCGCGACCTGCGCCCGGAGAACGTGGCGCCCTATTATGCCGCGCTGGCGCCGGTGTATGCCGCCCACGGCATCACCTTCTGGAATAATGTCGAAACGTTCGCTTCGCCATGGCCCACCCCCGCCCCACTGGAGCGCATCGACGCGCAATACCGCGCCGGCGCGGCGTATGTCGAGCGCACCATCACCTGGGAATACGGCCACTTCCTGAGCCGCCTGCAGGTGGGCGAGGAACGCTACCAGGCGTTCAAAGCATGGAACCTCGCCGAATAATCACGCGGCTTTCGCATGCAACTCCTCGCCGCGGGCGAAGTGTGCGAGGGTATCGACCAGCTTCTGCTTCTCCTTGTGATAGAGGCTGTGGTCGCTCAGCTCGAAGGGTTCGATGTGCGCCAGCGGGATGAGGCGCTGCTGTTCCTCGCCGAAGGCATACGGGATGATCTCGTCATAAATGCCATGGCAGATGAGCGTGGGCACCTGGATGCGGGCGAGATCGGCGCTGAGATCGCGGTCGCGCAGCTCGCGCAGGCCGCTGACGCTGGCGTGCAGCGAGGCGAGCATCGCCAGCTCGATCTGCCAGGCCATATACGACGCGCTGAACGGGTCGGTGGAGGCGGTCATGGCGAGGAACTGGTGTCCCATACTGGCGGCATCGGTGAGCGTGGCGGTGATGAAGCCGTCATACATCCGCCGCATCTCGGCGGTGGGCGCGGCCATCGGCGCCGCCGCGGCCAGCAGCGCAAGCCGCTTCAGCCGGTGATCGCGATGCGCCCCGGCGAAGTGCGCGCAAATGCCCCCGCCCATGGAGTAGCCGACCAGCAGCACGTCCTGCAGATCGAGGATGCGCATCACCACACCGATGTCGTTCGCCCAGGTGTCGTAATCGTTGCCATGCCATGGCTTGTCGGAATAGCCGAAGCCGCGCAAATCGATGCCGATGGCGCGAAAGCCATGATCGGCAAGCTGCAACATGTGGTATTCGAAAATGCGCGAGCTCAACGGCCAGCCGTGAATGAACATGACCGGCTCGCCCGCCCCCCAGTCCTGCACGAAGAGCCGCACTCCGGGCTCAATTTCAATATATGGCATATTCCCGCCTCCCACGCCCTGTTCTGCGTATAGGATACGCCGGAGACAGGCGTTACATGCGCGTGGGCCTGACTGTCCAGCAAAGGATGGCGGTAAAAGCGCACAGGATCGCGGTGAGCAGGCACGTCGCAAGCAGGCCATGCGCGGGCAGCAGCACCGCCCCAGCGAGCAGCCCGGCCGCGGCCGCACCCAGGAGATCGGCGGCGTAGATGGCCGCGGGGGACAGGCCGGCGGCAGCCGCCAGTGGGAAGGCGAGGCCGACCATCATCCCCGCCAGCAGCGCAGCCGCGGCGAGGAGCAAGGCGCCGGCAGCGAAGGGCCATGCCGCCGCGAGACCCGCGAGCGCGGGCAGCAGCAGCGCCAGCGCGACGCCGAGGAGCAACGGGACGGCAAAACGCACCCGCACGCGGCCGCCCAGCCACGCGCCGGCGGCGATGCCCGCCATGCCCACCGCCATGAGCGCACCGAGCAAGGCGTAGAGCGCGCCCAGCGTGACCTGGGCCAGCAGCAGGATGAGCACGTTGAGCGCCATGCCGGCGAAGCCGGCGACGGCCACCGCGAGCAGGCCGCGGCCGTGAGCGAGCGCGCCTCGGCGCCAGGGCAGCGCCGCCACCCCCGCGCCCAGCAGCGTGACGCCAAACATGAGCAGCCCCAGCAGCCACGCCGGCGCGCCTGCCAGCGCGCGCAGCGCCTTCGCCGCCCATCCCGACTCGGCGTGCCCCCACAGGAGCAGCTCCTGCTGGCAGGCGACGGGCTCTAGATCGCGGTTGGGCCGCGGCTCGGCGGCATACTGTTCCGCGAGGAAGGCGGCGGTATCCCCATCTAACACGCTGTAGAAGAAGTATTGATCTACCTCAGGCGTCTGCACGCCGGCGCGCAGCAGGCGCTGGCCCATCTCCGCCGGGTCGGCGCAGAGCGGGCGATCCGAGGCGAGAAAATAGATGCCGTCCCCCGCCGCGAGCATCACCCGCGGGAAGGCGGCGGCGAGGGCGCGGAAGACGGCGCCGTTGCGCGCCACCGCCTCGCCGCCGGTCTGGATCGTCGATCCCGGTAGGATAAAGACCAGCACCCCACCCGGGCGCAAACGGGCACAGACGGCATTGAAAAACTCGGCGCTGTAGTAGCGATTGAGCAGCAGCGTGGACGGCGGCGGCAGGCTGACCAGCACGACATCCCAGGCGCCGGTGGCGAGTAGGCGACGGCCGTCGCCGCAGCGCAGGCGCACGCGGGGGTCGTCCAGCGCCGCGCGGGTGGCGTCATCGACGTGGCGCAGCACCACGCGCGCCGCGCCGGCGTCTTCTTCGACCAGCGTCACGCCCGCCACCGGGTAGCGCAGCACCTCGGGCAGCAGACCGCCCAACCCGCCGATGAGCAGCACCTGGCGGGGGCCCTCTACCTGCAACAGCGCCAGATGCGCCATCGCGCGGGCGGTCTGCGGCTCGGGCAGCGCCATGGCATACTTGCCGTTTTCGTAGACCGCCACTTGCCCGTCGCGCTCGAGGATGACCACGTGGCCGGCGCGAGTGTAGGCGCTGTCGCGCACCGCCTGCGCGGGGAACTGATGGGCAAGGGTGCGCGCCTCCCAGCGGGCGGGCAGGCGCAGCAGACCGAGCACAGCGACGGCGACGGCGATGAGCGCGGCAATCCCCCACCCCGGCTTCCAGAGCAGGCCGACGGCGGCCGCCGTCGGCAGCGCCAGCATGAGGAAGATGGCGAAGGGCGGCAGCGCCACCAGCAGCCAGGTGGCGGCCACCCCACCGAGCAGCCAGCCAATGGCCTCCGCCAGGTAAACCTGGCGCGGCGCCAGGCCAGGGAGGCGGCAGGCCAGCGCGAAAGTGGCGCCGATAAGCAGGCAGACGGGACCGAGCGCCAGCGCGCCGGCGGCAAGCTGCTGGGATAGCGAGAGCAGTTCGCCCGGCGCGACATGAAAGACGACGGCGGCGCCGCGGGCGAGGTGGAGCGCGGCAAAGGGCGCGGCGGCCGACAGCGCCGCGGCGATGGCCAGCGCCGGCCGCGCCCACCGGTCGGGAATGAAGCTCCCCACCCCGGCCCCGAGCGCCGACCCGAGCAGCCACAGCGACAGCCCCAGCGCCACGGTCATCTCGTTACCGTTGGCGGCGGCCAGCGACTCGCGCAGCAGAGTGACCTGGGCGCAGGCCATGCCGAACCCGAGCAGAATGATTGCCAGGAAGGCCATTTTACGCCTTCTTTCACACAATACCAGCCAGGAAATTGGCGACCGCGGGAGCTACCCCCCGACTACCCCCATGACTACCCCCAAATTTTTATCATTTTTACCAAAAAGGGGGTAGTCGCGTTCCGAGAAACCGATTAATTGAGTAGGGACAGCCGCGCTTCCAGGCAGACGGAAGTATAGCAAATCTAGCAGTTTTTGTCAAGCAGATGTTTGCTTACCTATCTGAGCCTTGATTTGAAGGATTTTAGGATTTTCATGATTGCTGCCGCAGACCCAGCCCGCCTGAAGACCCCCTCCCCGTGCTAGAGAGGGGGAGGAGCTGTTTGATATTGCCGGAGGTGCGTATTCGGCCCCCTCCCCGACCCTCCCCCCGTGCCCTGCATACACAGGGGGAGGGAGATGCTAGAGGATGGCGGCGAATTGCCTACACGCCCCCTCACCCCCTGCCCCCTCTCCCCGCGGAGAGGGGGAGACCGGTTTCGGGTATTACAGTCAGTATATACAAGCCGTCTGCTTGAATATTTACAGAGACGGACATTGAGACGTCATCTCGGGACGCGGTCATTGACGATGCCACACGCGTGATGATGCGCGTCAGGTGCCGTGAACTCTATGCGCAATCAATGACCGCGTCTGTAAAACTGCTCTGTTTGTCCAAAGCCGGTCACTGCGGCATTACTTGAGTGACTTGTCTACATCCTTCGGCGTCTTTGTGGTGAGTAACGGGCGGCCGTTGAGTTTGATGGTGGTGGCACGCCAGGCGCTGAGGTGCGCCGGTTTGCCGTTGACCAGGGTGAGGAGGGCGGCTTCGGCGTCGGTGGCGAGGGGACCGAGGGCGACGGGTTTGCCGCCGGTGTTGAGGAGGATGAGGCGGGAGGTGGCGCCGTCGACTACCTGCAGCGCGGTGGCGTCCGGCGTGTCGAAGAGCGCGCCGATGGTGGCGGCCAGCGTTTCCGGGTTGGCCATGGGCGCGTGGGGCAGCAGCACGGTGGTGAAGGCCTGGGGCCGGCCGGGCTGCCAGTCGCCGATACGCGGGTACCAGGCGCGCCGCGTCAGGTTAATGTAGCAGTTGCCGTACCAGGAATGTGTGGCGCCGTCGACAATCTGCATGACGGCGTCCTTGTGCGGCACGAACCAGATGAGCAAGTCGCGCCGGGCGAAGTCGACAGGCGCCTTTGGCGGGTTAGTATACGGGAAGCCGTAGAGCTTCGGAATGAAGGTATTCACCCAGTTGGCGCCGGCGGTGGGCCCGAGGCCGCCGAAGGTCCAGTTCTGCCCCATCTGCGCGCGCACGGGGAGGATGGGGCTGACGACGTCACGCACCACCGCGAATTGATTGTTCACGAAGAGCACGCACCGGTCGAGGCGCACCGGCCAGTTTTTGTAGCCCAGCGCGCGCTCGGGTGGGAAATCGCCATATATCCAGATATTTTTATCGACCTTGCTCCAGCGGTCGTAGAGGGTCTTCCACGATTCGGGCGTCGCGGTGTTACCGGGATACTCGCGGATGTGCAGGCGGGCATACGCGGCATCGGAGGCCTGCCCCATCACCGGCACGCTGGTGTCCTCGCTGGCGAGCTGATGGGCGTACCACTTGTAGTTCGTCGCCGGGTCGCGCAGGGTGAAGAGATTGTGCAACTCCATGTCGTCATCCATGCGCGAGGCGCCGTTGGCCAGGAAGTGTGACAGGTCGCCGTTGTAGAGAATGACACTGCCGGTGTCGGGGTGGCCGTGGCCCGCCTGGTTGCCCGCCTGCAGCAGCAGGAAATGGTCGGTTTCCCGCGGGCCGGCGCGGAAGATAACCTTGCTGGGCGCCCAGCGGTTGTGCAACTCGAAGAACAGACCGCCGTTGGGATTGCTCCAGAACTTGCGCCAGTTCGTCCGCTCGCGAAAGCGGCGCTGTGTCAGCGCCACGCCGGCCTTCGGCGGAATTTCCTTGATCGTCTCGTCAGCATACAGGTACGCTAACGCCAGCTCAACATACGTCATATAACCGATGCCGGCGCAGAGATCGGCGATGCGGTCGCGCCCGTTCCAGAACATGCGATGGGCAAACCATTTGAAACGGCCGTCCTTCACCCGTGCCGCCGCCAGCTCCTCGATGGACATGCCGACGAAGAAGTAACCGTGCTGACCGGCGTCGCCGTAGGCAGGCCAGGTGCCGTCCTGGGCGGCCTGCTCGGCGTAAGAGACCCAGAAGTTGCGGGCGTCGGGATCCTCCCACCACTTCACCCCACGCACGCGGCACCAGGCGTCGACGGTGAGCAGGTCCATCCAGGTGTAGTGCGCGCAGTCTTCCTCCATGTCCTTCTGCACCCAGTAATCGTTCCAGATGAGGTCAGCGTAGGCTTTCAGTTCCTTCGCGCGGGGGATGTTCGGGTTCAGCGCCAGCGCGGCGTCGTACCAGAAGGCGGCATCCACCGAGCGGTTCTGCGGGCCGCGCTCCCAGTAAATGGGGTAGGCATTGGCGCGGGCACCCCAGCATTTGCCGAGCAAATCCGCCATCTGCGCGTATTGCGGGGCGCCTTCCAGCGCCCACAGCCCCTCAAGCACATAGGCGTAGGTGTAGGTCCAATACAGGCCGACGCCAGGCCGCCCACCGGTCTTCGCCATCTCGGCGACGGTGGCTTTCACTTCCTCGTCGATGGCCAGGCAGTATTCCCGCGTCGCGCGCAGGGCTAAGTCGGCGTATTTCGGGTCGCGGGTGCCCTTGTAAAAGGCGGCAAAGGTGGGAATCGCCTCATAGGCATATATTTTTGGCGTGGCCGGCTCCTGGCCATATGCGCGCAGGCAGTAGTCCAGATTCGGTTGCAACGCCAGGAGATAATCGGCGTTGGTGATTATCGCCGGGTCGCCCTTCGGCGGCTGCCACGCGCCTTTCCCGGTGAGGCGATCCGGATCATACGCGAGCAGCGGCTTCAGCGCGGCATTTGTCATCGGGTTTTCACCGGGGGCGATGGTGATGACGGCTTTGTCGGGGGGCATTTCCTGCGCGAGGACGGCGAGGGTGAGGAGGATGAAGAGGAATGGCAAAATGCAACGCATGGTTATACTCCACCAGCCGTTAAACAGCTGACTAATATGTCGTTCCTGACGGATCGACATGTATGGTGATGGTAGGCTGCCCAGTCTGCGTTGCGCGCTCCCGCGCGCGCCCTCATCCCCGGCCCTTCTCCCAATGCTGGGAGAAGGGGGCACCGTTGATACGTCCAGCGAGCCTGGTCGGCCCCCATCCCCCGTCCCCTTCCCCCGCTCCGACTGTGCTGCGCAAGGGAAGGGGAGTCGCATGCCGGTGGGGACACCGGCGCTTCCAGGACGGGCGGCTGGGACAGCCGCGCTCCCAGAGGGGTTATTGTATTCGGGCGGGAGCAGGTTTCGTCACCGTTTGACCGCCGTAGGTGAGTTTGGTTCCCTCGATGAGGGTGAGGTTGCGCTCGTCGGGCATGTCGCGAATGACGGCGACGCGGCCGGTGAAGCGGATGCCGTTACCCTCGTAGGTGAAGGGCTTGTCGCCCAGGAAGATGTAGTCCTTGCCGTGCTGGTGTTCGACGAGGGTGACGCCGGCGGCGAGGGTGGTGACCTTCGGGGCGGGCCAGCCGTAGGGGCGCGGATACATGACGGTGGCGAATTTGCCTCCCGGCGTGCCGGGCACGTTCATGACCCAGTGCTCCTTCACGTTCCACACGCCCAGATAAGCGGCGTAGGACTCGCCCTTGCGAAAGACGGGCTGCGGCGGCGTCATCGGGGGCAGATTCAACGCGGCAGGGGCGACGTTGCAGGAACCTGGGGGAGCATTTGGTCCACAGTTTTCGGGCGGGTCGAGCAGGAAGATAACATCCAGCGCCACCCGATATCCGGCGAGGTCGATGCCGGGGAAGTGAATCCAGCGCGGGTCGTCCTGGTACGGCGCGACCGGCTGCGTGGACTGCACGTCGAAGTCGAAACGCGGCGTCTCCGGGCCGGTGACGCGGTCGAGCATGACGAAGTATTCCGGCCGCTCGGGGTCCTTGCTTTTGAGGAACACGACTTCGCGGTCGTAGCTGCTCTTTCGCGTGCCGCTGGGGATGGCGCCGATGCCGTAATCCACGGCGGCGGTGGTGGCGAATTTGCGCCACTTGCCGGCGGGCAGGCCGTCATATTTCGTGTTGCCGAAGCTCAAGAAGCAGTGCTCGAACTGCTCCGGCGGTGACGAGCGCAGATCAAAGCCGTCGCCCGCCAGCAGCACGCCTTTGCCATACATGTGGAAGCTGCCTTCGTCACCGTGGTGGTGACCGCGTTCGGCGCCGCACTTCATCAGGAAATAGCTTTCCTTGGCGTGGCCCACATGGCTGCGGAAGACCCAGCCGGCGTCATCCCAGGCCATGCTGGGCAGCGGCGGCCGTTTAACCGGGTAGTCGAGCTTGCCGATGAGCAGGTTCAGCGGCAGTGGGCGGGAGAGATTGCCCATCTGGCGCCCGTTTTCCACCCATGCCCACTGGCAGTAGCTGGCCAGCGTTGGATCCGATTTCGCCCAGAGTTGCACGCCCCAGTGGAATTCGCCGAAGCGGCGCATGCCCGCGCCGGGGTGATGCCCCACCGGCGGCAGCATGCGATAATAACTCATGCCGGGGTCGGGCGGGGTCAGGTGCTCGATCATATACATCGCCGTGCGCTTGAATTTGGGATCGTTGGCGATGCTGGCGTAGCCGGCGCGGTCCAGCGCGATGGCGTTTTTCACCCACAGGTTCCAGGAGAAGGGATGGTAGTTGCCGATGTTTTCCAGGCCCACGCCGTCCGTGCTGATAGAGGTATCGAGCACAAATCGGCCGCCGCTCTGCGCGCGCGCCGCCCAGCTTTTCGCCATGGGGTGCTTCGGGAAGAAGGCGGCGCCGACGCCCAGCGCCGAGTAGCCGATGTCGTTGAAATTGGCGAGGATGACGTTTTCGCCCTGGTACTTCCAATGGTCGTAATCGGCGGCGATGTAGAGGGCTGCCAACACCCAGCGCACCCAGTTCTTCCGCTCGGTGGGAGTGAGCTGGTCGAGGTAGCCGTCGGCGAGCAGCATGCTTTCGCGCGAATAGTTGCCGGTGCTGTAGATGTAAACGTTGGCGCCGTTGCCCACCTCCAGCACGTCGCGGATGAAGTTCTCAATGCCGCAGAAGTCCCAGTCGCGGCGGATGCCGTCGGGCTCGGGCGGATAGTTGGGGCCGTGCTTGCCGGTGAAGAGGTAGTCGATCACCGGGCCTTCTTTATAGAACTTGCTGAACTCGGGCACGGCGGCGAAGCGGCGCTTCACCTCCTCCAGTGTCTGGTCGGCGGGGTCCCACAGCACGCGCGGGTGAGTATCTTGCAGCGGTTCGTAGTCCAGCACCCAGTCCTTCACTTTGTTCAGCGGGAAGTCGGTGAGCTGGTTACGCAATTGCCAAATGAGGCACGACGCGGGGGTGATGCGCGGGCCGCCGCCGCCCGGTGACATCCAGTAGCGGATGTGCGACGGGCGCTTCGTCGCCGCGATGGCTTCCGGCGACTGCACCACCGCCTCGCGCGTGCTGAAGACCAGGTAGAAGTGGCGGGTGACGTTGAGGGGCAGGGTGATGCGCGCGTGGTCGGCGGCATCATCGACCAGCGTGAGCGGCGCGATGGCCTGCGTCCAGCCTTCGGCGTTCGTGGCGATGACGCCCACGCAGTCCCGCACCTTCGGGTCGGAGGAATACACGGCGCTCCAGGCATTCGTCCAGTAGGGGTGGATGTGCCAGGAGAGGCAGTGGGCGCGCGTGTCGCCATGCGCCAGCGGGGTTGTTACTAGGTCGCGGCTGAAAGTGTTGGGCGCGTAGAAGGTGTCGGGGTCGAAGCTCTCGCGCAGGCTGAACACGAACTGGCCGTCGGGCTGCAGCGCGCCCCAGTCTGTGCCGAACGCGGACGGTTCGCAGACGAACTGGCTGCCACGGCGCAGCGATTCCACCTTGCCACGGTACGAGGACTGCTCGCTGATACGGGCATATGATGCATCGGTAAAGAGTTGCGCGCGCAGTTCGTGCCAGTCGCCGTTGGTGAATTCGGTACGCACCAAACAGGTGGTCCACAGCGGGCCGGCCTCGACGGTGGTGAAGGTCTGCTTTGCCAGCGGCACGGCGGACTGGAAAAAACCCTTGCCACGCCAGACGCCGTCGGCGCCTTTGAACGCCTGCAGCGGGCCACGCGCCTGGCAGCAGGGCAGCGGCGGGCGGAAGGTGGTGGTGCCGGCGAAGCGCAGGCCGTATTGCGGGCCCACCACTTCCACCGAGCCGTCGGGACGGACGGTTTCCTTCAGTTCCGAGACGAACGGCGCGGGCGCGCACTTGCGCGAAGCGTCCCACCAGAGCGTGTAGGCGCGCGTCTCGCCGGAATCGAGGGCGTCAACCCGGAAGGACACGTCCGCGCGCGCCAGCAGCCCCTTGCGTTCCGTCACGTTGCTAAGCTGGAACGGGATGGATCGATTACGCTTGTCATCCCACAGCCGCAGCGATGCCGCCCACGCCTGGCCCTTCGGGAAAGTGACCGGGTAGGTCACCAACTCGTTGCGATACGTCTGGTCGAGCTGTTCTCGCAGCGTGAAGACGCGGGCGTATTGGCGCGGCAGGCCGTCGTCGAAGGCAGGCGCCGCCAGCGCGGCCGCGCCCGACACGAGCAACAGGAGGAGGCAGAGGATGCGCAGCGGCATGGTGGTGCTCCCTGGCGAAGTGGTTATCATATGATAACCCAAGAGGGGGGCGGTTGTCTGTAGGATGGGCGGGTAATCTCAATATTCGAGATTTGAAACAGGCCCCGAGCGGTTACCACACCCCCGGAATCTTCGTCCCGCAGAATTTGCAGGCGTTGTTGGCGATGTTGTTTTCGGTGACGTGGAAGGCCACGCGGCGAATGATGACTTTTTTACAGTGCGGGCAGACAGTGTTGGCGCCCCAGTGGCCGGGGAGATTGCCGATGTAGGGGTATTTCATCCCCTCGGCGACGGCCATGGCGCGGGCGGCTTCCAGGCTGGCGATGGGGGTTTGCGGCAGGTTTTTCAGCTTGTAGCTGGGCCAGTAGCGGTCGAAGTGGATAGGCGTTTCCGCGCCGAGATTGGCCTTTACCCAGCGGACGAAGCCCTTCATTTTGTCGATGTTATCGCTGATGGTGGGGACGACGAGCACCACCACCTCCAGCCACTTGCCGCTGTCCTTGATGGCTTCCATCATCGCCTGGATGGTGCTGAGCTTGCCGCGGGCATACGAGATGTATTCCGCGTCACTGAACGCCTTCACGCTCACCGAGAAAGCGTCGACCACCTTGCACAACTCTTTCACCGGGGGCACGTTCACATAGCCGCCGGTGACGACGGTGTTCCACATGCCGGCCTTGCGCGCGGCCACGCAGGTGTCATACAGATACTCGAAGAAGACCATCGGCTCGGTATAGGTGTAGGCGATGGCCTTGCAGTCATACTGTTTCGCGTAGCGCACCACCTTGTCGGGCGGGGCATCCACGGTGCTCACGTCGGCGGGGCCGAACTGCGAAAGCTGCCAGTTCTGGCACCCCTTGCAGGCCAGCGTACAGCCGGGAGCGGCCACAGTGAGCGCCTCGGTGCCGGGGTGGAAATGGTAGAGGGGTTTTTTTTCCAGCGGATCGTGCAGGCCCAGCGAGCTGGCGCGGCCGTAGTTGGTGACATACATTTTGCCGCCGTGGTTCACCCGCACACGGCAGACGCAGGTCTGGCCGTCCAGCAGCATGCCGCCGTTGCAGGCCTCGGTGAGCTGTTTCTCCGTGAGCGTTTTCGTGCCGCACACCGGCGAGCAGGGGCAGAGGGTACACTGCACGTTGCCGTCGGCCAGCTTATGCCAGTATTTCGCCTCGTGCAGTTCGAAGTCGTTGGGCGGCGCGCCTTCGGCAGGACGCTCCAGACCCACCATAGCCACGCACGCGCCCAGCGCGGCCAGCGAACAGGTTTTCAGGAATTCACGGCGTGATTGGTCGGTCATGACGGCTTTCCACAGAGTGCCGTGCCGGCCCCTCGCCGCAATACTGCGAAATCAGGGGCCGGCATGGCCGATTCATCGATCAGTCCTACGTCGCCGCGCCTTCGCGCGATTTGAGGATGGGCGTCAGGTTGGGCGCCAGCAGGTAGTAGACGATGCGGGCGTCGAGGGCAGCGCCGGAGGCGGTGTATTCGGGCACCGCCAGCAGTTCGGCCAACTCGGCCTTCTTCATGGCGAACTCGGTGTCATCCATCATGCGGATGTCTTCGGCGATCTGCGGCACCCGCGCGGTGACCTGCTCGATTTCCGCGAGGGAGCGATGCTTGTGCTTGAAGGTATCCTCGATGGCGTTCTGCAGGTTGAAGATGGCGCGCTTGAGGTCGCGCTCGGAGACGTCGCGCAGACGTTCGAGGGATTTCACCAGTCCGGTGTTGTCGCTGACCTGGCCCACGCGCTCGGGGTTCGTGAGGCTCTGCACCGGCACGGTACACGGCACGAAGTTGGCAACCATTTCGATCTGGTTTTCGGTGATGATCCCTTTCAGCGCCGTGAGGCCGGCGGCGTCCAGCATCTCCTCGTCCTTCGCGATGGCCGCGTCAACGGCGGTGAAGGCCTGTATGCGCTCCTTCAGCAGATCGGGCGCGGTGGAGCCCTTGGCATAAGCGTCGCGAACGGCGGTGAGCACCGGCAAGGAGGCCTTGACGTTGTCCAACCGCTTCGCCTGCAGCGCGGCGTACCGGGGCGTCATTTTCGCCTGCAGCGCCAGCATATCGCGCGTCTGCTCGGGCGACAGGTACAGGGTATTCACCAGGTTCAGCACCTGCACATCTTTTTCCGCCGCCAGGTAGGCCGCGGTCATCTGGCCCTCGACCGGCGGCAGCGACACGGTAGCGTCGAGATGGTGCAGGGACTTCTGTGTAAGGATCGTCCCCAGGATAAAACTGGCCAGGCCCTGGTCGCGCTTCACGACGAGGATGCCTTTGGCGGGCAGCGCGAAAAGCTTGCCGAGGTATTCCTCGCGCGCCGCGGCAGCCGCGCCCTGGGAGAGCAGCGTCCATTCCTGCAGGATGGGCGTGCCAAACTCTCTGGCGTTGACGATCTCTTCCGGCGACAGGCCGTAGGCGCTGTAGTACGCATACAGCAGCCCCCCCACGCCGATGCCGCGGTTGGCCTGCGGCATGCCTTTCGCCAGCTCCTGGATGAGCGTCGCGTCATCCAGGTAGCCACCGCGCATCAGCCGGCGCAGCCGCGCGCCTTGCTGGGTGGTGAGCAACTCGAAGACCTGCAGCGCGCGTTCGGGACCGGTTTTCTCCTCCAGCGCCTTCGCTGGGCCGGAGAAGGGCGATTCGGCGCGGCCCACGGCGTTTTTCACCGCGTCAGGTACGCCGTTGTTGGCGTAGACGGTGGTGCGCAAGCCTTGCATCGCCTTCTCGGCATTCAGTGCGGCTTTCGCCTGCGCCTCGCGGATGGCGGTGAGATCCGCCACATGCTCGCGGAGAATGGGCAACAGCAGCACCTGCTGCTTCGGCGTCAAGTCTAGCAGATTCAGCACGCGGTAGCACTGCGCCTCGTGCCGCAAGGCGGCCGCCTGGCGTTCATCCGCGGTGAGGGCGCCGCCCATCGGGCGGGCGAGGAGGGCCGGCGCGATCAACAGCGCCAGCAGCAACAGGCATAACGCACGCATCGTATGACCTCCGAGGCAGGAGATTGACTATTATAACACATCTTATGAAAACTCGCGGGGCGGTTCGTAGATTTATTAGACAGGATGCGCATACAGGGAATCGCGCAGGTATTTCGGCGGGGGCGGGGAATTGAGGGCATATGGTTTCGGGGAGGTGGGTATGCGGAGTGGGCTGATCATCGGGGCGTTGCTGCTGGGGATAGCGGGGATGGCGTTGACGAAAATGCAACCGTATCGACCGCATCAATCAACTCAGGTGTTAACGGAACACATCGGCCGCGCGTGGGCGCCGGAGGTGCTGACTTATCACTTCAGCGCGACGCTGGCCGAAAAGGTGCTACCGGCGTCGCTGCGAGTGACCACTCCCGCCGGGCCGGTGCCGGCGCAGTTGATCCGCGTCGAAACCTACCCCAACAGCCCCTATGTGAAAAGCGCCACGCTGGCGCTGGTGAGCGGGATGCAGCCGCGCGAGACGAAGACATTCACGGTAGCCGGGAGCAGTACGCCTGCCCCGCCGCTGACGACCGACCTGGCGACCACCGCCGGCAAGGAGTCGGCCGAGATCGTCACCAGCCAATTCGGGCTGCGCTTGCTGCTGGGCGCGCAGGCCTACGCCGAGGCGAAACATCCGACGGACGTGCCCGGGCCGGTGCTGGGGATGCGACTACCGGACGGACGCTGGTTCGGCGGCAGCCGCATGTATGGCGCACGGAAGATCATCGGCTACGAGGCAAAGATCATCGAGCAGGGACCGGCGCTGGTGGAGTGGCGCGCGCATTACCTGTACGATGGCGGCGGCGTGCTGACGGTGACGATTCAACTTGGCGCCGGGCTGGCGCGGGCGCTGTGGCAGACGCAGGTGACCGGCGAAGACCTGCTGGGCGGGTGGATCTTGTCATTGAGCCCCGGGCTAGATCCATTGTGGCTGGTATGGCGACCGGAGTACCAGCATAACCGCTGGGGCACCTTCGCCATCGAGCACGGCCGACCGAACGGCTGGGGCGACCAGCCGAAGAATGTGCGGCTGGAGCCGGACCCCGAAGGCGAGTTGACGAAGCTGACGCCGTGGAACGACTGGTGGGATGGCACCACGCAGACGGGCTGGGCGTTCAAGGAAGGCCCGGACAAACCGGCCTTCATCGTGCGCCGCGCCGACCCGGGCGCGTGGGTGGAGCCGGCGCCGCCGGGCACCTGGGCGCCGAACAGCCTGCTATTGAAGAAGATGCTGCCGCTGTGGAAGGAAGAGGACGGAGAGATCACCATCCACGTCAACAATGCCGCGGGAGTGCGCAAGTGGTGGCTGGGTTCCGGCAAGCTGGGCGACGGGGAGCAGGCGTGCCCCGCCACCGCCAGCACGCCGGATTTCGACCCCTCGCTGAACGCGGCGAAGGAATTCGTGCTGGACTGGCCGCAAACGGTGGCCTCGCCGCACCTGTTTCTGTCAAAGGCAGAGCTGGAACAGGTGTGGCAGCGCGCCGACCCGGCCGCCGTGGAAGCCTTCATCACCACGCGCATCGGCGCCAACCCCGGACCGATGGTCACCGCGCCGTGGATCAGCGAATCCGCCGTCGCGGCCTGGCTGATGCGCGGCACGCCGGAGGTCGCCAAGCGGGTGAATTTCGTGGAGCAAAGCCGTTTCTGGCTGAAGGAGCTGGGCGAGTATCACTGGGCGATGCCGATGATGATCATCAGCATGTATGACGCGGTGGCCGGTAGCGGCTACCTGTCAAAGGAAGACGCCGCGCTGTTTCGCGCGCAGCTCGCGTACCTTGGCTACATGCTGGATGATCCGGCGGCGTGGTCCATCGAGCGCGGCTATTGCTCGGGCAACCAGGACATGAGCGTGGGGCGCATCCTGAGCAAGGGACTGCTGGCGTGCGCGCTACCCGACCACCCGCGGGCGAAGAAGTGGGCGGAGGACGCCAACCGCATGATGGAGAAGTGGCTGGCGGAGATGGGGCCGGCGGGCGAGTGGCCGGAATCCGCCTCGGGCTACACCGTGGTGAGCATGAGCCCGATGCTGACCTACGCGCTGGCGGCGCAGCGGGCGGGGCTGGGCAACTATCTGCTGGACCCGCGCATGAAGGCCTTCGTGCTGTGCATGGCCAAACAGTATAGCCCACCCGACCCACGCACCGGTGGGCAAGCCGGCAACGCGATGAAGGCCGGAGAGAGCCGGCTGCCGCCGTGCGGAGATGCCATCGCCTTCGGGATGGTGATCACCGGGCTGATGGCGCGTGGCACGCTGGCCAGCGACCCGGAATACGCCCACGCGCTGCAATGGGTCTGGAAACGCTCGGGCATGGCGAAGGAGATCGGCGGCTGGCGCATGGGCGGCTGGGACCAGGTATGTGCCGATCCGGCGTTGCCGGCGAAGACGCCAAACTGGACACTGGACATCTTCCCGCGGCTGGGCGCGGTGCTGCACGGCGGGCTGGACAGCGGCACGGAGGATTTCCTATATCTCATCACCAGCGACAACCTGAACGCCATGCAGTCGGAATCCGGCAGCATCGCGTCGTACTTCGGCAAAGGCGTGCCGCTGGTGCAGAGCTTCCTGGGGCGCTACACCTGGCGGCAGACACACCTGGCGAACCGGGTGATGCCGGCCATCAAAAAACCGGCTAATCAGGCCAACCAGCCCATCGCCTGGGACAGCGGCGAGAACCGGGGCATCTGGAGCGAGAAGCCGCACGCGCTCTTCGGCGAACGCGTCGGCCCCTCTACCACCACGGCTTCGGCTGACCTGCCGTGGGCGGCCTACGTGCAGGCGGACTTCGCCTTCCGGCGCGAGATGAAGATTCCCTTCTCCGAGCAAATCCCCGATATGCCGGATTGGCCGGAGTTCATCGACGGCTACGGCAAGCTGCCACTGGACTGGCAGCGGCAGGTGCTCAGCCTGCGGGACGACGCCCCCGGCGGCGACCACTACCTGGTGGTACGCGACACGGTGCAAGGCGGGGCCACGCGCTGGCAGATGTGGAATGCCTCCGAAAAGCTGGGCGCGGCGACGGCGATGGCCGACCGCGACGCCGCGCTACAGGCGAAGCCGGGCAACGTCATCGTGCCGGCGGAGGAGTTGCCGCAGGGCGACCGCTACACCGCGGTGGGACGCTTCGGGGTGGACCTGGAGTATTTCATCGCGAGCCCGGCAGACACCCCGCGGTATACGCTGCGATGGGGCACGAAGTACTACCAGTACAACACGCTGGCCGGCTACGAGGATTTCCAGGACCTGCTGCACCTGCAGATGCCGGGTGACGGTGCGTATTTCGTGGTGCTCTTCCCCCGGGCGGCGGGGGCGAAGGCGCCGGCGTTCAGCACGCTGGGCGACGGGACGATCATCAAGGTGGCGGGCGATTTCGGCACCGACTACGCGTTCCTGGCCCACAAGTTTACCGAGTCAACGGGTGATGGCGCCGCCTTCGCCGGCACCGCCGGCGCCGTGCAGGACCGGACGGGCGCACTGGTGCTGACGTTGGCAGCGCCAGGCCGGGTGCGCTTCAAGGGGTACGGACTGGAATCGGCGGCTCCCGCCAGCCTGCGCGTCGAGAAGGCGATCGTCACCGTTGCCCTCGCGCGCGGGGCGACGACCGGCACGGTGACGCTGACGCTGCCGGGCGCGTGGAAGCTGGCGCGCCCGATAGCCGACGTGACGCTGACAAAGACCGCGACCGGTTACACGATAGCCATGGTGGGCGCGGGGCCGGTGGGGTTGGTGAAAGAATAGCGTGACGCCACGTCCTCACGCGTCGCTATTACTACATCACCGTAGTTATTACAGACGCGGTCATTGATACCGCATGATTATCGGACGCATTGTCGACGTTTGGTCAGGTGTCTGGCATAGTCAATGACCGCGTACCAATATGACTTCTCTATGTCCGCCTCTGTACTATT
>CAZPYA010000038.1:0-43537 GCA_964590255.1 uncultured bacterium
AGGTGGGTCAAAATTGGACGCCGATGGTGGGTCAATATTCAATGCCGGTTGACAGGCTAATGGGAAACGGCAACGCGTGACAGTTTCTACAGATGATTATCGTCAGGAAGTGCTGCTTGTGTATACGCAAGGTGGCTGTGTTGCGACAGTGTATAGCGATACTCCACAAGGCCGTGTAAAGGTCTGGGGGGAGTATTCTGAATATTGATAAGCATGAGTAATCGGAGGTATGGTCATGGCTGAGATTACTATTTCCTGTCCACACTGCGGAACTACAGCGGCTGTTGACGAGGGATATCTCGGGCGTACTGTGAAGTGCAACTGTTGCCAAAATAAGTTTAAGATAGAGCAGACAACACAGTTCACACCACTTGAAATTCCTGCTTCCACACAAGAAAAACCACCACAAATATCACGATGCCAGAATTGCGGTGATCCGCTAGAACAAGAGCCGGGATATATACTCGAGGCAACTTTTGATGAGGGAGGAGCTGTTTTTATAGGCCCTTCGCAACCTAACACCATTCACTTTGTTGGATATAAAGGCGGGATTGATACTATTTATGATGAATATCAAGAAAATCCTATCATATATCAGAATATGTTATCTGGAAATATTTCTGAAAAAGAGATCGACACATTGATCCTGCATTTTCGTGTTATGTATTGTGCAACAAAAAAAATTCGCATTGGCGATGTTATTAGCTGGAAACTTCAACCACCATCTTTTCAGTGTTCTGCCTGCTCTATGAAGACAAATCCTCACTCTGCCGCAGCAGATTCGACTTCGACAGAGATGATCGTTAATTGTCCAAACTGCAATAGCAAGGCAAGTATTCCTAAGGACAAGCTGAGCCAGTTACATCAATATAGATGCAATAAATGTCAATCATACTTTACAGATAACTCGAAGAGTTGTGCATCAACAGCACAAGGTAATACGACCACAAATAGCCGTGCAAATACGGTACGAACGTGCCTACTATTCCTTGTCTTTGTTAGTCTGTTATGGATGGCCAGAACTTTTCTGCTGAATCAATCAGGACTTTCGCTTGCGAGCGTAATTTCTCCCCTACTGGCGGGGATGCGTGAGCGTGAAAAGCAGCTACGAGCGAAAGTCCTGTCAATATGAAAAACAATTTGAAAAAGAACACCCTACGGTATACGATACTCGTGTGGCCGAGCGGGAGCTAGAGCAGGCTTCTTCTCAAAGTAACAACACTCAAACAGCGCAAAACCTAAAAGTATTGCCCGAGATCTCAAGTTTTCTCAGTGAGCACCCCGAGTATGGCACCCCTGTCGCTATCCAAGCAGTTCCTGATTGGGCACAGGGTAAACGACAGCGCGTTGTATTAGAATACGGCGGAACAGAGGACAGCCTGCTCTTTTATATCAAAGACGACAAGGTGGTGACGGTATATCGTGATGGGTCGTCTGGCCGTGAAGTCGTATGGGGAACAACTGCTGACTATACGCCCGCGCCGGAGCGGACAGAACAATCCTCGGTAGCAATCCCAGCCTATACTGTTTTGTTTACGGTAAATCAGGCCTCGGACGGGTTGAAATATGGGGACGTGCTTATACCGAGTCTGTCCCGCGCGACCCCCCAAGCAAAGGTCGAGAAGGCAGCACAGGCGATTGCAGAAAAAGAAGCCATCGCCAACATGAGCATCTACTCTACTCGGGCGGCATACCAAGCGAACGATTCCGAATCATACAATCAAGCCCATCCCGGCGCGCTGGAGAAGGGATATCTTGGCAGCTACACAAACGGGCGCTTCATCCCACCAGATTAACCGTATGAGATACAGCTTGAAATCGTCACGAATATTGGGCGATATATTGCCCTGCAACAGGCTAATCAATGCGAAGTGGGGGATTTGGCCTACTGCAATAGGGTTGCGCCGTCTCGGGGCAACCAGCGGGAAAAGACACGCCTATTCGGTGGCTCCCGCGCGTATAACCAGCACCACCCAATCCATCACCTCGATGAACTGCTGAAGGCGTTGTGGATCGGCTAGTGTTGCCAGCTTGATATTGGGCCGTCGGGTCAATCCATCCTCTGGGATGCTCACGCCGGGTATCTGATTCAACCGCTCTCGGAGTGTGCGGCGTTGCGCTTCATCACGGAAAGCCGGGCGGGTGCGTAGGTATTGGAAGTTTATCTCCACCGTGCCATACGTCCAGACGGAAATCGGGTAGTGCTTCACCCCGTCTCGGAGGATGCCGGGTAGGAATGATCCCGACTGCTGACCATTTCCCCACCAGATATAGTCGCTTGTGCGCTGGCCCCAATCCAGTAAGGCACGGGCAACCGGGATGGCCGCCGGATCGGTTGTCTCCAGAGCAGGAAAGAATAATCCCTCGTCCCACTGATGGCGCTCACGCGGGCTACTTCCTTTCTTCTGCTGTGCTTCGGCGGTCTGCCCGAGCACACGCGGTACCAATGTCTTTAGTCCTTGCCCGGTAAACTGCTTGATCTCAACCGCCAATACCTCGGCGGGATTCATCTGGGTATTCAGGAACTCCACAATCCGGCGCAGCTCCGGCGGGATGATATCGGCGACAAAAACCATGCGGATGCGTTGGGCTTCAAGGTTTGTTTTAACCTGCATCCAGAACGCCTCCGGATCGGTGTCTTCGCCGAGAAAATCCCGCAGTGTAATATCGGGGTCAGTAGTCTGTAATTGGCAGGTCGCCTCAAAATATGCCCGAACTTTCTCGATAGGCCAATAAACAACGGCGTTGGCCGCATAATCGAGCATCTGTCCGACCACCTCCCGGCGGATGCGGGTATCGCTGCTACGTTTCACCTCAACCAGTGTGGGGATGCCATCCTGATCCAGAAACAGGTGATCAACCGACCAGCGATTCGCCCCATCTTCTTCCGACGCAATGCCCGCCTCCCGCATGATGAGCAGCCAACGGCGAGGTGCGCCGGGGTTGATCTGGCTGCCAGCGAGTAGGCTGGGGTATGTCGCCAATAGCTCCTGCAACAGCGCCTCGGAGTCGTATGTGGCCTCGTTCATCTCCACCAGTTGGCCATCGTTTTGGATCAGAAAAATGCCATCGCCCATTATGCTTTCCCTTTCCCTGTTCGCATGGGACGCGCGACACCGGCTGGTGTCAGCGCCACAATGGTATCCACAGCATTGGTGCCCGCCGGGGCGATATGCTGGGTACGGAGCAGGTTGATATTCAGATACCCCACTGGTTCGATAGGCCAGCTACCGTCTTGTCGCTCATAGAGGTAAAGGCGCATGCCATCTGCCAGCAGGATTTTTCGACACTCCTTTAACGGGATATTTCGCACGTAACGGATAGCCTGATTAAGCACTGGCTCTAACGGGTGCCCAATACCCTTCGCTTCGCAAATTAGCGAGCAATGCTCTGTATCGGTTGGTGTGCCCCAAAACGCACTGAGATCAACCCGGTTCCACTCTATCGCCAACAGTTGTTCCGACCAGCCCAACGCCAATAACAGCGGTAAGATCATATAGGCGACCACCTCGTGCTCTTTGGGACGCCCCACCGCGCGCCCGTGTGTCTGATACCAATGGGCTAGACGACGCTGGTGCTGGATGGCGACTAGCACGGCATCGACTAAGTCGTTTGGGATGCCCCGTGTAAAAAGTTCATGCCCTAACGCCTCGATGGTCAACGGTGGGGGTGGCGCAGTTGGCAAGTTGCGCAGCTTCCGGGATTTGCACTGGCTTAGCAGTGGTGCCATTCGTTCCAGATATTCGGGCTTGTTGATCGCCGTGAAGGTCGGCATGAGGTTCACTCCGGCGTAAAATCCGGCCTGTTCTTGCATAACCTCCAACTCGGCGGTCAGGTGGTCTTGCCAGAGGACACGACGGGCATGTTGTAAGTCCCAGCCGTAAATATCATCGAAAGTGTCGCTCCAGAAGTAGCCATCGTCTGGGATGAGGCCGAGTGCCTTAACCCGATTACCCAGCCGCAACAGCACGACATCGCCGGGAGATGGATGCTCAATGAAATGCCGGACTTGGCGTATCTGGCTATCCTTCTCTATCCCGCTACGGACAAGTTCGGTATAGTGGGGAGTCTCATATGGGCCGAACCGTCCGGGGCCAAGGAACATCACGTCATGGCGCAGGAATAAATCGGAGAAATTCCGGCGCGGTTCACCCCCCGCAATTTGCCACACCTGCATCGTCTACTCCCTTTCCGCCGGTAACGCTTTTGTAGCGGGGCGCTGTTCAGGCGGAACCAATATGTCGAGCAGGGGCTGTGCTTCGCCCGGATCGTTGAATAATCCGAGCACCTCGACGTTGATGGACCGGTTGCCGCGCCACCAGTCGCGGTAAAGACCGGCCAGCCATAAGTAGCGGTCGAGTTCGCGCAGTGAAAAGCCATTAAGCTGCCAGAGGTGCTGAAAACGTTGAAGGTTGCCGACGAAGGCATTAATGGGATTATCGCCTTTAGGAATCGCTTCCGGGCCGAGATGGTACCGGAGCATCGCCTCGTTATACGAATCGTAGATCGGGAAACGCTCCCCATCGACAAAGAAATGCGTAAATTTGGCGGCGAAGCTCCAGTAATGTCGAGGGCCTTTATCGGTTGCCCGCGTGGGGGTGGCTAGCCGGGTGATAAGCTCCACGGGATCGTCCCACGGCTCCTTCATCACCGATTCGATATGTTGTGCCAACTCTTGCAAGGCGAAGACGCGGGTGGAATAGAGGTGGTTGAGCGTGGCGGCCTTCACGATAACGGACTCGTAGGCGAAATCGGGGAATCGCTCGCGGAGTAGTCGAAAGATTTTTTCCGTCCCAACCCATTGAGGCAAGTAGCGTGCAAAGAGCGTCGTCGCCACTTCTATCTGCGTATGGGTGACGGCTACTGGGGTATTCTTCGTTAGCCGTGGGGTTATGAGAGAGATGGGGCGCGAAGGCCGCACAGGCAATGTAGGCTTGCTGGCACTCTGGCTGATAGTGAGCTTGCCATCGGGCTTCTGAATGATGAACCAGACCCCATGCTGTTGTGGATCATACCATTCGACGATCCCGCGCGCTGGGCTATACAGATAGTCATACCGGGGGTCTACTGCCTGACGTGGGCGGTTGTTCTCGGCGTAGTGCACACGGGAGTAGTGATTTACCGTACAGGCAATCGTCTGGCAACTGATTGTTCCGAGGTGCGTTTCGGGATACAAGGCAATAATCCAATCACGAATCGCTGTATTGGTGGCGCGTCCACCAAGCGCTTCTACGGCCTCATAGACCATCTGCCGGACAGGGGGTGTCGTTCGCGCCATACGTGGCTCCTTCCTGTCGCACGGGGTGTTTGCGATGCTAGTGCTAGATTCGTAAGGCACAGAGTAGGTTCCTGCAAAACAAAGCTCACGCCTGCGTGAAAATTTGCTTGCGGGTTTCGGCGAAACGGGGTAATATGCGCCGAAGGCTAAGGGAAATCATCTCGGGCAAACACCCAATAAGTTCCCGACATGATTTCGGGTAGGCGCGTAGGTATAAGGCCATCATTGAAAGGGCTTTCGATCAGGGATTCAGCTATAAAAGCCGATGACGGGTAGCGAAAATAGCAAACATTTGTAGGGTTCGACTGGAAATCGTGTAACGGCTTAAACCCGTTCGCGGGTTCGAATCCCGCCCTCTCCGCCACCCCAGTTTATCCCCTGTTGGTTTTTCACGCGTGCCGTTACGGTTGTTTCCCCGGCACCAGCGCCTGCATCACCTGGAAGATCGTCGTGTTGTCGACGATGGCCACGTCGCCGTGCTGGACATCCTTCGTGCGCAGCGCGTAGCCCTCAAAACGGTCGCTGCCGATGCCCTGGGCGTACAGGTCGACCAGGCGATTCGTGTGGCCGCCCCAGGCGCCGGTGGTGCCCCAGGCGCCGGTGGGCAGCGTGCCGGCCGCAGTGGGTTTCACGCTGTTCAGGTAGCCGGTGTCGTGGTCGGCGGTAATGATAAGCAGGTTCTCCTCCCACCCGCCGTGGGTGGCTATCCATGCCAGCACAGCGGCCACGGCATCGTCGAAGGCCAGCGTCTCGCCGATGACGGCATCCAGCTTGTTGGGGTGGGCGTGCTTGTCGATGGCTCCGCCTTCCACCATCAGCACGAAACCCGCCGAATTGCCCAGCGTCGTCAGCGCGGCCTGCGTCATCTCCGCCAGCGTGGGCTGGTCCGGGTTGGCGCTGTTGCCGTCGGCGTTGCGCGGGGCGAGGGCCACCCCGCCGGTGAAAAGGCCGAGTAATTTCTTCGCCGCCGGTTTTTCGATGGCGGCGCGGAACTCCGCGCGCGTTTGCGCCAGCGCATAGGGTGTCTTCCCGCCGGTGATCGCCGCCCAGTCCGCCTCGCTGATGGCCGCGTAGGGATTATCCTTGAAACTGTTCGGGTTGCCGGCGCCCATCAACACGTCGGGCTGCACACCGAGGAGCATCTCGTGGGTGATCGGCTTCGCGTTGCCGCGGCCGGCGTTGTGAGCGGCGAAGCAGGCGGGGGTAGCGTCGTAAAAGAGCACGCTGGTCACCACGCCCGTTTTCAGTCCGGCCTGCTGCGCCACTTCGGTGATGTTCGGGAGTTTGCGGCCGACTTTATCCATGTCGATGGCGCCGTTATACGTCTTCACGCCGCAGGCCATGGCGGTGCCGGCGGCGGCGCTGTCGGTGGCGCCGCCCTTCGGGTATTCGCGCGAACCGCCGGCCCAGGCGCAGTCATATCCTTTGCCGTCGGTGGAGAAGGTGGTGACCAAGTAGTGCCGCGCCAGCGTCTCCAGCGTCAGCCGCTTGTCACCGCCGAAGGCGCGGTGCGCGGCGCCGAAGCGGTATGCCCCCGCCGCCGCCACAATATCCGTCCCCATGCCGTCACCGATCATCAGGATGATGTTTTTCGGCGCGGCGACGGCCGCCAGCGCAGCCAGCAGCAGGACAAAGACGGTGATGACGAATCGATTGATACGCATATAGCCCCATTTCTTGGTGGGTGGAGATGCCGAGGACGGATGACCCCGCCAGATTATACCGCCGCATGATACCGCACAAACAGCACTTCGTCAGGCGCCAGTGTCAGGCGCAGTGGTGCTGACAGGTCGCCGCGCGCCTGCCCGCTCCAGATATCGTACAGGTGGCTGGTTGGCGGGATGCCGAGGACGGCGGCGTCGGCCACCACTTCGCGCGCGTGGTCCCCATCGCGGTTGAATATGCCGAACCAGCCGGCGTCCGCCTGCGTGCGGTGCGGGGTGACCCAGGTATTGGTCCAATCGGTGTAGGTGGCCAGCCGCCCGGTGACACCGTTCTGGTTGCATGCCAGCACGTCCGGGTGGGTGAGCAGGGCGAAGGCATAGTCGTCGGTGCCGGGCAGGTTGCCGCCCATGAACAGCGGCGAGGCGGCCAGCGCGCGCATGGTGATGAAGGTGCGCTGCTGCGCGGCGTTCAGCCCGCTCATGCGGCGGCTGCCCCGGCCATTCATCAATATATCGCCCACCTGCTCGCTCGTGGCGGGGTTCCATACCTGCAGCTCACCGAAGGGAATCATATCCATGTCCAGCCAGCAGCCGTCCGGCAGCGTCTCTAGCAACGGCATGAAGCTCTGCCAGCGCTCGAAGACCCAGCGGAAATCCTCGCGGTTGTCCCAGATGTCGCCGCTGGTGCGGATCATGTTGGCGCGGAAGTAGGACGGCCAGCCGCTGGCGTCATGGCCGTTGCCGGGCGAGAGGCTGAGCACGATGTCGCGCTCCACCCGCTCGATGGCGGTGACGACAGCATCCACCTCCGGCGGCGAGGGGATGATGTCGTCGTACTTGATGAAGTCGACGCCCCACCCGGCGAGTTGCGCGATGATGCTGTCGTAGTAGGCCTGCGCGCCGGGGCGGGTCATGTCGATGCCGTAATTATCCGGACACCAGCAGCAGGTGTCGGCGGTGTTGGCGATGTCGCGGGCGTGCACATTGGTGCCGAGTATCGGCGTGTTCACTTCGACGGCGGCGCGCGGGATGCCGCGCATCATGTGGATGCCGAATTTGACGCCAGCGGCGTGGCAGGCGTCAGCCAGCCGGCTGAATCCCCGCGGGAAGAAATTGTCGGACGGTATCGGTCGGCCATAGGCATCGAAGCGGATGGTATACGCGTCGTCTGTGCCGGGGAACTCGCGGCCGTCCAGCGCAAACTGTCGGTACCAGCCCGCGTCGAGAACGAAATACTCGTACCCGAATGGCTGCAGCCGGTCAATGAAGACGCGCAGGTTGTCCAGCGCACGGGCTTCGGTGATGAAGCAGCCGAAGCTGTCGTAACTGTTCCACCCCAGCGGCGGGCGCGGAGTCAGGCGGTGTTGCGCGGACATCATGATGGTTTCCTCGTTCTGTCTGTTGGTTCGTTCTCATCGAGTAAATTCCCTTCACCACGGCAGGAAAGGTAAGCCCCGCGGCCTGTCGAATGGAAGCGGATGGAAGGAGAGCGCCATGTCCGATTCGCTGCTGGTCGGCGTTGCCGAAGTCGAGATCACCCCGCCCATCGGTACGCTGATGGCCGGAGCGCTGGTGCCGCGCGCCTCTACCGGGGTATATGACCCGCTGATGCTGAAGGCGCTGGTGCTGGACGACGGGCGCACGCGCATCGTCTACGCCATCTTCGACCTGGTGGCGCTGGTGCGGCCATTCGGCGATCGGCTGAGCGCGGCGGCCGCCGCCGCCACCGGCATCCCCACCGAGCATATATTGTGGAGTTGCACGCATACGCACAACGGGCCGTGTACCGCGCCCTACTTTCCCACCACCTGGCCTGACCCGGTGGACCATGCCTGGCTGGACACGCTTATCGATACCTTCGCTGCCTGCGTGAAAATAGCGGACGACCGCAAGGCGCCCATGCGCGTGCGTCGGACGCGCGGTTATCGTTATGACCTCGGCCACAACCGCCGCATCCGCTTCAAGGACGGCCGTGAGATCAACACCTGGCTGCTGGACAGCGGCGAAGAGGACGTGCAGTCACTCGGCGCCGCCGGCCCCATCGACCCGGAGATCGGCATCCTTGCCTTCGAGGCGCTGAACGGAACGCTCGCGGCGGTGCTCTTTCAGTATGCGCTGCACGCCAACTCGCGCTGGGGTACCGTCTTCAGCGGCGACTACCCGGCGGTGGTGGCGGCGCGGCTGCGCGAGCGCTACGGCGCGCAGGTGACTACCCTCTTCATGCCCGGCGCCTGCGCCGACCAGAATCCGGTGCGCGGCACGCGCGAGCTGGGCGACGCGCTGGCCGAGACGATCATCGCGAAGCTGGACGCGCGGCCACCGGCGATGACCGACACGACGCTGGGCATCCGCGCGGCCGACATCACCGTGCCGCTGCGCGATGTGCACATGGATCAGGAAGCGCGGCTGGCTGCCTCGCAATGGGGGCCGGAGGGCCAGGCGTTCTTCCGCGATAGCCAGCGCGACTTGCAGCGGCGCGTATTCACCGAATTGCCCGCCCGACTCACCGCCTGGCACATCGGCGACGTGGCCTTCGCCACCTTCCCCGGCGAGTTGTTCGTCGAGCATGGCCTGCGCGTGAAGGCGGAGAGCCTCTTCCCGTGGACCTACCCGGTGGAGCTGTGCAACGATTGCCTGGGCTACCTCATCACCGAGCAGGCGTGGGCGGCCGGTGGATATGAGGCACTCATTTCCAGCGTAACCCAGGTCGCTCCGGCGGGCAGCACGATGATGGTCGACGAGAACCTATCGATGCTGGCGGCGCTGCGCAACGCGGAGGAGGCGGTATGATTCCCGACGTGCAGGCGCAATATCCGGTTATCGCGGTCGCATTGAAACACGGCGCATCTGTCATCATCCGCCCGCTGACCACCGCCGACGGCGAGGCGCTGGCCGAGTGTTATGCCGACATTCCACGTGAGCACATCCGCTTTTATTGCCCGCACCCGTTGGACCGCGAGCATGCGTTGTTGAATGCGAGTCGCGCGGAGAGTCCGACGGAGCTGGTGTTGGTGGCGGAGATGCCGGATGGCCGCATTGCCGGATATGCCTGGGCGCGCTGGTCCACGCCGGATGACGCCAACAGCACCTTCGGCATCTGCATCCGCCCGTCGTATCAGGATGCCGGCCTGGGCCGCGCGCTGATCACCCGGCTGCTGGAGATCGGCGGCGCCGTCGGCCCGCCGGTGATGGCGCTCACCGTGCAGCACGCCAATGCCCGCGCGGTGCGGCTCTACACGTCCATGGGCTTCGTGCCCATCCGCGAGCAAACCCGCCAGGCCGACCCCGCCGAGGGCTTCAGCGAGGAGCCGGAGTATTACATGGAGCGAGTGATGCGGTGATCATGGACGGGCGAGTGCAGCATTCACCTGGACGCCGCACTTTTACACGGTAGAACACCACCTCAAACCCCCTTCCAGGGGGCGTCGCTCGGTAGCCCGACCATGTATGGCCGGGCGGGTCGGCGATACCAGCGGCAGTATCGGAATTTTACACTGACCGCGTCTGCCGGCAGGTAGACGACCACAGGGATTATTCGAGGTATCGTTGCGTGCTCCCGCACGCGCCCTCATCCCCAACCCTTCGACCCCTCCGGGGAATCTTCGATTGCCCAATCCTGGGAGAAGGGAGTAGGCAATCACAGAATCCTGCTCTGAAAAATCCCTGTGGCCGTCTACTAGGCCTCCACCAGTTCCTCGCCGTCCTTCCCGCAAAACAGGCAGTCGCACCCGGCGTCCTCGCCTTTCAGGGCAGCCTGCACGCGCAGCTTCGTGACGATGCCGGGCAGGTGCGCGAGCACCGCGTCGATGTCCGCCTCGGTGGTGCCGCGGCCCAGCGTGAAGCGCAGCGACCCGAGGGCGTAGCCGGGGGCGATGCCCAGCGCCATCAGCACGTGCGACGGCTCCAGCGATCCGGAGGTGCAGGCCGAGCCGCTAGAGGCGGCGATGCCGGCAGCGTCCAGGTGGATGAGCATCGCCTCGCCTTCCAGCGCCTTCACGCAGACGCTGGCGCTGTTGGGCAGGCGCCGAGTGGGGTGGCCGGTGATGGCTACGTTGGGCACGCGCTCCACGATGCCGGTCAGCAACCGGTCGCGCAGCGCTGCCAGGCGCGGCGCTTCCGTGGCCATCTCCGCCATCGCCAACTGCGCCGCGCGGCCCAGGCCGACGATGCCGGGCACGTTTTCGGTACCGCTGCGAAGGCCGCGCTCATGCCCGCCGCCAAAGAGCAACGGCTTGATACGCACGCCGCGGCGCAGGTACAGCGCGCCCACGCCTTTGGGGCCGTAGAGCTTGTGGCCGGACAGCGAGAGCATGTCGACTTGCAGCGCGTCGACGCGAGTGGGGATATGGCCCACCGTCTGCACGGCGTCGGTGTGGAACCACACGCCCGCGTCGCGGCAGATGGCGCCGATCTCGGCGATGGGCTGGATGGCGCCGATCTCGTTGTTGGCGTGCATGATGCTCACCAGCGCCGTCTCCGGGCGGAGCGCCGCGCGTACCGCCTCCGCGTCTACCAGGCCGGTGCGATCCACCGGCAGCAGCGTCGTCTCCCAGCCACGCCGCGCCAGCCCCTCCACGGCGTGCAGCACGGCATGGTGCTCGATGGCGCTGGTGATCAGGTGCTTGCCCGTATGCTCGCGTGCCAGCGCCGCGCCGAAAACCGCCAGGTTGTCGGCCTCGGTGCCGCCGGCGGTGAAGATGATCTCCTGCGCGGAGCAACCGAGCAGCGCCGCGACTGAAGCCCGTCCCCCCTCCACCAGATCCGCCGCCTCACGGCCGAAGCGGTGTATGCTCGAGGGATTGCCCCAGTACCGGCGCATCGCCGGCACCATGGCGTCGATGACTTCCGGCGCCGTCGGCGTGGTCGCGGCATGATCCAGATAGATGCGCGTCATCGGTCTCCCCCTTCCGCTCATCGCTGTAGTGTAAGTGTGCAGTACGAGTATTATACGTGGTATAATAGCTTATACCGCCAGTATACCGCGCCTATATAGTTTGTCAAGCGATATTGTCAGGAATAATGGAAGGAATCGGACGGGATTTCTCGAAGATGAGAGAACGGGAGATCGCTGATGCCTGAATCGCCGGACACCACGCAGACCACGCCACGCGCGCCACGCCGCCTCGATGGGGCGACCGTGCGCACGCTGGTGCTGCTGCTGCTCGGCCTGGCGGTCTGGTGGCTCCTCTTCAGCAACCTCGGGCGCTTCGCGCAGTGGTACGCCTACTCGGTGATGCGCTACGAACCGCCGGTGCAATCGACGTCGGCGGAAGACCAGGAAAAGGTGCGCAAGGTCATCGAAGGGTGTGCGTGCGTCAGCGCCATCATCCCCGAGGCGCAGGTGACCGCGTCGATGAAGCAGGGATTGGCGGTGGCGTTCATCCTTTTCCAGTTGCCGCACACCTTCATGCTGCTCTTCCTTGTTGTCTTGTTGATGGGCATCGTGCGCAGCTTCTTCTCCGCCGAGCGCACCCGCGCGCTGCTTGCCGGCAAACACCCGCTCATCGCGCGCCTTATGGCCGCCGGGCTGGGCATCGTCACGCCCTTTTGCTCCTGCTCGGCAGTGCCGCTCTTTATCGGCTTCGCCACCGCCGGCGTGCCGCTGGGCGCCACCTTCACCTTCCTCGTCACCGCCCCGCTGGTGAACGAAATCGCGCTGGTGGTGCTCTTCAACACTTTCAACGAGACGACAGCACTACGCTGGACGGTGGTCAGCCTGTACCTGGTCACCGGCGTCACCATCGCACTGATCACCGGCTGGTTGGTGGAGCGGCTGCAGATGCAGCGGTATGTGGAGGAGTGGGTCTACGCCATCCCCGGCAGCGCGGGCGCGGACGTGCAGGAGCGGTTGACCTTCACCGATCGCGTGCGGCTGGGCTTCGTCGCGGTAAAGGAGATTTTTGGGCGCGTCTGGCTGTTCGTGCTCATCGGCATTGGCGTCGGCGCCGTGCTGCACGCCTTCGTTTCGCAACAGTGGCTCCTCAGCGTGCTTGGCCGGCAGAACTGGTGGTCGGTGCCGCTGGCGGTGCTCATCGGCGTGCCCATCTATTCCAACCCCGCCGGCATTATCCCCGTCGTCACCGCGCTGCACGGCCAGGGGGTACCTATCGGCACGTTGCTGGCGCTGATGATGGCCGTTGTCGGCCTGTCGCTGCCCGAATTCATTATCCTGCGCAAGGTGCTCAAGCTGCGTCTTATCGCCCTCTTCGCCGGCATCGTCGCGCTTGGCATCCTCATCGTCGGCTATCTCTTCAACCTGCTGCTGGCAGGTCGTTAACACCATCAAGGAGCATCACTATGGAGATCAAAATCTACGGCCCCGGTTGTGACAAGTGTACGAAAACCGCCGAACTGGTGGAAAAGGTCGTCGCGGAAACCGGCGCCCAGGCCGAGATCGTGAAAATCAAGGACATCCGCGAGATCGTCATGGCCGGCGTGATGACCACCCCGGCGGTGTCGGTGGACGGCGTGATGAAAATCACCGGCCGCGTGCCGACGGCGGAAGAAGTGAAGAGCTGGCTGTAGCGGATAGTGATTAACCGGCCAGTCGGCGCAGGCCGACTTCGTCTCTCCAGCCCCGGATAATAATCCGGTAAACGGGTTTGGTTGGCCGATGTCCTATGCTTGCTTCGCCCGCCACCCCGCGACCACATCCTCTCCCAGGGTCAACAGGGCGTCGATGGACTGGCGATAGTTGTGCAGGGTGAGGATCCAACTGGCCAGGCAGTGCTCGCCGCGCTCGGTCAGCGTATAGAGGCGCTTGGCGGGGCCGGATTCCGACAGCTCCCACGCGGCGGTGACCAGGCCCTCGCCCATCATGATTTTCAGCGCGCGATAGACGCCCGCCGCGTTCGGCTTCTGCCCGTCGAACATCGGCATTCCCGCGAGCTGCTGCACGATTTTAAAGCCGTGCATCGGCTCGCGCGCCAGCATCATCAGCACCGCCGGGCGCACTAATCGCTCCAACGTCTTCCCCGTGCAGGGGCATTCAGCCAGGATCAGCTCGGTGGATTTGATAGCCATTGTCCCGATTGTACCCGTTTTCCGCGGCGGGCAACAGGGGGCGGCACGTCCATGGCGAACTGAACAGCGTATTCGCGTTACCCAGGAGGCACGCATGCATCTGGTCACCTTGAGCTTCGACGACGGCTTCATCGCCTCCAACCGAAAAATCGCCACGTTGTATGAGCGGCACGGCCTGTCCGCCTGCTTCAATATCGTAGCCGCGCAGGCGGAAGCGCCGAATGCATACATGGTGACCAACCTGATGGGCCACATCGACCATCCGCTGTGGAATGAGTTGCAGGCGCGCGGCCATGAGATCATGCCGCACGGGCTGGTGCATGAAAACTACGCCGCGTTGCCGCTGGTCGAAGCGCAGGATTCCGTGAGACGCTGCCTGGAGCTGTTCGCCGAGCACCTTCACAACTTCGACGCGCGGCAGGCCGTCTTTAACATGCCGTATAACGCCTCCACGACGGAGTTGAACGCCTGGCTGTCGACACAGGTGCGCGCGGTGCGCACGGCTTGCCCCGGCGACGGCATCAATCCGCTGCCGCGTCGTGACCTCGTGCTCCTCTCGACCACGGGGTTCGGTCCCAGCAACTGCGACGCCCACCTCGATGCCCGGATCGATCACCTACTGGCGCTCCCGGACGGCTGGCTGCTCTACTGCGCCCACGGCCTCGACGACGAAGGCTGGGGACCGCTCAGTGCCGGCTATTTGGAGCGCCTGCTCGATCGCCTGGTGGCCATCCCGAGCGTCCGCATCCTGCCCGCCGGCCGCGCCTTGCATGAATGGACGACCTGACCGGCCATCACCGCCCGTATCAGCCGCGTCCCGCGCTTACTTATTCATTAATTAATGAGATGATAAATGTTGTAAAGTAGGAGGGATTTGTAAAAAGAATGGGAATATAGGGATACAAGAGTGTCGTGATGTCGCCGATTGTAGACATCATCGGCATCAGGGGCGGTTATGCGGAACAATTGGCAATACTGGCAGCGCATCCTTATCGCCTTCGCCGCGTGTTACGCGATGCTGCTTCTCGTCGGCTGCGGGGGCGGGGCGTCGTCCGGCGCGGCCGGCAGTGTCTCCCTGCGCATCCACTGGCCAACCGCGGACAGCCGCGAGCTGCCCGCCGCCACCCGCGGCATGTTTCTTAGCATCACCTTCCCCGGCACCGATTTGCCGGCGGTCACTCGCTGGGTCGAGCGTCCAGTCGGCGAATCCGTCACCACCATCACCTTCTTCGGCTTGCCGTTCCTCGACGCGCTGCTCACACTGGACGCCTACGACAGCGCGGCCGACACGCCGCGCGGCACGCTCATCGCCACCGCGTATGCGCGTTTCTCCGTCCGCGCGGGGGCGGTGACGTCCGTCAGCCTCATCCTGCTGCCCACCACGCTGCGCAGCCTGCGCTGCGTCGTCGGGCGCACGGTCGGCGGCGCGCGCCACCTCGTCTCGCTGCAGCCCACCGGCGACGCCCCGGTCGACCTCACTCCCCAGGCCGCCGGCGACTACAGCGATCCGGCGTTGAGCAGCACCGGACGTTGGCTGGCCGCCGTGCAAGATGGACGGCTCGGTATTATCGATATGGCGGCGCAGGTCGACGTGCCGTTCGCGGCTCCCAACGGCGGCATCGCCTCGCCCGCCTGGGCGCCCGGCGACGACCGGCTGGCCTATATTCGCCAGGGTGGCGTCTACCTGCTGCCCAGTTCCCGCGCCGCCACGCCGCAGCGCGTCACCGGCGTCACCGATGCCCCCGTGCAGGTGGCGTGGGGCGGCCCGCGCCATCTGCTGGTGGTGACCACCTCCACGTCGCAGGACACGCTGCTGCGCGTGCCGCTGACGCCGCGGGATGGCACGGTCGCCATGCTGGCTGTCAGCGCGCCCGGCCTGCTGCGCGCCCCTTGCTGGAATCCCACCACCAATACGCTGGCCTTCCTGCGCGGGGGCCGGCTGGTCATCGACGGCGAGTTCATCCCGCTGGAGGGTGCCATTTCCGCCATCGCCTGGACCCCCGACGGCGGACGACTGGCACTGTGCTGGACGCCGCCGGGGGGCGTATCCGGTCTATATCTCTTCAAGCGCGGCGAGTCGCCGGCGCTGGTGCTTGGGCCCGAAGCCGGCATCGACGCCGTGACGATCGCGGCGAACTATACCGGCGTCGCGGACGTGCCGGTCGATATCACTGTGGATTAACAGCAATGCCGCGGCATGTGCCGCGGTGACATATTGTGCATCACATGATGCATCCCGTTTTCGCGATTTGAAAGGAGTACCCTTATGCGCACCATCACCTCCCTGACCCTGCTGGGGGTCATCAGCCTGCTGTTGCTGGGCCTCGCCGGCTGCGACAGCGGCAACGGCTTCGCGCCGACATCAACTCTCGCTCCCGCCGCACAAGGCATGAGCCGGGTGAGCATCTCCGTGAACTGGCCGAAACCCTCCGGTCGCCTGGTGTCGACCCAGTTCTACTCAGTCAGCATCACCGTGTCCGGTTCCGGCATGTCGGATGTCACCGGCACGATACCGCGGGGCCAGTCAACGCCGTTACGGCTCAATGTGCCGGCCGGCGCGAACCGTGTCTTCACCGCGATGAGTAAGGATGTCGGGGGCAATGATCTCGTCGGTGGAAAAATCACCGTCGCCAACCTGGCAGCCGGCTCATCAGTCAGTGTCACGGTGCCGATCATCGGCCTGGACGAGCCAACCAATGACACGCCGACCACCCCGACGAATATCCTATTGACCGCGGGAGTTGGCAAAGTCGTCGACGTGATCGATACGAAGTATAGCGATAGCATCGATAACCTGAAATTCACCGGCGTCGCCGGCAAGGAATACACCGTCACCCTCACCGGCATGGATCAGCCGTCCGGGGCGATCATCATGGACCTCTTCGACGGGCTCGGTACCCTCGTGCAAACGGTCTCGGTAAGTGCCGAAGTCACACGCAACTCCGCGGTCTTTACCATTCCGGTGAGCGCGACGGATACCAGTTACGCCGTGAAGGTACGCGTCGATCCCAATGTGCAGGCCGGCATTGAAACACGCATCCTGTATGCCGTGGATGTGGCCGAATCCGCGCAGGTCGACATCGGCGTCGACTGATCGCCATCCCATCGCGCAATATCGGGGCGGGCGTCGGGCAGGGAGGACGGCGCTCGCTCCGCCGCGCTACGGCAGGAACGTGTCCGGGGCGTTGAGGAACGCCCGGTAGAGTTGCACGTGACTGATCTCCTCGTAGCGGACGGGCGCCATGGGCACCGTGTCGAAGCTGTAGATCGTCGTGCCGGGGCAGGCCATGAGGATCGGCGAGTGGGTGCAGAGGAGAAATTGCGCGTGCCCGGCGGCGGCCATGGCGGTGATCACCCGCAGCAGTTCCACCTGGCTGGTCGGCGACAGCGCGGTCTCCGGCTCGTCCAGGCAGTAGAGGCCGGGGATGCGGTAGCGGGCGCGGAAATAGCTCATCAGCGACTGCCCGTGCGACTGCGTCAGCAACGACTGCCCCCCAAAGTAGCGCAGTTGTCCCGGATCGTTCGCGGCGAACTCCTCCAGCATGGCGCTGAACTCGCGGAAGCTCTGCGCATTGAAAAACGCCCCCGGCACCGCCCGGTCCGTCCACCCCACGGTCAGGCAGCGCCCCAGCAAGCGCGCATACGGGTTGTGCTCCAGCCGCGTCAAGTCCTCGTCGGCCCAGATGGGGATGCCGCACGCCCGCACAATCGCCTGCAACAGCGTCGATTTCCCCGTGCCGTTCTCCCCGACAAACAGCGTCACCGGCGTGGGAAACGCCACCCGCCCCATCTGCTGAAAGATCGGCAGGTTGAATGGGTAGTGCTCGCGCGTAGGGTAACGCGCGGGGTCGAGGGTGATGTGCGTCAGGTGCATCGAGTTGCCTCCAGATACCTGTATCATACGCGCTTCCCGGCAAAGAAATGAAGTGCAATATTGCTCTTCTACTGAACTCCCGGTAAGATGGGGGACGATTACGGCCACGGGGGGTGAACCATGACCGAGATGGGCGGTACGTTGGGTCAGCGCATGCTGGCGGCCATCATGTTCACGGATGTGGTGGATTTCAGCAAGCGCGTCGGCGAAGACGAAGAGCGCGCACTGCGGCTGGTGCAGCGCGACCTGCAGATCATCGCCGACCTTTGCAGGCGCCACTCCGGGCAAATCCTGAAAAACACCGGCGACGGGTACATGTTGCTCTTCACCAGCGGCATACAGGCGGTCGAGTGCGCCCAGGCCATCCAACGGCAGTTCGCCGAGCACCAGACGCAGATGCCCGCCACCGAGGTGCTGCGTCACCGCATCGGCATCCACCTGGGCGACGTCTTCATGAACGCCGGCGAAGTGATGGGCGACGGCGTAAATATCGCCGCCCGCCTGCAAACCGAGGCGTCTCCCGGCGGCATCTGCATCACCCAGGCCCTCTATGAAGTGGTGCGTACGCGCCTGTCGCTGCAGACGGTGCAGATCGGCATGCGCCAGTTGAAGAATATCCCCGAGAGCATGGTGGTGTATGAGGTCGTCGTCGGGGGGCTGGCGGCGGCATCGCGGCCGCAGGCGCCTGCGTCGACGCTGCCGGTCTCCACACGGGCATCGGCGGCGTCCGTCGGGCCGTGGCCGTGGATCGCTGTGTCCATCGGCATTCTCGCCGTTGCCGCCGCGTTCCTCATTCCGATGCTCCTCCGCCGGCCCACGCCGCCCAGCGGCCAGACCGGCGCGCCTGGCCAGCAGATGCAGATGCCGCCGCCCGGCAGCGGGCAGCCCGGTAGCCAGGCCAGCGCCTCCGGCGCGCAACCTGGCGGACCGGGTGGTCGTCCTGCCACGGCGGGTGGACAGACCGGCGCCCCCGGCATGCAGTCCGGCGGCACGGGAGGCCAGCCCGGGGGGCAGCCGCCCGCGGCAGCGGCCGGCAGCGGCGATAAAAGTACCTACCTGGCCACCCGCGACTATGCCGGCTACGTGACGTGGATGCGCGGCAAAGGCTATGAACAGGGGTCGGCCGAACAGCAGGCCGAGTTGCGCAAGTACCAGCAGTTCGCCACCCTCTTCGAGTGGATTGATCGCGGCCTGAAGCAATACAGCGAAGCAAGCCCACTCGCCTGGACCAGTCCGCGCGGCGGTGAGATCAAGGTTTGGTCCACCGGCGACGGCGTCGTCATCGACACCCCGCAGCACCGCTTCCAGACCACGCTTGGCCGCGTGCCGGAGGCGCCCCTGCTGGTCGCGCTGGCGGCCGCCCTGGCGCAGGCGCAGAGTGCCGATCAGAACATCATCACCAGCATCGAAACTTTCGCTAACGACAACAACATCCCGGCCGGCCCGCTGCTGCAACGCCTTCGCGGTGGTCGTGGACGATAACAGTCGATATACAGAGAGGACGCCTTATGGATTCGCTGAATACGCTGCTGGGCCAGATTAGCGGTTGGCTTTGGGGCCCGCCGCTGCTACTGCTCCTCTTCGGCACGCACCTGTTTCTTACGTTCCGCCTGCTGGGCATTCAGCGCTATATCGGATTGGCAATTAAGCTCTCGGTCGCAAAAGATACGGACGGCCAGGGTGACGTCAGTCAGTTCGGCGCGCTCTCCACCGCGCTGGCGGCTACCATCGGCACCGGCAATATCGTCGGCGTCGCCACCGCGGTGGCGCTGGGCGGGCCGGGCGCAGTGCTGTGGTGCTGGCTCACCGGCGTCTTCGGCATCGCCACCAAGTACGCCGAGGCGCTGCTGGCGGTGAAGTACCGCGTGCGCACCGCCGACGGCACCATGCTGGGCGGCCCCATGTATGCGCTGGAGCGCGGCCTGGGCCAGCGCTGGCTGGGAGTGGTCTTTGCCGTGTTCACCGTTATCGCGTCCTTCGGCATCGGCAACATGACCCAGGCGAACTCTATCTCCGACCTCGCCGCCACGACCTTCCGCATCCCCACCTGGGTCAGCGGCGTGGCGATGATGTTGCTCACCGCGCTGGTCATCCTCGGCGGCATCAAGTCCATCGCCCGCGTGTGCGAAGGCCTGGTGCCGTTCATGGCCATCTTCTACGTGCTCGGGTGCCTCGTTATCCTGGGCATGAATTATGCGGCTATCCCCGCCACGCTGCTGCTCATCTGCAAGTCCGCGTTCACCGGGCAGGCGGCGTTCGGTGGCTTCGTCGGCGCTGGCATCATGGCCGCCGCCCGCTACGGCATCGCCCGCGGCCTGTTCTCCAATGAATCCGGACTCGGTTCCGCGCCCATCGTCGCCGCCGCCGCCCGGACGCGCAATCCCGTGCGCCAGGCGCTGGTGTCCTCTACCGGCACCTTCTGGGACACGGTGGTGGTATGCGCTATGACCGGGCTGGTGCTGGTGAATACCGGCGCGTGGACCACCGGGCTGAAAGGCGCCGACCTCACCCATGCCGCATTCAACACCATCCCCTATGTCGGGCCCACCGTGCTCACCGTCGGCCTGCTCACCTTCGTCTTCTCCACCATCCTCGGCTGGTCGTACTACGGTGAGCGCGCGCTGGAATACCTGGTGGGCAAAGGCGGCATCCTGCCCTACCGCATCCTCTGGGTGCTGGCGGTGCTGGCCGGCGCCACATTGAAGCTGGACATCGTCTGGAACTTCGCCGATATCGCCAACGCCCTCATGGCGGTGCCGAATCTCGTTTCCCTGCTGCTGCTCAACGGCGTCATCGTCGCCGAGACGCGCAAGTATCTCTGGTCCGGCAACATCGACGCACTGGCACCCGACGATGCGCCGACGCTGACGACCGCCGCGGCCAAACAGGCCGCGATCACCGCATCGAAGGAGTGAACCGATGGCTGAATGTCCGAATAAAGAGAAGAACGCGCAGAGCTGCACCTGCGCCTACGCAAGCTGCCCACGGCACAAAGTCTGCTGCGAATGCGTCCGCTACCACCGGGAGAACGGCGGTATGCCCGCGTGCTTGAAGAAGTAATCCACCTGGAACAACGACAACGGGCGAGCATTGCTGCTCGCCCGTTCGTCAATCAGTAATCGTCAGTCACCTAATGCCGCGCCCGTTCCTTCACCGCGTTTGCCAGCTTCGTGTAGTATTTTTTGAAACCGTATTTGCGCATCTCGGTGTAGGTGTCGGCGTATTTCCAATCCTGCACCGCCACGCGGTAGATGCCAATCATGCAGCCGGTGCGGTCGGCGCCGTGCTGGCAGTGTACGAATACTGGCTCCTCTTCCGACTTTGCCAGCGTCGCCAACAGCGTTTCCACCTGTTTTTTCGTCGGCGGTTCGCTGCCCATCGGCAGGTTGATCCAGGTGAAGCCCATCTCCTTCGCCCGCGCTTTCTCTACCTTCACCAGATCAGGCGAGATGCGCAGGTCGATGATCGTGTGAATCCCCTTCTCTTTCAGTTGCTTCAAGCCCTGCAGCGTGGGGGCGCCGCCGCGGAAGATCGTCGGCGTCACCTGGTGGAAATTCGGCAGCGCCGCCGCCGGTGGCGCGGCCAATACCGGCGCCATCGCCAGCGCGAGCAGCACGAGCAGAGCAATATAGATACGCGAAATAATCATGTGCGCCAGTTGCGAGGGAACCATCCCTCTCCTCCACGCATGATTATCACCCGCTCGTAGCAATGCCGTCAAGTCGCGCCACGCGTCAAAGACGCCATGGTAACACCTGCGCCCGTTGACCGCTGTCGCCCGGCGATGTTACGATGTGTGAAATGAACATATGCTGAAGGAGCCTGCCGTCCATGCCCGAGTCCTTTACCGTCGCCACGCCGCCGCTGCCAGTCGAAACTCTCATCCGCATCCTGGAGGCGAATCCGGCCGCCCTGGCTGACTACCTTGGGCGCGAGATCTACGTACAGAGCGACCCCACCTACCTGGAGGCCCAGCGCCGGCGCATGCTGGAAACGCTGCGGCTGCACCAGCAGCGCGTGGGCAACCAGCCCACCTGGCTGCTGCGCGCCCCGGGTCGACTGAACGCCTTTCTCGAATATCTGGATATGTGCGACGGCGACCATATGTCGACCACCATCGACGGCGACATTCCCATCGCCATCTCCCCGCGCGCCGATGACGTGCTGAACGTCGGGAACACCAATGCGCTCTTCCCGTCGCAGCAGTTGGCGGTGCGCGCCGAGTTCCAGCATTTCGCCGAAGCGCCCTTCGCCACCAAGGCGGTGGCGGGCATGGCGGATAACTGGGACACGCGCTCGCTGCTGTTCCCCTACTACGGCCGCGAGCAGGGGCATTGGCTGAACTATGTGCTCAGTCCCTACATGTGGGTGATGTGGCACCAGCCGGAGCTGCCCATTCGCGGCGCCGATATCACCTTCGGTCCCGCCACCGTGCCCTTCCGCGCCGGCACCAGCTCGTCGTCGGCGGTGGTGGTACTTTCCTTTCTCGCGCTGTGGCTCACGAATAAAGAGCAATTGCCCGCCTGGACAAAAACCGACGTCTGCCGACTACTCGGCGAGGCGGAATGGTATGTGGGCACCCACGGCGGCGCCAACGACCAGATGACCATCCTACTGAATCCGGCGAACAGCGTCAGCTACAATCGCCACTCGCGCACCGAGCTCGGCTCAACGCCGCTGCCCTTCCTGCGCGGCGTACACGTGGTGCTGGCCAATTCGCTGTGGGAGGTGAACAAAAGCGCCGGCGGCAACCAGAGCTTCAACATGCGCAAAGGTTGGATGCAGATGGGTGACGAGCTGGCCCGGCTGGTTATCGCCGCCGCGTGGACGGCCATCCAGGCGGGCAAGGCCGGCAAGGCCGGCTGGCTGCATAAGCTGCTGCGCGAGCGCTTCCACTTCACCGCGGGCAGCGATCTGCACCTGCTAGAACACACCCCGCAATACTGGGAGCAGCTTGCGACCCGTTATCACAAGTTCGGCAGCCTGCACGAAGACATCCTGAAGATTCCCAACGCCGCCATCGAGGAGTTCATCACTATCCTGCCGGTGAAGATCACCCCGGCCGAGGCCGGTCGCATCCTCGGCCTGCGCAAGGAGGCGGTGGAACGCATCTACACCGCGCCGCGCCGCGAAATCGGCGGCTATCACATTCGCACCACCGCGCGCTTCTTCCATCGGCAGAACATCATCGGCCGGCGGCTGGAGCATATCTTCATGGAGGCAGAGCGCTGGATTGAAACCGGCATGGTGACGGAAGACTCGCCGGAATACGACTGCTACCGCTCCGAGGTGGGCGTGCTTGTCGACGACCTGCAGGACGCCCTCACCTTCGACTTCCGCGTCTCTGTGCCCCAGCTTGACCTGCTACTCAGCATCGCCAAACGCGGCCCCGGCTACTTGGGCGGTAAGCTCACCGGCGCCGGCAAGGGCGGCTGCGTCTCCATCCTGGTGCGCGGCGATTACTCCCACGAAATGTGTGACTACCTCGACCGCGAATACTACCACCGCTCCGACCATTTCGAGTTCTATCGTCAGGTGCTCGAAGACGAGATGCGCTACAACGCCCCCGGCACTCGCGAGTATGAAAGCGGCCGCGAACGCCTGGACATCCTCGAAAACGCGCTCCAGCACGTCGATCAGCAGCGTCGCGTTGTCACTTTCAGCCGCGGCGCCTGCGCGCTGGCACTGGAGCAGTTTACCGCCGAGGCTGGGTAAGATTCCGTGGTTCCTCTGGCAGGAGACGCCTCCCCAATCGGGAAATGGGTATGATACCTGTTATCCGGTTGGGGAGGTTTCGCATGGCGCGATTGGTATTGGTTCTGTGGCTGCTCGGGGTGTTGGCGGCGTGTGCCGGCGCGGCGGAGGTGCAATACCGGCTGACCGAACGGCTGAACCGCGCCTGGACACGAGAGCTGGTCACGTTTCCGCTTTTGGCCGAGCAGGGGGCCTGTTCCATCGATGCCGTGCGCCTCGCCGGCCCCGCCGGCCCGCTGCCAGTGCAGTTGATCGAGGTGGAATACTGGCCGAACTCGACCTGGGTGAAATCGGCGCAGGCCGCGTTCGTCGTCGAGGAGCTGGCGCCGCTGGCCGAGCAGACCTATACCCTCACCTATGGCCCCAAATTGCCGAATCCGCCCGCGGCGGCGTTGAAGCTGACGGAAACCCCGACGGCGCTGGAAGCGGTCACCGGCCCCGGCGGCGTGCGCCTGCTGCTGGGTGAAAAGACGTATGATCCCCCGGCGCCGCCAGTCGAGGTGCCCGGCCCGGTGCAAGGCATGCGCCTGGCCGACGGCGCCTGGCATGGCGGTAGCCGGCTGTATGGCGAGACGGCGGTGGCGGGGTATGTCGCCCGCGTGCTGGAGCGCGGCCCGGTGCTGGCGCGCATACAGGCGCAGTACCGCTATGTCAACGGCAACGTCCTCACCCTCACCGTGCAGGTGCATGCCGGCGCGAAGCACGTTGCCTTCGAGACAGCGGTGAAGGACAGCAGCCTCAAAGACGGCTGGGACCTGCTGCTCACCCCCGGCCTGCCGGCACTGGCGCTGCAGTTCATGCCCGAGGTGCAGCAGGTGCAGGCGGGTGCCCGCGACGTGAAGGGGTGGAAAGAGAAGCCGCTGGCCGACTACAAACCCGGCCTCGTGACGAACCTCTCCCCGTGGGGCGACTGGTGGAGCGAATTCACCCAGCCCACCTTCTACCTGAAATTCGTCGATGACCCTCGCGAACTGGTGATTTCGCGCCAGCAGGCCGGCGCCTGGGTCACCCCCGGAGGCGAGCGCAGCAAGCACGTGCCGCTGATGAAGGGCGAAGACGGCGCGGTCTTCCTGCGCGTGAGCAACGCCGCTGGCGCGCGCATATGGACAGTGGGCGAGAACCCCGATTGGGAGGCGAAGCTGCCGCGCATCATCCGTCCACAGTTTGTGATGGTGGATGAGGTGGAGGCGCTGAACGTGGTGAAAGAGCTGGTGCTGGACTGGCCCGCCGCCGAAAAGCACCCGCGCATGTTCCTCAGCGCCGAGGAGATGGCGAAAGCCGCCGAGTTGAACCCGGCCGCCTTCAAAACGCTGCAGGACGTCACGCAGTTGCGCCGCTTCCTGGGGCTGTACGGCTCCTTCGACACCATGCGCTACGCGGCGGCCACCGCCTGCTGGTACGACGGCTGCATCGATTCCGACCGCATCACCCCGGCGGATCGCAAGCTCTTCCGCGCGCAGATGGCCTACCTGGCTTACCGCCTCAACGATCCGATGAGCTGGTCGCCGGAACGCGGCTTCAACTCCGGCAACCCGAATATGACGGTGGCGAATATCCTCAACCAGGGCATGGTCGCCTGCCTGCTGCGCGACCACCCGCTGGCGAAAACGTGGATCGAACCGTCGCTGAAATATATGGAAGCCTGGCTGAACCGTCTCGACCCGCAGGGCTACTGGCCGGAAAGCGGGCATTACGGCCGCGTCTCGGTGTCCAAGCTCATCCTCTTCGCCATCACCCTGCAGCGGGCCGGATTCCGCGACTACTTCACCGACCCGCGCATGACGCGCATGCTGAGCTTCTACGAGCGGCAGTTAACCCCGTCCGACCCGCAGCGCGTCCTGGGGAACAGCCCGCCGAAGGAGCCGAAGTTCGGCCGCCTCTCCCCGCCCATCGGGCGCGGCTCGCACGGCAGCAATTGGGGGCTGGGCGGCCTGGGCGCCCGCGCCACGATGAAGACCGACCCGGCGCTGTCGAAGGTGCTGCAATGGAGCTATCTGCAGGGGAACTGCAGCCCAATGGTGGGCGAGGGGATGTCCGGCTACGACCTCCTTTACCCGGACCGCACGCTGCCCGCGCAGGCGCCGACGGACTGGGTCTCCGAATACCTGCCCAGCATCGGCCCGCTCTTCCGCAGCGGGGTGGGCACGCCGGAAGAAAACTACCTGCTGCTGGTCACGAAGAACCCGACGAACCCGGACGGCGAAATCTGGCCCTCCGAGGTGGGCGACGTGGCGATCTGGTTCGCGAAAGGCGTACCCATCTCGCGCCGTTTCACCTCGGTGCCGGACATGAATCAGGATCACGGCCTGCTCATCAACCGCGTCATGCTGGCGTCAAGCTGGAAGCCGGGCGCCTCGGTGCCGGGCGGCTACTACACGAAAGAGACACAACTGGGCTTCTCGGCGCTGCCGCGCGCGAATTACGTCGCCACCCAATACGAGTGGCTGCGCCCGTGGAACCAGGTGAACACCCCGCCGGCGGCGGTGCCCGCCTTCCCGGTGGTCGACAAAGCCGGCGCGCTGCCGGCCGCCGGGCAGCCGCCGGTCACCTGGCAGCGCCAGGCGCTGTGGGTGCATGACGACACCCCCGGCGGCACGCAATACCTGGTGCTGCGTGACACCGTGGCCGGCGGGCAGCCCACCCAATGGCAGTTCTGGACCACCTCGGACAAGCTCGGTACGCCTGAGCAGGCGCGCGATCGCGCCGCCTTCCTCGCCGACAAGCCCGGCGACAAATCCATGCCCGTGTCGGCATTATCAGGCGACCGCTTCACCGCGCTCGGCACCTTGGGACAGGATATCGAATACTACGTCGCCGCCCCCACCGATACCCCGCGCCACACGCTGCGTTACAGCTCACGAGCGCCCGGTTATCTGGTGCGCGACTTCATGCTGGGTCAGGACTTGCTGCACCTGCAGTTGCGCGGCGACGGCGCCTATTTCGTGGCAATCGTCCCGCGCGCGGCGGCGGAAGAGGCGCCGCAATTCACCACTCTCGGCGCGGGCACGGTGATCAAGGTAATGGGGAAATTCGGCGTCGACTACGCCTTCCTGGCCGGCGCGAAGACCGCCGTCACCGCCGAGGATGCCCGCTTCGACGGTACCGCCGCCTCAGTGCAGGTCCGCGCGGACGGCCCGCTGCTGGCGCTGGCGGCGTCGGGCGTGGTCGCCTTCCAGGCCTACGTCCTCACCGCGCCGATGCCCGCCACCCTCCACGTCGCCGCCGACAAACTCACCCTCGCCTTACCCGATGACCATGCCGGCGGCGAGGTGATCGTGCAGATGCCGGGCACATGGAAGCTGTTCACCCCCGCCCCCGGCGTGGCGCTGAAGGTGGACAAAGACCGCTGGCTGCTCACCATCCCCGCCGGCTGCCGGCAAGTCACGCTGTTGAAGGCCGGAAAACGGTAAGCACCGGCATAAATCTGGTCACCGTCTGGAACAGGGCGGGAGCCCGGCCGAGCATATGTTAGCCTTGTTATGCTCGTCCGGGCTCCCGCCTCAATCTGCACCTGTTATGCACCGGTATCAGGCGGTCGAATGCGTAAGAAATGGGGACTGTAACGCATTTCCCGATTATGCACGCACTATCCGGGTATGCACCTTTTTACAGACGCGGTCATTACATAGTTATAGGGAAAGAGCAGGTTGCGCAACAATCACCCGTGATCGAGTGCGGTAATGACCGCGTCCCAGTATAACTTCTCGATGTCCGTCCCTGTAGAAATGCGTTGCTGTACCCATTTCCCGGTGCCGTTATTTCCGCTGCCAGAACTGCACCTGTTTCCCCGCCAGCAGCTTCATCGACGGGACGCCGCCTTGCTGGGCGACCAGGCCGTAGCGACAACTCTCCATCGCGCCGTCCTGCCACATCAGCACCAGCGTGCCGTTGCCGGCATTCCAGCGGCCCTGGGTGACGGTCTTCTGGTCGCCGGTGTCGATCCACACCTTGCCGGCGCCGCCCGCGGCGCCGCCGCCGGCGATCATGCGGTAGATGCTGGTGCGGGTGACGCTGCCGTCGGCGCGCAGTTCCACGGTGATCTGCTCGTCGCTCACCGAGGTGGCGCGGCGCGGGTCGTCGCTGGTGAAGTTGACGTTGTCCTCATTGCGCAGTTCGCGGGTGGCCAGCAGGAACCACGCGCCCACCACCGCCGGGTCCTGTTTTCCCGCTTCAAAGCCGAAGGAGTTGAAGATCGCTTTCATCTCCGCCTCGCGCTTCACCACGATGTCCTTCGCGCCCACCGCCACAAACATCACGCCCCAGTTTTTCAGCACGCACGCGTAGATGCGCGTGTGCACGGTAGCGTTGTTCAGCCCGGCGGCGTCCCACTCATAGAGCATCCCCTGGCCGTTGGTCATCGTCACCGCCGCCGGCTCTTTCTTGCGCTGCATGGCCGAGGAGATTTTTCCCTGCACGAAGAGATCGAGCACAGGGGCGATTTTGGGATCGGAAATCGCCGTCACGCCGGTGCCCTCCAGCGGCTGCCCGGTGATAAAATACATCTCCTGCGCCTGTCCGTCTTTCGTGGCGGCGTTGGGCGGCGTCAGTTGCAGGCCGTCGCCCATGTCCGCCACCGTCCAGCCGTCGGGATACCAGAAGGAGAAGCCGATGGCGTGCGCGTAGGTTTTGCCTTTGCTGGCAGCCAGGTATTTCGATTCCTTCGGCGCCGCCTTAGCCAGCAGCTCGGTGCGCTTCTTCGCGTATTCCGCGTCGCTCAGGATACCCGCCTTGTGCGCGTCCTCCAGCGCCTGCAGCTTCTTCTGCAATTCGGGGTCAACCGGCTTAGCGCCCGCGTCGCCCTTCACCAGCGTCAGCGTGTGCTTCGCCACCGCCGGCGTGCCGTTCGCGTCGACGAGAAAGCCGATGGTGTCGACGGCATCCTTGGCGGCGGCAAGCGCCTTCTCCGCCGCCGCGGGCGAATCGACCAGCGTCTCGCCGATCTTCAACACCACTTCGCCTTGCTTGAAGCCGGCGCGCTCGGCGTTCGAGTTCTTCGCCACTGCCTCCACCATCACCCCGGCCCGCTTGCCGATGGACTCGGCGATCACGTCCAGGTCTGCCGGGTCCAACGCCTTGAAGGTAAGCCCGACGGCGGTACTGGCGGGCGTTTCCGCGGCCCACAACGGCAGCCCGGCGCACAGCGCCAGTAGGCAGAACAGACCGATGACACGCAGCATGACGAAACCTCCCGAGCACCGCCGGCAGGCGGCGAATAACCCATTATACCGCAAAGCGGGAGATTCGCGGCACGGCGACAAACGCAAGGCAAACATCTGCTTGACAAAAATCGCTAAATCTGCTATACTCCCGCCAACCCTGGAGGGCGAGACTCCATCGAGCCGCCCTGGGGCCGCGGAGTTGTACTCCGCACGACTCTAGCCCAGGTCACCACCAGAACTCGTTCGTAGTCAGCCACGCAGCATCAGCGGAGTGGCGTCCGCCCCTGCACCCTGACAACCCAATACCCGCCCAACCCAGTTCCAGCGGGACGCCAGAATCTAGCCAGCCGTTTCAACGGCTGGAAACCGGCTGTATTGCGTCCACGCAGGTGGACGTCTGGCCTCGAACGGACGAGTCGGCAGAGGTGACATACACGGCCTGCTGCTGTACCGCGTCCACGCAGGTGGACGCCTGGCCGCAAGGCCACGCATGGGGTCATTCAGTGCCCGCAAAGCCCCAGAATCGGTAACGAATCTGACTACCCCCTTTTTCGCCAAAACCATAAAAATTTGGGGGTAGTCACAGGGGGTAGCCGGGGGCAGTCGGGTGCGCTACCACGCGAACCCCACCGTCTGTAAAAACGCCCGTGCCAGAACCATGTGGCCGATGTGGTTGGGGTGCACGCGGTCCCAGGCGATGGCGGCGGAATGGGTGTGCGCCAGCACGGCGTTGAACGCCGCCTGAGTGTCGACGCACGGCAGGTTGTGCGCCTGCGCCACCGTCTTCACCGCCGCGCCATACTGGTCCATACGCGCGCGCATGGCGTCGGCGGGGTTCGGCTCGATGAAGAACGGCGTCATCAGCACGATCTCCTGCACCAGGGGCTGCGTCTGCGCCACCAGCGTTTCCAGCGTCGCGCCGTAGGTCTCCAGCGACACGTGGCACTCCGGCTGCCGCGGCAGGTCGAACTGCCGCCACACATCGTTAATGCCGATCATGATGGAGAGCCAGTCCGGCTTCAGGTCGAGCACGTCCGACTGCCAGCGCGCCTGCAGGTCGAGAATCGTGTTTCCACTGGAACCCACGTTCACCACGCGCACCCCCAGCTCCGGGTAGCGCGCCGACAGCAGCGCGTCGATATACCCCACGTAGCCGGTGCCGATGGCCCCAAACAGCCCTTCTCCCACCGGGCGGGCGCGTCCGCAATCCGTCACCGAATCGCCGATCATGACGAGTTTACTGTGTTGTGCCAGCAGCATGGTATGTTGTTCCTTTCGTTTTACGCGAATTCCGCCGCCACCTCGCGCGCAATCTCCACCCAGCGCGTCATGCGGGTGATGTCGCCTTCCACCGTCTCGATGTCTTTCAGGTGGATGTGCACGCGGCAGCCCTGCATGGCGGCCAGGTTCTCGCGCAGGATGCGGCGGATTTTTACTTCGTCGAAGCCGCAGCAGATCATGTCGGTGGGGTTCGGTCGCCAGGAGATGACGTAATCCGTGCCGATCTGCTCGGCGCATTTCCCTGCGTCGGCGGTGGGAGTGACGGCGATGATGCGCAGGTTGGGAATCTGCCGCAGCATGTCGATCTTCGTGGTCAGATTCTCGCAGCAGCCGTAGTGCGACAGGCCGAATTCCTTGATGATCGGCAACTGGTACTGCAGCAGGAACTCGTCGTGCATCGCCGGCGAGATGAGGGTGAATTCCTGCGCCGCCATGAAGCCCCACAGGTCTTTGCGCTTCCGCGGGCCGGAGTTCGGCCGCGGCCACTCCAACTCGTCGCAATAGCACATGCACTGGTTAGTGCCCGAGGTGAGGCCGTAATGCCCCAGCGCCTCCGCTTCCGCCTGCGCGGCGAGGATGCCGTCGCGCATGAAGGCCAGCAGTTCGTGCAGGTGCTCGGGATCGTCATACATATCCACCATAATCTGCTCCAGCCCACGCAGCTTGCAGATGTCGGTGGAGATGTCGGCGGAAAAGCCGCTGTAGCCGGGGGTGTGCGGCACGTCGATGGGCAGCACGTCGCCGATGGCGTCGTGCAGGCGCTCCACATTGATGCGGGTGGCGTCCTCGTCCACGCTGTGGCGGGTGGCCCGCAGCTTCGCCATGTCGCTCCACTCGGCGATGGGCGCGTCATACTTCACCGCGCCGCCCTCCATGCCCGAGCCATGCGCGCCTTCATCCACGCCCCACATGCGTCCCCACGCGCCGCTCACCGATGCCCCCTGGGTGATCCACGGCTCCAATATGAAATCGTCCTTCACCACCCGGTGGTTGAAGATCATCATGCGCAGCGCCCGCTCGTGCCCCCGGTAAAACGGGTCCTGGCACTGCATCGCGCTGTCCGGAAACACCTCGCGGCACCACACGTTCCACATCCCGTACGTCGCCAGCACCGGGATGCGCGTCTTCTTCAGGCTGTTATGCGCGCTCCACAACCGCCGCTTCGCCTCCTGGATCGGGTCCAGCGCAATCTCCGCATACTCCTCCGCCAGCCCGCGCAGCACGTCAACGTCAGTAGTCACCGCCATGAGAAGGTCTCCTTGTGAGTGGTTGGAGGTATTGTAGCATAGATTAGATCGTTCGTAGTGCGTGCCAGCCGCGGTATGCCTGCTTCCCGGTCTTTCGCTCCGTGCTAAGGAAAATCCTACCTTTTTGAGGATAGATCATTGCGGTATCTCAATCCGCATGTCCGGATTCATCTCCCGCAAGCGCGCTAGCATCTCATCAAAGCGCTCGATATTCGGTCGTAGGGGAATCCCCAGCACCAACGGCAGCAGAATCGTTCCACCTCGATGCGTAATCTCAATGAAGGTAACCAGACGCCAGCCAACATCAATGGACTTCCGCCCAAAGTATGACACCGTTCGCATACGAAGCGCCTGGTAATCAAGGAAGCCAACTCGATCAAGGACATACCAGTCGTTCTCGCTAGTCTGGCGAACGGCGGAGATGCCGCTTGCCGGTACGCGAATGCAATGTAAGAAACTGCGGAATTCCACCATGCCGTCTTCGCAGACGGTGATACTGCGGATCCCCCGCAAATAGATCGGCAACGGCCACGCCGAGGAAATCAGCGCCACCGCACCGCCAGTGAAAAAGCCCGCCTCCCCCGTGCGAAAACCTTCCCATAGCAACCATCCTCCGAGGCCTAATGTCAGCACAGAAATTACCGCATGCATGATTATCCCGAACACAGTTCTGATTGGCGATTCAGCATACTCTTGCATCATTATCCGAAATTCCCTTTCAACGATTTACCCTTAGATTTCCAGCGTATCATTAGATGCACGTTCGTAGTGAGGCACGCAGAGAAACGGAGTGCCGTGCGACTGTGTATCCGTGATCGAGACTGCAGGCGAACGCCACTCCGCTGCGGCTGCGTGGCTGACAACGAACTCTACAGTTCGCCGAGCTGTTCTTTGAAGGCGTTGACCGCGTCCGCGCCGCTTGGCACGTCAAGCAATGCGCTGATCGCCGCCACGCCGTGGGCGCCGGCGGTCAGGCACTCGGGCACGCGCTCGGGGGTGACGCCGCCGAGGGCGAAGACGGGGAGGGAGACCGCCGCGCAAACCTCGCGGAGGGCATCGAGGCCGACGGGGGGGCCGTAGGGCACCTTGGAGGCGGTGTGGTAAACGGGGCCGAAGGTGAGGAAGTCGGCGCCGGAGGCTTCCGCGAAGCGCGCCTCGGCCAGCGTGTGCGTCGAGACGCCGATGAGCGCGCCGTCGCCCAGGCAGCGCCGCGCCGCCGTCGCCGAGAGGCTGGTGGTGGTCAGGTGTACCCCGTCCAGCCCGGCGGCGCAGGCGATGTCGGCCCGGTCGTTCACCAGCACCTTTACCCCCAGCGGCCGCAGGGCATCCCGCGCCTCCTCGCACAGCGCGTACAGCTCCCGCGGGCTGAGATCTTTCTCGCGAATCTGTACAGCCCGCACCCCCGCATGCGCCGCCGCCTGCAGCGCGGCAATCAACGGCCGCCCCCCGGTCTGCCGGCGGTCGGTGATGCAGTAGCAGCGGAAGTTGATGGGCATGACGGCGCTTACTCCAAATAATGAATCCGATGCTTGTTCTCCGCCAGTAGCCGCGCGTTGAACTCGTCGCCGCCGTCAAGGTTGGCGCTCATGTAGACGGGCGGGGTGATGCCGCGCTGCACCAGGCGGGCGACGACCTCGGCGACGAGAGCGTTGACGATAGCGCAGCCGGTGACGGAGGACAGCGGGCCGGTCTTCTGCGGAAAGCCCTCGACTTCGACGGCGGCGTCGCCGTAGGGGGCGCCGTTGTCGATGACCACGTCGCAGAGATCGACGAGCTTTTTCCCACTGGGGTGGCGGCTGGTGACGCCGCGGGTGTAGGCCAGCGCGGTGATGCCGATGACCCCCATGCCGCGCTCCTTCGCGGCGATGGCCATGTCGATGGCCACGGCGTTGCGCCCGGAGGTGGAGGCGATGATGAGGGCGTCGCCGGCCTGCACCGGACTGCCGTTAAGCAGCGTCGCGCCCAGCCCCAGCACGCGCTCGAGCTGCGAGGTGAGCGTCATCGGCCGCACGAAGAGATTCATGCCGTGCGGGTAGATGGGATTCACCAGCATCAGCCCGCCGGTGCGATACACCATTTCCTCGGCGAGGATGAAGGAGTGGCTGGCGCCGAAGGCATACAGGCTGTGGTCGGTTGCCGCCGCCTCCACCAGCATCTCGGCCGCCTGCGCGATGGGCTCGCGCTGGCTCTCCGCCACGCGCTGCAGCGCGGCGATGGCTTCCTGGAAATACGCGTTGGCAGACATGACACCTCCCGTGTTTCTGAACACTTCCCCCTTCCCACATAGGGAAGGGGGATCGAGGGGGTTAGGTGAAACTGGCGTTAACCTCTCCCCCCGGCCCCCTCCCCTGCATGGGGAGGGGGAGAAAATGGGTGAAACTAATACCCCCGCCGTTGATACTCGGCCACGCTCTGGTCGTAATACTCTTTACCGCCGTCGCGGTTGATGCTCATGAAAACGCTGGGCGGGGTGCCGGCCTCGGTCATTTTTTCCACCACGCGTCCCCAGATGAGCCAGCCGGCCACTGTCATGCCCACGCCGGAGACGGGGAGGAGCTTGAAGTCGAAACCGGGGATGTCTACCGCCGCGTCGCCGTAGGGGGCGCCGCAGTCGATGACCACGTCCACCGCGTCGCACAGCTTCTTCCCGCTCGGGTGCAGCGCTTCCACCTGCTGGGTGTACTGGATGGCGGTGAAGCCGATGGTCTTCACGCCCATGTCGCGCGCCGCCAGCGCCGTCTCTACCGGGCCGCGATTTTTCCCGCTCACCGAGCTGATGAGCAGCACGTCGCCGGCGCGCAGGTTGCTGGCTTTCATCGCGAAGCGAATCGTCTCCAGGTCGCGTTCGAACGGCTCGGGGCGCGGACGGTTTTCCAGCGCCTTCGCCACCGGGTCGGTGATGCCCAGCCCGAATTTGAACGCCTGCACCGCCGCCAGCCCGCCGGCGCGGTTGAGAAAATCGCCCTGGTTGCCGTGGCCGATCTCCCCGCAGAACACCGCGCCCTCGTGCGTCAGCGCGTGGATGACCAGGTCGGCGGCGGCGTCCACCGCCGGCAGTTGCGTCGCCTGGAGGTGGTCGAGAATGCCGCGCACGGCGTCGAGATAGAGAAGCGGAACCATAAATGTTGTCTCCCGGATCGTCGGCGTTAGGGCCGTGGTTGGATGCGATAGGTGACCGTCGGCTCAATCAGCACGTCGGCATTGGTATTGGCGTTGGCCGCCAGCAGCGCTTCCATGGAACCGAGTAAGTTGGCGCGCAGCGTCTCCGGATCGGCGGCGCCCAACTTATAGAGCGTCGGCAGGGTGATGCCCACTACCGCCGGCCACGGCGAATGCACCGGGCGCAGGCCGGGCGCGATCGCCAGCGCGCGGGCGCAGAATGCCTCGCGGAAGCGTTGCGAGCGCATCATGCCGCCGGTGCAGACCAGCGGGTAGGCGTCATCGGCTATGCCCAGGTGCTGCACAGCATCGTAGAGCGTCTCCGCCATCTCGTGAGCCGCGGTGTCGAGGATTTCGCCGGCGATGCGGTCGCCTTTGGTCGCTTCGGCGTCGACGATGCGCGCCAGCGCGGCGATCTCCCCGCGGTCGCGCTGCTCGCCGTTCAGTACGCCGATGAGGCTGTAGCCGCCGTTCGAGCGCCGCTTGATCTCCAGCGCGTCATACACGAGTTCGGTCAGCGTGGTGGCGTGCCGCTCGCCCCAATCGTGCTTGGCAGCGGCGCGAATAGCCATGAAGCCCACCGAATACCCGCCGCCGGCATCGCCGAGCAGCGGGCCCAGGCCGTCGAGGAACAGTCGGCGGTTATCGTGGGTTTGCGCGTAGACGAGGGCGCCGGTGCCGGCCAGCGCGACGATCCCGCAGGACTCGCCAGCCTGGGCGAAGGCTGCCTCGTATTCCTGCACCACGTTCACCAGCACCTGGTCGACCGCGCTGCGCCGCCAGAATCCCAGCGGCAGCCACCCGGAGACGCTGGAAATGTGCAGTTCGCTACAGCGCGCATCGTCCTCGTCCAGCGCCTGCAGCGCCTTGTAGCCCGCCCGCGAGATCGTCTTCTGGCTGCGGCCGCTGCCTTGCCATGCCTTCCCCGCGCCCGGATCGCTCACGTCGGCGTGTCCCCAGCCCAGCGCCACGCCATCCTCGCGCACCAGCAGCGCATCACACTTCGACCCGCCCCCATCAATCCCCAATACACACCGCATGCCATACTCCGTCAAGCTGCAAAATGAACGGCAATCGGGGGGAATGATAGGCGTTTGTGGGGGGCGTGTCAATGCGGTTCAATCGATTTCATCCAACGTGGGCATCGCCGGAATCGCCCCCCGCCGCGTCACCACCTTTGCCGCCACCCGGTTGGCGAAGGCGAGGATGGCGTCGATGTCCGCCCCCGGTAGGTCGAGACTGACCGCCTCGCGGCTGGTGAGCCGGTAGAGGATGGCGGCGACGAAGGCGTCGCCGGCGCCGGTGGCGTCCACCTGCTCCACCGTGACGCCCGGCACGCGGCCGGTGTGCGGCCCCCAGGAGTAGACGCAGCCTTCCGCGTCCAGCGTCACCACCACCGCGGGGATGCCCCGCGCGCGCAGGGCCGCCATGCCGGCGTCGAGATCGCTCTCGCCGGTGATGAAGGGCAGCTCCTCCTCCGACACCTTCAGCAGGTCGGCGGTCGGCAGGCCCAGCGCAATGCCCGCGCGGGCAGCGTCGGCGCTCGGCCATAGGTTCAGGCGCAGGTTCGGGTCATACGAGATCAGCGCGCCGTGCGCCTTCGCCACCGCGATGGCGCGCAGCGTGGCGGCGCGGTTCGCCTCGGAGATGAAGGAGATGGAACCGTGATGAAAGATGCGGCAGCCCGCCACCAACCCCTCGTCCAGGTCGTCAGGGCCGTAGAGCATGTCGGCGCCGGGGTTGCGGTAGAAGATAAATTCGCGCTCGCCGTCCGCGCACAATGCCACGAAGGCCAGCGTGGTGTGGGCGTCGCGGCTGTAGCGCAGCCCACGCAGGTCTATCCCGCGGTCGGCCAGCATCTTCGCCAGGTAGCGGCCGAACTCGTCGTCGCCGACCATACCCAGGAACGCCGCTGAACCCCCCAGCCGGCTCACCGCCACCGCCACGTTCGCCGGCGCCCCGCCGGCGTGCTTCTCAAACCCCGGCGTCTCGATGATGGACGCCCCCGCCTGCAGCGAGGTGAAATCGATGAGCAGCTCTCCCAGGCAGGCGACATCACACATGATCTCTCCCGTCAAGTCATGCCAGGCGTCAGGCTTTGCCAAGCAGAAAGATGCCGAATTCGCCCCGCCAGTCGCGATAGGCGCGCAAGCGGCGCGGGTGGCTGCCGTCGCCGATGGCCAGGGCGACTTTCTCCTGGATTTGGAAGCCTTCCTTGCGGCAAAAACGCTCGAAGTCGGCGATGGTGATCAAGCGGATGTTGGGCGTGTCGTACCAGTCATACGGCAGCGCCGGCGTGATGGGCAGCGTGCCGGTGAACAGCAGATGCAGCCGCACCTTCCAGTAGGCGAAGTTGGGGAAGCTGACGATGGCACGCCGGCCCACTCGCAGCATCTGCGTGATGACTTCGTCCGGATCGGCCACCTGCTGCAGCGTGCGGCTGAGGATGACGTAGTCGAAGGTGCCGTCGCGCAGGTCGGCCAGCCCTTCGTGCAGGTCGCCGTGGAAGACGCTCAACCCCTTGCTGATGCAGGCGCTCACCGACGGCTGGTGCAGGTCCACGCCCTGCGCCACCGCCCCCCGCTCGCGCACCAGCCGCTCCATCAGCTCCCCGGTGCCGCACCCCAGGTCCAGCACGCGCGCGCCCGCCGCTACCAGGCTCACGATCACGTCGTAATCCGGGCGGCGGTCACTCGCTGAGACAATCGGCTGGGCATCCGGGATGGTCATGAGCGTATTGTAGCATGGATGGGGCGACAACCTCAATTCTACCCGGGAGCATCAGTGATCACCGGGCGCGACTCGCGTCAGCTTCCAGACTTGCTGCTCAACCGACTCCATTGATATTGCTATTTCTCCCTGTCAGAACCCCCACACCCCCATCTCCGCCTTCGCCTCTGTCACATATGGCGCCACATACGTGCCATCCACCACCAACCCGCCGGTCACCGCGCCGGCGGCGTTCCGGTGAAGGAGGACGAGGGCGGCGTCAGTCGTGATCGCGTCGATGGAGCTGATGGCGCTCTCCAGCCGCGGGGTGGCGAAGAGTTCATCGACCGTGCCGTCGGCCCAGCGCAGCCGCAGCGTCTGCACGCCGATATCATCGATGGCTGCCTCCGCCTCTACCGCGGGCGCGTCCGGGCCACGGAAGGGCACCAGCACGGTGAGCAGCATGGCGTTGAGCGGCTCTAACACCGGCGTAGACAGGCAGAGCTGCGGGGAGGGCACAAAGGCGCCGTCGCCCTGCAGCCAACCGCGCGGCTGGTCGGTTTCCCCGGTGTGTACCGTCAGGTGCATGCCCGGCGCCACCTGCGGGAAGAGCAGCAGCAGGTTGGCATCGGGATGGCGGGTGACGGCGCGGAAGCGCGCTGGATCCACCTCGACCGGGCCATCGGTCAGTTGCCAGTTGCTCTCCAGCGACGGGGTGGTGGCGTGGTCGCGGCGCAGGTGGTCGATAATAATGGCGCAGCGGCCGCGCACCCACAGCATCGCGCGGTGATGCTCGGCGAAGATGCCGGCGCCGCGGCCGTCCCCGCAGCCCCAGGTGTAGGCGCCCGGCCAGTAGCCGCCCTCATACACGGACGAGACGAAATCATATCCCGGCAGGCTGACACAGCGCGTGCCGGTCGGATTCGCTTGCGACTGGTTCCAGCCGTTCAGGTTCAGCGTGTTGTGCGCGCGAGTGCTTTTGCCGTGCGCCATCAGCGGGTCGCTCACCTCGTAGGTAAGCGTGCCGGGGTCGAGTAGCAGATGGCGGCCATACGCGTAGAGCTGCACGGCGTTGCGGCTGAGGTGGCAGTGCGCGCCGCCCCAGGTGGTGGCGTCGAAGGTGAGATACACCGCGTCCGGTTCCCACGAGTCGCGCAGGCACGCCTGCCCGGCGACGGGGAAGTATTGCGTGGTCGGCGGCAGCGTCTCCTGCAGCCCGGCCTCCTGGCGAAAGGCCGCGCGCTCCGCCAGCGCCGCCGGGTCCGCCGCGCCGCTGCGCCGGCTGTTGCTATCGTGCATGGCGTTCGCCGAGCCATTGGGCAGCGCCATCCCCACGTTGTAATCGTGCATGCGGGCGATGGGCGCCAGCCGCATGGCCAGGCCCAGCTCCGGCATCGCCCGCCCCAGCCACCAGTAACGCTGGAAGACTTCCGTCATCCACCCGTGGTAGCCGGGCGTGCGCTCGATGTGCGCGCCGTCGGGCAGGATCTGCCGGTGATACGCCTCGTTGAGCACTTCCACCGCCAGCGACCGCCAGCCGGCGGCCGTAGGCAGGAAAGCCAGGCAGATGCCGCAGGTGAGCAGCGCGTCGACCTGCGCGATACGCCAGTTGGCCCCGGCGGTGAGGTGGGTGCTCAAATAATTAAGCTGGGCAGTGAGCGAGTTGAGAATCGCCGTGATGGTCGCGTCATCGAAGACGTCGGCGGCGAGAAACATCGGCAGCGTCCGCGTCCACTGCTGGGCGCGAATGCACAGATTGAGGGTATTGTCATACGACGCGATGGCCCAGCCCGGACCGGTGGGATGGGCGCGTATCCAATCGAGGATGAGGTCGCGCGCCGTCGCCGCGTAGCGCGCGTCGCCGGTCTCCACAAAGGCGACTGCCAGCGAGCGCAATTGAAAGAAACGGTTCAGTTGCGCCGTCCACTCCTGGTGCTTGTGGTGCGGCCCCGCCCAGGCGATGTCCCGCCGGCCGATCTGAAAATACACCACCCCCAGGTGGCGAAAACCCAACTCCCCCGCCACCGCGCAGTCCGCGTCCTCGCGCGACGACCAGGGCAGCCCGTGCCCCTCCAATCCGAGCGCATCCAGATACAGCCGGCTGTGATGCAGAATGGCATCGCGGGTGGTCATGGTGTGCATAGTCAATCCTCCCCCGGGCGTACCGGTGTTCCTACCGGCATCTGCATCTGTGACTACGCTGGCGGCTGGCGGATTCCTGCCGAGTATAAATAAACCCATCACCAGAACCCGTTTGTAGTGAGCCACGCAGCGTCAGCGGAGTGGCGTCATCCTGTGCATGCCGTGACCGACTCAAAACTCTGGACAAATATATGCCCTCGCAGTAGGATACGGATGGGAGTGACACAGGATGGTGCTCTATCGCTATCACGAAGCCTATTGGCTGACGTTTCCCGTTTACATCGCGGCTATTGGCGCAATGACCATCTTCGGGTGGCAGGGGTGGCTGTGGCTTTCCGCTGGCATCCGTGACGGTACGCTGATACTGCTGGTGATGGCGGCGCTCTTTCTCGGCGGCGCGCTTATTGTCGCCATCAACCTTCTTACGCAGATACGCGCCATCTATATCCATTCCGATAACACTATAGAATTCCGCGGCTTGCTCAGACGTATCATCATAAATGCTCATGACGTGGCCGCTGTGCGAACAACATGGGGAATGCATCGGCGTATCACCATCTTCACCACAAAAGGGAATATCCAACTCGGATATCTCGGTAGAGGCGGCCCGGAGATTGCTTCGATTGCCCGTTTCGATGACTTTCTCACGCACCTGCTGGAACTCAATCCAGAAGTCGAATTTAACAGCATTCCCTGAAAGCTACCATACGCAGCGATAGATCGAATCGCTATATGCCTAATCAGCAGTTGAACACAAGGGTGACGTATGATGTCCTCTGACGCCCCAATCATCAAACGCTATTCCAGGCCCTGGCATCACTATCTGAAGGTGATCCTGATTCCAGCGATCATCCTGGCCTGTGTGCTCTACTTCGGCTGGCCAAGTATTCTGCTGGGCTGGAAGGCACGCGACGAATACACACTATTCGCTTACTTCACCATCACCGTAGGCCTGATAATGTTCAGCATCGGTTCATTGATGGGGATGTATGCCATCGCAATCTATGCCGATGGCCTTATACGTTTCTACACACCATTTCTCTCCGTATGGGTGCCGGCGCAGACGCTACGCGTGATCCGTGTGGACGAAAGTGAGAATGCGATTCGCATTTATCATGATGGCGGCTACATCAGCATCGGCCTTAGTGATAGGCCGGCGAAGACTGCTATCGAGCACTTCGACGAGTTCCTTGATAACATCCGCATACTGAATCCCGATGTGCAGATCGGCGAGTTCCCCATGCCGCGGCAACAGCCGGTTGTCGAAACGATTGTCGTGCAGCCGGTCGAGACAATAGAACCGCGTATCTGGTCGCTGCCGATGCTGCCCATCATCTGGCCTATTGTGCTGCCCATTGCATTGCCGATATTCTTTTTTCTGCTGAACCTTCATGGCAGCGGGTATGACTGGCGGATATTTTCAGCATGGATGCGTCATCCAGAAAACTGGACAGCATACATTTTTATAATTCTGTTTGGCATCCTCATGTTCGGCGATTTCACCGTCAGAGGATTAACGACTGTATTTGAAGTCACGCTTACGAAACGACACCTGTTGGCCTTCCGCCGCTGTATCGGTACCGTGGTGATTAAGCCTCACGCAATCACCCATATCACCTCGACTTCTCAGTTTATATCAATCTACTACGTTGGGGGCAACCTGCGAGTGCCCATGGCGATGCCCGACCTGTATGAACTGGTCAAAACCCTTCATACGCTCAATCCGCAAGTCACCCTTAATCTCCTCGACGGCAGCGATCTCCGCTCCCTGCCGCCCCGCACCTGATTACGGTAGAATAACCCGTCACGTATATGGAGACCTTTCGGGTACGTCGCACTCGACTGCGGCGTGCCATGAGTGTGTTTGATGGACTAACTTATGTTATACGACTTAACACAAATTCTGGCGGAATCGCTAGCCCTGGCGCCGGTGCGAGACGGCATTTAGCGCGGTGCGATGCGGCAGTGGGTGAGCGGCGTGCGCGGCACCGGCAAGAGCCTGGTGGCGGCGGCGCTGACACAGGCGCGCGGGGCGCGGGTGCAGCTCATCCTCACTCCCAGCCAGGAGCGCGCCGAGACGCTACTGGCCGACCTGAACGCCATGCTCCTCGGGAAACCGCTCTTCACCACTTCCGCCGTATAGGGTTGCGAATTACTCCGAGAACTCTGAACACTTACGTGGCGGATTGTGCCTCGACATTCGGACGGGGTTGTGGCATAATGGCTCCGCGATCGTGCTAGGCGGGGGACTAGCGGTACCCTGTACCCGCAATCCGCTATAGCGGGGTTGAATCCCTTGCCCGAGGACGGGCGTTGTGGAGTCTGGGCGTTGTAAGGAGTGTTGATGGCCGGGTCCGGCGCGACGAAAGCCGCCGAACCCCGTCAGGTCGGGAACGAAGCAGCGGTAAGGTGTCACTTCCGGGCGCCGCCGACCGCCCGGCCGGAGCCACCTGCGACGTGGCCGTCTGGAACGTACCGCTCGACGGCAGGTGCACGATCGCCTTGTTTCGCGGCCCTGATGGCATCCGCCATCAGGGCCGTTGCCATTGTCGCCCATCGAGGCAGGACAATCGGCCCGCGTTGGGGTATAGAGTAACCACCATGTTTATTGATTCCGCGACTATAACCGTGCGCAGCGGCAAGGGCGGCGACGGCGCCGTGAGCTTTCGCCGCGAGAAGTTTGTGCCCCGCGGGGGGCCGGACGGCGGCGACGGCGGCCGGGGCGGCGACATCGTCTTTGTGGCGCGCCGCCGCGCGCGCACGCTGCTGCGCTTCCGCTATGACCGCCACTTCGCCGCGGAGCCGGGCGGCGACGGCAGCGGCAACAAGAAGTACGGCAAGAACGGCAAAGGCATCACGCTGGAGGTGCCGGTGGGCACCCTCGTCTATATGCAGGGCAGCGACGAGCCGCTGGTGGACCTGTCGCGCGACGGCATGCGCGCCATCGTTTGCCGCGGCGGGCGCGGCGGGCGCGGCAACGCGCACTACGCCACGCCGGTGCGCCAGGTGCCGCGCTTCGCGGAAAAGGGCGAGCCGTCCGAAGACCGCGCGCTGCGCCTGGAGCTGAAATTGCTGGCGGACGTCGGCCTCATCGGCCTACCCAACGCCGGCAAATCCACGCTGCTGTCGCATGTAACCGCGGCGCGGCCGAAGATCGCCGATTATCCCTTCACCACGCTGGAGCCGCACCTGGGCGTGGTGGCGGTCTCCATCGACCGCAGCTTCGTGATGGCCGACTTGCCCGGGCTCATCGAGGGCGCCTCGCAGGGGCGCGGCCGCGGCACGGAGTTTTTGCGCCATGCCGAGCGCAGCCGCGTGCTGCTGCACATCGTCGACGTCTCCGGCGGGTTCGCCGGGGAGATCGACCCGTGGGAGAGCTTCCTCACCATCAACCGCGAGATCGCCCTCTACGGCACCGGGCTGGAACAGCTTCCCATGCTGGTGGCGCTGAATAAGACGGACCTGCCCACATCCGAGGCATACCTGCCCGACATGCTGCACAACCTGGAGCACGCCGGCTACCGCGCCTTCTCCATCTCCGCCGCCACCGGCGCGGGGGTGCAGCCGCTGCTGTATGCCATCGATGAGATTCTGCGGCAGCAGGACGCGGCGGAAGGCCCGGCGGTCGAACAGCCGGAGACGGTGACCGTGCCGCGCGTGCGCCGCGAGATGGAAGTGGCGCGGGTGGATGAGCATGCGTGGGAGGTGACCGGCAGCGGCATCGAGCGCCTCATCGCCATGACGGACATGGAGAGCGAGGAAGGCGTCCGCCGCCTGCAGGGCTCGCTGGAGCGCATGGGCCTCTTCGCGCTGCTGAAAGAGCTGGGCGTGTGCGAGGGCGACGCGGTGCGCATCCGCAACATCGAGCTGGAATATACGGAATAAGTTCCGGGGTTCTGGTTGGGGTTAGCTTCCGGTGACAGAAGCTGGCGAGCCAGATTGGGCTTATATGGAAAGCTCTATGAAGTCTCTGCCTTGGACACTGTATTGGAAGTGATCGTAGTTCGGATCGTGGAGGATGGGTCGTGGCTGACCACCGAGGAATTCCGAAAGTGTATTGAGGAATACATGCCAGAAATTCCTCGGCGGTCAGGCGCGATCCAGACCCGCGAGACGGCTGCCAGCACTTTCAATACAGTTTCTTACAGTTCGCAGCTAAAATTGCTTTGGCAGGCCACGTAAGCCACTTTCCCTGCGTATTCCGGTGATGGCGACCATCGATTCCAGCCATGGCGACCGCTGATTCC
>CAZPYA010000039.1:0-42776 GCA_964590255.1 uncultured bacterium
CGGCACCGAGGACTACTTCTGCGGCTCGTACAACTTCGAGAACAAAGCGACGAAGCAATACCAGGAATTCACCACCGCCTACGCCGGCATGCCCCACGTGGTGCGCCCGGACGGCGTATACAATTCCCAGCAGCGCTTCAGCCTCTACCGCTGGCACATCATGGATCCCGTCCGATTCACCTCTGACCTCCGCGTGACCATCCAGGCCCTCGGCTGGCGCAGTGGCGGCCGCTACCTTCCCCTGCAGGACGATATCGCTTCAGTCGCCTTCTGGTATCAGACGCTGCCGACGGCGCCGTTCCCGGCGCTGCCAAGTCGAGATGCGTTGGAGATTATCTAAATACTGGGAGCGCGGATTTTTAATCCGCACGAGTTTCCGCTCTGTATATGGAACAGGTAGCGAATTCGTGCGGATTGGAAATCAGCGCTCCTATTTTTTTCTTACGCCCCCACCGCTTTACTGCACAGTTCACGAATCAGCGGCGTAATCGACTCCGGGCCATCGGCGCCGATGATAAAGCCTTCTTCGATGCGGTTGGAGCCGGCGGGGTGGCCGAAGAGGCTGATGTCGGAGTTGACGCACATGCCGGCCTTGAAGGCGTAGGTGGTGTGTTCCCCGGGATAGGGCGACTCGGCTTCGGCGAGGCCGATGCCGTGCATGGGCGGGTAGACGTCGTAGGCGGACATGTCGTGCTTGGCGAAGACGGCCTTCACCGCTTTCACCATGTCGCCGGCGATGACGCCCTCGCGCAGGTAGTTGAGTTGCACATTGGCGGCTTCGAAGAGCACGCCCATGAAGCGGCGTTGCTCGCGGGAGGCGGTGCCGGCCACGAAGGGATATTCAACCGTAGCGACGTAACCCTGATATTGCACGGCGAGAGCGGCCATGATCATGTCGCCATCCTGGATGACGCGGTCGGTGTCGCGGCCGATGATGGTAGCGGTGCGCGGGCCGCTGCCGAGGATCATGAAGTTGATGCCCTCAGCGCCGGCCATGCGCGCGGCCCCCTCGGCGGCGCCCGCCGCCTGGTACTCGGTGTTGCCGGGCACGCAGGTGTCCATCAGCTTCGCGTAGCCGGCGCACGCCTGCCGGCCGGCTTCGCGCAGGCAATCCAACTCGGCGGGGGATTTCACCAGGCGCAGCGCGTTGATGATGTCGGCGGCGTCAACGATCTCCAGGCCCGGCGCGGCGGCCTTCACCCGCTCGAAGATGGGCGCGGGAATGTCCCACTGGCCGATGAGACCGAGCTTGCTGCCGCCCCGCAGCGTATCGGCGAGGATCTCGCGGAAGGAGGAGAAGCTGGCGAGTGGATAGTCGATCTCCTCGGGCACGGAGACGCAGGCGAACTCCTTCACGTTGCGCACGTCGGCCCAGGCGCTCATCTCGCGGGCGTATTGCTCGCCCTCCGGCGCGCCGGCAAGGATCGGCTCACCCTGGCGCGGAATGAAGCAGGCGCCGCGCTCGAAGATCGGCCAGAAGTTGGAGACGTAACGCAGGTTCTCCTTGCGATATTCGTCGCCATACAACATAATGCCGTCCAGCCCGGCCGCCGCCATGGCCTCCTGCATGCGCCCGATGCGCGCCACGAATTCTTCACGAGGAATGCGGGTCATTGTGAACTCCTTCTGCACAGGCTCCCTTTTCGTCGGCCAGGGAGTCAATTCGTATATTCGTTATAGGTAAGCGCTGTCCTCGCAATCGTAATCGAAAACCTGCCGATTCACGCTGCCCTTTCGAACACGATAATCGATTACGATTACGATTATGAGAGTTCGTTACCCGATCCGTTCAAGTTTCACATCGTCAAACCATGCCGACCCGCGCCCATACAGCGCCAGGAATGGCATTACGTAGACTTCCTCTTCCGTATCCAGTTCCACCTGCAGCAGCGTCCAGTCGCAGTCGTCGCTGAGGTGCGCGGAGCGGGTTTTATCGATGACGTTGTGATAGGTGTATTCATAGCTGCCCATCTCCAGCCGGGCGAAGCGCTCGACGCCTGCCGTCTTCACCCACGCACTAAAGCGATAGCGGCTGTGCGGCTGCACCCGGCAGACGGCGCCCACCGGGAAGAGGCGCTGCCAGGTGTGGAACGTCGCGCCGGTGAGGCGGATACTGTGCGTCCCGCTGTGCGCGGCGTCGGTCGCCCACTGCCGCGGGTCTTCCAATACGAAGAGGGTGCAGTCCTCCGGTAGCCACGGATCGACGGGCATCTCCAGATCATTCTCAATGTCCATGTAGAACGGCAGCGCGATGGCGAGGTTCTGCCACCGGGCAGGCTTCGGTGGATCAGCCGCTTCGGCAAGGAACTCCGCTGCCAACGTCGCGGGCAGGTTGACGAATTCGGTGCGCATCACGAAGTGGAAGAAGCCTTCGTCCAACTCGTCGAGGCCGGCCTGCTGCCAGACCAGGTGCTCGTCGAAGAGCTGAGAGCAGGTGGCGAAGAAGACCGGCACATTCGACTCGTGCACAAGCATGGCGGGATTGAAGACCGGGTGCGACGCATAGGCAATCCACGCCCCCTGCGTCGGCGCGTTTTTCGACCGCCAGGATGCGCTGGCGTAGTCGGTGGCCTGAAAGAGCGCGTTGGAATGCACGATCCGCTTCAGCCGGTCTTGGGGGTCAGCCCAGATGGAATGCGACCAACGGCGGTCCTCCCCGCGTTCGGTCAGCGCGCCAGCGAGCATCATGTTGATGGGTTCGCCGCCATGCGGGCTCTCCTTCCACATCTCGGCGTCGATGAAGAAGCGATAACGCGCCTGCGTCGCGTCGTAGCAGAAGCGCAAGTCGTAGCAGATGCGCTGGCCTTTGAGGAACGCCCCGTCGATGCGGAAGCGCAACTCGGTGCCGCTCTCCTGCACCCAGGTGAGGGTGAGGCACTCGGCGATGGAAGCGACACCCTCCGTCAGGTCGCCGCAGCGCGACACGGGCAGGTTGAGGACGGTGTTATGCGCGGTGTGCAGGTCGTAGACCGCGCCGGGCGCCTCGCTGTTCGCCATGATCGGCGCCTCGAAGGGCGAGAGCTGCCAGATATCGAAGGCGAGTTCCTCGCCTTCCATGGTGAAGAGCGCGATGGCGGCATCGCCGTCGAAGACGCGCCAGCCCCACCGCTCTTTCGCCACGCGAAATTGCGGCGAATACGGGCGCGGCTCTATCTGCGCCAGCGTGGCGCAGATGCGCTGATAGGTCGATATACCGTGGGTGGCATTCATAGATGTACCTTTCATCACCGCAACTGCCGAACCGGCAACGGGTGTGTATCAATCAGACGCATGGTACCGTCAAGCGGCGTCGTTTGCCAGATGCCATTACGCAGGGACGCCAATCCGGCGCGACCGGCGAAATGCACGCCGTGCAGGCTGACGCCCAGTTTCGGGTTCGGCCGCAGGAAGATGAGGTCGCGGCCGGCGGCATGGGAGACGGCCAGCGTTTCCTCGCGCGGCAAGTATTCGACCGTCGGCGCGGGTTCATCCGGTCGGCGTGGGAAGAGCACGGCACAGAAGGTGGCGCCGGGACCGGCGGGCGCGTGCAGTAGCCAGTGCTCGGTGACGGCGAAATCAACCTCCAGGAAGCCGATGGTGGCTCGGCCTTCGGAGGTGAGCAGCTTCGGATTGACGATGCCTGCCTCAAACTCGACCGGCGGTGCAGTTGGCTCGATGAACAGCACGTCCAGCCCCATATCGAACTCCGGGTGGCCGGGGAACCAGACATGGCTGCTGCCGAGCATTTCTGGTTTCAGCGAGAGCGCGTCCAGGTTCCACTGCGGTGCTTCGGGACCAACGCAGGTATCCTTCACCACCAGGTATTCGATGCCACCGGGGGCGGGCGCCTTCACCAGCAGCAGTTCACGGGTGAAGCCGCTGCGATGCTGGCCGTCGTAATACATGGCGTCGCAGGCGAAGGCGCGCGGGGCGATGACGGCACGCACGTAATCGGCTTCCGGCGCGGTGGCAAAGTGCTCCACCAGTCCGCTGGGTTGGCCCGGCAGGCTGAAGGTGACGGCGTTGTGCTGGGCGGCGGTGGCGCCGTTCTGCAATGGCAGACCGTCCAGCGCCAACGACACGCCGCGGCCGAAGTAATGGAAGGAGCCTTCGTCGTCATCGTGATGCGAGTGGACGCGCCCGGCCTTCAGGAAGAGGTAGCTGCCTCTGCCGCTCGCATCGTGGCTGCGCAGCACGGCGCCGACGTGCGGCAGTTCGTGGCTCTCGCGCGGGGGCATTACCGGCTCGATAGTCGGGTCGTGCATGAGATATTGCCGTGTGAAGGGATTCGCCGTCGGGCCGGAATGGTCCGGGCTGTTGTGCACCGGCGAGCCCACCGCCCGCCACGCCCACATCAGGTTGGACGCCAGCTCCGGGTCGGCATCTTTCACGAAGCCGGCCAACCAGGAGAAGAGCGGTGGCTGCTTCACCGCGTGGGGATGGTGCCCGATGGGCGGCATCGAGCGTAAGCCGCCATCGCGCGGATCTTCCGGCCCCAACGCCTTCAGCAGGAAGCGCATCCCCGCCTGCAGGCAGGGATCGGTGGAATAATCCTTCACTCTACAATGGCGCAACGCCCAGATAGCATAACTGTAGAGCTGTTGCCAGGTGGTGAAGAGATAGCTGCCAACGTTTTCCTCGCCGCCGCCGTCCAGCCGCAGGTGGGTTTTCAACTCCCGGTCCATGCGCTCCACCATGAAGCGCACCCAGCGCTCGCTGCACGGGTGATCGGAGAGGAACAGGCCGATGATGCCCGCGCAAATGAAGACGTCGGAATTGAAGTTCGGCAGATACGTCGTCTCGCCCGGGCGGAAGACGTAGGCCCACCAGTCACCATCGCTAAGGATATACGCCCCCAGTGCGCACAGACGGCGGGCCTTCCGTTTTTCCCCAGGGGTAAAAGCGTCCCATTGGATGTCGCAGGCGATGACGTAGCGCCGCAACGGGCGAGCGAGGGCGATGCAGTAGTGCCGGCTGACATACCCCTGATTGAGGATATCGGTGAGAATCGCCTCAATGTGTGTCGCTTCCTCGATAGGCGCCAGACCGTTCAACTCCCCCTCGATGATGTAACGGTCTGCACTGCGCATGTGCCGGGTTTTGTCATATGCCTGCTGCAGTTCCGGCACCGCCTGCACCTTTGCGCGGATAGCAGGGAAATCCGCCTTGCGGCAGAGCACGCGCGGGTGCGCGTCGCCGGCGTCCGTCCACTCGGTCACCCAGTCCTTCACCTTGTCGAGCGGAAGATCGCCATTGTGCGTCCGCATGGCCCACAGCGGGAAGGCGGCATCTGCCTCGCGGCGGATCGACTCCGGTTTCAGCGGGCCGCTCTCTCCCAGGCTCTCTTGCCGCGAAGCGAACGCCAGCAGCCAGCGGCGCGAGACGTTTTCAATCGGAAAACGGAAGTGTGGGCCATTCTCCGGCGAGTCGACGAGGAACACCTCCGCATTGGCGCCGAGGGTGCGGTGGGCAGGATGAATGACGTCATCGGGGATGCCCCAGTGAACGATGTCCAGCGGCACCAGGCCGAGGATGGCGTCGCCGCGGGTGTCATACACGCCGAACCAGCCGCCGTCGATGGACGGCAGCGCCGGCCGCATGGCGGTGTAGGTTTTCAGCGCCGGCGCGCCCAGCGGCAGGTCCATAATCTCCCAACTGGCGGTGGAATGGGTGATGAGCCGGTTGGGCGTGAAATCGCCGCCAAAATCGAGCACCATGTTACTCGTCGGGCACGGGCGCACGCACGGCTTTGCAATATTATCCAATCCCTGGTTCCAGTGCGACGCCGCCAGACTGCCGATCTCGCGGTACGGCCGCGGCGCCGGCCACAGGCGCACCGGCAGCGTGCTCGTTTCCCGCACCTCGCACTGCGCCTCACCCGGGCGCAGGATGAAGCGCATGGCGAAGCTGCCTTCGGCAGCCTCGTAACGCACCTCTACGGTCGTCCACAGCGGGCCGCTCTCTACCACCTGTGTGGAACATGAATGAAACGTCAACGGACTCTCAATACGACCGCGGCCCATCCACGGGCCGTCACCCAGGCGCACACCGAGCAGCGGGCCGGGCGCAGCACTGTGAATTGCGCCCGATGCGGGCAGCTTCAGCGCCAGCACGCCATTCTCGAAGATAACGGCATCGCCGGATTCGCAGACGGTGACCCCCAGCGTCGGCTTTGTGTCGGCCGGTTCGCCGAGTGTCACATCAAACTGCGTTTCCTCGCCCGGCGTCAGGCTCTCCACCAGCAGGTGCACTCGGCCTTCCGAATACTGACATGGCACGGCACGGCCGTCGCGGATGACGCGGATGTCCCGCCCCTCCCCTGCCGGGAAGGGGTAGAAGACGATTGCATTCGTCCACTCTTTACCTAACGTCTCGCGCAAGGTCACACTATAGCGGTCGCGCCCGTTCCGGCGAACCGCGCGCGGGCGAACCCAGCGGTCATTCAATCCCCGATCGACAAACATCCCCTACCCCTTTACGGTAGCACTTCCTGTACGGAGCAGTCATCGAAATAGACTTCACTCTCGGCGGTAACGTCGATGGCGATGGAGGCGGAATTCACCTTGCCGGCTTTGCTCGGCGAGAAGAGGAAGCTGTAGAACGTCCACGCTTCGTTGGCCAGGAAGGCGTTATACGGGCGTAGCGTGTCTTCCGCCTTCGCCTCGCGCGAGGGGTAGTAGTAGGTCACTTCAATGTTGCCTTTGCCGCGCGCCCAGAAGCTGATGCGGTAGGTTTTCCCGCTGTTGAAGGGCAGCGACTGGTAGATGATGGTGTTGTCTTCCAGTAAATCCGGCGCCAGGCAGAGGGCTATCTGCCCGCTGTGCGCCTTTGCCGGGTCACGCGCGATAGGCGTCACCTTTTGCGGGATGACCGCGTTGAAAATCCACCCGCGCAGGTTCTGGTAACGCGCGGTGAATTTGTCCTGGGGCTGGAACTCCTCGAAGCCGGGATTTCTCAGCATGTTCTCGCCCAGCTTCTCGCCGGCGGGCAGTTCCTTGTCATACGGCGTATAGGCCAGGTGAATAGGCTTGCGCACGAACGGCATCAGCTCGATGGTATCCAGCACCATGTTGCCCATGCGCCCCTGTGCACCGTAATACTGGAAGTCCAGCCGCACCGCTTCATCTTCCACCGCGATCTTCTTCGACATCAGCCCGTACCAGGAGTGTTTCGTCAGGTTGGTATGCGCTGTCTCCTTGTTGAAGAAGTTAAAGTAACCCTTCTCCTCGCCGGCAACATACAAGTTATAAATGCCGCAGCTCGGGCCGATGACACATTTCAGCCGCACCTGATAAATGCCCTGTTTCGGCACTGGCACGGTGAGTTGCAGCGTGGAGTTCTTCCCCATCGGCACGAAGGTGAGGGCGCGCTCTCCGCTGAACGGCAGCATCGCCGGATCGGGCGCGCGGATGATCAGCAGATCACCCCCACCCACGATCTTCGCGGCCTTCACCAGCTCCTCGGCTTCCCACAGCAACTTGGGCGCCGGCGCGGCTGGCGGCGCCTGCGCCCACAGCGGTAGCGCACAAAGTAGCAGCAGGCCGAGGAAATTACAGGTTTTTATCAACATCGGTCTTCTCCGCGGTCTGGTGCAGCAGGGTGATGCCATTGACGAACTTTGTGGCACCGACGGCGTAAAGATAGGTGGCCTTCAGTTTGCCGTCCTTCACCGCCCCCTCCAGGTAGAAGACGCGGGCGTCGGTGGCGATACCTTCCAGTTCGATGGGCGCGCCGTCGTTGATGCCCAGGTAGACGGTGCGGTTGTCATCATACACGACCTTGAAAACCGTCGTCTCCGGGGTGTCTTTCAGCACGGTAATGCGCCTGGCGAAGTCATCCACGTCGAGTATCGGCTTGTGTGGCCACAGCAGCGTGGTGAAATGCACCGGCTTGCCGCCTTCAGGCAGACCGCGCCAGCGCTGGGACACGCGCAGCGGCACCGCTTGCCAGATATTTTCCAGCGAGCGGTCAAATACCTCGTAATCGCGACCGGCTTGCGGGGTGAAGTAGATCATCAGGTCCCAGTTCGGGTTGATCCAGCGCTGTACGCCACGCCCCAGTCCCAGGCCGCTCATGATGACATACGGCATACTGGTGTTGACCCAGTTGTCGCCGCTCTTCGGAGTGATACTGTGCACCTGCCACTGCTGGCGCAGTCGACAGACGAACGGTTGCTTGAAGTCGATCAGGTCTTTCACCAGCGTGAGACCGAGATCGGTGAAGAGCACGCGGCGGTCGTTAGTGACCGGCCAGTTCTTGTAGTTCTGCACATTGATCGCCGCGTAGGTCTGACGGCGGCCGGCGGCGAAAGCGGGCACCGTCACCACTTCGTCGGGTACCTCCGGCGCGATGCCGGTCAAGTCTTCGACATAGACCACATTGTGGTACTCTGGCCCTTTCTCGAAGTACCCCAGGTCGGTAAGTAGCACCGAGCGCATGTGCATGAAGTTGTTCAAGTTCGGCACGGTGGACATGTGGTGGCCGGCGTTGGAACACAGCTCGATCATGCCGCACGGCGCAAAAGGATCGCCGCCGGCGCGCAAAAGAAGCTTATCCGGCTGCGTTGCCTCACCCAACTTGTAATACAGACCATTGATGCCGAACTTGTCGAACAACTCCTTGCGCAAGGCGTCGTCCACCCACAGCACCTGTTTGCGCTCGGTGATGCGCGACTTCATCTCCGGCTGCGCTTCCGCCACGGTATCATCGGCGTAGATATAGGCCCAGGCGCAGTTGACGGCGGCCGAGTCATACACCATGTGATAGCTGAACCAGTCCTCCATCTGCCGGTTGGCGTATTCCAGCAGGCGGTGGGCGGCCCACTTGAAGCGACCGTCGCGGGTGATCGTCGCCATGCGCTCGTAGACAGGAATCCAGAAGGCAAACGACGCGTTCCACGGCGAAGCATCGCCGTAGCCGGGCATGCCACCGGACGGCGTCACCTGGTACATGTAGCGCTCTACCCACTTCTTCATGCCCGGGTCTTTCAGGTTGTCGGGGTTGCGGAACTCGGCCCAGTCCATATAGTCCATCATCGACGAGCCGTTGTAGTCGGACGAGTTCTCGTCATGGTCGCGATACGGCCACCAGGAGTTCCATTCGAGATCAGCGTAGGCTTTCCAATCTTTCGCCGCTGGATCGTTGGGCATGGTGGTTGCGGCGATGTCGAGCATGCCGCCCCAGATGAGCGCGCGGTTGAAGGCGCCCCACTCCTTCGGACGCTCGGTCGCCCAGAGCTTCTTCACCAGGAAGGGATAATAGTCGTTCAGAATCTTTTTGTCCGCCGCGCTCACGTTCGGATCGGCCGAGAGCATGGTGACAACTTTATACTGATTGATCCAGAACGGGGTGGCGTCGCTCGTCTTTGCCGCTTCGATGGCGCCTTTCACTAACCCCAGCGTCGGTTTCAGATACTGCACGTCGCCGGTGGCTTTATACAAGGCGTACGGCGTCATGCAATAGCCGAAGCCGTGCACGCCGGCATTCGCGGCCTCTCCTTTGGAGAAGATGCTCGCGTATTCAAAATCGTAGACCTTTTTTACCATTTTCAGGTAGTCGTCTTTGGTGATGGTCTGCTGTTTGTAGCCCCATGCGGTGGACGGCGCGTAGAAACGATACGGATCGGGCACAATATAGCGATTAGGTAGTTTACCGACGGCGCCTTGAACAGGTTCGTCGCTCAACACAATCTCGAACATCGCCTGCGCCGCTGGCGCAGGCGCTTTCACCCCCGGTCCTTCCACCACCGCGGCGATGCGGTAAGCGCCCGGTGCCAGCTTCGCATCGGCCAGCTTGCCGGTCAGGAGGGTGGTCTTGCCGGGCTGCAGCGCGCAGTCGGCTGGCAGCGACGCCACAATCTTCCCGGCCGCATCCTTCACCGCCACGTTTTTCACCTGCAGGTTCGGGGTGAAGGCGTCGATGTCGGCGAGGAACTCCACGCCCTGGTCGGCGGTATTCTTCGCGCGGGAGGTGATCATCTCCCCGGCGAAAGGCGCCGCGCCGCGAAAGCGCAGGTCATACCAGGAGTTCGTCGAGTTCGCGGTGGCCTTCTTCGGGAAGCCGACGGAGATTTGGGAGAACTTCTTATCGGCGTCGTGGTCGGCAAGAATGAACGCCATCTTCACCAGGTCGCCCGCCTGTGGGCCGAATCCGATGTCCTCGAAGGCGATGGCCGCTTCGAGGACGTAGCCGTCCGCTACCGACTTGGCGATATAACGGGAATGCGGCGTCCACTTGCGCGGGCCGGTCTTCTCGGTGTAGTAGCTGAAGCCGTAGAACGGCTCGGTGGAGGTTTCGACCGTCTTCTTCTGTTGGTAGCGGTCGTTGCCCTTGGTGGCGCCGAATACGGAGGTAACGAAGATGAGACTGTCGCAGTTCCATGGCATCGCCTTTTCATTCGGCAACGCGACCAGGCTCTGATCCTTCACCTTCGCGGCGAGATACAGGTATTTCGCGTCCCACGCCGCCTTCACCATCGCGCTGCTATCAGCCCTGGAGCGCACCGGACCCGGGTCGAGCTTTCCGGTCTCGACGGTGATCTCCACCGGACGGTCCAGGAAGTTCCACTCCTTCAGGTCGCCGTCGACAGTGATCGTCCGTTGGTCGGCAAAATACCGATTCGACACCACCGTCTGCCGTGCGCTCACCTGCGCCACAACCGGCGCCAGTGCCGCCAGCACCATGATTAGCATATATCCGCGCATCGCATGTCTCCTTTATCAGGCAAAGGCCTCGACGCCGAGCGTCGTACCGGTCAAATTCCGCGTGATCGATGACCCCGCGGGGATAGTGAGCGTTTCGCCCGCCCACTCCAGCAGTGTGCAGTAGGGTGTCGGCGTAATGGTCACCGTCAGGTCGCGTTCGGTCGGGTTGTGCATCTCCAGCACCCACGCGCGCGCGCCGATCTGCGCCAGGTTGAGCACGACCTTCGCGTCGGTGGCTGTCAGCGGGTGGCCCATGAAGATCGACCAGTCGCCGGCCAGCGTGTCAAGCGTCGCGTAGGCGCTGCTTTGGTACATCCCGAGGGGTCGCCAGCGATTGCGTGCGCGGTCGACGAAAAAGACCGGCCAGTTGGGGTTGAGGTTTTCGATGATAATGGGCAGCGCCATGGGCAACTCCGTCCGCGGCATCCGGCAGGCCACGCCCGTCCCCTGTCCGTCCAGCGTCAGCAGCAGGCGCTGGTCGCGCACCGTGCCCACTTCCATCTCAATGGCATACGCCGGGTTCCCTACCAGGCCCATCGCCGCGCGCATCGCTTCGCCGAAGTTGGGGTCGGTGGTCTCGCTGCTGCCGCCCACGGCGAGGAAGCGCACACGGGTCACTTCACCGACGTTCGGCAGCGTCTCCACCGGCATGCGGAAGGCCAGATGGCCGTATTGCAGGTTCGTCGGCCCCAGTTCCTTCGTTGCCGGGTCGAGCTCGCGCACCAGCAGCAGATCGGGGCCATCGTTGATGAAGAGCGACGGACGGCTGCCGGTGAGCCAGGCGGTGAGATACTCGCCGCGCCGCCACATGGTGCTGAATGGCGACTCATCGAAACCCGCCAGTTCAACGCGGGTGCCGTCGTTGCGGAAGAGCGTGATGCGCGCGGCGTCGTCGAACCAGCCGAAGGGTAGCGGGTCAGTAATGCCGGGAGCCTGCTTGAAGCGCAACTCACTTTCATACACCCAGGTGGTCAGGGCGTAGGGACGCGGGCGGAAGACGGTTTTGGTGTGCCGGTAATCGAGGTAGCGAGTATCGTGCACCGGGAACAGGCCGAAGCCGGTGCGCTCCTTACCGTGGAAGAATGGCCAGGCGGGATCGAAGCCTTTGTTCACCACGAAGGAATCGACGGAGACGTCGGTGCTGATCAGCTCCTGATTTGGCGCGATGACCAGCCACAGCTCCGGCACGGGCAGTTTCGGCATTTTAATGTAGATGTGCATGCCGGCGCCGGCGTCGCGCACCCCGCCGTCGCTGGGGAATATCTCGTCGTCCACCGGGTTTTTCGGCACGGGGTAGATATTGTCGCCGCCGTACCACCAGCGCCCCAGGTAGCAGGAGGTGCCGCCCCACTGGAAGTTGTTATACGTCAGGTAGAGCGTACCCGACCAGCCGTAGGCCAGGCCGCGGTCGTCCTTCTGGAAGCCGATGCAGAGGGGATTGTTGCGGTCGGCGCAGTAGAATTCGCACCAGTCCAGCCGTAGCGTGCAATAGGTGCCGCACACCGCCGCCCCGCCGTTCACGTCGTCGGCTTCCAGCGTCAGGTGCATCTGCTGGTGATGCATCAGGTCGAGCTCCTGCTCGAACAGCGCGGCGCCGTTGCACTGCCAGCAGCGGATGACCCGCGTGCCGTCGAACAGGCGCACCTCGGCCAGCCCGACAGCGGACGATACCTTGATGCGCAGGCGGTACTGCGTCACGTCCACGCGGAACCAGTCGGCGGTGGGCGGAATTTCCGTGTCCGGCGCACGCCAGACAGGGTCGCGGCTGGTCACCGACGCGGTCCACGCCTCCACCACCGGGCCGTTGGTGATGTATTGGAACGGCGTGCCATATTGCCAGTTGTCGAAGCGGAAGCGGCGGGTGTTAGCGCGCTCCTCGTCGATCATCCCCCACCATTCCAGTTCGGGCGCCATGTATTTGCGCAGCACTTTGTTAGGAATCGTCTCGTAGGGTTCGATCATCATCGTCACCCAGCCGGCATCTAACGCGCGGACGACGTCCTCCGGACCGTCCATCAGCGCCAGCGTGGTGGGGATGATGCGAAACGCCTTGTCCTCTAGCAGGTGGAAGCGGTCGCGCACGTCTTCGAGAATCTTCCCGTCGTGCCAGGTGACCAGGGCGATGGAATCAAAGGTGCGGTGATCGAGGAAGAAGTTCGGCGCCTGGTCGTGCAGGTAACGCCCGCGACGCCCGCGCAGGTTCAGCGTCTCAAAGGTCATGGTGAAGTGGACGCTCTCGTAAGTGCTGGTGCGCACCGTGCCGTCGGACGACTCATTCGAGAGGATCTTTCCGTCTGCGGAGAGGATCTCCGGCGGGGGCAACGGCATGGTGTAACCATACTGGAAGGTGTGCGCGCCGACGGCGTCCTCGATGGTGTAGCCGGGCACGGCGAAGAAGCTGTCGGTGGTCAGTGCGGCGCATTCGGCTTTTACCGCCTCCCACTTGTCGGGACTCAGCGCTTTGTAATCTTCCAGAAAGACGATGAAATCAAGGCCAGCGGCCTGCGCATTTTCGACATACTCCGCCACTGTGCCACGACCGATAGAGGCGGCAGTGCGGGCGCCAATCAAACCTTTCACGGGCTTGGGATCGTCCGGCGGGAAGGTGCGCGCTGCCCACAGCACCGGAGGATCGTCCGGGTAGCGCGGCACGTTCGGCTCCAGCACGAAGGGGCCGGACGCGCCAGCGCCCAGCGTTCCTGACGCCAGCGACGGCTCGCTCAACCAACCCATGGTGTTCACGAGCAGCCGCTGCAAGCCGGAAGGTTTGCCGTCAAATCCGTCGATGAGGAAGCGCTTCGCCTCCGGGAAATTGTGCGGCGCGTCGATGTGATAGCCGGACGGGATGCCGCACACGGCGAGACGCCCCTGCCCCACCTGCCGTGCGGCGATGATGGGTATACGGTCGCCGAATTCTGGCTGATTGGCGTCCGGCACGGCCACGGAGTTGCCGATACCAACGTGCTTGGTATCGATTCCGCTGCCCGGCGCCGCGCTCAACAGTGACTGCCACTCCGCGCCGGAAGCGTAGACGGGCATGGTCGCCATGCTGCTGCCCATCATCTCCGGATACCAAACGCCGGCCACGCCGTCGGCCACGCAGGAAGCGACTTCGCGGGTGTAGGCGTAGCGCAGGCGATGCACGCCTTCGTCGTGTATAATCACGTCCTCAGTCTGATCGATAGCCAGCTTGGGAATTGACGCGCCATACGGCCCGATGAGATTGTCGAACGCCAGCACCCCACCGCTGGGCAGGGTAAAGAAGACGCCGCCGCCGGCCGCCAGATGCGTCCGCACTGCGTCGATCACCGCGTCCGCCAGGCGTTCCTCTTCCTGCTTCGTCATGCGCTGGGTATACCAGCGACCGAGTACCACCACGTTATACAGGCCGGTGGCCAGTTTTGCCGGCACGTCGGCCAACGTGCAGGTATCAAGAGTATAGCCGGCGTCGAGGAACGGGCGGGCAATCCAGTCGGCGTGGGCGCCGGCCTCGGAGAGGATGGCCGGCCTGCAGGTCCGCGTATTCATATGCACCTCAATTGTCAAGGAGTTGGCAGACTCGTCTGCAACTCCCTCATTTACCGTGTCAGCGCAATCATTTCCTGCGACAACTCCGATTTTATTTCAAATTCATCCGCGTCGTCGCGCCGGCGGGCACTGTCAGCGTCACCGCCTGTTTATCCGCCAGGAAGGTGGCCACCGGCACGCGCACGGTGACAGTGACCGGCTTCTCGGTGGGGTTATGCACCTCCACAGCGGTTATGCCGTCAGCGTTGTGCGGCAGCAGCGTCACCTCGACATCCTGATGATCGCAAGCGACCAGATTGCCGAGGTAATAGCGATGCGCGCCATCGCGGAGATCGAGTGTAGCGTAACCGATGCCGTCACGTATGCCCAGCGGTCGCCAGGTAGGATGCTCCAGATCGACCACGCCTGCTGTCCATTTGTCATTCAGACCGGTCACTTTCACCGGCAGCACGTTGGGCAGCGCGGTCTTGCTGAACGTGCCGGTGACACCGCCGTCCTTCGCCGCCAGTTCCAGCAGGTAGCGCGTGTCAACTACCGTCCCCTGCGTCAGCGTGATGGTATAGGCCGGCGCTTTCCCGGCCACGCCGTACGCGTCACGGAAAGCGAGCCAGGCAGTCACGGCCGGTGCCCCGGTCTCCGACAGCTTGACCGCCAGCACGCGGGATGTGAGCGTATCGCCCTTCGCCAGCTTCGGCGTGTCGAAACGGCCGGTGTAGAGGCGGAACCAGCCGCGCGACGGCACGCACTCCAGCACGACGGCCAGCGGCTGATCCAGCACAAAGAAGCCCTCACCCCAGGAGGGGATGAAGATGCTCTCGCCCGGCTGCAGTGTGCCCACCCAGCGGGTGCCGGTCTTTTCGTCCGCCGATGGACCGGCTTCACGCGTGCCGTCGGCATGGAACACGATATACGGCACCGGCTTGCCCCAGGCATGGGTGAAACGTGCGCTAAAGCCGTTCCATCCCTTCTTCATCTGCACGCCGTCCGGATCGGTAATCGTCAGCGACACCTCGCCAATCACCGCGGTGGGTGTCACCGGGTTGCGATAGAAGTGATGCTGCACCAACCGCGCGGTGATGTGGGGTTCGACGAGATCGACGTAGGGGGCGTGCGCGTAGATCTGCCAGCCCGGCGCCGTGCTGCGCTTGAGAATGGCGGTATCGAAGATGATGGCGTCGCCGCTCTCGTATGGGCGGGTAATCTGGTGCACCGGTTCGCGTTCCTCCCCTTTGTCGCCTTCGGCGGTAAGGGTGCCATTCAGATACAAGCCCAGATACGATCCCCCGCCAGCGCCGTCCACGCCAGGCAGGTTCTCGCCGGCGGCCACCGGGCCGAAGTAGAGACGGCCGGCCTTATAGACGTGGTTCGTCGCCGGATTCATCGTCTCCCGCCCCTCGGCGTCGCGCTGCATCAGGACGCCGTTCATGATATTGCACCGGTCGCTGCAGAAGATTTGCCACATGCGACCGTTCTGTGTTTCGAGACTACCGGTCATCGCGCGCTTGCCATTGACGTCCTCCACCACCGCGGTGAGTATGTAGCGACGGTCATGCAGGCCGTCGAAGGTGATCTCCGCGCTGTTGCCGGTCACCTGGTATCGGCGGAAGACGCGGGTGCTGTCGTATATCGTCACCGTCTTCAGCGGGGCGTCTGAGGTGGTTTTGAGGTAGACGCGCCAGCGCTCGGTGCCGGCTACATCAGGCAGCCCGCCCGTGTTGCGCGATAAGTTATAACCCGACCACATCACCACGCGCGGCCCGCTGGAGACATAGCTGATGTTCGCCCCAGTGAATTGCGCGGAGAGGAAGTCCGTGTGGAGCACATACGTCCATTCCGCCACCCCCGCCAGCTCCGCCGGACTCCCGAGCAACGTCACGGTGATGATGCGGCTGCGGTCGCCCTGCTCCTGATTAAACATGAACGCCCGCGGCAGGTCTTCTACCAGCATGCCGCCTTCGTAGGTGCGCACAGCGAAGGTGTCATAACCGCTGTGCAGCCAGGTCGGATATTTCCCACTGGTGAAGCGGAACGGCGCACGCAGTGGGAAGTTGGCGTCATTCATCCAGTAGCCGAGGTGATCCTGTACGCGCGCCGGATCCTTTTTCGACAGGCGTTCAGGACGCGGCCAGGCTTTGGCGCCGCACTGAATGAAGTGGTTATCCTGGTCGTCGCGGGTGATGAGCGCCGGCACGGCCATGAAGGCATCGCCGGAGGCTGCCGTGCAGTCGGCTACAAATTGCGTCCATTGTTCACCGGTCATTTTCGCGAATTCAGGAGTCAGGACGAGGTAATCCAATCCCTGTGCCCGCGCGGCCGCCGCCCATTCGGCTACCGAGCCGCGACCGCCGCCGGGCGCCGGCATGGCGCCGATGACGCCTTTGTAATACTTATATTCACCGTTGATCGGCCCCGCGGACTTCCAGACGATTGGCTTGATTTCGCGCGGCACAAACGGCTTCACGGGCGGCGCGAGATAGCCGCCCAACTCGCCGCCGCGCAGCGAGGGCTCGACCAGCCAGTTCAGCGACGCGACAAACATCGTCAGCCCGTCGCTCTTCACGCCGCCCAATCCTGCCTCCATGCCGATGCGGCCCCAGTGGCGGTCGGCAAACGGCGAATACCCGTAACCGAAGAAGGAGATCGTCGACTCGCCGCCGTTGAGGACGATGCGACCTTTGCCGAATGGCCGGGCGGCAATGAGCGTCTTCGCCGCCTGCTTTACCTCGGACACGCCACCGGGCTTGAGCTGAGACGTGATCGGATCGAGGGGCAGCGAGGTAGACTGTTCGGAAGCCCGGATCAGCGGCGTCCAGTCGGGACTCAATACCAACGCGCGGCTGAAGGCGCCATAGCCAAAGGTGCCGACGGGATACCAGTAGGCCTTCACCCCCAGCGTGGCCGGGTGCGCGGCGATGCGGTCGGCCAGGGCGTAGGTCAATTCGGCCCCGCCCGACTGGCGCTTCTCCCGCCCCTCGTCGCGCAGCATCTCGTAGGGCACGCGCGCGCCGAAGGGTTCCAGAAACTGGTTAGTGGTGCGGCTAGATAACTCGTCGCCCATATGTACGAAGCTCACGCCGTAACAATACAGCCCGCCGCCGGCCTCCACGTAGCGCCGCAGCAGTTCCTGCACCCGCGCGAAGCCCGCCGGGCTGATCTGCACGGCGTTGTCCGTCTTCGCATTCGGGTCCAGCCGCGACATGCCGAAAAGGATGACGGCATTCACCTTCGTCAGCCGCTCCCAGGTCAGTTGGCCAAAGTCGCAGCCGTCGAACTGCAAGCCCTGTTCCGCCGCCAGCTTCTTCGGCAGCGCCCACTCCGGCCCACCGCTGCCCAGGCAGAGGATTGCCGGCTTGCGCGCTTCCTGCGCCCAGGCGCCAATACATGCCAGGAGTAACACGATCATCAACAGCCGTTGCATACGCACCTCGAATGCTATTTCGCCTTCATCCGCTTCTCTTCGCCTGGCTGCAGGGTGACGGCCTGCGTCCAGCCGGCCAGCGGCCCGCCGGTGCTGCCCTTCAGCGCAGTGGTCACCGCCGTCTCGCCGGGGTTGTGGACGACGACGTCGAAGCCGTTGTCGGTGCGCTGCAGCACGCGAATCCACAACTCGGATTTATCACAGGTGACAAGGTTGCCGATGAAGAATTCGCCGGCGTCTTTCTCCGGGTCAATGGTGAAATACGCGGCGCCGTCCTCGCGGCGTGGCACGATGGGCGCCAGTACCTGCTCCGCCGTGCCGGCGCGCCAGACAGCCGCCGTCCAGCGAGGGTTGAGGCCGCTGATGCACCCGGGCACGCGCATGCCGAGGAAGGCGCGGGAAAGCGTGCCGCTGAACGCGCCGTTCTCCGCCCCCAGGTCGAGGAGGAACTGCGTGCCGCGCACCGCGCCGGACTTCGGCGTTACAGTATATCCGGCGACACGCCCGGCAAGGTTGAGCGCGGTGGCGACCCGCACATCGAGCCGATCGCTCAGCGGCATGCCGCTAGGCCAACGCATGATAAGCATGCGATAGTTCAACGTGTCGCCGGCCTTGAAGACGCCATTCGGCAACTTCAACCCGAAGGTCGGCACCACTTTTTTACCGTCATACGCCACCTGCACGGTGAAGGCGCCATCCAATCCATACACGGTGACATGGCCCAGCGGCGCGCCCCAGGTAAGGTAGCCACCCTTGCCCAGGGTGATCACACTGGAGCCTCTCGGCAGTTCGCCAGTATGGGTATAGGCCACCGTTGTCGCCGTATTCGTGTTGAAGTTGGAGAGGATCACGTTCAGCGGCGCGGCGAGGTTCAACGCCACGGCCTGCTTGAAGGTGATCGTGCCGTAGTTCCACTGCAGCGCCGGCCCGCCGGCTTCGCGGTGGATATCCACGTCTTCGTGCAGCACGGTGAAGGCGGGCAACTCATTATTCTTCGTGTATGGATACCATCCGTTTATCGTGGGTTGGAACTTCGGCACATAGTCGTCTCGCTTGACGCCGCGGGTGGCGGTCAGCCGCTCCACCATGAAGTCGCGGGTGCCATACGGCATATTCACGCGAGATGTATACCAGATATTCGAATCCGGCAACGTCTTGCCGTCGGCGGTCACCAGCCGCACCTGTCCCTGCGTGCCCACGGCGGGCGCGCTGGTGTCGGTGCCCCAGGGGATGAAGCGCCAGATGTCATATCCGCTGGCGGCCGGACCGTCGATGCCCTGGAAGGAGCTCTTTACCCGCGTGCCCACGCCGTATTGGAACACGCTGCCGTCCTCGGTCATGCCCAGGCCGGCGGGCAAGGCGTTGCAGTGGTCGCCGCACCAGACAAACCAGTGCATCTTGTCATGGACCATGATACCGGTGGCGCGGGCTTCGCCGCCGTCGGCATCCACCACCTTCAGCCAGAGGCCGCGCTGGCGATCGTGCTGCTCGTCGACGACTGCACTGAACGTCTTAGTGTTCGGCCGGTAGACACGTAGCGCCTCATCGCCGCCCCACACCTCGACGCGGACGATGGGCTTCTCGCTGTGCGCGTTGATGAAGAGCTTGTAGCGATAGCTGCCCGGCACCTCGCGGCTGCCCAGCGTGGTGCGGTACATGTTCAGCGCGTGGAAGCGGTCGATGACCGGCCCGGTGGTGGTGAACACCCGCGGGTTGTTGTGGCTGCCGAAGTAGCCGCCCGCCCATCGGCCGTCCAGTTTCGGCAGGCCGTTTGACAGCAGATAGGTGGTGGCGCCTTTCGCCGCCGTCGCCACCTGCGCCGGATCGTCCAGCAGGTGCAGCGCCAGCGGGCTGGGATACTCGTAGCTGTCGACCAACTCTTCCCATGGTCGCCGGTTGTCCTCTGCGAGTTGGCCGTTTTGATAGACGAACACCGGCCAGGCATCGTAGACGCGGTAATTCCAATATTCGGTGGGATTATTCTTCGGGCTGATGGGGAAATTCACTGGCCAGCCGACGTCAAAGAACCAGGAGAGCTGGTCGCGCACCTTGCCATCGGTGAGACGTTCCGTGTGCGGCGGATAGGCCAGGTCACCAGTGAAGCGCATGAAGCGATTGCCGATCCAGTCCTCGAATTCCTGTCCCGGCACGGCGACGAATGTCGCGTCGCACGCAGCCTTGCACTCTTTCACGAAGCCGTCCCACTGCTCTTTCGACAGCTTGAGGATCTCTTCACGGAACACCACCACGCTGTAGCCGGACGCCTGCGCGGCCCTCTTCCAGTCGGCCACCGAGCCTTTGCCGCCGCTCATCTGTGTGCGCGCGCCGACGAGTATCTTGTATGGCTGGTACTTGCCCGCGCTCCAGTCCGTCCAATCCGCCGGAGTGACGCCGCTATGCCAGGTGAGCGTCTGCTGCACCACCTCCGCCGGCACGCCGTTTTTCTCCACCGCGTCCCAGTCGATGGGCGTGCGGTTGCCCCAGTCAGGCTGCACCTGATGCTTCACCTGTCCGGTGAAGCCGCCCGGCTTGCCGGTTTTCACCGCCGGTTCGCCCAACCAGTTCAGCAGATTCGTCAGTAGCGGAATCCAGTCCGATGTCCGCTGGCCATCGCCGCCCTCCTGCGGTACGCCGGCATACACCGGCTTCTTCAGATCAAACCAGTAGGCTGCTGGGGTGCCGCCGAAAACAGCCAGTCTGCCTTTGCCCACCTTGCGCACAGCCAACAGCGGCACGGCGCCTTCGGTGGGAGCATCTTTCGTGCGGCCCGGATAGTGATTCGAGTGGTCGGCGATGATCTTGTACCGTTTCGTCGTAGGCATCGCGCGCACCAGCACCTGCCAGTTCTTATCTACGTCTATCCCCAGCATATGCGGTCCGCGGAACGTGCCCGGTACATAGAAAAGGTGCCGCGCGTCGCGAGTAATCGCTGAGGGTTCGATGGCGTCCGTCCAGTTGAATGAAGACGATTGCCAGAAGACGGACGGCGGATTTTTATACTCGTGCGCCTCATCAACCAATTCTTCCCAACGCAGCGCGGCGCCATACGGTTTCAACCAGGTGTTCATCGCCTCAAACAGCGGCAGCCCCTCCAGGAAGCAGTTTTGAAACACCAGTACCCCGCCGCCCGCCTTCAAGTGGGCATCCAGCATGGCGGTCAACTCCGTGGCGGGCATATCGGTGGTCCAGCCGACGAGTGACGGCACCACGATGACGTGATATTTGCGCAGCATTTCCGGCGTTAGTTTCACCGTGGAGCGCATCTCGTCGCCCGGGAAACCCAAATTGAAACCGGCGTCCGCCAGCAGCTTCACATAAGGCGGTGGCGGCGTTGGCCCGGTGAAGGCTCGGCCATCCTTTTCCAGAATGCTGACGCCCGCCAGGGTTGCGGCACAGATGAACAGGCACAAATATACGGCGACGAACTTCATGGCGCACTCCAATAGACAGAGGATGTGGCAGCGAGAGGCATATAGAGGTGATGATGACTCGCTACCTGTTCGTTCGCCTGAAACGACGGACATCCTGCCGTAACGGGGCAAAACACGGGAAATGCAGCGAGATCGGCAGGACTGACACCTCCGCCCATCCGCTCATTCCGATGATGCACAACCTCACCACCCGCGAGCCATCGATCAAAAGAGTCTCAGAAACTGTCTTCAAAGTGATCGTAGTCGGATCATGGAGGCTGGTTCGTGGCTGGCCAGGCGGATTCGCGAGAGTGTATCGAGTGATACATGCCAGCGAATCCAACGCCGCCAGGCGCGAACCAGACCCGTGAGACGACTGCGAGCACTTTGAAGACAGTTTCTCCGTAGCGTTGCGAGGCGCGTCCGAGTGTTGTATCGAACGCGCCCCGCGATGCTTATAGAGACTCTCGCGTTCAACCGCTTAGAAACTCGCCACCCAGTTCCCCTTCGAACGCGGATGATATGGCAGATGCGCCCAGTCGCCGATGGTCAAGCCGCTGGCCTGCAGGCCGGGCTCTTGTGCCGGAGAGTAGAGGGTGCCGTGCAGGTTCGCGACATCGAAGTCGAGGTCGACCGGCACTGCCGCCGACAGACTGATGCCCGGGCCGTCGAGCGTGCGTAGGCCGATGACCGCCAGCCGCTGCGAGCCTGCGTCCGCCAGCACCGCTTCCGCGACGATGGTGTAGCCCAGCGCCTGCACCGGCTGCAGGCCGGCGAGGTAGACCGCCCCGCAGTCTGGCAGGCATACCGCGCCGCCATCCATGTGCACGGCATCTTTGCTGACGCTCACCGCGAAGCACAGCGCGCCTTCGGCCGCGCGGTCGGCCATCTCCAGCCGCCAGCGCTTGTAGCGCGGGAAGCGCCCGTCCGCGATGTCCTCTTTGCCGGTGTTGTTGAGGCCGTAAATATAGCTCGGTCGCCAGGTCGGCTCCTCTACCACCACGCGGTGGGCGCCGGCATCGAGGATCTGCACGAATAACTCACCCTTCTCATCATCGGTGAGACCGGCGGCGCCGGTGAAGCTGCGTCCGGGGGCGGCGATGGTGCGCGCCTGCCCGCCGGTGAGACGGTACTGTCCGTCGCCGAGATCGGTTACCGAACCGGCGCAGTGCAGATGGGTGCCGAAGCGCAGCGGGTCCTGCGCGACAAAGGCGTCCTGCAGCACGATGCTGCCGGTCTGGTAGTCGAGGATGAAGAGGCGCTCCGCCAATCGCACGCCCCACTTCGGATGCACCACCCCGGTAACAACGGCGTGGGCGTAGACAAAGCGGTCGGTCACGAGACAACGGCGAATGACCGGGCTGCATTCCGGGCCGATCTCGCCCGGCAGGTACATGCCGTCGGTGATCGAGCCGCCATCCTCAATGCACAGCGTGTTGTCCAGCGCGCTGCTCAAGCCATAGCCGAACAGATTCATCAGCACCGGCGCATCATCCACGCGCGCTTCAAAGGCGCCCATGGGCAGGTTGGAACAGCGGTTGTGCGGCTGCACGCTGTAGCTGGACCGCGCACCGTAGAGCAAACCGGACGAGAACGACACCGCCATCTTCGGGGTGCTCTGCGTGGCGCAGATAATCGAACCGATATCGCGCACGAAGAGCGGCTGCTTCGGGAACTCCGCGGCCGGTACGCCGATCGGAGCGTAGAGCAGATCGAAGATCGTCGCGTCGACATTGCCCATGTTCGCCATTTCCTGGTCGTAAAATGCCTGGTATATGGCATCGATGCCTTGCGTGGGGTGGAATCGGCAGGCGAAAGCGGTCAGCTCGCGATGCTCCACGGTGCGCTTGCCGCGCTGCATCTCCTGCCCGTTTGGCGTCAGGTAGCTGGCAAGCAGCGCGTCGCCCATGTTGTCCAGGTAGGCGCTCTCCGCCAGCTCGGGCCGCATGCCGCCGAAGGTCTGCGCCGCGGCGCTGTAGCGCGCGAGGAATTTCGGGAAGAAGGTGGACCAGGCCGTCTTGCCTCCCGCGGGGAACACCTGCTGGCTGGCGGCACACAGCCCGTTGAAGAATGGCAGCGCCTTCTTCGCGATGGGCAGATCTTCGTAGAAGGCCATCGCGGCGACCGCTACGCCGAACCACGCTCCCAGCGTGTGCGGGTCGGTGCTGGGGCACCCCATGTAGCCGCGCTGCAGGATGGTGAAGTCATACATTTTGCGCAGGTATTCGTCCGCCTTCGCCAGGATCGTCCGCTGCTCGTCGGCGGAGAAGGCATCGCGCAGATATTCCCACGCCAGGCCGGTAAAATAGAGCTTGAAGCCTACCCCGCGGTCGTTGTCGCCGCCCATCAACATCGGGTCGGGGCGGCTGCTCCAGGACTCTTTTTCGCAGAGCGCGACGATGGCCTTGCGCACAATGTCGATCAGCCGACTGTCCTGTGTAATCAGTGCCACCAGCGCGCCGATGTCGAGGACGCTGGAGATGTCCTGGATAGCATTAAGGTCGCCGAACTCCAACACCTTCTCCACCGCGCGCTCGAAAATGGGCGTGCCGGGCAGGCGTTGCCGCAAGCCATCAAGCTCATCGGCGGTGACGTAGATGCGCGGGTGGCTCGCGGTGGCCGGCGCCAACGGCACGTCCTGTCGGTCGTCCTGGCGAATCTCCATCGAGCGCATATCCATCCACTGAATGCGGTCGCGGGCGTTCTCCACGAACTCCAGCGCCACCGTCGTCTCGCCATCGCCTTCAACCTCAAAACCGAAGTCGGCGCCCAGGCGATTCTCCGCCACTTTGTCCGGCCCAGGCATGGCGAACCACAACCCGCCGAGCAGATGTCCGTTGACCCGGGTTTTTGCCATCGGCATGGCCATTTCTCCGTCGATGTGGTTCAAGTCCCACGGGCCGACGAGCACGCGCTGACCGTCCGGCACCTGCACCATGGGGATGCGCGCGGTGTCCATGTCGAAGGCGCCCGGCTTCGTCTCGATGCGGCAACGATAGCGCCCCGGCGGCAGCATCGCGCTGAAGCTGAAGCATGGACCGTCGACGCGGATGTCGGTGATGACATCGCACACGTCGCGCCAGCCCTGGGGCTCCCAGCGGCTGGGCGCAGGTTCGAGAACGGCGATGAGGTCGGCATTATACATAACGAAAGATACTCCTTGCGTAGTACTGCTGTGTTTCGGCAGGCATAACGGTATTTCCCTCTTTATGGGCCAAGTTTCCAGTCGATAGTTTTCAACTCACCCGGTTGCAGGACGCAGTCGACAGGCGGCGGCGCGCCCAGCGCCGGATGCAGGCGCAGCGTCAGCGGCATCGGCAGATCGGTGACGTTATTCACCGACGCGCGCACGTAGCTTTTCGCGTCTGACGTAACGCCGATGCGCGCTTCGGGATGATTGGCAATGACCGGGTGGCCGGCAAAAATGCGATGGTTGCCCTGGCGGGTATCCAGCGAGAAAAAGCCCTGGTTGATGAGCGGGTCGACAGCACTGGGCTGCCATTGCTTGCGGTCGAGATCGAACCAGGCGAAGGTCCAGTTCGGGTTCATCCCCGCCACGCGCACCGGTAAGCGCACCGGCAGATCGGCGTAGGAGACGGTGCCGGCGAATCCATAGTCGGCGGGTGCCAACTCCAGTAGGAATTTCGTGCCGGCCACCGTGCCGGCCTTCACGTCCTTCACCGTATATGCGGGCTTGCCGCGCAGGCCCATCGTCTGCACGAAGCGCTCCCAATCGGCGGTGTTTGGTGCTTCGCCGGCGCGGCCGTGCATGGCGATATAGCGATAGCGCAGCGTCTCGCCGGCTTGCATCTCGCGCGGCAGCTCGGCATAGGACAGGTTCAGATGCGTGCTGCCGGTGCGCGCGGTGAGAGCCAGCCGGTAGCCGTCGTCGAGTACGACCACGCCGGTGGAGCCCCATAGAGAGGGAAACGCACAAGCATAACTGCCCGGCGCGGCCTTGCCGTAAGCATTATATGGTTTGCCCTGACTCATCCCCGCTACCGTCGTCTCGGGAGTGACCATCGCATAGTGGTCGCCTTCACCCGGCTGGGGTGTGTGGAACATATAGAACAACGTCAGGCTATCCAGCCGCATCGGTCGCGCGAAGGTAAGCATGCCTTCCATCAGCACCACCCCCGGATCATGCGCGCGCGGCGTCAGGTTCAGGTAGCGATAACGAATCTTCACGCCTTCGACCTCCAGCCGCGGCGTCTTCTTGCTCCAGGCATCGACATCGCGGGGAAAGGCGCCGATCAGCGTATCGTCTTGCAACAGGCCGTCACGCGAACAGACGGGCACCTCCATGCGCGATTCATAGGCATATCCATCGGGCAGATGGCGAAAATTCGGAATGGAGAAGAGCGGTGTCACATGCATGCCGATGGGCCGCATGCCGCCGTCCAAATCGGGCGGCAGGATGTTGAAGTGGCGCTCGCTATATCCGGCGCAGATGCCGAAGGCAGTCATTTTACGCTGATACGGCGCGGTGGGACCGGTGAGATACGCGCCTACCTCATCCACTTGCACGGCGTCACAGATGGAATTGCTGCGGTCGGCGCACATGAAGCGCCAATTGAGGTAGTCGCGCACGTCGATGCCGCCGGTAATCGCGCGCTTGCCGTTCGCATCGGTAATCTCGGCGGTTAGTCTGCGCTGCTGGTCGTGCGGCAAAACGAATGAGAGGCGAATATCGGTCATCCCCGGCTTGAAGCGCCGCAGTAACGTCGGGCCGTCATAGACACTCACCTCGGTGATCGGCACGGCTGCGCGCGCAGCGAGCTTCACCACATATTCCTCGGTGCCGGGCAGCCACCATTTGCCGCCAGTGACGCGGGCGTTGTTGACAGCGTTCCAGTCGGTGACAATCGGCCCGTCGCTGACGAAGCCCAGATACGAGCCGTAATACATGTAATTTTGGTAGAACTTCGTCAGGTTCTCCGGCTTGTCGCGCAAGATGTAGTTGCACATGCGCCCGGCGGCAGCGGTCAACTGCGCGTCGTCATACACCATCTCCACCGCCATCGGAAAGGGATCGTCTTGAATGCCCTGCACATACCGATAGCTCTCCAGCGAGGTGTCTTCCGCTTCCGCCTGCTTTCCGGCAATAGTGGTGCGAATGGGCATCATGTTATACATGCTCAGGTCCCAGGCCTTCAGCGGGGCGTGTGTCAAATCATACGGCCCATTGGGGACCGTGCCGATATTGAACCACCAGTTCGGCTTCACGATCGTCGTCGTATCCGGAGAAAAAACGGCATCAGGGGGCCAGACGAAATCACCGAACACTACGTAGCGCGTGCCGCTGCCGTCTTTGTAATCGAGTCCCGGCATCGCGCAGAAATCAGCCGTCGACGCGTCGGCGCAGACTTTACGCAATTGCTCCCACTTCGCCGGGGTCATCGCTTCCAGCCGCTCGGTGAACGCCACCCACTGCAGGCCCAGCGCCTTCGCCTTCATGATGAGCGTCGTTGGCGCTGCCTTGCCGTCGGAGAGCGTCGAATGCAGGCCGATGACGCCGCGCGCGGGATTTTTGCACGGATCGTGGCTAAGGTCGAGCTTCGCCCAGTCCACCAGGTTCGGCTTCTCCCAACTGTTCTCCAGCGCTTTCAACTCTCCCTGGCCGACGACGGGCGATTTACACGCAAAACCTGCCAGCCAGCCAAGGGCGTTGGCATACAGCTTGCCAAAATCGCTGCCCTTCATACCGTTGCCGCGCTCCAGCGCAATGTCGCCATACGCGGGCAGCCACTGCCCGAGGAACGTCTCCATGGGACTGATGCCGGTGAGGACGATAGCGCCGGCGCCGTAGGCCCGCGCCGCCAGCAGCGGCGGAGAGCTTTTGTAGGCACCGGGTTTCGTCAGGCCTTCTGCATTGAGGCCGCCTACCCATATCGACGATGCCTCCGGCATGCCGGTCACCAGCACCGTCCACTCCGGCGACACGATAATGGGACAGGATTTGTAGTTGTCGTCACGTGTCGCGGGATACCAGATGCCCTTCACCCCGGTGGTCACCGCGTGCGCGGTGATGCGATCGGTGTAAGCGTATCTCACGTTGAAGCCCACCGGCGAGGTGAAGGTATTCACCGGATCCTGCACCAGCTCCCATGGCATCGCGGCGCCGAAGGGGGTGAGAAACGCATCCGTCTTCTCGCTGTAGTAGAAATGGCGGTAATAAAGCAGACCGCCACCCTCTTTCACGAAGCGCTCTAACGCCTGCACGGCGGCGGGCGGAGGGGGCGTGGTGGCATCGCCCAGGTTGGCGACGACAATGAGCAGGTGGAACGGCTTCACGGCATCCCAGGTGAGCGATTTCAGATCGCTCTGGCGCACCTCGGCGCCGGCCTTCTTCAACCGTTGTACCGCCGGGATGTTCAGCAAGTCGAAATAGCCGCTACAAACAAGCACACGCAGGCCAGTCAGCTCCGGCAATAGGGCATCCGCACGAATCGGCACCAGGGATACCAGGAGAAGCATCAGCAGCGGTAGAGCACGCATGAAGGTGCTCCTTTCACATGCGCATGAACTCGGGGTGTGTCGATGCTAACAAAGCGCTACGCGACTGTCAATAGTTGCCGACAGCACAAGGGAAAAATTGCCGGAGACAGAACTAAACTGGCAGTCACCAGTATGAATTATCCATTCAATTTGCATTTTGCACTTTTCACTTTCATTTCCCCAAAGGAGCCGTGCCATGTCTACTGACATCGTCCGCTGGTCCCCACTCCTGCAGGCCAAACGCCGCCACGAGCAGGCCGCACTCATTCGCAGTCGCCTACGCCCGCTGCTGGATGATGACGCCCGCTCGGACAGGCTGGCATGGTGGGATCAGGGGCGGGTGGCGATCTGGGCATCGAACGCCTTCTTCATCGGCGAGACGGCGGATATCGCCTTCGCCAACACCATCCTGCGCTACTTCCGCGACGCCCTCCCCCACCCTGACTGTCCGAATGTCTTCGACGCGGCGGCGCTGGCGGGTGTCATCGCCCAGCATGGCGACAGAATGGAACCTGACGTGCGCGACTTCTGCCAGGCGGAGTTGGCGCACATTCTGCCGCATGGCTGCACCCGCGACTTTCAGTTCCACGGCTTCAACGATAACATGCCGGTCATGTGGTCGTGGGCGCTTATCTTCGGCGGCGATCTGCTCGGGGAGCGGCGTTGTTCTGAGATCGGCCGCGCGAACCTCTGCCAACTGCGCGACCTGTTCCGTCGGCGCGGCGCCGTATCGGAATACGGGCAAAACTACGGCACCCATCGCCTCACCGGGTTGGCGCACCTGGTCGACTACGCCGCCGACCCGGAGGTGCGCGCGCTGGCCCGCGACCTGGAAGCGCGCGTGTGGGCGGAACTGGCCGGCATCTGGCACCCGACGCTGGGACAAATGGGTGGACCCGCCAACCGCGGCGGCTATCCGCTCATCGGCGAGACCACCGCGCTGCTGCGCCAGGTCTTCGGCGACGACATCGCCGTTTCGGCGAATCCCTGGCACGCCTACTTCATTCCGGACATCGACGCAGACGGCTTCACCTTCGCCTACCCCTTCGCCTACGGCGCCGAGTTCGCTGCCGCCACCTACCATGTGCCCGATGCCGTCGCCGAGTTGTTCTACGCCAAGCCGAAAGGTTTCGAGATCGCGTATACCGCGGAGAACGGCGCCGCCAATCCTGGCGTGTTCTGCAAGCAGGTACCGGTATACGGCATCGGTGGTCGTCTGATTACCACGCAACTGACGAATGAGCTGGTGGAGATTCCCCATCATCCTGCCCACGGCGCGCAGCCGCACGGCATCGTGGTGCACCAGGGCGCCAATTACTCGCTGGGCACCTCGACGACGCAGATGCACGAGACCTCGCACGCTTTCCGCTGTGCCTACCGCCGTGGCGAGGAGCCGCACTCGCCCGCCGACTACGCGGAGGTGCTGCTGCGCTACAACATCAACGACAAAATCCCCGGTGGCCGGACGGTAAACACCTACTGGAAGAGCCCGGAATACGCCGACGAGAAAGAAAATTACTGCTACCTCTATTGGGACCGTGGCCGCCACCACGGCCTGCAGCACGGCAATACCGCCATGCTGCTGACCGTGCCGAACTGGTCGGAATACTGGGACGTGCGGCAAATGGCCACCGAGCTGTTCGTCTACAAACGCGCCGGCATGGGCCGCGTGTGTATCGGTGAGATGCCGGTGGAATCGCTGCCTACCGCCTGCGCGGAAGAGGCGCTCATCACCATCGACGAAGGCGCCACCTACCTGGCGATCTTCCCGCTCATCAGCCGCGTGCGGGAGCGCGAGGCGGCCATCCGCCTGCGCGAAGTGGACGAGATGTTGGTGATCAGTCTCATCAACCACGAAGGCGCATCGCTGGAGCTGTCGCCGCGCGACATGGCGAAGCTGGGCGGAGGATGCGTCTTCGCGGCGCGCGACGCGGCGGACTACCCTTCGTTCGCCGCCTTCCAGGCGGAGATGCGCGGGGCGCGCCTGCACGACCAGCTCTACGGCGGCGTGCGGCGGGTGCACTTCGCCACCCCGGCGCTGCGTCTGTCCATGGTGCTCTGCCCCTTCACGAATACGGTGATGTACCGCTGTGTGAACGGGCTGGACGCCGTCATCCCGCAATTCGCGTATAGCGACGGCCGCCACGCCGGCCTGCCGTTCCTCGACGGGACGCCGCGCGTCGGCTTCGAAGATTGGGAATGGATCACCACGCAGATCGAGCGCGATCCGGAAACCTATAATCCGATCGACTAACCGGTGTGCAGACCGAGCCGCGCCTCCAGTCGGCGGGCATTGTCGCCCATCACCGCGTCGCACCATCTCTGCCCCAGCCGCTGGCGCAGGCGCGTGGCCAGCGTCGCCATCTTCAACGTGGCGGGCAGCACCTGCGCGGTGGGGGTGAACGGCTCCGGCTTGCCGCACAGGCTGGCGGCGTAGGGGTAATCCAGCCCGGCAATGATACGCTCCTGCAGCAGACCGAGCATATCCCAGGTGGCCAGGTTATCCAGGTGCATGCCTGCCGAGCTGTCGAAATCGCCCAGCACCACGTAGATATTCGGCGCCGAGTGCGCCGCCACCAGCGCCTCGCGCCAGAAGAAGCCGCCGCCGTGCAGCGCCACCAGCGTGAGCGTAGGGCAGGCGCGGGCGATGCGCTCCAGTTCCAGCGGGTGGTAGTCCATGGTGCAGCCGTACCCCGTCGCCAGCGGGTCGGGCGCCGGCACGCTGCCGGTGTGGAAGACCACCGGCATGCCCAGCCGCTCAGCTTCACGGTAGTAGGGCAGGCAGCGTTCGGCGCTGAATGGCCCGCCGGCAGTGAGCACCTTCAGCCCCTGGAATCCCTGCGCGCGATGCGCCGTGATCTGCGATACCGGCCCATGGAAGTCGATCATCGCGAAAGGGATAAAGAACTTCGGGTGAGCCCGCGCCGCCGCCAGCACCGCGTCGTTGCCCAGGCAATACGGCCCGGGGATGCCCAGCAGCCAGGTATGGTCCACCATCGTGCGGTACTCCGCCACCAGCGCGTCGAGCTGCGTCGGCGACGCCCACTCTACAGACAGGTGCATATGGCAGTCAATCCACATCTCATGCCTCCCGGATGATAGTCACCCGCGGCGCGAGGCCGGTGGGTTGCACATGCATCGCGGCGATCTGCAGCACCGGCTCCTCCGGTGGCTGGGCGAAGTCGCGCACGCCGGTATAATGCGACGAGCTGACAATCGACGAATCCCCTAGGATGTGATGGTGCGGCCCGAACAGGTTGAAGGACGTGGTAAAGAGTTCCACCGTGAACGAATGCATCCCGAGCGTGATCTCCGCGTCGATTTCCCAGCGCGGAGCCCACGTCCATCCCAGCTCCTGCCCGTCCAGCAGCACTCGCGCCGCCGCCCCGTTTACGCCATTCAGCGCCAATCCGACGCCGTCTGACACGGAAATATCGCCCGAGTAGCGCACGCCGCCAGAGAAGAACGGATACCCGCTGTCGACGAGCGACGCGCCGTCCACCGCGCCCGTCGCCGCCAGCGTGAACGGCCCCTCCGACCGCAGCGCGCCATTGCCGCCAGCGACCCAGGGCGTCGACGATTGCACGCTGAACGCGCCGGCCAACCACACAATGAATGGCATCGGCTCCGGCCACGGGTCAGCCAGGGTGATGACCAGTTCGTATGATCCCGGTGCCAGCGCCGGCAGGCGATAGCGGCGCAGTTCTGGGTAGCGGAAATACCCATCCTCAACGAGCGGAATCGCCGAACCGTCCAGTGCAATCGCCCGCACAGGCACGATGCTGATCAGCGAAACCTGTGCCAGCGAATCGGCGATGCACACTGTCGTCCGATACGCCGCGCCATCGCCATCCAGGCGGTCGATGGGCAGCACGTTCTCGTCGAGCAATCCCGCGGTATATGCCCAATCGACTGAAACGGCGTCACACGGTGTCGGTAATGCGTTGATCGGTGTCGTCAGTACCTCACCGGGTAGCAGCGTGATCGAGCCTTGCGGAAGGACCACCGTTTCCGACTGGCGCTGTGCATTCACCAGCAGCAGGCGGGCATCGTCGCCCTCGCCGAAGAGATCGCCGATGACCGGCGTTGGCTGTGCGGCGTGCGTCGGCAATGCCAGCGCTTCTGCCAGCGCGACAACATCGATCTCGCCGCCTTCGCGTAGGTCGATGGCGATGCGCCCCATCTCCGCCAGCTTCGTCATCCCGTCGGCGTTGAAAACACACCCCTCGCAGAGGAGCACCTGGCGATACCGACACGCGCCCACAGCCAGGCCATCGGCGCCATACGTCGTCAGCTCCTCGAATTCGCGCTCACTCACCACGTCGTAGCCAATGAGCGCCGCATCCAGCCGGTGCAGCAGGTCGAGCACGCGGGTATTCAGGTTACCCGCAGCGGAATTCGCGTAGCGGGCAGCCTTGTGCACGTCCATCGCCGGGCGCTCGCTCGGTATCAGGCGCGCCATCAACCCGCGGTACGGCACCACGACCAGCAGGCGGTGATCGGCCGGGGCGGCGGGGATGGCCGCGCGCAACCGCGCGATGAGCGCGGGCATGCAGCCGGCGAACGGCTGGTGAAACGGCACCGACGGCGGCCAGTCGTGCAGTGTCAGCGGCGTCAGGCGGAACTGCCCCAGGTGCAGCACCAACTCGGTGAAGCCGTGCATGCCCAACCAGGCAAGATAAGCAAAGATGTCGCCGGCGCCCATTCCCCACCCGCCGCCGCCACAGCACTCCACCATGCCGGGCATGTTCCCCTGGCGCATTAGCGAAGCGGACTGCCGCATGAAGTAACGTTCGCCGGGGTAGCGCTCCAGCGAATCGAGGCCGACATGCCGCATGGCGCGGAAGAGCGGCCCCAGCGGCCCGCTGAACCACAGTTGGAAGTAGGGATGCTCCTCGCCTTTGTAGTGCCCACTCCAGCGGATGCCGTGCGCGTCGCACCACGCTACCAGCGGAACGACGAACCGTTCGCGGAACAGGTCGGATGTCGTCTCGTAAAACGCGATGCGCGCCGCCGCGCTGTCCGGGCGCTCGGTGAATAGCGCGGGCAGGTCAGCGAGTAGGTTGCGGCCCGTGCGCGCGGTATAGGCTTCGGGCAGGTCGTCCGTCCAGGCGATGGCGCCCAGCGACGATGTCACGCCTTCGTTGTGCCCGGTGGCGTCCAGTGGGCCAAACTGCGGCTCGTCGCAGAAGAAACCGGTGAAGGGCCGGCCAAACCAACGCCGCAGCGCCAGGTGCGGTTCATACGTCAACTCGATGAAGCGCGTCGTCGTCTCCGGGTTCAGCGTGTCGGCGTAGGCGCCCCACTCGCGCACAAACATCAGGTCGCCGTGTGCCGCGACGACATGGTCGAACCCCTCGCGGTACGGATACGCCGCCACCCACGACTGCCGCAGATGCGGGGCCTGCCGCAACAGCTCCCCGTCTACGCTGGGCGCCGGCCAGCCGTTCTCATCCTGGATCGACAATTCGAGATCGGAGTGCGCGGCAAACAGCGCGTCAAGCGCCGCCATCCACTCCGGCGACAAATACTCCGGCGGCGGCGAGTAAAACCGCGGCTGAAAAACCGCGCCGCTGAACCCGGCCGCCCGCAGCGCCGACAGTTGCGCGGACAACGACGCGACATCGAGAGGGGCGTTGATGGCCCAGAAACTGTAAAGCTTCACGTGCGTTCTCCCTGCATTCCAGTATTCGCCGCCATCATAAAAAACGCCTCCCCCGTATTACTACGTGGGAGGCGTTTTTACTCGAGCAAATGACAAAAACTAGTCGCTGACGGCCAGTAGAATGCCCGTGCTGACGCCATTGTTGGGCCGCAATATACTCAGGTTGAGCACAACCTTCCCGCCGGCAATCGCCGGGATCAGGAAACCGCGCGCGCGGATTTCACTCTGGTTGCTGGTGGCTGAGATGAGCAGCGCAGCATCGGTGAACGTGGTCGTGGTGGTGACATTTTTGTCATCCGTCACCGCGATGCTGTTCACTGATATGGTCGAGGGACCCGCCACATAAGCGCGGAAACCAATGACGGCGAGTTTTTTTGCACCAGAGGCGGTCGTCTTCAGCGTATATGTATAATTGACCGTTGAGGTTGAACCTCCGCCATGCGAGATGCCGGAGATGGCACCAAGGGCTAAACCATTCCAGTAGACATCAAAGAAGCCCGCCGGCACAAGTTCCGTGCCATTGGGAATTGTCGCGTTTTTATCGAGCCACGCGGGCATGATCGACCGATCATCCTTATACACATTGCTCGAATTGATTAACCGCATGACCGTGCCGCCATTCGAGGCATTGGAGCCAATGATGGTGGTGTATCCAGCTTTCACCAATGGGGTTGCCAGGTTGCAAGCAGCCACGGAGAAGTTCGGTGACGGTGTGGTATACATCGGCGAGAATACCTCACCCAGGTCGGCTGGGGTAAATACCGTGCTCGAACCACTGATACAGTTCGCAAACAATCCGGGAGTAATATCACTCTGCTTCAACCATGTGACATGTCCATCAGCGAAGGTAAACACGGCTCCGCCATTGTGGCGCGCATCGGTCTGTGTGACGGCTTTCGCGGGAGTCGTTGCCCCACCATCATTGATGTAGGGGGGATTTTTCTCCGGACGCGCCAGATCGGCGGTCATGGGAGTATCTACCGGATTGGTGATATCGCCCGCGGCCACGCCGGAGAGGAACGAGCCGGCCATGTAAAAGTAATCCGGCTGGTATTCGCGCCCCACATGGGTAATCGTCGGGCAATCCCACACTTCCCCCTTCACCCCATAGTCCGAGGAGAGCGCCGTCACCCACTCTTTCGCGGTGGGCATCGTTTCTTCATGGTCCTGTGTGAACATATTGATCGCCAGCGCGATCTGCCGCTGGTTGTTCATGCAGGAGTTCTGGTTGGCCTTTTCCCGCGCCTTCGCAAACACCGGGAAGAGGATGGCGGCCAGAATCGCGATGATCGCGATGACCACCAGTAGCTCAATGAGCGTGAAGCCGCGCCGTCGAGCCGCAAAGCAATGAGTCAGATGCATGGAATAACTCCTTTCGCGCCTGAGCGCTACGGCTCGAAGATGAAATTGATGCCATTATTGGACGTGGTGGTGCCGGAATAATTAATCTCGATTTTCCGATCGGGATGCACCGGGAGCAACACGCCCACAGCGTTCATTTTGCAGGTGCCATCGCCGACTTTCACCGATGTCGCCAGATTGAGCGTCGTCGTCACCGGGTTAGCGCCGAATTCATCGTAGATTTTAATCCAGTTCAGTGTCGCCGTGGTGTTGCAGTTGTCCACAACATGATTCATCACCACCATCGCCATCTTCTTCGTGGTGTCGGTATTGACATTCGGCATGATAGTGAAAGTGCGCGTGCCCGCGGTACCGCCGAATGGACCCGGCATAAAGCCGCCATACGAGCCGTTGGTGCCCCAGTGCGGCCAGGCGGCACCCGCCGCGGCATGCACGACGGTTTCGGAAAGCTTCCACCACTTCAGCGTCGGATCGTTGGTCATCGTGCCCCAGCGGTTCAACTCCATTGGCTTGATTTTAAAGGTGCCGGCGTCGAAGTCGTAGCGGTTGGAGGAGGTGCCGTCATTAAACGAGACGGTATTGGCATACGGTCCGCTGCCGAAAGCGACTTTATAGCCGGCCGCCATCAAGGTCTTATACGCTTCCTGATCGTAGGCAGTATACGGCACATCCGTATATGCCAGCGGCTTGGTGAAGAGCGCGCCCAGCGGCACGGCGCTCTCCAGGAATGCGACGTTCACGCTCGGAAGGAAGAGCAGGCCGTTGACGTTGTTCGCGTTGACGATGCTCACGTGCCCATCGACGAAGGCCACCACCGCCGCGTTGTTGTGCCGCGGGTCGGTCTGCGCCACCGCCTTGCTCAGATCGTTGGCCCCGGCGTCCTTGATGTAGCCCCCCGCGTTCGACGCGGGATTCTTCAGGTCGGTCAACAATGGCGCGTCCACCGGCGACTTGATGTCGCCCAGCGCCGTGTCCGAAAGGAACGAGCCCGCCACATACATGTAGTCCGGCTCGCTCAGCGTGCCGGTGTGCGTCAGTGTCGGACAGTCGAGGATCTTTTGATCCAGCCCGGCGCTCGTGACCAGTTGATTCACCCACGTCTTCGCGTTGGGCAGTTTCTGGCCGTTGTCCTGGGCATACATTTGCATGGCCAGCGCGATCTGCCGCTGCTGGTTCATGCAGGTGTTCGTGCGCGCTTTTTCCCGCGCCTTCGCGAACACCGGAAAGAGAATGGCCGCGAGGATCGCGATAATGGCGATCACCACCAGGAGTTCAATCAACGTGAACCCGCGGTGCCGGAAGAGTGTGGGCATACCGATGCCTCCTTTCACGACTCAATAATGCAATTGGGATAGGTTGTCTGGATATCACCCGCCAGGTCTCAAATCTCATGGGCAATATCGACAAACAGCCTGCCAGCGTATCGGACGGATGCGAGATTTCCGCACGATAAGCAAAACAAATGCACAATGCCTATTTGTACCGCTTCTCACATGTTTCGTCAATACCGATTACATTTTCAGCCAGGTCTGCGTGGTCTCACACGCCATCCGATACCAGTGCATCCCCCGCATTCGCGGGGGATGCACTGCGGGACGTGTCAGCTGATGGTTAATCGCCGAAGGCGATATAAACGCCGCACCCGGGATTCGCGGTGCCGATGGTCGCCGTCACGTTGAAGACGATTTTCCCGCCGGCGACGGCCGGCACCAGGAAGCCGCGCGCGCGGATTTCCGATCCGCCGTTCGTCGGCGGCATCGCCATGCTGGCGTCGCTGAAGGTCGTCGTCGTGGTATTGTTGGCGGCGTCCGTGATGGCCACGCTGTTGATCGTCACCGTCGCGGAACCCGCGTCATACGCCCGGTAGCCGAGGATAGCAACTTTCTTCGCGCCGGACGCAATCGGCATCAGTGTGAGATTCACCGTCCGGGTGAGCGGACTGCCACCGCCGCCGGCCCAGGCGCCCGTCACCCCGGTGATGGTGTAGAGCATTTGGCCCTTGAAGATGCCGCCGAAATAGCCGTATGCCTTCGCTTCCGTCGCATTCGGGATGGTGGTGGTTTTATCCAGCCATGCGGGCATGGTCGAACGATCATCTTTCACGACGCCGCTGGCGTTGATCAGGCGCATGGTCGTGCTATTCCAATCGGTGCATCCGGCGATGGTGGTAAATCCCGCGGCGGTTAAACCGGGTGCCATGTCACCGGCGGCGGTATGCAGATTATTCGGGTGGCCGGGCATGATCGGCGTCATGACTTCCCCGAGACTGACCGGCTTGAAGATCGCGGTGCCGACGATGGCATTGGTGAATAAGCCGGCGGTCACGTCGCTCTGCTTCAACCAGGAGACGTGGCCATCGACGAAGGTGAACACCGCGCCGCCGTTATGCCGGGCGTCAGTCTGCTTCACCGCTTTCTCGGGATCGGTCTGCCCCGCGTCGTTAATATAGGCGGGGTTCTTTTCCGGACGCGCTAGATCGGCGGTCAGGGGAGTATCTACCGGATTGGTGATATCGCCCGCGGCCACGCCGGAGAGGAACGAACCGGCCACATAGAAGTAGTCCGGCTGATATTCGCGCCCCACATGGGTAATCGTTGGGCAGTCCCACACTTCGCCCTTCACCCCGTAGTCCGAGGAGAGCGCCGTCACCCACTCTTTCGCGGTGGGCATCGTTTCTTCATGGTCCTGTGTGAACATATTGATCGCCAGCGCGATCTGCCGCTGGTTGTTCATGCAGGAGTTCTGGTTGGCCTTTTCCCGCGCCTTCGCAAACACCGGGAAGAGGATGGCGGCCAGAATCGCGATGATCGCGATGACCACCAGTAGCTCAATGAGCGTGAAGCCGCGCCGTCGAGCCGCAAAGCAATGAGTCAGATGCATGGAATAACTCCTTTCGCGCCTGAGCCCTACGGCTCGAAGACCAGATTCATGCCGCCATTCGCGGTGGCGGTGTTGGAATAATTGATCTCGATTTTGCAATCCGGGTGAACAGGGATGAGGAACGCGGCGGCCGACACTTTATACACCCCATCGCCGACCTTGATCGCCGTGCTGAGGTTCAGCGTCGTGGTGACCGGATTCAGCCCGTTTTCGTCGTAGACCTTCACCCAGTTCACTGTCGCCGTGTCGTTGCAGTTATCGACGTTGAGGTTTTGCGCCGTAATCGCCACTTTCTTCGTGGTGTCGGTATTCACGTTCGGGATGATAGTCAATGTCTTCGTCCCGGTGGCGTCGAGTAATCCGCACGGGTTGTAAAACCCGAAGCTCGTGTCGCCCCAGCCCAGGTGCGTCGTCGCGTATGCCGTATCAACGAGGCACCCGCCGGTGCCCAACTTCCACCATTTCAACGTCGGGTCTTCCGTAACCGTCCCCGGCGCCTTCCATTGACACAGGGGATTGATAGTTTTATCGGGGTTCACCCCATACCGGTTGCCGACGTTGCCGTTGTTGAAGCCCCAGGAACCGTTGCCACTGCCGCCGGCGCCAACCAGTGTGGTGATACCGGAATTCGCCAGCAATTTCCGCAAATCCTGATAACTGGTGGTACCTGCCGCATCTTTATAGGAGATGGGCTTATCGGTCAGCTTGCCCAGCGACACGGCGCTGTAAAGAAATGCGACGTTCACGCTCGGTAGGAAAAGCAAACCGTTGACCTTGTTCGCGTTAACGATGCTCACGTGCCCGTCGACGAACGCCACCACCGCCGCGTTGTTGTGCCGCGGGTCGGTCTGCGCCACCGCCTTGTTCAGGTCGTTGGCCCCGGCGTCCTTGATGTAGCCCCCCGCGTTCGACGCGGGATTCTTCAGGTCGGTCAACAATGGCGCGTCCACCGGCGACTTGATGTCGCCCAGCGCCGTGTCCGAAAGGAACGAGCCCGCCACATACATGTAGTCCGGCTCGCTCAGCGTGCCGGTGTGCGTCAGTGTCGGACAGTCGAGGATCTTTTGATCCAGCCCGGCGCTCGTGACCAGTTGATTCACCCACGTCTTCGCGTTGGGCAGTTTCTGGCCGTTGTCCTGGGCATACATTTGCATGGCCAGCGCGATCTGCCGCTGCTGGTTCATGCAGGTGTTCGTGCGCGCCTTTTCACGGGCCTTCGCGAACACAGGGAAGAGGATGGCCGCGAGGATCGCAATGATGGCGATCACCACCAGGAGCTCAATTAACGTGAACCCGCGGTGTCGGAAGTGATTGGACATACCGAATTCCTCCTTTCAAATTAAACGGAATCAGTGTTATCCCGATCGTCGCCGACCGGTGACATTAAGCCAGTGCCGGACGTATGAAAAGCGACTGACTTTACTTACTATCATATGACAGCGCTGGCGATTCGTCAATGTGGCTGGCGATGCTTTTCACCTGCTGGCGGTGCGTTGTCACTTTGCACCATTCTGCAGCACGCGGTATTCGCCCGGCTGCAGGGTGATCGTCTCCCCGGCGAATTCCAGCCCGGTCAACGCCATGGTCCGTGTCAGCGTCGCCGTCACCGGACGGTCGGTCGGGTTGTTTACCGACAGATGCCACGCCGGCGCCTTGCCATCCAGCCCGTCGTTCACCCGCGTCACCTGAATGAACAGCTCCGCCCCGGCGGCATCGGCAATCACCGGGTGGCCCATCAGCACGCGGGTGCGCGCAGCCTTGCTGACGAACAGCGGCGCGTAGGCGCGTCCGTCGAAATCCACCCCCAACGCACGGTAACCGCTGTCACCATTGCTGTAATAATGGGTGCGGTAGCCTTCGTACTGGTACAGGCCCACGCTCCAGCGCGGATTCATGCCGCTCACCCGAACCGGAACGGTCAGCGTTGGCAGCCCCGCCGGCGGCCGTGGGATAGACACCGCGACGGCGGCGGCATCCGGCGTCAGCTCCAGCAGCCCGCCAGGATCTGCTGCCCGCGTGCCGCGCAGCAGTTGCATCCCGGTCGGCTGCTCCAGATAGCCGACGATGTCGCCCAGGATGCGCGCGTCGGCGATGCGCTCGCTCATCGGCCACACAGTGGAGAAGAACTCCGTCCCGTATGACTCGCCGGCCTTCACCGCTTTCGGCGCGCCTTCAGTCCCCACCCCTTCAACAAGTCGTTCGGGATGTCGCCGAAGGCATTCGTATGATGCAGGATCACTCCGCCACCCGCCTTCAGGAAGCGTTCCACCATCGCGAAATACTCCCCCTGCCAGGGGGCGAAGTGGCGGAAGAGGAATTCCGGATCGCCGGTATCCTTCGGCGGGAAACCGAAAATGAAGAGCACGTTATACTTGCTGATCCGCTCCCAGGTGAGCTACGCCGACCCCTCCAGGTAATCCACCTCGAAGCCGGCATCCGCCAGTGCCCGCATATAGTCGTACCCGGCGAAGTAGTAACGGTTCTCGCCCGGACAGCAGAAGAGAATGGACGGCTTTCTGGCCGCCTCCTGCGCCTGAATCGGCAGCACCATGCCGACCAGCAGCCAGGCAAAGAACGCGAGCGAGCGGTAACGGGACATACTATCCTTCCTGTTAGAATTGGCGCCACCGAAAAACACCATTGGGAGCGCGGATTTGTAATCCGCACGATGATGCGATCACAGGCATCTATCCCGTGCAAGCCCCCTTCGAAGGGGCGTCGTCTGGCAGCCCGGCCATTAATGACCGGCGAGTTCCCGCGCGAACGTCTCATGAATCTTATGCTTGCGCGTTCAGCGTCACCGGTAACGTGCCGGTCGGCGCCAGTTCCCCCGCCAGCGCATCGGCGACGGCGTCGAAGGAGGCCGTGCTGATACCGAACGAGCAGAGGATCGCCGCCGTCTCCGCCGGCACGAGGGTGGAGGCATACGGCGAATTGGTGATAACGGCGATGACCGGTTTCCCCAACGCGACGATTTCTGCCAGAAGCGCGCCAAGCGGCTGTGATAGCCCGGCGGAGTAGATGCCGAAGATGATGACGTCGGCGTTTTTCGCCCGTCCCACCGCCTCAAACGCCTGCGGCACGGTCGGCTGTTCGTCGACGACAATGCTTTCAGTCTGCGGCCAGTAGCGGCGTAGCGCGCCGGGGAGCAAGTCGTGTGACAGCACCGGGTCATTGGAGAGCACGATATTCATGTCTCGCGGCACCACTGCGAGGACCGCCGGCGATCCGTTCAGCGGCAGCACGCTGGTGTTCTTCACCAGTGTCAGCGCCCGTTGCGCCGCTTCCCGCGCCACCGCCGCATGTTCCGGGCAGCCGATTGTCGCCAATACGCGTTCCCGCGAGAAGGCCGGCGGGGTGAACAGCCCGCGCTGCCACTTCAACGTGAGAATGCGCTTCACCGACTGATACACCCGCTCCTCAGTGAGCCGGCCCGCTTTCAGCGACGCCTTCACCGCCTCCAGCGACGGCGCGTATTGCTCGGGCACTTTCATGAAGATCATGTCGGCGCCGGCCTCCAGGCACATGGCGGAGGCCTGTGGGATGCCGTAGTTTTGCGAAATGGCGAACATCGTCAGGTCGTCGGGCAGCACCACGCCGTCAAAGCCCAGCTCCTCGCGCAGCAGCCCGTTGATGATGCGCGGCGACAGCGTGGCCGGCAGGCGCTCGGTCTCCAGCGCCGGGTAGAGCGTATGCGCCACCATCACCGTGTCGGCGCCCGCGTCTAGCACGCGCTTGAAGGGGTAGATCGCCAGTCGATTGAGGGCATCGCGGTCGAGGTCGATCGATTCCAGCTCGCGGTGGGCGTCAGTGCTGCCCGCGCCGCGGCCGGGAAAATGCTTGATGTTGCTGATGATCCCCTCGGCGGCATACGCGCGGATATACGCGCTGCCCATCTTCGCCACCATGTCAGGATCCTCGCTGAACGAGCGCGCGCCGATCTCCGGATTGCTGGCGGTGACCAGGGTATCCAGACACGGCCCGTAGAGCAGGTCCAACCCGAGCGTCTTCACCTCGCGCGCCGAGACCTGCGCCACGCGATACGCCAGTTCGGCTGATCCAGCTGCGCCCAGCCCCATCTGGTTCGGCATCATGGCGATCTGCCGCCGGCGAAAGATGCTGTTGCTGATGGAGCCTTCCTGGTCGCCCGCCATAATCACCGGCAATCCGGTAATCTCCAGCCCAGCCGCTTTCACCTCGTGGATAAACGCCGCCGTCTCGTCCAGTGGCTTGTTGCGGTCCACCCCGCACGGCAGGTAGTCGCCGCCGCGCACGAAGCGCTCAAATACCCCGGAAAACTGCAGCGCGCCGAATCGGTAACGCTCGAAATTCCGCCGCGCGAAGTCGACGCTCTCCCCGCCGCAGATATTCCCCATGAACATCTGCCCGAGCATGTCGTCAAGTGACATGTTACTGATGATGGCATCAATATCCGGTGTCATGGATCACTCCTCCCGCGAATGTGCTTCTGTATATTCGCGCTCACGCTTTGCTTCCCTGCAGGGAAGCATGCCGATTTCGACCGGATGTCCGCGCACTCCGCATGCAGCTATCGGCCGCGGTCGCGGCAGGATAGCATGCCATGTGGAACTATTCCCTTGCCATGCGCCGCGCGGAGTTGGTACACTTACAGCGCCATGATGACAACTGACGAGACGACACCGGATCTGGTCGCGGCGCTGGAGTGCGTGCTGTTCATGGCGACGCGGCCATTGGCGCTGGGCGAGCTGGGGGAGTTGTTGAACGTATCTCCGCCGGCGGCGCGGCAGTTGCTGGAGCTGTTGGAGGGCCGCTACCTGGGCATGCAGGTGGTGGAGGTGGCCGGCGGGTGGCAACTGGCCACGAAGCCGGAGTTCGCCGAATACGTGGCGCAACTGCACCGCCCGCCGAAATTCCGCCTGTCGCCCTCGGCGCTGGAGACGCTGGCTATCGTCGCCTACCGGCAGCCAATCACCCGACCGGAGGTCGAGGCACTGCGCGGGGTAAACAGCGACAGCGTCATTACCACGCTACTGGACCGCGAATTCATCCGCGAATGCGGCCACCGCAACACCCCCGGCCGCCCGATGCTCTACGGCACCACCGACAAATTCCTGCAGATGTTCGGCCTGGCCAGCCTGGACGCGCTGCCCGACCTGGCGACGTTCATCGAACAGCAGCAAGCAGTGGCGATGGAAGGGTATACGGCAGACGAGTGACAATGCAAAATTGAGAGTGCAGAGTGTTGAATGATAGCATGTCCCCAGCTCACATCGGAGCTGCATGAAGCTAGCTAATACACGTTACCAATAAGTTTGTGCTATGCTCGATATCCGGTATCCTAGCAGCCTGTT
>CAZPYA010000040.1:0-42645 GCA_964590255.1 uncultured bacterium
CCTACGCCGCCCGACCATTCAGGCGGTGGGATGTTGAGCGAAAGTCCTGACAATAAATAGGGGACACCGGAGGGAGGTTATTGCTGCATTCCCCAAACGATCACATGCATGGTCGGGAACTCACCGCCGTAAGCCCCCTTCCAGGGGCGTCGCTCGGTAGCTCAGCCATTGATGTCCGGGCGGGGAGGCGGCGAAAGACCCGACATCGGCATGCTGCAATGACCTTCGGAGGCTGTCACCTCTTTTGAATCACCCTCCCAACGTCACATCCTGCGTTTCGTACCAGTGCAACGCGGCGATGAATTGCTCTGGTTGGTAATCCGGCCAGAAGTCGTCCATAGTGTAGAAATCGGCATACACCGATTGTACCGGGAGCAGACCGCTCAACCGGCGCCGTCCGCCCCAGCGCACGATGAGATCGATGCGGGAAACTTCAGCGGAACCCAGGGAAGCCAGGTAGGTTTTCCGTGAGCGTGCAGACGCTCCCGGCGTTCGTGCAGCCTGGCGCAAATCCCAGCACCAATCATAATTCACCAGCAAATTGGCTCGAATGGCCTGCGCATGCGTAACCTGCCGCGTGGTATAGCGTAGTAACTCGGGCGGGAACATCGCCGACTCGGAATTGCCGACCACCAGCAGGGAAACCCCGCGAGAGAGCAACGCCTCCGCGGTCATCACGCAGGCGCGTTGGAAAGCACGGCGCTGTTCCGCTGGGCGTTTCGTGTTATCCGCCGTGAAGCCATAAGCGGTCACCTCTTCAATACCGAATGCCATGCAGAGGTCGCAGAGTTCCAGCGCAGGTTTCAACCCGGCAGCATAACCAGCTTCGCGTGTAAGTCCACGTTGTTCAGCCCACCGGCGGTTGCCGTCAGGGATAATCGCGACATGACGTGGCAGTCGGGTAAAAGAAGGTCGCACCATTGCTTGCGCTTGGTCATGTGGCGGTCTGTCTGTCATCGGACTCCTTTGGTCGATACGGAAATAGTGTATAACGCGAGGCGCGTGACGATGAACAGCGTTGCGCGATCCGCGCCGCCAAACGCGCAATTCGTCACCGCCTCCGGCACATGGATGCGTCCGAGCAGCACGCCGTCCGGGCTGAAGACATGGCTGCCGTCGCCGGCAGAGGCAAACAGGTTCCCTTTCGTATCGACCCGAATGCCATCGGTCGGCTCATGTCGTCTCCTATACGTAATTATCACACAGCATGAGTCTACGGCGTATCGTCCCAGCATACATGTCCGAAAATTCCTCATCATGGCACGGGGCACGGCGATGTCGATATAACAAGATGTGCAACTGTGCCGTCCTTGCTAGACTGACCCCATAATGCGCTCCGAGCCTGGCACCGGTATGCACAGCGGAGCCACTGCCGCGCGCACACTACCGCCATCCCGTGACATACTGGCTGTGTATGAAAGGACGCCAAGTAAAGAGGGGACAGCCTCCAGAGGTAATTGCAGAATCCCCCACACGACAACATGCATGGTCAGAAACTCACCGCCGTAAGCCCCCTTCCAGGGGGCGTCGCTCGGTAGCCCGGCCATTAATGGCCGGGCGGGGAGGCGGCGAAAGACCCGACATCGGCATTCGGCAATAACCTCCCTCCAGTGTCCTCTATTTTCGGGTATTCCTCCTCTGTGCATTCCCTGGCCCAGGGCACTCGCCCTGGGAACCGGTCGTATAAGCACGCCAACGCCCTGTAAGGGCACCATTTCTCCCCTCTATCCGACTCATCCAACGTATCCGACCCCAATGAGGCAAATCTCTACATCCTTCTCATCACAGTTCAGGTATCTATACACGCCTGCACATCGCTCACCGCCGTTTTCCGGTACAACGTAACGGGAATGGTGACGATGACATTACCGGTAGGCGGCCCGGAGACGCCTTAGAAGCTGTTTTCAAAGTGATCGTAGTCGGATCATGGAGGCTGGGTCGTGGCTGACCACCGAGGAATTGCGAGAGTGTATTGGGGAATACATGCCAGAAATTCCTCGGTGGTCAGGCGCGATCCAGACCCGCGAGACGGCTGCGAGCACTTCCAAGACAGTTTCTTAGCATGCGATAACGAAAACGGCGACGTTGGAGCGGCTGCGGGAGCGGCGCGGTAGATGAGCGCCGCGAGAACCCCAGCACGGTGAAGCCGATGAGGAATGTCAGGATGCCGAACCGCGGCCAACGGGGTGAAATGACATCGTCGTCCGGTTCCCAGGGGTGCTCGTCGCTCTCTCCAGACACGAATACGCGATTGTGTGCCGGGAGGAGCGCGCGAGTCGTTGGCCGGCAGACGGCGATGTGCGGGTTTTCACACACGAAGCCATTACAGGGACACATTACCAGGGGACAATTCGGCTGCAGCCTATTAGCTTCGACGACGGTAGCGGCGGGTAGATGGGTTGTCCCATGTTCCGTTCGGGCAGCCAATAGCATGGCGAAGGTGTTCTATGGTATAGTATTGTTCGGTTAGTTGATGAAAGGTTTTCGATGACAGACAAAGTCCGAATCGTGCTGGCTGAGGATGATGATGACCAGGCTGCGCTTTTTGCCCAGGTGCTCACGATGGCCGGCTACGATGTCGCGGTTGCCGCGACGGGGGCCGATGCCCTGCACCAACTGGCTGCCGTCCCCGCGCGGTTACTGGTGACGGATTGGGACATGCCGGGGATGAAGGGCGATGCCCTCATTGTCGCGGCGAAAGCGCGGTATCCCGCGCTGAAAACCATCCTCTACAGCAATCACGCGCATGTCGCGGATGGCTGCGCCGCCAGCGGCGCGGATGGCTGCATCCGCAAGTCGGAAGGCATTGTGCGGCTACGCGAGCTGGTCAAGTCGCTGATCGCGTAATCGGCCTGTATGCTCGCTTTTTCACACCCGCGCCCGGCAATCAGCCGGGCGCGGGCGTTTTGGCATACCGTTTCTTACCGCGGCGGGAGCGCCGCCATCGCGTCGGCGTAGCGCTTCTCGATGCCTTCTTTCAGCTTCACCGGGTCGCCGCCGAAGAGCGGGATCAGGTAGGCGGCTTTCCCGTTGATCGTCACCGGTTCCACTGTGCCCGCGTATTCCGTGCCGTGCAGCAGCGCGGTGGGCGCGGCATCCAGGCCGAAGACCAGCAGCGCGGTAGCGCGGTTGGGGATGGGATTGCCGTTGGGATCGCGCTGCAGATACGGCGCGTAATCCACCTCCACCCGGCGCTCCTTCGGGCTCACCAGCAGGCGCTGCAGGGCGATGTCACCGTCAAGGGCGACCACCACGTTCCCCGGCACCGTCGCTTCCACCGGGCCGGGATTCGGCCACTGGCGCCAGAACTCGTAGGCGCCGGTGCGCGGCTCGGTAAGCTGGTAGTGCTCCTGCCCGAGCTTGTAGCGCAGCCACGCCTGGGCGGTGACCGCGGTGTTCAGCGCGGCAGCCTGCACGGTGAGGCTGGCGGCGTAGCGGGCCGGGAACGCGTCGGTCATCTTCGCGCCGGTCAGCGGGATCACCACGGCCGGGGTGCCGTTCAGCGTTGTCTCCACCGGCTTCACGGCCTTGTCATTGATCATCACTTTCGGCGCGGCGGCGCAACCGGTGATCACCAGCGCGGTGGCCATGTCGTCGCCCACCTGGCCGGCCTTCACCGCGTAGCGCACCTCCAGCATGTTCGCCGCCGGATTCACCAGCAGTTGCGCCAGCCCCAGCCGGCCGTCGGCGGCGATTTTCATGCCGCCGGGCACCGCCATGTCCAGATATTGCGGGTCGGGCAGCGGATTGCTGAAGATGTAGTTGCCGCTCACCGGCTCGGTGAGCAGGTAGGCCATCAAGCCCGGCTGATGCCGCAGCACCGCGCCGTTTTTCGCCAGCGTGCCGGCGGTGCCCTGGATGGATAGCGTGGTCTCGCGATCCACGCCCGGGGCCAGGTATGGCCATGCGCCGTTCACGCGCCGGTAGGTGAAGCACTGCGTGCTGGGCACGTTCTTCTCCCAACTACCGTCGTATTCCGGGCGGAAGCCCGCCTCGATAGTGTCGGCGCCACTCTTATACACGGCGTTGAGCACGCCCTGGGCGGCGTCCCACTTCAGCGTCAGCTTCGCGGCGGCGATATGCTTTTGGAAGTCGGCAAAGCTGCCGAAGTCCTTCGCGTCGCCCATCTCGATGATGAAGCCGCCGTAGGCGCGGTCGGTAGCGGTCCAGTCGGCGGTCTTCGGGTCAAACGGCGTCGTCGCGTTGTAGTAGTTGTAGCTGTTGATGCACAGCGTGGGCGCGGCCTTGCCGCCACCCTGCAGGTCCACCGGCTTGCCGCCGTCGGTGATGAGGATCTCCTCGGTGCGGCCCAGATTCGTCGCCGGGATAGGGATGAGCCCGAGATAGGTGACGCCATCGCGAATGGTGATGCGGCTGCTCTGCTTCGCGCGCAGCGGCAACGCCAGCGGCACCTGCTTGCCGTCGATATAGAACTCCCACGCCGGCTTTGGCTGGTAGTTGGCCAGCGCGATGGTCGACTGGAGACTGGTGATCGCCGCCGGCATCGCCCGGTGGTAGTCCTTGAAATTTTTGTTGGGCGTGGTGAAGACGATGGCCTTGTTTTTCCACTGTACCGAGCAGACCGGTCCGCCCTGGGTGCCGACGCTGCCGTTGGCGTTGGACTGTGCCGTGCCGTGGTAGAGGCTGTCGTAGAACTCGGTCTGGTTCAGGCCGAAGCGCATCAGCAGCAGGCCGGTCTCCTGCAGGTTATCCGCCTGGCCTTCGGCGCGCGCCCACTGTGCCATGACCGGCACGGTGGGGTTGCCGCAGCCGACGTCCAGCGTGGCCAAGCCGTAGTGGTGGCCCAGGTAGCTGCGTTTCCACAGCGGGCTGACGCGGTGGGCGCCCCACTGCTTGAAATTGGCGGTCAACTCGAAGGGCAGCGGCTTGTCATCGACGATGTTGCCCATCCACCGCGGCATCCACGGTCCGATAAGCTGCTGGCGCGCCACCAGGTCGGGCGGCAGGTCATGACCGGCGGCGGGCATGCCCAGCCGGTCGGGATTGTAGACATCGTGCAGCGCGCCTTTTTTCGACACGGTGTGCATGATGGCGTTCACGCCCTCATTGATCCCGAGCATCTCCGCCACGCCGGTGCGGCCGGAGACGGCGGTGAAGCGCCGCGTAGCCGGGTGATAGCAGGAGGCCAGCTCATCCATCGTCTTCAGCAGCATGTTGCGGCCCATCATGCGGTCCAGCTCTGTGGGGCCAAGGTCAGCAAACGCCTTTTGCGCGTAGAGGGTGAGGCCCAGGTAGTAATGGTCAATGGACTCCTGGGTGGTGCCGTCGTCCCACGACCACAGCCGCAGCAGGATGTGCTCAAGGCCAAAGCGACCGTCATCCATGGCATACGGATCGTTGATGATCGCCCCACCGAGCAGCGCCGCCTGGGTGGCGTTGTTGTTGAAGTTCATGGTGCTCATAAAGCGCGTGTAGGAGTCGCGGTAGAAGCTGTGGTTGCCGCGCCAGTCGCCGGTGGTGGCGTAATAGTTGTTTTCCGGTTTCGTCCAGATACCCCACTGGTTATGCTGCAGTTCGGTGTAGGGGCGGCCGGGCATCAGCCAGGCTTCCCAGTATTTGCGCAGATGCTCGCGCAGCACCTCGGGCATGCCGTCCTTATATGTCAGGTACATGTGGGTGGAGAGCGGCGTATGATGGCCGATGAACGTGCGGTAGGGCAGAGACAAGTAGTTGTCCACCCAGTCGTTGTAGGCGTCGGTGCTGTCCGGGAAGCCGCCGGAGCCGTGCATCAGGCTGAACAAGTCCTGCACCCGCCGCCACTGCCATTCCGGCATGTCATTGGGCTGCTTGAAGCGGAAGCGGTCAATGAACTTCTTCAGCTCCGGGGGGGTGGGCATCACCGCGGTAGGCTTGCCGGCGGGGGCAATGGCCTTGACATCCGCCGCGGCGGGCAACGGGCCGATGTCCGTGTTGCCGGGGGCGAAGGTGACGGCCAGCGTGGGCGCCTTGATGCGGATGCCGCGGCCACCGGGGCCGCCGCCGTATTCATAGCCGCCGTGGTTGAAGCGGGCGTCGTAGGTTTCCCACTTTTTGAAGAGGAAGCCCTGATCGCTCAACACGCGCAGGCGCTCAGCCAGCGTCTTGCCGAAGGCGGGGTCAGTCAGCAGCTTCGTCACGTCCATGCGCCCGTCCGTCACCTTGTAGGAGACTTCCGCCGGGCCGAACTGCAGCGGGAAGCGGTCCGCTTTCTCATCCTGCGCGCCGAAACGTGCCCAGTAGCTGACGCCGTTGACGTTGCCGTTGAAGGTGGGGCCGCGCTGCGCGTCGGCGGCCCACGGCTTGCGCAGCACCCACGCCACCGCGTGCCAGGTGGGTTTCTCGCGCGCCCACAGGTCGCCGAGGAAGGACATGCCGGAGGGCAACTGGTAGTCCAGCGGGAAGCACTCGGTATCCACGAAGGGCAGGATGATCTCGATCTTCTGCACCGTCTTCCCCGCGCGCAGCGCGGCGGCAATTTGCTCGGCGGCGCCGGGAAAGCGCACCAGCAGGCCGCGGTGAATAGCATCGAACACCGGCGCGCCGGGCTTCCCGGTGGACCAGTCGGCCACCAGCCCCTTGCCGGAGGCGCCGTGGTCCTTCATGCGCGTGGCGCCGTCTTCCTGCACCACCACGGGCGTATCCCAATAGGCGCGAAAGCCGCTGATACCGGCCATCTCGGCGCCGGAGATGACCACCTGCTGCGCGCACGCCACGCCGGCGAGCAGGCAGCCGATGACGAATAGGACGAGACGGTGCATGGAGAACCCCTTTGATACCGAAAGCTGTGGAACACTCGTATATTCGGCGCCGGGCGCGCATGCTCCTGCCGGGAATACCCCTTGGGTAGAATCGGGCAGGCGCTGTGTTTGCCAGCAAAAATATTTTTGCATTTTGCGCAACTGTTGCACGCGGACCGGCGTATCCCTTTCTGGAAGCGGCAATGTGCCGACATCTTTCCAGAGAGGAGTTTTCCATGTGTTTACGCCAGGATCGTTTCGCAAAGATGCTCGCCGGAGTGACCTTTGCCGGCATCCTTTGCGCCGGACTCGCGCAGCCGGCATCCGCGCAGGGGCCGAACGGCCCGGGGGTACACCGGGTTCGTCCGGCGGCCCACGCGACGACGCTGCAGGTGCGCCTGGGGTCGATCATCATCGTGAGGAAGGCTGAGGCGCCGCGGAAGCAGTGCGGCCCGCGCCAGGAGCATCGGCAAGGCGCGCGCTGTGACATGCGCCGGGATCATCGCCATGAGGGCTGGAAGCGGGATGGACATCGCCGGAACGGCGACCGCCAGGATGGATACCGCCATGAGGACCGGCAGCGGAACGACCGCCGGGGCGGCTGCGATTCCCGCTAGGATGCACGACAGCACCCGCTGACACGGGCGCCGGTTCCAGTAGGGGCCGGCGTCCGTGCCATTTCATTCCAGTGGTCGCACATCACCGCATCCGTGGCATGCGATGTGAGCGAAGCTGTCCAATGCGTCTCGTTGTCGCCGCGCGCAGGGGGTATGAAGCAGCATGGAGGAGCATCCCATGCCTGATACAACCGAGCTGTCTACCGAACAACTGCGCCATGTCTGCGACCCCGCGAGCCTTGCGTTCCACAGCACCGAGGAACTGCTTAGCCTGGAGGAGATCATCGGGCAGGAGCGGGCGCTGCGCGCCATCGGCTTCGGCATCGACATCCCTGCCCACGGCTATCACATGTATGCGCTGGGCCCTACCGGCACGGGGAAGACCACCACGGTGAAGAAATTCCTCGACCATGCCGCGCAGGGACGGCCGGTGCCGGACGACTGGCTCTACATAAACAACTTCGTCGATCCCGACAAGCCCCGCGCCATCCATCTGCCCGCCGGGGTGGGGTGCCGCCTGCAGGGCGACATGGACAAGTTGGTGGAGTTGCTGCGCGGCGAGGTGCCCCGCGCCTTCGAGAGCGAGGAATACGAACAGCAGCATGAGCAGTTCAACGAAGAGTTCCAGCGGCGCCACCAGGGGTTGATCCAGGCGGCGAACGATTTTGCCCAGACGCACAACTATGTGATTGTGCAGACGCCGCAGGGGTTAATGATCGCCCCGGCGTCTAACGGCGCCATGATGAGCCCGGAACAACTGCAAGGCCTCGACGAGTCGACCCGCCACGAGCTGGAGCAGGCGCATGACGACGTGCAGGCCAAGCTGCGCGACGTGATGCGCCAGATGCAGCAACTGCACCAGGAGGCGCAGAGCCGGGTGAACGAGCTGGACCGGCAGACGGTGGCCTTCGCGGTGGGGCATTTGCTGGACGACCTGCGCGAGCGCTACCGCGAACACGCGGTGGTGGTGGAGCTGCTCGACAAAATCAGCGGGGATATCCTGGAAAACGTGCAGGCCTTCCGGCAGATTCGCCAGGTGGAGGCGATGCGCGAGGAGCAGAACCCGCTGGCGAATATGATCGGGCGCGAGATGCCGAATTTCGATAAATACAAGGTCAACCTGATCGTGAATAACTGCGACACCCACGGCGCCCCGGTGGTACTGGCGCGCAACCCCAGCTACCAGAACCTCATCGGGCGCATTGAATACCAGGGGCAGTTCGGCACGCTGGTCACGAGCTTCACCATGATCAAGGGCGGGCTGTTGCACAAGGCCAACGGCGGCTACCTGATGATCGACGTGCGCGATGTCCTCGCCCGCCCGGCGGCGTGGGAGGGCCTGAAGCGCGCATTGAAGACCGGCGTGGTGGAAATCGAGCCGCTGGCGGAGGCGGTGGGGATGGCGGCCTTCGCCACGCGCACGCTGGACCCGGAGGCGATCCCGCTGGACATCAAGGTGGTGCTCATCGGCGATCCGATGCTCTACTACCTGCTGTTTTTCTACGATCCCGACTTCCGCGAGCTGTTCAAGGTGAAGGTGGACTTCGCACACCATATGGCGCGCACGCCGGAAACCACCGAGCAGTACGCCCGCTTCATCGCCACCGTGTGCCGCGAGGAAACCCTGCCGCATTTCGACCCCTCCGGAGTGGCGCGGGTGGTCGAGCACGGTGCGCGGCTGGTGGAGCACCGCGACAAGCTGGTGACAAAGTTCGGCGACATCGTCGACCTGGTGCGCCAGGCGGCCTACTGGGCACGGAAGAACGGCCGCGCGCTGGTGACCGGCGCCGATGTGACCCAGGCCATCGAGGAGAAGGTGTACCGGTCGGATCAGATCCAGAAGCTCATCCAGGAGGCCATCGCGCAGGGGTCGCTGCTCATCGACACCGCCGGCGCGACGGTGGGGCAGATCAACGGGCTGTCGGTGATCTCGCTGGGCGACTACGCCTTCGGACGGCCGACGCGCATCACCGCCAGCGTGCACGTGGGCGACGACGGCGTGATGAATATCGACCGCGAGATCGAGCTGGGCGGGAAGATCCACAACAAAGGCGCGCTGATCCTCGCCGGCTACCTGGGGAAAAAATACGCCACCGAGGTGCCGCTGGCGCTGGCGGCGCGCATCACCTTCGAGCAGACGTATGAGGAGGTGGAGGGCGACAGCGCGTCGTCGGCCGAGCTGTATACGCTGCTCTCCGCGCTGTCCGGCTTCGCCATCCGCCAGGACCTGGCGGTGACGGGATCGGTGAACCAGCACGGCCAGGTACAGGCCATCGGCGGGGTGAACGAAAAGATCGAAGGCTTCTTCGACATCTGCCGCGCCAGCGGCCTCACCGGCAGCCAGGGGGTGGTGATCCCGCGGAGCAACGTGCAGAACCTGATGCTGCGGCCGGACGTGGTGGAGGCGGTGCGCAACGGGCAGTTCCATATCTACCCGGTGGCGCAGATTGACGAGGGCATCGCGCTGCTCACCGGGAAGGACGCCGGCCAGCAGCGCGCCGACGGCGCCTATCCCGAGGGCACGGTGAACGGCAGCGTCCTCCGCCGGCTGACCGAGCTGGCGCAGAAGGAGCGGGCGTTCTTCAAGCCCGAGGAGCGCAAAAAGGCGGCGTGACAGCCTGGGCGGGCGCGCGTCCTCGCGAGCCGATGACGCAAGGGAGGCGGCATGGCGCATGAGGCGATTCCGCATGTTCGGCCGGTCGTCGCGCAGCATACGGTGACGTTGGTCGCGGCGGCGGTGGCGATGTTCCTGCTGGGAGCCATTTATGCCTACGGGGTGTTGCTGCCGGCGCTGATGGCGACGTTTGCCTGGACGCGGACGACGGCGGCGCTGCCCCACGCGGTGCTGTTGTTCGTCTACGCGGTGGGCATGGCGCTGGGCGGAGCGCTGCAGGACCGCACCAGCCCCACGGGCGGGGTGATCTTTGGCGGGTTGCTTTTCGGTGGCGGGCTGCTGCTGGCCGGCACGGCCGCCGGGCTGCCGGGCCTCATCATCGGCTATGGCGTAGTGGCGGGCATCGGCTTCGGCTTTTGCTACGTGGCGTGCGTCACCGCGGCCATGCGCAGCTTCCCCGGTCAGCGCGGGCTGGCGGCGGGGGCGGTGGTAGGCGCGTTCGGCCTGGGGGCGTTCGCCTGGGCGCCGCTGGCGCAAGCGGGGCTGCCCGCGCTGGGGTGGGACGGCGTGCTGCGCAGTTTCGGCGGGTTGTGCTTCGTGCTGCTGCCGCTGCTGGGGCTGGCCATTCGCGCGCCGCACCCGGCGCACGCCGCCCATGCCCAACGCGGATATACGCTGCGGGGCGCGCTGCACTCGCCGGCCTTCTGGATACTCTTCGCCGCCTACACGCTGGTCACCGCGGTGGGACTGCTGCTGCTGGCGCACCTGGTCAGCTACGCGCTGGCCGTGGGCCTCACCCCCACGGCGGCGGCATGGCTGCTCTCGGCCAGCGCGGTGGGGTCAGGGCTGGGACGCGTTGCAATGGGGTGGCTGTCCGACCGGGTGGGGCGGCTACCGTGCCTCATCGGCGCCAGCATCGCCGAGGCCGCCTTCCTCATCGCGCTGGTGGCGCTCACCGGGCCGGCGGCGCTGCTGCTGCTGTCCGTCGCCACCGGCTTTGCCTTCGGCACCTGGCTGACGCTCTACGGCCCCACCGCCACCGATCTCTTCGGCATGCGGTCGGCGGGGGCGATCTACGGCGCGCTGTACCTCAGCTACGGCATCGGCGGGCTGCTGGGTCCCACGCTGGGCGGGGCTATCGCCGACGCCAGCGGCAGTTATCGACCGGTGTTCCTCGCCGCCGCGGGTGTCGTCATGCTCGGCGCGCTGCTCTTCATCACCGCCATGCAGGTGGCGCCAGGCCAATACCGGCACCCGCCGGCACTGGAGGAGGAGATACCGTTGGCGGACTGAGGATGCATATTCCTGTAGCGCGTGCCCGCCGTGGCACGCCAGGTGAACGAGATTGCTACCCGCGCGAGAGGAATCACTCCGTGTTCGACCTGCGAAAATGGAGTATTTCCTCTATTCCGGAGTGAAAATTCGACGACAAGGCGTACCACGGCGGGCACGCGCTACGGAAGAAAAAGCGGGCCGGTGCTTCCAGGATCACGCCAGCGACAGCGGATCCGCGTCCATCACGACCATAACGCCTTTGGGCGGGGTGATGTCCTGGAGGGCGCGGGCGAGTTTTCTTAGCGCGACGCGGTCTTGCGCGCGGAGGACGAGGTGGTAGCGGTAGCGGCCGCGCAGGCGAGGCAGCGGGCAGGGGGCGGGATCGTTGACGATGAGGCCGTCGGGCACGTCGCGGCCGAGGAGGGCTTCGGCGCCGCAGGGGTCGTCCTCGGGTTCGGGCTCTTCGGCGGGGTCGCCGGCGCGGAGGAAGTCGAGCAGGCCGGGGAGGGCGGCGGCAGCGGCCATGGCGGGCAGCGCGGGGCGGCCGGCGCCGTCCTCGCGGGCGCGGCGGGCCATGGCGGCGGCGACGGCTTTCACCTCGGATTCGCTCTCGCCGGTGATAAGGATGTTCACCAGGTTCGTCAGCGGCGGCCAGCAGGCGTCGCTTTCGCCGCGGCGGCGCAGCTCAAAGCGGTAGAAGCGCTCGTAGTCGTGCTCCACCGCGCAGCGCACGGCGTCGTGCTCGGGCTGGTAGGTCTGCACGATCACCTCGCCCGGCCATTCGCTGCGCCCGGCGCGGCCGGCCACCTGGGTGAGCAGTTGGAAGGTGCGCTCGGGGGCGCGGAAGTCGGTGATGGCCAGCGAATTGTCCGCGCAGATGACGCCGACGAGGGTGACCTTCGGGAAGTCGAGCCCCTTCGCCACCATCTGCGTGCCGATGAGAATATCCAGCTCTTCGCGGCCAAAACTGCCGAGGATGGCGCGGTGCGAACCCTTCGTCGCGGTGGTGTCGCGGTCGAGCCGCCCCACCCGCGCGGCGGGCCACAGCCGGCGCACTTCCTCTTCCAATTGCTCGGTGCCCACGCCGCGGAAGGCATTGAGCACGTTGCGGCAGACCGGGCAGAAGTCGGGCGGCGGCGACGCGTAATCGCAGTGGTGGCAGCGCACGGCGCGCGCCTCTTTGTGATAGGTCACCGTCACCGCGCAGTTAGGGCACTGCACCTTATGGCCGCATTTGCCGCACAACAGCACCGGGGCGAAGCCGCGCCGATTCAGGAACAAGATCGTCTGCTGCCCGTTGGCCAGCCGCGCGGTGATGCCCTGGCGCAGCGGCGCGGAGAGCACCCGCGCGCCGGAGGTCATGCGCCGCAGGTCGACCAGCTTCACCTGCGGCAGCGGGCGGGCTTCGATGCGCGCCGGCAAGCGCAGCAGCGTGTGGCGGCCCAGTTCCGTGGCGCGCATGGACTCCAGGCTGGGGGTGGCGCTGGCCAGCACCACCGGGGCGCCGCACAGCGCGCCGCGCCGCAGCGCCACCTCGCGGGCGTGGTAACGCGGGCTCGATTCCTGTTTATACGACGACTCGTGCTCCTCGTCGATGACGATGAGGCCAGGATTCGGGCACGGTGCGAAGACCGCCGAGCGCGCGCCCAGCACCACCTGCGCCTCGCCGGCGGCGATGCGCGCCCACTCGTCAAAGCGCTCGCCGGCCGAGAGGTGGCTGTGCAGCACCGCCACCTTGCCGGGAAAACGGCCGTGGTACAATTCCATCGCCTGGGCGGTGAGGCTGATTTCCGGCACCAGCACGATGGCCTGGCGCCCCAGCGCCAGCGCTTCCTCGATGGCGTGCAAAAACACTTCCGTTTTACCGCTGCCGGTGACGCCGAAGAGCAGGAAGGAGCGCGACTCCCGCGCGCGCACCGACCGGCTGATGGCCGCCACCGCGCGCGCCTGCTCGGGGGTGAGCGCCGGCGCCACCGCCTTGCGCCCGAGCACGCCGTCCCACGGGTTGCGGCGCACGGCAACGCGCTGCTGGCGCAGCCAACCCTTGTCCACGCAGGCGCGCGCCACCGCCTCGCTGCTCTCGGCGCGGCGGGCCACTTCCGGCGCGGTGAGCGGCGCGAAGCGCGGGTCGCCGGTGTCGCCGGGCAGGTACTCGGCGGCCCACGTCAGCAGCGCCGCCTGTTTCGCGGCGCGGGCGGGCAGCGCGTCGGCAATACCGCGCAGGGCGTCGGGCGCCAGCGCGCGCAGCACGGCGTTCACCTGGCGCTCGCGCGTCTTCGGCCCGCTGGCGGGACGGATGAAGCCGTCACGGCGCAGCGCCTCCAGCGCCGCCACCCCGGCGTCGCCGAAGCGCGCGGCGATCTGCGGGCTGCCGGTCTCCGGGTGTTCGCGGATATACCGCAGCACCGCCTGCATCGCCGGGTCGGGCAGCAGCGTGATCACCGCGCGGCCCTCGGCGCACACCCAGCGGCGGTGCGGCGACAACCCGCCGGGGTCCACCAGGCAGGGGCGCAACGCTTCAGAGAGGGGGCAGAGGAATTCGTCGGCCAGCCACTGCGCCAGTTCGGCCTGCTCGGCGGTGAAGGCCGGGGCGCTGGAGCGCACCGCGGTGATCGCCTTCAACTTCGCCGGCGGGGTATCGCACGCATCCGCGAGCCCCAGCACGTAGCCGGACACCTGCCGCGGCCCCAGCGGCACCGTCACCCGCCCGCCGACCACCACCGCTCCCGCCAGATGCGGCGGGATCAGGTAGCTATACGGTTTCGGAACCGCCGCATCTCCGAGATCAGGCAAAACGAGGGCGAACACCCCTGTAGTATACCGGGCGGTGCCCTGGGCTGTATAGTGACGGCATGCTGGGGGAAGGGGGTGACGGATTCGCCGCAAAAGAACACAAAGACCACACAAGGGAGGGCCGGGGCTAACGCATACGGCGGGCGGCGGGTGAGTGGGAGCCGGGACGGCAATCCCTTTCGATATAGTTGCAGAGAACTTCAACGGACGGACGGTGTGTTGATATTACAGGCGCTCATCATCGCGCCAATCCCATCCCTTGCCGTAATGTAATGCTGGATATGCCTGGTGCAGCACGCGCAGGCGCTCGTCACCAAAATCGTCCAGATAGAGTTGAAAACTGCTCCAGTGCCAAGCGTCGATGCGGTCGACGCAGCCGTGCCGGATCGGATTTTCGTGCGCGTAGTTGATGGCTGCCCACAAGGCCTGCTCAGAGCGGATACCTCTGTTGCTGAAGCGATACCAAACCCGCCGGCCAGGCGTGCCGTCTTCTCGATTCCAAGGCGCCGATGTCTGGCGGTGCAATGTCCCGAGCGCCGCGCCGATACACGCCAGATCGCCTTTGACGATCAGATGATAATGATTTTGCAGGATCACCCAGGCGTAGATCCGGACATCCGCGAGTGACGCGATGCTGCCGAGCAGCAGCGCCTGAAAGGCATCGCGCCGCCGTTCGGTTGCGAGAATGCGGCGATGCTCAAAATTCGCGGCGGTAATGAGGTAGAGTTGGCTATCGACGGTAAAATGGGGTGGCTCATGCAACGGGAACCCCATCGAACTGCGATAGACCAGTACCGCGCGTTGCTCGTCCGGTGACATCCGCCGATAATTATACATGGCACACTCCGTAGTCTCGCAACCGTCACAAGTCGCGATGATGCTGTTCTCCTCCGACCACCATACAGCGTCTACACGATAACGTACTCAGTAGCGGCGCCGCGCAGCAAGCCGCGTCCGTGAGAAGCAACCGGGCGCATAGACCAACGCGGCTTGCCGCTACTGAGAACGTCAACGGACGGGACGCTGTGCGGGGGTGATGCCGTGTTACGCTCCCCGTCTCTCCACGATGGCGATTTCCGCGTCGGTGAGGCCGTAGAGCCGGTAGGCCGGCGCGGTAGGCGTCGCGCTGGGTATCGAAGCGGTCAATCAACTCCAGCAGGCCAGGCGGCGGGGTTTGCGGATCGGTCATGGCGGCATCCTTTGCAAGGCGATGGTGTTTCAGCATACCGAAGCCCCGCCCCGGCGTCAAGGGACGGCGGGCTGTGGTTGAGTGGGGACGGATAAGCCGCAAAAGAACGCAGGGGACACAATAAAAGGCCGGAGTGGAAGCATACGTCGCGTTTCTGGGTGAGTGAGGGGCTGAGACGGCGTGGGGATCGGCGCAGGGAATCTTCAATTAACCCATTGATCAATAATGGGCGGTAAATTTGCTGCCCGACCCCTTTCTTGTGTTCTTTGCGTTCTTTTGCGGCTAATCTGTTCCCCCTTCACCCGATCAGCAAATTCGTGTATGCTGGACTCGATGCCGTTTCCCATCGTTCAGATCGGTGCGCTGCCGTTGAAGACTGACCGCACGCTGCGGGCGGTGCCGTATGTGACATATGGGCTGTGCTTCCTGTGCATCCTCGTCTTTCTCGGGCAGTTGCGGTTGAGCCCGTATGTGCTGGGGCAGGCGTGGCAGGCGTGGGGATTTGTGCCCAGCGCGCCTCAGCCGGCGGCGCTGTTCAGCTACGCGTTTCTGCACGCGGATATCTTCCACCTGACCGGCAACCTGCTGCTGCTGTGGCTGGTGGGCACAGTGCTGGAGTCGGGCATCGGCAGCGTGCTCTTCCTGCTCCTCTACCTGGCCGGGCTGGTGGCGGCCATCCTGCTGTATACGCTCATCGGCCGCGCGTTTTTCCCGGAGAGCCAGGGAGTGCCGCTCATCGGCGCGTCCGGGGCCATCGCGGGCATCACCGGGTTCGCGGCGTTCCGCTACTACCGCCTGCGCGTGCTCACCATCCCACTACTCGGGTTGTACGCGGTGCCGGCGCCCATCCCCGTGCCGGTGCCGCTGTGGATCCCGCTGTGGGGCTACGCGGTGCTGTTCGCCGGCCAGGAGGTGTGGGCGGGCGTGGGCGAAATCCTGTCGCACGCCAGCGGCGGCGTGGCGCACTGGGCGCACATCGGCGGGCTGCTGCTGGGCACGCTGGCGGCCGCCCTCACCCGCGCCGTGCCCGACGCCGTGCGCGAATACGCGCTGGAGGACTCGGCGCGCAACAGCACCGACCTGACGCGGGCCAAGCGCTCGCGCCGCGAGGTGGAGCGCCTGCTGTGGGACCACCCCGACGACCCCGAGCTGCTGGAGGCGCTGGCCGGCCTGCTGCTGATGAGCGAGGCCACCGAGCGCGTGCGCGAGCTGTATCACAAGGCGATCACCCGCTTCCTCGCTGTTGGCAAGCCCGAGCGCGCGGCGATCAGCTTCCTCAACCTGCAGCGCGCCTTCCCCGACACGGTGCTGCCCGCCCGCGAGCAGATGCGCATGGCGCTGAGCCTGGAGGAACAGGGGCACTACGCCGACGCGGCGGAGACGCTGCGCCTGCTCATCGCGCACTACCCCGACCACGACGACGCGCAGACCGCCCTCGTGCGCGCCGCGCAGATCCAGCAGCGCCACCTGCAGAACCCCGACGAAGCCGAACGGCTGCTGCGCGCCCTCCTCGACCGCTACCCGGCGTCGCCGTGGCGGCAGTTGGCGCTGACGCGGTTGAAGGATCTGGTGTAATCCGCTCACTGAAGACAGGCACCTTGTCCCTGCTTTCTGCATAGTTGAAAAGGAGGGACAAGGTGCTCGATATGGTCGCTCACTCGCCGGGTGTTCGTTCCACGCGGGCACGGTGCGCGGGGACAGTCCCCGGTTACTTGCCGAAGCCGTAGCTGATGCCGTCGGTGATGGGGAAACCGTACTGGTCGCCGAGACGGAAGAAGTAGTTCCAGCCTTCCCAACCATGGGCCAGCTTCACCAGGACGGTATTCTCCCCCTTTTTCAGGGTGATGACGGCTTTGTCCTGGTCTTTCAACGCGGCGCGGTAGTAGGGATTGGCGAGGACTTTCTGGCCGTTGAGCCAGACGGTCATGAATTCGTCGCTGCCGGTGTAGAGGGTGACCTGGCGGTCGCGGTCGGCGGTGATCTTCGTCGTCAGGAAGGCGCAGACGCCTTTGTTCGGGGTGACGGCGGCCAGCAGGTTCACCGGGCCGGCGCCCAGCGGGGCGGCGGCGGGGAGGCGGGTCCACCTCACCGGGGCTTCTTTACCTTCGGCGTTAACGCCGGTGTAGACGGCGTTCAGGTCCACCTGGCCCGGGGTTTTTTCCGGCTCGTAGGTGTTCTTTTTGTACCCCTTGCCCAGGAAGTCGTTGTAGAACGGGCCGGCGACGTACCAGTCCTGCACGAAGACGGCCTGGTCGGCGCGGCCGGCGAGAAGGGTGAAGAGCTGTTGGGCGCGGGCGTAGCGGTCGGCCACGCCGGCTGGCACGTCACCGCGCAGCGGGATGATATACGCGGTTTGCCCGTCGATGGTCACCGTCTGCGGCTTGGCCAGCGGGGCGCCATTCAGCTCGATGGCCGGCGCGGCCTGCAGGCCGAAGACCAGCAGCGCGGTAGCCATGTCCGGGGTGTTTTGCCCGTCCTTCACGCCGTAGTCGACGCTGATCTTGCGCCCGCCATCGGCGACGACGCAGCGCAGCAGGCCCACGCGGCCGTCGCTTTTCACGCTGACGCCGCCGGCGGTGGTGAGCGTCCACAGCGTCGGGTCGGGCAGCGGGTTGAAGCCGGCCACGGTGCCGGTGGTGGGCTCCACCTGCAGGTAGCCGGTCACCCCCGGCTCGAAGGCCAGCGTGGCGCCGCCCTTCTGCAGCTTGCCGGTGGTGCCCATCTGCGTGAAGGTGCTATCGCGGTCTAGGCCCGGCGCCAGGTACGGCCACGCGCCGTTGACGCGGCGGTAGGCGAAGCATTCCGTCGAGGGATAATCGCCGCCGCGGAAGTCGGTCTTCACGCCCATTTCCATGGTATTGCCGCCGGCGGCGTAGGCCACGTGCGCGGTCTTCGCCGCGGCATCCCAGCGCAGGTCCAGCTTCGCGTCGCGCAGGCGCCCCTGGAAGCCGGCGAAGTCCTTATACTCGGTGGCGTCGCCGTATTCGACCACGAAGCCGCCGTAGGCCAGGTCGATGGGCGTCCAGTCGGCGTCTTTCGCCAGCGGCGTGTCGCGCTGCAGGTTGTAGGTGTCGATCTGCAGTGCCGGGGCGGTGGTGACATTGTCATAGGTGGCGGTGTCGCCGACGTGCAGCACCACTTCGTCGGTGCGGCCGAGGTTCGTCGCCGGCAGCGGGATGATGCCGATGTAGGTCACCCCGTCCTTGATGGTGATGCGCTGGCCCTGCTTGCAGGTGGCGGGCAGCTTTTCGACTTTCGCGCCGTCGATGTAGACCTCCCACGCCGGCGGGTTCTGGTAGAGATAGAAGGCTGCGCTGGTCTGCAGGCTCTTCACGGCGTCGCGCCCGCTCATTTTATAGGGGCTGGTGAGGGTGATGAGGGTATTCTTGTGCTGCAGCACCGCCTGCTGGCCCTGCGGCTCCATCCAGCCCGGGGCGGCGTTTATCGTGGGGGTGCTGTTGATGCCGCAGCGCACCGTCATGGTGCCCATGTCCTGCACGTTTTCCACCTGCTTCGGCTCGCGACGCCACTGGCCCATCACCTGCACGATGCCATTGGGGATGTCGCCGCTGGCCAGGCCGTAATTTTTGCCGAGGTAGGTGCGCCGCCACAGCGGATCCATCAGGTGGGTACCCCACTGTTTGAAAGTGGTGGTCATTTCAAAGGGCAGCGGCTTGTCGTCGACCATGTTGGTCATCCACTCCGGGCCCCACGGGCCGACTGTGCTCTGCAGCGCCGCCTCGCGGGTGCTGAAGTGCTCGTCGATGACCGAGGTTTTGAAGGGCGGCGCCGGGTTTTTCACGTCGTGCAGCGCGCCGCTTTTGCTCATGGTGTGGATGATATACTGCAGCCCGTCCTGCGACGCCAGCAGGTATTTCGGCAGCGCGGTGCGGCCGGAAACGCTGACGAAGTGGCGCAGGCCGGGGTGATAGGCGGAGATCAGTTCGTCCATCGACTTCGCCAGGCAGCTCTTGCCCATCAGCCGGTCAAAATGGGTAGGGCCGAAGTCGGCGAACATCTTCTGGTCGCTGAGGGTGATGGCGTAGTAGTAGTGGTCGATGGCTTCCTGCGCGGTGCCGTCGTACCAGGTCCACAGGCGCAGCGGGAAATATTCCAGCCCGTGGCGGCCGTCGGCCATCATCCGCTGGGAGCCGGCGATGTTGCCGCCCAGCAGCGCGCCCAGCGCCGAGGTGTGGTTGAAATTCATCGTCGAGATGACGTAGCAGTAGCCGTCGCGGTAGAAGGAGGTGTTGCCGCGCCAGTCGCCCGTCTCTTTGTAGTACTTGTTCTGGTTGCCGTACCAGAGCTGCATCGCCTGCGGGTGGTCCAGGTCCTCAGTTTTCTGGTCATCCAGCGACCAGGCGCGCCAGTTGTTCTGCAGGTGCTCCTGCACCGGGGCGGGCATGGCATCCTTGTAGAGGCTCCAGAAGAGGGTGTCGCCGGCGGCGGAGAAGCCGTCCCAGCCGCGATACGGCTTGCTGAGGATGAAGTCCAGCCAGATGGGATAGACCTGCTCGGGCGCGTTGCCCAGGCGGCGGGTGTAGCCGGGCACGTAGCTGTACCAGAAGGGCACGTCGCCCTTGTCCTGGGCGCTGTGGTTTTTCAGCTCCTGCACGCGCTGCCACTGCCACTCGGGCATCCAGTCCGGCTTTTTGAACTTCAGCTTCTCGGCGAGGGCGAGGATCTGCTCTTTGCTGGGCATCACCGCGGTGGGCGCGCCGCCGGTGCCGGTTTTATACAGCTCTTCCGCGAGCATGACGAGATCGGCGGGGGGCGCCAGCTTGCCGACCTGCACCGCCTTGCGCGCGGGGGCGAGGGTGACCACCAGCTTCGGCGTCTTGATACGCAAGCCGTGGCCGCCGGTGCCGGTGCCCCACTCGTATGCGCCGGTGTAGTAGCGGTAGTCGTAGGTCTCCTGCTTGCGCAGCAGGAAGCCGCAGTCGGCCAGCGCGCGCAGGCGCTCGGCCAGTGTCTTGCCGAAGGCGGGGTCGTTCAGCAGCGCGGTGACATCCAGGCGGCCATCCGGCACTTTGCCCGACACTTCCGCCGGGCCGAAGCGCTGCGGAAAACGGTCTTTCGTGTCGTCCTGCGCGCCGTACTTCGCCCAGTAGCCGACGCCATTGAGGTAGGCATTATAGGTGGGGCCGCTGGTTGCATCGGCCGCCCACGGCTTGCGCAGCGCCCAGGCCACGGCGTGCCAGGTGGGGTCTTCGGCCTTGTACTGCTCCAGCACGCCCCAGTTGGAACGGTAGATATAGCCGCCGTCCGCGGGCGGGCGGCCGCCCATGGCCGAAACGCCTTCCGGCACCAGCTCGTTATCGAGGAAGGGGAGCACCAGCTCGACCTTCTGCACGGCGTATTTCTTTGCGACCTGCGTGGCAATCCCCTCGGCTGCCCCGGGGAAGCGCACCAGCAGGCCCCGGTGGATGGCGTCCATCACCAGCCCGCCGGGCTGGCCCTTGCGCTTGGCCGGCGCCCACGGCGCGATGAGCCGGCGGTCTTTAAACCCACCGTCCGGCACCTCCGTGGCGCCGTTTTCCGCCGTCACCACCGGCATATCCCACATCTGCCGATACCCGCAGATGCCCGCCGTTTGCGGCTGGTCAAAGGTGAGGGTGACGGTCTTTTGCCCGAATGCCGCCAGCGCACAACCGGCCAGCAGCCACAGCACGAGTAAACGCATGGGAAGACTCCTTGCGCAAAGATAGGGGTTTTGACACGGCTCCCGGAGAGAAGTTGTCGTTAAACCGCTTTAAACCCCATGGTACAGCACCGTGTGGAAGGTTGGCAAGCGCAGCGCAGCCCTGCTGAAATGGCGTCAGTAACACTGCGTGATTGCCCAGACGTCCGTAAAATTGCCGGCTGCGAGGTCGTCGGCCTTGATCCAGAAATAGACGATGCCAGCATCGCCGAACATGATGCCGCTGCCATCGTCGGAGTCGTATTGGAAGAGCAGCACCCATTCCTCCAGTTCGGCGAGAATGGTGTCCGCTTCCGCAATTTGCTCCGGCGTCAGGCAGTCTATGTGCGACATGCCGTGATGGGCCAACTGCGCGACCACGCACATGTCACTATATTGGACATGGACAATATGCCCGAAAAGTTGATGCTTCGGCTGGTCGTCGTAAACTGATTTCGCCAGCGTATCGTAGTCTTCGAGCTGGGTTTCTTTCAGCTCCAACCGTTCGATTCGGGGGTCGTCGAACGGCAGATATGTTTCGATCCGTGTGACAACCACGCGCATCTCTTCGCCAATAGAATCGGGAGGCAGCTTAGTGGGAGCCGGGCAAGGCATGCAATCGGCTGGAGTTGCATCGGCATACAGCACCTGCCAACTGCCCCGGTCGTCCGCATCATATCCCCAATCCGTATCTTCCAGGTTGTAAAAGAAGTATAGCAAGCCTCTATGCGGCATCGGGTATGGCGTCTCGGCCGGTAACTCGGACAAATCGAGCTGGCAGAGGAATAATAGCGGTTGATCTTTGTGTATCGGCCACGTTATCCTCGGCGGCAAATCCGGCAACCCATGCATTTTGCTGAAACCACCGCGTTCCGTCACTTGCAACATCAGCGCCGGTGATACCAGCGAACGCAGGAAGTCCATATGCGGTTCCAACGGGTATTGGTGCCGCTCGATGGCATCTTCAGCCTCTTCGCGCCGCAGCTTCTCTTCAAAATCCTTGAACCAAATCGCGTATTCAGCTTCGCCGTGCTCTTTCTCCTGTCGCTTCTCTTCAAAGGCAGCGGTGATAGAGATGCCGCAGCGTATGCAGAGATCTGTATCCTTGGGATTACCGGCATCGCAAGCGGGGCAACGAAAGATATTGCTCCAATCGGCCATGAGGTTCGCTACCTTTCTGAAAACGTATAAGGGCCTGATTGCTCGGTATTTTATCATCTATTAGCCACTGCCATGCATATAGCAAACATTTGATTGACATAACCCGCCAAATCTGCTATACTACCGCCATTGCCGGAGCGCGGCTGTTCCAGCCTCCTGTACCATGACAACCACAGACTGCGAAGGTAAGGAAGGTGGCCCTTACACGACGGGGAGAATGGCTTGGTCACAGTTCCCATGGCGATTGCCCTGGGCTATGGAATTGGCAGAATCAAGGAATTGGAATGTTTTTTAAACGACCCATTCTTTCTTCTTCTCATCCCGTAGCCCACGGCATCGCCGTGGGAACCGGTCGGAAGGAACCACCAACGCCCTGTCAGGGCACCATTCCTTCCTAGGGATTGTGAAAACGACTACCCCCTTTTTTGCAAAAACAACAAAAATTAGGGGGTAGTCGCCGGGGGGTAGTCATCCCGCCTGGTGAGACATTTGGCGATAACACCTGAGCAACTGCCCCACAAGGCCCTCCGTATTGTGGCATTTGTCGAGTCTCGTAGAGACGACTGAATCTAGCCAGCCGTTTTGAACGGCTGGAAACAGGGACCGTCGCGCTCACCCGACAATGATCGACACACTTGACCCCGCATACTCATGCTCCGGCAGCGACACGGATATATCGGCCTGTACTGGCCCGCTTAATTGCAGCGCGAGCATGCCGGCTTCCTGCGCCGGTTGCGCGAGGGTGAGGGTGGCCCGGCCATTTGCCGGGTGGTAGAGGACGATGCAGGGGCGGTCGACGGTGAGGCGCTGGCCGTCGGAGAAGGTGATGGCGCCGGGCTCATAAAAGACGGCGTGGCCGCGGCCGCCGGACCACACGGCTTGCAGCGCCGGGGTGTTTTCCAATATCTCGGCGGGCAGGTCGCCGTCGAACGAGATGGCGTAGGCGAATGACGCTCCCTGCGGGCGGATGCCGTGGTCGAGGCCGGCGTTGAGCACGGGGAGGGTGACCAGCGCGTCCGAACCGACGCCGCAGTCGCTCCACGCGCCGGATTGCTCGCCCAGGCGCAGGCTACCGGCGCCGTCGAGGATGCGATAAGCCACGCCCTCATGCTGAATGACTGATCCCGCTGTCAGCGGGTATTCGCCCGTCGCCAACGGTCCATCGATGCCGTTCAGCGTGGCCGGGCCGCGCCAGTGGCACTGGTTAAGGGTGGTGCGCACAGGATGCGGGTCGGTGCAGGACAGGCCCGCGCCGAGGGCGACGACGCCCTCCTCGAAGCAGAACCACGCCCGGCGGATGGACAGGTTTCCCCGTGAAAAATCCATCGCCGCGCAGCCGACGGACCCATCCGACGCCCCGCCGGCGAAGGCGCGTTCACCGAAATCGCGCACCGTCTCCGGGTCGAGTTCGCCCGGCGCCTGCACGGCGGTGGTGCCCGGTACCTGGCGCCAGTTCCACGCGGGGTAGATATCGCGGTATTCGTCGCCGTCGCGCAGCACGAAGGTGGCGCCGTCCGCCATGTGGTGGCAGCGCCGGCCCTCGCCGCCGCAGCACGGCCAGTCGGCGTTGAGCACCCGCGGGCTGGGCATGCGGATGGAGAGATAGTAGTCGGGTCGCCGGTGCACCATCAGGTCGGCGCACCAGAAGTGGCGGTTGCCGACGAGCGATTCGCCGGCGAGGGCGGCGGCCGCCTCAGCCCGGCGCGGGTGGTCGAATGACGCCAGCGCGCGCAGCCCGGAGACGTAGCGCGCGGCGGAATGGCCTTCGCGGGTGATCTCGCGCCCGCATGCCCCCAGCTCGAAGGTGCGACCGCGCACCATCCAGCGGCTGCCGTCCAGTACAAAGCGGCTAAAACGATCGATGAGTTCGGGCGGCCAGGCGTAGGCGGTGCCGGCGGCGACGGCCATCAACCGGCCCACGTCGGCGATGAAGCCCTGCCCGTAGCCGCCGGAATAGAGCAGCAGCCCATGCTGGAAAAAGCTCATGTCCGGCTGAATGCCTTCCTCGCCGGGCAGCACGCGCACCTCGTTGCCGATATGGATCATCGCCCGGCTGACGCGCTCGGGGTCATCGGTGAGGATGCCGTGGTACAGCGTCGCGGTGGCCGTCCAGACGAGGTTTTGCCCGGTGAAGTGCATTGACTCGTGGCGCTGAAAGGCGGGCGCCGCACGGGCGATGTAGCTCGCGTCGCAAGCGCCTTTCAGCCGCAGCAGCGTCTCGCCCAGCAGCAGCGGCCCGCCGATCTGGTTCCACCACCAGTTGGGGTTCTGCGGGTCCAGCGCGTACCAGCCGTCCAGCCCGCGCAAGATGGCCCGAAGCAGGCCATCCTCCGGCCGGTCATGCCACATCCGCGCCAGCGCCAGCAGCCGCTCCAGGTGTCGTGCCGCGTCCCAGTCCTTCAGGTGGTCGTCGGCGTAGGCGATGTCCGCCCAGGTGCCGTCCTCCCGCTGCGCCGCCAGCCACCCCGCCACCGCCGGCGCCGCCATCACACGCCCCGCGCCGTCCAACACCTCCGCCGCCGCGCACAGGCGCCGGCGCAACGTTTCCAGGGCAAGCAAGCGGTCATCGGACATAGGAATACCTTTCAAGCAACAGCACCGTGTGGAAGGCAGGCAAGCGCAGCGCAGCCCCGCCAATATACAATAAGTTATAGCACATTAGCGGGGCATACGGCGAGATTATCAGTACGCGTAACGATCTATAAATCCGGTGACGGTCCCACGCACGCCGCGATGGGCGCTTTGCCGGCAAAGATGGTGGCGCGGGTTTCGCCGGTGGCGGTGTCGAGGGCGGAGACGGTGAAGCCGCCGTTGTTGGCGACGAAGAGGAGGGTGCCGTCCGTGGTGAGCGCGAGGCCGGTGGGGCCTTCGCCGGTGGTGAAGGTGGCGGCCACGGCGTTCGTTGCCGTGTCGATGACGCTGGCCGTAGCGCCGCCGGCGTTGGCGACGTAGACGCGAGCGCCATCGGGGCTCACCGCCACGCCGTGCGGGTTGGCGCCCACGGGGATGCTGGCGAGGACGGTCAGCGCCTCGGTGTCGACGACCGAGACGGTGTTGGCGTAGTAGTTCGAGACATAGAGGCGGCTGCCGAAGCGCGCGAAGCCGCTGGGTCCGGCCTCGACGGCGACGGAGCCGATCTCGGTCTGCGTGGCGGCGTCGATGACGGTGACGGTGCCGCTGCCCTGGTTCGCCACGTAGACGCGAGACCCGTCGAAGAGGACGGCCATGGGTGCGGCGCCCACGGGCACGGTGGCGAGGACTGTCTCGGCATCCGTGTCGATGATGGCGAGGGTGTCGTCGCCGAAATTCGGCACGTACAGGCGCGTGCCGTCGGCGTTGAGCGCCGCGGCGTGGGGATGCGTGCCGACGGTAATGGTGGCCAGGCAGGTCGCCGCCTTCGGGTCGACCACCGAGATGGTGCCGCTGCCCCAGTTCGCCACGTAGACGCGCCGGCCGTCGGGGCTGACTGCCACCCCGATGGGCTGTTCGCCCACCGGCACGGTGCGCACCTCCTGGCAACTGGCCACGTCGATAACGGACAACGTATCTTCGCCGTAATTCGCCACGTAGGCCGCCGGCCCGTTGATGACGAAGGGCAGCGCGGTCCCGCCACCGCCGTTGCACCCGGCCAGCACCCCTGCCAGCACCACCCCGATGACGAGTAATACGCCATACCGCTTCATGCCTCATCCTCCCTGTGAACGCTTTGGCGTCAGTGTAGCGAAGGTTAAGCTGGTTGATGAGGCGGTTTTCGGACATGCGGCAAACTATGAGGGGAGATGCGCACAGAAACGGCTGGTCTGTATGCCATGCTCAAAAGACCAATCCCCCGCGCCCGATCCGCCAGGCCATGGGTTTCATGAAGTAGCGGCTGCTGACGACGGTGACGTGCGGGCGGTTGAGCAGCGCGGCGCGCAGGCGGCGGGCGGTGAAGTTATGCAGGAACTGCGTCAGCCAACTGCCCGTCTCGAACTCCGGTAACACCACGATGATGCGGTCGTTGCTGCGCTCCAAGTCGATCCAGTCCAGGTAGTCCATAATCGGCTCCATGAGCCAGCGGTACGGCGACGGCACGATGTCGAGTTTGATGGTTCCCTGCGTGTGTGGCTCGACGAACTGTTCCCATTTCGCCCGCAGCCGCGGCGTCTTCTCCTCGTCCATCTCGATATGCACGGCCCTGATGACGGAGTCGGGATGCGCTTCGGCGATGGCGCGGCCACACTCCAGTCCTTCCAGCGTGCCGCGGTGCACGTCGGAGGAGACCAGCACCAGCACGGTGAGCGGCTCGGTGGGCTCGGCCAGCGGGTTGTAGTCGTAGGGGTGTACCGTCATGGTGGTGTCGAACCAGTCGTAGTGGCGTTTGATGAGGATGCAGATGCCGACGATAATTGGCACGATCACCAGCACCATCCATGCGCCTTCGGTGAATTTGCTGACCGCGACGATCATCGCCACCAGGCCGGTGACACCGGCGCCGATGATGTTGACGACCATGCCGCCGCGCCAGCCCTTCTCCTGCATTGCGCGTATCTTCTTCGCCATGCCAAGCTGCGACAGCGTGAAGCAGATGAAGACGCCGATAGCATACAACCCGATGAGCGAGGTGACGTTGGCGCGGAAGACGATGATGACGAATGCGGAGATGATCGCCAGCGCGATGATGCCGCGGTGGAAGACCAGCCGGTCGCCGACACGGGTGAAGGCCTTCGGCGCGAAGCCATCCTGGCGAGGGCATCTGTGCGAGGCCATCGGCGAAGCTGGTATTGGCCGCCACCAGCAGGATCAGTAACGTGGCGAACTGCGTCAGGTAATAGGGGATCGTCAGTCCAAAGCTGGCGCGCGTCACCATGGACAGGATGGTCTCCGACTCCGACGGCCGCGCGTGATAGGCGAAGGTGGCAAAACCGAGCCCCAGCACCAGGAAGAGCAGGATACCGAGCATGATCGCCAGCGTTTTCGCGGCGTTCTGCGACTCAGGTGGTTTGAAGGCGGAGACACCGTTGCTCACCGCTTCGACGCCGGTGAGTGCCGAGCAGCCATTGGCGAAAGCCCGCAGCAATACGAACAAGCCGAGGGTGAGCCCGGCTTGCGGCAGCACCAGGTCGGTCGGCAGGCGCAGGTTCGCCGGCAGCGTCGGGTCAGTGCCCATCGGGGTCATGTGTCCACCGCTGAGGACGAAGCGGATGAGAGTAGTAACGATCATCGCGCCGACCAGGCTGATGAACGCATACAGTGGTAACGCGAAAACGAAGCCGGATTCCTTGGTGCCGCGCAGGTTGGCCACCGTGATGACGACTACCAGCACCACGGCGATCTCCACGCGCCAGGGCAGCAGAAAACGGTAAGCGGAGATGAGCGCGTCCACCCCCGAACTGACACTCACCGCCACCGTCATGATGTAGTCCACCAGCAGTGCCGCCGCCGCGACCAGTCCGGCATAGGCGCCCAGGTTGCTCTTTGTCACGGTATACGAGCCCCCGCTGGTGGGGTAGAGTATGACGGCGCGACGATAACTGGTGGCCACGATGATGAGTAGCATGCCGATGGCGAGACTGATACCGAGCTGTATGTGCTGCATGCCGGCGTTGCTCAGCAGCGCGATACCAGCCAGCACCATGAGGATTTCCTGCGTGCTGTATGCCACCGACGAGATGGCGTCCGAGGCAAACACCGGCAATGCCAGGGATATGGGTAGGCGGTGTGCCATCGCATGCGAGGATGGCAGCGGCGTGCCGAGAAGCAACCGGCGAAGAGACCCCATGAGTGGTGCTATCCGGGATACCGGATGGTGAAGATGATCGGCGTGTGCCATGCCCGTTCCTCCGCAGTGCCTGGCTGGTCAGGATATATCCGCGGTATTATCGGTATCCTGCGGTTGGGGCGTGGTTTTGCGGAGGTGGATGCGATAGGCGTGCCGACCGAGCTGCCCCAGCAGGAACAGGCCCAGCGCAATACCGTCCGCCAGCAGCGCCAGCCGCGCCTGGCCTGCGTAGGCCATATTCACGTAGTGGATGGCCAGGATGATGCCGACCACGGCAGCCCAGACGAGATAATAAACGGTGTCGCAACTGGGGTCGCGGCGCATAAACGGCGTCGGCACGGCCAGGTGCAGCAGCCAGATCACGACGAGAATCCACAGCATGGTGCCAATCATGGTAACCTCCAAATTCACTACGGTGAGGATACCACGCGCGGTGTAAAGCGCTCGTGAAAATGGCACGGGATGGTGTGAAGATGCTGTAAAGTCAGGCTGACGCAGATTCGGGAACGGTCAGTCGGAAGCCCACGCCCGGCTCGGTGAGCAGGTATTGCGGCACGGTGGGGTGCGGTTCGATCTTTTTCCGCAGGTGGCTGATGTGTACGCGCAGCGCCTGGGTATCTTCGGTGGCGTCCGCGCCCCACACCTGCTCGATAAGCTGGCTGGAGGTGACCACGCAGTTGACATGCTGTGCGAGATAGGTGAGGATGGCATACTCGATGGGGGTCAGCGACACCGGCTGCCCGGCACGTGTCACCAGCCGGCGGGCGAGATCGATCTCCAGCGCGTCGAGGTGCAGCACCGGTGGTGGCGTTTCGTGCTGCGCCGCGCGGCGCAGCAGCGCCCGGATGCGCGCCAGCAGCTCGCCGGTGGGGAATGGTTTCGCCAGGTAGTCGTCCGCTCCCAGGTCCAGCGCGGCGATTTTATCCGCTTCGCCACCGCGCACTGAGAGAATGAGGATGGGCCCGCGATACCAGGCGCGCAGCTCGCGGCACACCTCCAGCCCGCTGATACCCGGCATGGTCAGGTCGAGGACCACCAGGTCCGGCGTATGGTCGGCGGCCAGCTCCAGTGCCTGCTGGCCGTTTTCGGCCAGCAGCACGCGATAGTGCCGCGCGGTGAGCAGCGACTGCAGCGCGCGCCGGATCTGCGCTTCGTCATCTACCACCAGGATGGTGCCCGCGGTGCCCGATGCTGTCATGCTGTGCCTCCCGTGTGTGACCCCTCCCGCGGCAGCACGATAACGAATCGGGCTCCGTGGGGCTCCACGTCCTCCACCTGGATGTGTCCACCGTGATAGCGCACGATCTCGGCGGTGATGGCCAGGCCCAATCCGGTGCCGGTCGGGGTGCCGGTCGCGGCACGGCCGCGAAAAAACTGCTCGAAAATGTGCTTGCGCTCCGCCGCGGCGATGCCCGGCCCGCGGTCTTCCACCCACATGCGCACGGCATCCGCGGTTGCCGCTGCCCCAACGGTGATGGACGTCTCCGTCGGCGCATAGGCCAGCGCGTTTTCTACGAGATGCAGCAGCGCCTGTAACCACTGCTGAAAGTCCACCCGAATGGACGGCAGCGCGTCGGGGATATCGAAGATGATGCGCCGGCGGGCGGCCTCGGGTAGTTTCGCCAGCACGCCGCCGACGATTTCGCCGAATTCGTACCAGTCGGGTTGGGGCGTCCAGGCGTCCGCTTTCAAGCGAGACAGGTCCAGCAGCGCGCCGATGCTGTCGTTCAGCCGTGCCAGGTCGTCGCGGACCGCCTGCAGCTCCGGGCGCACCGTGTCTGCCTCCCACGCGACGTCGCCCTCCAGCAGACTGGTGATGGTCGCCGTCACCGCGGCCAGCGGCGTTTTCAATTCATGCGATACCGAGGAAATGAGCGTGCTTTTCAACCGATCGGATTCGCGCAGCGCTTCCGCTTTCGCGGCGGCGCTTTCCAGCCGCTGGCGCTCTAGGAAGCCCGCGGTCAGGTTGGCGATAGACACCAGCAGGCGCGCGTCGTGCAGCGAATACGCCTCGCTCTCTGCTCGTTCGCCGACGTAGAGCACGGCTTCAAGCAGCGACGCCGATTGGGCCGGCAGGTACAGGTCGGCACTGGCGCGCCCCGGCGGCACGGTGTGCGGCACGACTGAGACCGGCCACCCCGGGATGCCGGGGCGCGCCGGCACGCCAATGGCTGTGCCCGTGCGGGCGACCCATTGCGCGCGGCGGCGCTGCTCGCCGGGTGGCGCGCCAGCGGGCTCCAGGCAGAACGGCGTGAGATCGCCCGCATCGATGACAAAGAGCACGGCCGTCGTCGCGCCGGTGATGGCCAGCACCTCGCGCAGCAGCACGTCCGCCATGGCGCGGGTAGCGGGGATGGACACGAGGCTGGCGCTCATGCGGTTCAAGAGTGCCGTCTCCTGCTCTCGGGCGCGGGCATCCGCCTCGCGTTCGCGCATGCGCGCGGTTTGCAGCCCCATGACCACGCCGACGATGAGGAAGACCAGCAGCGCCAACCAGTCCTGCGGGTCATGCACGATGAACGTGTGATACGGCCGCAAAAAGAAGTAGTTCCACGCCAGGAACGAGGCGACAGCCGCCACCAGCGAGGCCAGAAAGCCGCCTGTGCCGGCGACGAAGACGATGAGCAGCAGGTACAGCAGCGGCCACTGCCCGTGCGCGAAATGCTCGCGCCCCGGCAGAAAGGCCGCCGTCGCCACCGCGACGCACGCGACGGCGAAGAGAATCCCGTACCGATCCCAGCGCGGCAGGGCGAAATGCATGGGGATACGATAACACGAACACGGGCGGCGGTCTACGGCTGTGCCCCATAGTATCTGTTCACGTTCTTCGGAGTTATTGCAGCGCGCGGTTTCTCGAGGAGCATGTCGGTGAGGGCGGTCACCAGGGCGAGCAACACGTCAGAGGTGGGTGGACGCATGTCGGTCACATGCCCAGGGGACTGTCAAGTGAGAGCGATGACTCTGCGAACAAGCTGAACACATATAAAGAAACACCAGCAGGGGCAGAGTTTCCACCCCCTGCCCCCGGTTCCCCGTTCCCTGTCCCCTGATTTACGGCACGTCCACGGTTTTCGCCGCGTCTCCGCTGACCAGCACCGCGGCGCCTTGCTGCACGCTGCCCGGTGCCAGCAGCGTCACCGTCGATTTGCCGCCGGCCTGCGTCACTACAAAGGCGGTGCCCCGCAGCGTCAGCCCGTCCAGCATCATCGTCTCCGGGGTATTGGTGAGGATCACCGTGTCGACGCGGTCGGGGAAAGTCACCCGGATGCCCCGCCCGCCCAGCACGGTGGCGAAGGTCGGCATAGGCTCGCCCGCCTTGCGCGGCACCATCGCCACGAAGTAGCCGCCCTGGCCCGGCGCCTGCGGAATCTGCAGGAGGATCTGCGACTCAAACGGCTTCGTCTTGCCGAAGGTCTTCGTGAAGTATTGGTTGAAGCCGAACCGGCAGTCATGGCTGATGGTGCGCGAAAAGGCCGTGAAGGTATTCGGCTCCGCCACGTAGCAGTCCAGGTCCACGCCGAAGGTGCCGGTGTAAGTGCCGATCTGCCCCTTCACGTCCAGCTTGTCCGCCAGCGCCCACAGGTTCAGCGCCGGGGTAAACTCGGTATTGCCGCGCAGGTCGTCGCGGATCACCAGGTAGTTGTGGCCCAGCGGGTCGGGGCTCTTCACGAAGGCGTAACGGCGCGTCCAGGTGAATGGTTGTTTCACCCACACCTCTTCGTGGGCGAAATCCTCCGTCGCCAGCCGCCCGTGCGTCTCCGGCTGCTGATACGGCACGCGGTTGAGGTAGTTGATTCTGCGCGCCATCTCGGCGTAGTCGGCGGCGGGCAGCGTGGCAAAGCGCGTCACCGTGCCAAAGGCGTCGTCCAGGCTCGCCGCCGAGGGGTCCCACCCGGGCTGCAGGTTGGTGAAGGGCTCCTTCGTGTGCTCCGCCCACACCTTGCCGGTGTAGTAGCAGCCCGGCTTGTCGCGCCCCGGGCAGTTCTTCAGCGTCTCCACGTGGTTGAAGCTCAGCCCGCCGGGGTGGTGCCACGCCTGGCGGATGCTCGGAGTATACATCGCCGCGAAGTCGGCCATCAGCGGCGCGCCTTTGGCGTACAGAATCCACGCCCCGCGGTCGCTGTGCCCGTGCCCGATGGAGAAGCCGCCGGCGGTGACGTAGAGATACGTCTCGTCCTGGCGCGGGAAGCCGTTGCGCATCACGAAGCCGTCGCCGGGATAGTTCGTCGACGTCAGTTTCGGCGCCTCGAAATCGGCGCTCGGGTCGATGAGCGCGCCGATGAGCGTCGGATGCCCGCCCAGGCTGCCGCCGCTCTCGCGGATGCCCCACCAGAGGTTTTTCGCCAGCGCGGGGTCGGCCTTCTCCAGCAGCGCGGCCATCATGATAAAGGTGCCGTCGCTGTCATAGTAGCCGTCGCCCACCGGCGGGCAACTGCGCATGTTGCCGCGCAGGTCCCACGGCAGCAGCGTGCCCAGCCGGTGCCAGGCCGCCGCCTTGTAGCGCGTCACCGCCGCGGTGGTGTCGATGTCGCCGCAGCGGCCCATCGCCAGCAGCGGCACCACCCCCAGCTCCACCGCCATGCCGCCGTAATGCGGACATTCCAGCGTGGCGCCGGCCGCGTTCACCTGCGTCTCGGTATAGCCGGTCACCCACTCCGTGAGGTATTGCCGCCACGTTTTGCCGTGCGGGTGGTTAGGTAGCAGCGCCGCCATCAGCGCCCCGCGGGCGCGCAACTGCGCCTGCATGTTGGCCGACCCCCAGGCGAACCCCGCTCGCCGCGGCGGCACGTAGTCGTCCGCCAGGCTGTTATACAGGTTCAGCGCGGAGAGGCGCAGCAACGCCTTCCGCTGCTCGGGCGTCAGCTCCGGCACCGCCAACGCGGTATCCACCTGGTGGGCGATGGTGCCGGTGTTGATGGCATACATCATGTGGCCGTAGTCGGTCAGCGCGAAGGTCTGGCAGAATTGCGTCAGGAAAGCCAGGCTCTCCGTAATCAACTGCTGCCCGGTCGCCGCGCTGCCGTCATTCAGCCAGCGCACCCAGCGCAGATGCTGCTGGTCAGCCAGGTTCTTCTTCGCGCGGATTTTCATGCGCTCCAGGTCACCGGCGTCCACAAACAGGCGCGGATATTTGCTCGTTTCCGGGTAGTCCACCACCCAGTCCTTCACCACGTTCAGCTCCAGCCGGCCCATGCGGATATGGCGCAGCATGATCTCCGTGCCGGTCTTCGTCTGCACCAGCGGCTGGTTGTTTTTGTCCACCGGCGGCACAAGTCCGGTCGAGACATCACCGAAAGCCACCGGCAACCCCGCCAGCGCCGTGTCCGGCTTCACCACCGTCACCGGCTTGCGCTGCAGCACGCCGATGCCATACACGCGCCGGCCCAGCATCGTCGGCGCGCGCAGAATAAGGTCGGCATCCGCGCCGCTCACGCGGTCGATCCACAGGTTGTTCGTCTGCACATACTGTTTCAGCGACCGGTTCGGGTGCGGATCCAGGTCCGGGTGCATCCACTGCCCCGGGCGCAGCGCCACGATGGCCAGCTCGTCCGCGCCGCCTTTAGCGTTATACGCGCCGAAATACAGCGCCTCGTCGCCCACCCACTGGGTGTAGGCGTTCAGCCCGGTCACCGGGCCGGTCTTGTCGAATGTGAGCCCGCCGTCGCCGGCCTTCACGTATTCGTGCGGCGTGCGCCCGGCGAACTCCGCGCTGTCCGGCTGCAGCCCCTCGTAGAAGGCGAAACGGTAGGCGTTCGGCGAAGGAATCAGCCCCTGGCTGGGGCACCACCAGTCCCACATCATCTCGTCCGTCTTCGAGGTGAAGCGCGGCTTGACCAGCGCGAAGGTGTCGCCCGGCTTCGCGCCGCCCTGGTCGGGCATGGCGTAGCGCTTGCCCTGCGCCAGGTTGAACTCCTCGGTGACCACCGCCAAGTCCTGCCCGGCATTCAGCTCGACGGTAGCCGTGTAGAAGGTGTCGTCGGCGAAGGCATACTTCAGCGCCACCCGGGCAAACACCGGGCCGGCGTCAGTGAGCGTCGCGCTGTAGCTCAGGCACGGGCGCTCGGTCTCCCACCACCCCTTGCCGATCCACCGGCCGTCGCTCAGCCGAATCGCCTGGATGGGTGCCGGCACCTCGGCGGCGGCCACGGGCTGCGGGTAGGTCATTGCGCCCACCGGCAGGCGAATGCCCGTCTTCGCGGTGGTTAGCACGATAGATGCTTTGGCGAAATCCGCCTCCAGGTCCGTCTTCGGCTGCTTCACCGCCTTCGCCCCGGCCGTCAGCGTCCACGTGCCCACCTGGTTCGGCTGCAGCGTCGCCATGAAGGAGACGGTGGCCGATTTCACCCATTTCCCCTTCGCGTCCCAGCAGGCGATGTCGGACAACTGCACCGCCACCGGCGCGCCGGCCGCGTCCGTCAGCGCCACCCCCTTCGGCGTCACGGCGTTCGCGGGGAACTCCACCCGGTAACTCACCCGGTCCGGTCCCCATGCCAACCCAAACCCCTCGGGAATGGTGAACGTCTTCGTCACCACCGCCCCCGCGGACACCACCGCGCACCACGCCAACAACAGCCACAAATAGCGCATCACCAACCTCCGAACGAGCGAAAAAGATACGTGTCGTACTTCCCTTTGACGTCCGGCGCCAGAAAAAGTTACCGGCGTGCATCCACACACCCAATCGCAATCGTAATTGAACACTCCTTGAGTTAGCACGCGGGCTCGCGGCTCTACAGAGTCTCACCCTCCAGACCTTCCACATACGAGATAAATGGTGACTGCAACCGTTTTCCTGAGTCCAGGACAGGTGACCGGTCATTTTCATACAGGAAAACGGTTCCTGTCACCATTTATCCGCCCTCCGCCACCGGTACCATTCACGCCTCCCCCGCTCCGGCAGGTATTGCGCCCCTTCCCGCCGAATGTGTTTTTTGTATCTATGTCATTAATGGAGGCCCATCATGCGCTGGCTCGTGTTCGCATTCCTCTGTATCTGCATCCTGCCGCTTCACGCGCAGGTGCCCGAGGTGGCTCTGGGCATGGACGGCGCCTACCTGCTGTCCGATTTCGGCGAAATCAATACGATGCCGGCGGTGAAGAACACGCTGGACAAAGCCGCCTACTGGATCACCACCCACGGCGGCGGCACGCTGGTGGTGCCCACCGGCACGGCGAAAGAGCTGGTGATCCGCAACCAGTACCAGACGCAGCGACCGGACGGCACGGTGCCGGTGGTGACCATCATCGACCGCCGTAACGGCCTCACCATCACCCACCCGCCGCAAATCGGGCTGACGATGCCCTTCGAGTTCAGCGGCTGGGCGGGCACCAAGCTGGACCGCACGCTGGACACCTACCCCGACTACCTGCCGCACTGGGGCAGCCACGCGGTGATGGCTATCAACAACAGCGTCATCCGCGGCTCCTCCTCGGTGCTGCGCACCTGCGAGGTGGTGAAGCGGGCCAACGGCGAGGTGTGGCTCTATCCCGAAACCATCCGCGGCATCTTCCCCGCCCAGCGCCTGCCCTTCACCATGCCCGGCGTCAGCAAAAATATCGAGGTGAAACACATCGGCTGGGACGTGGCGAAGCAGCAGGCCTATTTCACCGCCGACATCCCCGAGGTGAAGGCCAACGGCACCGGTCAGCTCTCCAATAAAAGCAATGTGGGCACGCTGCTGCTGACCACCGCGCATAACGCCGACAGCCAGTCCTTCGACTTCCATGTATGGCGCGAGCAATACGGCCACGGTGACGCCTTCGTCATCAGCGGCTGGTTCGCCTACCAGGGCGACGTGATGAGCAGCCGCGGCGACGAAAACGGCGTGGTGCTGAACGCCGAGATCGAAAACGACATCGACCCCTTCACCGCGAAGGTGGAGGCGGTGGACTGGACGCAGGACGCGCTGAAATTCGCCCCCGGCGCGCGCAATGCCAACAAGCTGGCTACCTCGCGCCCGCTTATTAACATGAACGCGAAAAAGTGGCTCACCGCCGGCACGGTGCAGATCGTCAACGCCGAGGACTGGAGCGGCATGATGGTCCAGAACCCGGCGCTGCTGGCCAAGGTGGACGACTACGTGAAGTGGGGCATTACCCCCGAGCGCTTCCCGATGACCTGGACGGACGAGAAGGGCGAACACCCCAGCCTCATTTCCTGGGACGGCAAGCCGGTGCGCGCCTTCGCCCACGTCTACAACGGCAAAACCTTCCCCAGCCTCATCACCCGCGGCGCCAACTACCTGGGCGGGCGCATTATCGGCGCGAAGGAATGCGGCTGGACCCCCGACGTGGTGGGTCGCTTCTTCGCCGTGACCGAGCCGGGCGAATTCGTCAGCGGCGCCGATGGCGGCGGCTACTTCACCGCCAGCCCGCCGGGCAACATCTATCGCTGGTATCTCATCCGCGCGTATCGCCGCAATGCCGACGGCACCCATGAAATCCGCATCGAGCGCGTGCGCTTTGCCGCCGTCGCCGCCGGCGGGCCCACCCTGTATAACGACGACAACTACACCCACGACGGCCACGAGCGCCCGCTGCGCTACATCATCGCTCCCGGCGCCTACGTCAGCGACATTGCCGACGGCTGGAAAGAGGGCATGAACGCCTCGCCCGGCGCCGACCACCCGCGCACGCTGAAGCTGGCCGCCGGCCCGCACCGCGGCACCGCGCTAGACTTCGCCCCCGGCGATCCGGTCGAGCAGGCGGTGGGCGCCGATCCCGTTTTCCCGCGCGGGGTGCGCGTCCGCCAGTTCAATAAAATCCCCTCGTCGTGGCCCACCTCGGCCATCGAGATCAGCAACTTCGGCCTCGTTTCCACCTACGCGGCGCTGCTCATCGGCAGCGACGGCATGGTGGACCGCGACATCGCCATCGCCCGCCGCAAAGACCGCAAGCCGGCGCACCAGAGCGGCCTGGCTATCGACGGCGTCACCGGCGCGGGTATCCGCTTCAATGCCGACGTCACGGAAGGCGCCCTCGTCTTCGAGCAGCCCGTCCACGAGCAGCCGCTGGTGTGGAAAAGCGCCGCCGGCAAAACCGTGCTGATGGTCAATCCGAAAACCGGCAACCTCTCCATCAGCGGCGGCGACGTCGCCCTGCCCACCGTGAAAGGCGTCAGCGGCCTCTCCGCCACCGGCATCGCCGCCAAAAACCTCCGTGGCATCAACGTCCCGGTGAAGGAAGGCGCCCGGATGCTCACCGTCACCTTCCCCACCCCCGAAGCCGACGCCAACTACAGCCTGTCCGTGCAGCCCACCTGGTTCACCATGGACCGCATTCTGCAAAAAACCGCCGCCGGCTTCGTCGTCAAATTCTCCGAACCCGCCCCGAAAGGCGCGAAAATCGACTGGCAACTCATCCGGTGAGGGGAACAGGGGACAGGACTGAACGGTGACGTTCTCAGTAGCGTCGCCGCGCAGCAACACGCGTCCGATAATAAGGAAATATGGCGGCATCGCCCGGTTCGTTCGCCACATCGAGCAGGCTTATCTAAACTGTTTTGGGTCAGTCCCCGAGTTGTCCCCCGCGTAGAGGTGAAGCTGAATCCGGGGGACAGCCCCTGGGCGGGCGTGATGGATTCTCCCGTCATGGACGGCGTTGCGTGCGGCTGTATTGCGCCACGGGCGCGGTGCGCGGGGACAGTCCCCGAGTTGTGTAGTGTATAGCCGGGTGGCCGCCACCAGCACGCTGATGCGCGCGATGGATACGGCCATCGAAGCCGCCGGTGGTTGGCCCGACGCCTTCCAGCCTGCCACGCCATACGCCTCGCGACGTAAACCGGGAACTGTCCGTGCGCCGCGCCGTCAACCGAGATCTGAGCATCACCATCCTCGGGGTAATGGCGTGTTGGCGCCTGTCCTTGACGCTGGGCGATGCCGGCGCTACTGTAGAGCTGGCATCCGTTAAAGGTCGGACGTCCAACGTATCCGCGCATATCGTGACGCCGGAGTCACTGGCGGATGCCCCGGCAGACGCCGGGCAGGGGATACCGGTACAAGGCGCGGTGGCCGGTATCCCCTGTAGCGCCGCGAGGCAGGTGGGGGCAGAACCGCGGTCATAGCGGTATTGTGGAGTGCGGCGAGTATCGCCGCTTTCTCTCTGCCCGGTCGCGCGATGTATCGGAAGCTTTGGGGACAGTCCCCGAGTTGGCATTCTGCCGGGGGAGTAGCGAAAAGCGGCATGGCATGCGGCACAGCAGGGAGGCGGATGGGGTTCACCGAATACTTACAACAGGGGGTGAACTGCGGAAGTTGGGTTAGCGACATGTTGACATAACGAGCGGCGAATGACTATAATTACTATTCTGGCATAGGTAAGATTGTATTTCGCTCTTCATTGAGCGTGAACTAAATCCGATGCAACCTTACCACTGCCGTGGTAGTAATATTGGTTAGTCATCGGAAATAAGTTTCAACTTATTCTGGGATACACTCCACGCAAAACAGGAGACATCCATGATGCTTAAGCCCATCACGGTAAGTTTACTAGTTAGCATTCTCTTTGCCTGTGCACCCGTTGCATCAGCCCAGGCTCCTGCGGAGGTAAAGAACTATGTCAACAAGCAGGAAGGCATCTCCATGCAATTCCCCGCAGGATGGGTGGAGAAAAAAGATGATTACTCTAGTGTATTTACTGCGAAAAAAGGAAACTTTAGATTCACGGCAGATTACGAAATAATTGGTGCCGATATCTCATTAATAGATTATGTCAACGCCAGCACAAACACTATGGTGCGAAATAGCAAGGACCCAAAACAATTAGTGCAAAATTGTATTGTGGAAAAGACAAGTGACTTTGCCACAATTGATGGATGCAGAGGAAAATCCATTGAGGTATCATTTGTAATTAAAGATGTCGGTAATGTAAAGAGTATCAGTTACCTTATTGTCCGCAATGGGTGTGGATACACCTTTAGCGGATTTGCGCTTAAAGACGACTTTTATGTCGCGTCTAAGGATTTTTTCTCTATCGCCAGAAGTATCACGTTGACTGATAGTGACTTATCTGCTCCTCGATATACAAATCGTAAAGCACGTTATGAAATTACCTTTCCAAAAGGATGGGTAAAGAGCAATCGAATACCAGGAATATCGATTAATGCAGTGTCTAACGTGACAGATCCTTTGAAAATGGTTATCGTGCAGGTGCAATTCAGTGATGTATCCGGATATAAGATTATAGATGACTTCTATGCAGATGTGATCGCATTTAATAAGGAGTCTATCCCAAATTATACGGTTTATGGGAGTTCAAAATACAAAATTAATACCTATAACGGACTACTCATCAAGGCATCTAGGGAAATTAACAATAATGCGTTTGTAATTTTTCACTTTGTTGTGATCAAAGATAATAGAGGGTATGTTATTACGAGCTTGATTAGCGAAAAATATTATTCAGATAATGTAGCACAAATCCAAGATATTATCAATTCATTCACGATATTATAGCCCAAAGCCCCTCCTTCGCTGCACCTCTATTTGGCAACAACGTACTGTTTTGCAGACCACTAATCCGCCAGGAAAGAACGCAGATTACGGTTCTGTTAACTTTCGCTCGTCACCTGTGAATCGGCGTGTGAGATTGACCAACCATCGGCGCTCAATGATGACCCACCTGTGAACAACTGGTTGGCCGACGATGTCCCCGTGTTTACGCTCAAGCCCGAGCCGTTGCGATGTTGCCAACAGTTATGTTGCTGGTCAATTTTGGATGCTGCTTCCCCCGTAATTGGGTCATAATTGCACGCCGGTTCACAACCGCCTCCTGCACCGCGCAAGGTGGGATTCCGCGGCCTCCAAGCCCACCTAATACCAATTGCCTATAATCACACCCGATTCATTCGTTCAAAACACGCGCCGCAGGAGGCGCAGACTGCGGGGTTGTTATCAACACAACTGGTATAAGTTGGGTGATTTTTTGCTTGCGGGGGCCAGGAAGACCCCAAAGTCGATCAGAAAACGCCGTCCACTGAAATCCGGTACCATCACGCTGGTTCGCGCGGTTGGACGGACGCTTTTTAGCCATCAATACGGGTTCCCCAATCATTGCACGGCCGCACGCCGTTTCCGCACGCAGGTGGTGGCGTGGGCGTTGCTATGCCGGCGACGGTCGCGCGGACCCCTCCCCGGCCTGAAGGCCACCCCTCCCCCATCGGGAGAGGGGGGCCTGAATCCGGGGGACAGCCCCTGGGCGGGCGTGATGAGTCATCCCGTCATGGAGGGCGTTGGGTGTGGTTGTATTGCGGCACGGGCGCGGTGCGCGGGGACAGTCCCCGAGTTGTCTCCTTCCGTCACCACGCGCGCACCGCCGCCGCCTCGCCGCGCAGTGGCGGCAGGGTCAGGGTCAGCACGGTGTGGTTCATGGCGATTGCCAGCGGCGTTTCGCTGCCGTCGAGCTGGTAGAGAACGGCATGGGTGGGGGGCGCGATGCCGTGGACGGCCAGGTCGATGGCGAGGGTGATCGGCGCGCGCTGCTCGCGGCGGTCGACGAGGGTGGCCACCAGCGTGGCGCGGGCACGGTCGCGGAAGAGTTTGGCGTCGGTGCGCGCGGGGAGGGCGCCGAGGCCGAGGTCGTCGCGGAATTCTCCCAGGTAGACGACGTCCTTCACCCGCTGGCGCAGGGCGATGAGGTGGCGCAGGTACTGGTGGAAGGGATCGTCGCGGTCGACTTCGCGCAGCAGGATGTCGAAGCGGTAGCCCATGAGGAAGACGCGGTTCATGGCGTCTTCGCGGCGGGGCGCGGTCAGCTCGGGGTAGTAATAGTGCAGCCCGCTGCCGGCGCCGTTGCAGGTGCCGCTGAAGATGGGGTGCTCGGGGAAGGTATAGCTGTAGATTTCCGGCTTCGGGTGGACCATGAGGCCGTTGACCATTTCGACGCCCAGCGCGTGGCTGTTAAACTGCATTTGCGCGTCGCTCACTGTCTCCGAGGTGATGGCCAGCTCGGTCGGCTTTGCCGCCTCGTAGACGCGCCGCAGCATTTGCAGGCAGCCGCGGCCCACGCCGTGGGGCTGCGCGGGGCCGTGCTCGTCGCTGAAGCACACCCGCGCGGCGCCGAACATCGTCACCGGCATGCTGTCGAAGTACCAAGTGTCGACGCCGTAGCGCTTCACGTAGCGGTCTACCACCCAACTGATGACGTAGTCCTGGTATGCCTCCGCCGCCGGGCAGAGGCCGGCGTATTCATTCACGTAGTTGCCCGCCTTGCGCGAGCCGTCGGGGAAGACGGAGGCCCAGCGGCGCGAAGTGGGCCACCACTCGGGGATTTCGACATCGGCGGGGATGGCGTCGCGATAGGGCGCCAGCGCGGCGCCGATCTCCGCGTCCCAGGTCCAGATATTGTAGTAAAAGCCGATGTGCCCGCCGGCGGCGCGCACCGCCTGCACCGCCGCCGCCAGCGCCGCCTCGCCGCCGCGTTTCGGGTCGGGCAGCAGGAAGCAGTAGTAGCTCTTCCGCGTGCCGTCGGCGGTTTCCGGCTCGATCATCTCCGACCAGATTTGCAGGTAATTGAGCCCCAGCCAGCGGGCGTCATCCAGCATGTTGACGTAGCCTTCGAAGGGCATCGGCCCGCCGGTGCCCAGCCAGCCGTCGCATTCCTCGCGAATCCATTTCGGGCCTTCGTATGGCTGCAGGTGCGCGTCGGCCCAGGCGCGGTAGGTGTCCGCGGCCCAGTGCCAGTCGCCCTGATGCACCCCCACGGCGAAGGCTTGCGAGGTCCACTGCTGCCCGGGTTCCAGGTAGGCCATCGTACGCAGGTCCAGCGTCACCGTGCCGCGCGCGGGATCGGGCCAGCTTTCCAGGTCCACCTGCTCGAAGGTGGGGTCGTAGCTGGCCAGGTACAGGCCGGCGCCGGGACCGTAGAGGTCGAGCCATGGCATCGACGCCCAGCCGATGTAGGTCAGCACGTAGGTGGGCAGGTGGCGCTTCAGCGGGCCGCCGTTGGGGCAGACGTAGTCGTGGGCGGCGGGGTTGGGGATCAACTCGCCCTGCCCGTAGGGACGCGCGAGAAAATTGTCCGCGGGCCGCGGGCCGATGCACAGGCCCTCCAGCAGCGGGAAGGCGACGCGGTAGACGCGCAGATCGTCGACCGCCGCCGGCGCGCCGGGATTTTCCACGCGCACCTGCCACTCGCTGACCGGCGAGTCATCCGTGAGGGTGATGGTATACGTGAGGCGGATGCCGCCATCGAGCACGTAGGCGCACTCCGCCCGCTGCCCGCCATCGATGGCTTCCACGCACACGGCGGGCGGCGCCACCGGCTCGCGCAGCACGCGCAGGTCGCCGGGCGGGTTGTCGTCTTTCGGCTCGTAGAAGGAGAAGCCGCCGTTTTGCTCCTCGCGGGGATCGCGGATGAAACGGCTTCCGTTCGCCGACCAGGCGTCCACCGCGAAGGGCAGCGTGCCGGCGCCCGGCGCCCGGCAGCTCGTGCCCGTGGCCCGGTTGACGATGCCCGTCACCGCCCCGCTGGCGGCATCGAGGGTGAGGGTGATGAAGGGGTTTTCCAGTCGCAACTCGGTCATGGCACGCTCCCGATAGGCAGGTTGTCGCTTTCTTCGACAGGCGGGGTGGCGGTTCCTGTTGGCACGACATGGAATCCATATTGAGAGACACAAGGAGCTGATTTCAACACCCTCTGCCCCTGGTTATGACCGCCAGCTCGCACGGCCTTAAAAGGCCATGCTACCGAGCGACGCCCCTTGAAAAGGGGCTTTCGCGGATATGTTCACACAGCGAGAATGACATACAACCGGTGGTTTGGCAATGGGTGCGCGCAAAATCTGTTACCAGAGTGAGGAGGAATAGAACGGTGGGGCAAG